>FR894525.1:10149-94832 GCA_000436115.1 Firmicutes bacterium CAG:534 | reverse complement strand
AGGCAGGCAATCATTCCCATTGCTCCTGTTTTGATCTTTCCTTTTCCCTTCATCCTAATTACCTGCTTTTTTCTTCTTTGCCGCAATCCCGATTCCGGCTCCTGCTGCAACCACTATGACTGCTGCTGCAATGGGACCTGCAGGACTGCTCTTTCTCTCAGTCTGTTCTGTATTTTCTGTTGTATCAGTCTTTACCGCTTCTGTTGCTTTCCCTTCGTCCGTATCAGCTTCCGGAGTTTCTGTTTCTGCTGTCAGCTCCGGTTCTTCATAAGATAAGCTGTAATCCTCTGCCCCATTTACTACAAGCCAGATATCCTTACCGCTCTCTACGGAAATGTCTGTTGTCTGGACACTTCCCTCATTTCCATTGACAATCACCGAATTGATCCAGCCCGGCACTGTCTTCTGAAGCCATCCGTTCTCGCCCTCTTCCAGAGCCTCACCCGGCCAGGACGCAAAGACATTGGTTCCATCCGGCGCCGACCATGCCCAGAGACAGGGACTTTCCCAGTCAGACGGAGTTGCTACATGAACAGTAATGTCCGGTATTGCTGCTTTATCCGGATCTGCATAGCTGAAATCATATGCACCGTCTGCTTCTACAGTAATCCAGATTTCTGCCGGATCAATTGAAATATCTTCTGTCTGGACACTGCCCTCATTGCCGTTAATAATCACAGAATTCACAAAAACAGGAGCCTTGGCTGTATACCATCCATCCTCACCTTTCTTCATGGCTTTTCCGGGCCATGCTTCAAAGGCATTCGTTCCGTCCGGCGCTGACCATGCCCAGAGACAGGGGGCCTTCCAGCCGTCATCCACCTTTGCATGTATGGTAAACTTCTCGGTATAGGCAGGCGCTTCTCCTGTTGTCTGCTTTTCATAGGTTACTTCCACTTCATCTGCCGCTTTAATCGTCATCCAGGCAGCGTTGGTATCAAGAATCTGTTCCTCTGTCTGGACATTACCGTCATTTGCACTTACAATCACATGATTTGCAAAAGAGGGAAGCCAGATATAATACCAGCCTTCATTTTCCGGATCCGCTTCCATTTCTTCTCCCGGCCAAGCCTCAAATGCATTATTTCCGTCACTGTCCCATGCCCATACGCATGGATTTTTCCAGTCAGATGGTATCTGTACATAAAACGCATTTCTGTCTGTATCCGGCGCTGCCATGACTGCCATGGAGCATAAACCTGTCAGCATAAGTAACACGGTTAAAAAGATTCCTATTTTTTTCAAATACTTATCCATAATATCCTCTCTTTTCTTTTTTATTCCGGTCAGAAGTGCACTTTCCTTTTGGTTATTTTTATTATAACGGCTGTCTTTTCAGACGGTCAATTTGTTTTTAGGTAACCGTTTTCCTTCATTTTTATTTGTTTTCAACAAATATGAATATTTGATTTTATATGATTTTTACATTGTTTTTGATGTTTCCTTTTGTTTCCCTGAATATTTGTGAAACTTTCACAAAACACTTTCCCTGTTTTTACTTATTCTGTTGCAGTTAAAAAGAGACCGACTATTCAGTCAGCCTCTTTGAATATCAATAATTTTCTATATTTATTTCAAAATAGCTTTGGGGGTGACTACATACCGGACATTTTTCTGGCGCCTTTGTTCCAATCACAATGTGACCACAGTTACGACACTCCCATATTCTTACTTCACTTTTTTCAAAAACCCTAGACATTTCGATGTTCTTAAGAAGCGCTCGATATCTCTCTTCGTGATACTTCTCAATTTCTCCTACTGCCCGGAACTTTGCAGCAAGCTCCGGGAAACCCTCTTCTTCAGCAGTCTTTGCAAAACCCTCATACATATCGGTCCACTCATAGTTCTCGCCTTCTGCGGCTACAACCAGATTTTCTTTGGTATCCCCGATTCCTTCCAGTTCCTTAAACCATATCTTGGCATGTTCTTTTTCATTGTCTGCTGTCTTCAAAAATAACGCTGCTATCTGCTCGTAACCTTCCTTTTTTGCAACCGATGCAAAATAGGTATACTTATTCCTTGCCTGTGACTCTCCTGCAAATGCTTCCTGCAGGTTCTTTTCAGTCTGTGTTCCCGCATACTTGTTTACTGTCATTGCGTTTTCCTCCTTTTTCATGACTATTTTTTCAAAATCGGATGCCGGATGTTTACATACAGGACAAATAAAATCCTCCGGGAGTTCTTCCCCCATATATTCATACCCGCATATCTTACAGCGCCAGATCGTCTTCTCTTCTTTTGTTTTCTCAGCCGCCTGTGGCCTGGGTTTAATATGATTCAGGTAATACTCATAGGTTGCAGACGGAACCTCACTTAACGCCTTCATATCCGTAACTTCGCCGATAAACATAGTATGTGAGCCCAAATCCTCCGTTTTTGTCACCTTTACGGAAATATAGGCATTGCTTCCCCCTGTAATATAATAAATGCCGTTTTCCCCACGCTCACATTGCTCAAAGGCTTCAAACTTGTTTACTTCCCGACCAGACTGAAATCCAAAATGTCTGAATATGTTAAAGTCTGCACTTTGGCTTAATACGGATACAGTAAACCTACCCGTTCTCAAAATCATATCATGAGTGCAGTTTCCCTTATTCACACAGATACTCAGCTGATTGGGGGCAGAAGCCGCCTGGATTGCCGTGTTAATAATACATCCGTTATCCTTGTCAGACTCTCTGGCAGTTAAAACAAATACCCCATAGCTTAACCTGTACATTGCCATTTTATCCATCTTAATATTCTCCTCTGATAAAATCACCTCATGCTGGTTGTTTAACCCACCTGCTATTCGCTTTTGCCAAGCGCCTTTATCATATCGCTCAACCCGGTAATATTAGCATTGATCTCATGGATATTTTCCAGATTTTCCTTGTTTAATGTCGCCGTATTCTGTGCGTTTGCAGTCACTTCCTGGGTAATCGCTCCAACGTTGCTGATGGAATTTACAATCGCCGTCTTGGAAGTCTGCATCTGTTCCACAGAATCCACGATCTCACCGCACTGTTTTTCAATGTCGCCCGCAGCGGATGAAATCTCAGTGAAAATGTTCCCGGTATCCTCCACAAGCCTGCTCTGATCCTCAAAAATCTCGCTTAAGTCTGCCATATCTTCCGCCACCTTGCGAGAGCTTTCATTGATGCCCGCCATCTCTTCCTTGATCTTCTTCAAGGATTCTCCTGTCTGTTCGCTGAGACTTCTGATCTCCTCCGCAACCACCGCGAAGCCTTTTCCTGCCTCTCCTGCCCTTGCAGCCTCAATGGAAGCGTTCAAGGATAGCAGGTTGGTCTGGGAAGAAATCGACTCGATCATCTTTACCACATTGTTGATGCTCTGAATCTTCTCATTGAGTTCATCCATCGCTTCAGTAGTAGATTGGGATGTTACACTGGTACGTTCAGCCGTCTCATGCAGACGTCTCATATTCTCCGTGCCGTTATCAATGATAGCGAGCGTCTCTTCCATATTTGCATAGAAATTGTTTACCGCATCGGAAATGGCATCCATATCCCTGCTCATATTGTCAATCTGTTCCAATTCCTCCTGCACAGATTCCGCTGTGGTATTGGTACCGGTACAGACCTGCTCCATCGCCTCATAGGAGGATTTTGCGGCTGCCTTGAGTTCCTCGGATTTCTCGTTAATTTCCGTCACCTTCTGTCTGGCAACCTCTGCAAGTTCCTTCACCCCGGCAAGCATGTTTTCTGATATTTCCTTCTCTTTCCTAATGGCATCCATCTTACGTCCGACCATGATAGCATCCACATACGCCACAAACACACTGAATATCGCCAGCAGCGTCATGGATCCGATCTGGATCTCCACATCCACCAGAAACAGCTTGTCTCCCGCCTTTTCACCAAGAAGCTTCACTGCCGCATATATAATATTTACCAGTACCGCAACAGCATTGTATATACAGGTATATTTCCAATTGTGAAACAGTAAAAACAAAAACATCATGGGAATTATGTATACAAAAATCACCAGCGTATTTCCCGTAAAAAGTGCAAAAGTATACATAAGCATATATCCTAATGGTAATATGAATGCGGTCAGCTTCGTCTCCGGGTTGCTTTTCTGCACCACAAAGTTCAGAATTCCGGGCAGCAATACCAACCCACAGAACAGCGCAATATAGCCCACCGTCCTACTCCCCTTAACCACTTCAACAATATAGGATATGATCAGTACCAGCGAAAGCATCCCATACGAGAGTGCAACCACCCGGTTATCCGTTCTTCTTTCCGTAATCTGTTTCTGCTTTTTGTCTTTCATTGTTCTTTTCCTTTCCTGTCCTTCTATATATTATGCAGCTTTTTATTGACCTTTCTTCAAATTATACAATACGCTCCGGATACCGCACAGTCAAATTTCTTCTTAAGCTTCCGCATGAATATCATATGATCTCTTCAAAGATCAGGCATCCTCTTTTTCCACTCCTTTTTCTCATATACAATGCCTGGTCTGCGCGTTTCAGGACATCCTCATACTGCTCTCCGCTTATGCAGAATGTTACACCTGCACTGATCGAAACAGGTGCGCTTAAACCCTTATCCTCCTGCAGCTTTTCATTCAGTTCCTTTATTCTCTCCCTGATATATGACGCACGATCCCGTGAAATACCATCTATCCAGAGAATAAACTCATCGCCTCCGAATCTGCCGATGAAGTCATTATCGCGAAAGCTCCGGCGGATGACATCTACCACCCATTGAATTGCCCGGTCTCCCTCTGCATGTCCATAATTGTCATTGATGTGTTTGAAATCATCAATATCCACAAATATGAGCGCCCCCCTGGCCCCCTTGCAATCCAGTTTTTTTTGTATATATCTCTCTGTCTCTCCTTTATTCGCCACCTGAGTCAGCGAATCATATTTCGCCTGCCACTGCAGTTCTTCCTTCTTCTGTTGCTGTTCTTCAAGAAAGCCGTTGATTGTCTTGGCCAGATATCTCAGTTCGTCCGGGCCTTTCAATTCTATATGTTTACCCTCGCATATTGCTCTTGAATAGTTTTTCATTACTACCGTTACATTGCGGTAAATGACTACGGCAATTAATATCACAAGAAGATTTTCTACCACCTGAAATACCCTCTGGTATTTCAAATATCGCGAGATTCCAATCATCTCCTTCTGTATTTCTATCTGTGTACGCTCCAGTACATCCCTTTCAAAAGTTTCCAGTTTATCATATATTTTCTGTTTGTATTTAATATATTCCTTCCCATGGATCAATTCCCTTGCCGCCTGCTTCCTTTCTTCTCCAGGCATCTGTACTTCCAACTCCGACAAGGGATACTCTCTCACCTGCTGCGGGATATTCCCGGCATTCTTTTCTTCTGCAAAGAACAGAGCAAACGCATGCAGCTCTCTTTCCACCAGTTCATTGGAAAGGGATAATGCCGCCTCAAGAGCCGAGCAGTCAACCTCCCTCTCCTTTGCCCTTTCCACCTCATGTTCCCGAAGTTCCCCATCTATAATTTCAAAATATCTTTCTACGGCATCCAAATCCTGTGTAATAACATATTCTTCTATTGCAAAGCTTAAATTATCCGATTCCTTCTGCAAAACATCTGCCGCATCACTGCATATGGTATATGTGTTCTGGACATCTGCCGCTGCTGTATACTGTTTTTCAACCAGGATACTGATGCATTCAACAATAGCGGAAAACAACACTACCACCACAACCAGAGACAGATTGATTGCCCTGATACTTATATGCCTTTTTTTCTCTGAGACTTCAAATTTACGCATTTACTTTATTCTTCCCTCTTCCTGTTCAGGCCTCCCACAGACCATGGATATTACAGTATGCATAAACGGCTTTTATCTGTTCCCCTTCACCAATTGAAAAGCTCGCCTGAGGAATTTTCTGTGGAGAAAGATATTTACAGTAAATACCCGTACCGGTCCGTAAAGCAATCCATTCTATATAATGAGCGTTTTCCATCGGATGTGTTGTCTCTCCTATGGAAACATGGATTTTTCCGTTTTCGACAGCACAGACAGGGAGATGCTTTTCCATTACTGCGTCTGTCGTTCCTGAAATAATCTTTTCCATTATTTCCCCACAGCAGACTACAGGACTTTTTCCTTCCCTGAGTTTTGTAATCAAGTTTCCACAACGATGACATACATAAAATTTCTGCTCCATTCCATACGCCTCCTTCTTCCAACAAATCGTTTTTTAGTTTATATTACATTAATTCATACAAGCTTTACCACTGTTTTAATCAGATCTGACGGCTTCTCCTTCATTAGCTGAAGTGCTTTTGGAATATTTTCCCAGCCCTCCAGAACATGGGTTGCCAGAGGCTTTACATCCAGTCGTCCTGATGCCACAAGCGCGCCCAGCTTTTCCATGCGAAGCCTTCCTCCCGGCATCAGTCCTCCGTGTATCTGTTTATGCCCCATGCCGACCCCCCATTCCAATCTGGGGATTTTTATGCTGTCTCCGCTTCCCAGATAATTAACTGACCCGATTTTACCTCCCGGTTTCAAGCATTTTACTACAGAGGCAAATGTGTCCACATCTCCTCCTGCAACAATCGCCTTATCGACTCCTTTTCCTTTAGTCAAATGCAGTACCTGATCTTCAATGCTTCCGTTTTTATAACTGATAACCTCATCCGCACCATACCTTTTCGCCGCCTCTATACAAACCGGCCTGGTCCCTACTGCAAGGATGTGGGATGCGCCACGCATTGTTGCGGCAGCAACAGACATCAGCCCTACCGGACCAATGCCTACTACAAGAACTGTGTCGCCAAACTGGATATCTGCCAGTTCTGCTCCATGAAAACCGGTAGGTACCATATCTGAAAGCATACATGCTTCCACATTATCAATCTTCTCCGGGAAGCCTGCCAGATTTCCATCCGCATCATTCACATGGAAATACTCCGAAAAAACACCATCCTTGACATTTGAAAATTTCCATCCTGCAAGCATTCCGCCGGAATGCATGGCATATCCAGCCTGCGCTTCCACTGAATTCCAGTCGGGTGTGATTGCTGGAACGAGGACTTTATCGCCCGGCTTAAAATCTTTCACCAGTCCCCCTGTCTTAACCACCTCGGCACAGCATTCGTGCCCGAGAATCATGTTTCTCCGTTCCCCAACTGCCCCCTCCCATACCGTGTGTACATCAGAGGTGCAAATAGCTACGGCAAGCGGTTTACATATGGCATCCATAGGGCCGCATACCGGCACTTCCTTTTCAACCCATCCCACTTCACCAATTTTAAGCATTGCAAATCCTTTCATGCAATTCTCCTCCTGCAATTTATAATTAAATAATCATATCTACAAGCTGCTCCAGACTTTTCCCTCCGAAGTTTACCTGCTTCTCATTGATTACAAGACACGGAACACTCGCCACCCGGTATTTTTCTTTTAATTCCATAAAGTGATTGATGTCATATATGTCTGCAGTTATATTATTGTTTAAAGAAGCTGCTTTCTGGGCTGCCACAACAAGTTCAGCGCAGGCTTCACAGGAGGAAGACACCAGTATCTTCATATGCACCGGATGTGTAATATCCTGTATAGTTTCCTTCAGCGTTGGATCTATCGACTGTCCCTCTCCCGAAGCATTATAGAGTCCCAATACAAAAGAAGAAAACTCATATCCTCCCGGAACACCATGGAAGGCAAGACCTGACTCTGTTCCATCCTCATTGCATACACGCACAAAAGGGGTGTCCGGTTCCGCAGAATTCTCTATCGTTTTTACAGAAAGCTTTCCTGCATAATCTGCCAGTTCCACCATGTATCCCTGCAGTTCTCTGGAGATTGGCGCTCCGTTCAGATGCAGCTGCAATATCAGCGTTTTTTCCATCTTTCCAAGGATTGCCTGCAGTCTGGATATCGCATCCCGTGAAAAGGGGCCTCCATGTGATTGGGCGATTTTCTCCTGCGTTTTTTTCGCCTTCTGCTCATTCTCAGTTATGGGAGGATTTGTATCTTCATCCTCTTTCTTCTGTGGCAGAATCCCCGTTTTACGCTGTAGACATGCGACATAATGTACCAGCTCTGTTGCTGCCAACGCCCCGTCTCCAATTGCTATTGCTGCCTTCCTGACATTCTTTCTGCAGATATCGCCTGCCGCATACACACCGTCCAGATTTGTTTTCCGCTTTGTGTCGGCAATTACAAATCCATTTTCATCCAGACAGATATCCATCCTTATCAGTTCGCTTGCTGTATTACACCCCAAAATTTGCGATGGTGCTCCTGTGGCAAGCAGTATGCCAAAGCAGTGTAACTCCCCCTTATCTGTTTTCACGCTCTTGATCATCGTATTCAAATTCAGGCTTTTCGCTGTTCCAAATAGAAATTCCACCCCATATTTCTCAGCCTGTCTGCACATGTTCCCTGTCAGATCTGCCCCGGATAGTTTTTCAATTCCCGGATAGTTTACCGACTCATTTATACAAGCGATCTGCCCGCCAATTCTTTTCCTTTCCACAACCACTACCCTGTGCTTGGCTCTGGCAAGATATATTGCTGCAGTCAGTCCCGCTGGCCCCCCGCCGACAATTACTACATCATATAAATTTTCCCTTCTCAATACAGGTTCCTCCTGTCATTATGTATTCCATTCTTTCCGTTCCTCTTCCTTTTTGTTATAGAATAGGGGACTGTACAAGCTGCACACTCCCCTATCAACTAACTTCCTATCAATGTGATCTGTTCTTTCTGCATTTAGGACAGACATAGTGAATACCCAAGTTATAGGAAATAATATCTACTCCAAGCCGTTTCTCTATAGCTTCTTTCAGATCTCTTAAGGTAACGTCCTTTATCTCTCCGCAGACATCACAGAACAAATGATCGTGGCGAATGGGATTATCATAACGATCCGGATGCCCCGAAATTGAAATTCTGTTAAGCCTCCCCGATTCTGTCAGCCGTCTCAGGTTGTTGTAAACACTGGCCTGTGCAATTCCAGAATTTTTCTTTTTCATCTGCATGTAAATCTGTTCCGCTGTCATATGCTCTGCGGATGACAGTACAATCGCCTCAATTTCTCTTGCATATTTTGTCAATATAACCGCTTCTTTCCATAGAAATTAGAATTATTCTAATTCTATTTTTAATTATAATCAATGCCTTAAGCATTGTCAAGCGCACTACTTCAAAGAATTCTGGATCTGAACATAAAAAAAGAACCGAAAGCTTATCATAAGCCTCCAGCACTTCTTTCGGGTTGGGCTATCAGCAGATGAGAATGCACTTCTCACTGCCTTTGCGCAGCTTGTAGGGGAATCGAACCCCTGTTTCCGCCGTGAGAGGGCGGCGTCTTAACCGCTTGACCAACAAGCCATTTTCTTTCGTCTGCATCAGACTTGATTATAATATTACAGTTTTGACAAAAAAGCAAGTATAAATTTAAAATTTTTTTAAAATTCTGTTTTTTGTTTGCATTATGGCTATGTTATGATAGAGAAAAGCTTTTTCAAAAGGAGCGCCGATCTATGAACTATGTCTACACCCAGAATGATACCCTGCTTCACTATTACACCTGCGGAAATCTGATGAGCCGGGATTCCTTTTTACATGTAAGACGGACCATGGACTGTCATGTACTGATCCTTGTTCTTAAAGGCTGTCTCCCGATCACGGTTTCCGGTGTTCCCCACCTGGTAAAAGCCGGGGAATTTATCTTTTTAAAAGCCGGGGAGGAGCACTACGGCCACGCTCCCGCTAAAGGAAGTCTGTCTTATTTCTGGGTACACTTTTCCTCTGATCATCCCTGGCACACTTATGCCGCCAAGGCTTCTCTAAATCTTTGCGGGCTTCCTAAAGACTTCACCTATTTTCTTCCGGAACATGGTTCTCCCATCCATTTCCAGAGAGTCAGCCTGCTGTTCCGGCAGCTGATCGACTTTTCCCGGCAGGATCCTCTTTATCTGGACGCCATGCTCCCCTGTTCTTTAAGCCTGCTTCTCATGGAGATCACACAGGAATGCTTAAACATGCTTTCCGGTACGCTTACGGAATTTTCTCCTACGATCTACAGCATTATGGAATGGGTAAAATCAAATTGCCATACCACTCTTACCGCTTCAGAGATCGCCGAGCACTTTCACTACAATCAGGAGTATCTTTCCGCACTTTTCAAAAAGGAAACCGGCATGACTCTGACCTATTACCTGAATAGGTGTCGTATTGAGGTTTCCAAGGCGCTCCTTCAGGGAAGTGATATCAGCATCAAAGAAGCCGCATATTCCTGCGGCTTCCATGATGAAAAATACTATATGAAAATGTTCCGGAAGTACGAAGGGATCACGCCCCTCCAATACAAAACCGCCTTTCATAAAAAACGGATCAATCATTAATCCTTCTTACTGAAATATACCGTATAAGTTTCATCTGTCACCTCATACAACGGTTTAAACAGAATATTCCTGTCCTGATTTCTGGTCTGGTAATAGTTCTGCTTCCAGGGGAATGTGCCATAGGTATGCTCCATCTGTGGCTTCAGGAAGCTTTCTGGATGGGCAAAATCCCCCGAAAGTCCCTGATCCTCCTGCGTCATTCCTGCAAGAACAATCGGGCCGTCTACCACTGCTGCCAGTTCCGGCATATCCGGCAGCGCTTCCATTGCCAGCGCACTGGGGAAGTAAATATGGATGGTGTCTTCCTTAAAGTCTCCTGTAATCCTTAAATATCCTCCTGCTACAGACGCCGGAAGCTCTTTTCCATTTACCTTTACCTGAATGTCACCCTTTACCCATGAAGGAACACGGAATGCAATGGTGAAATGCTCAGGCATGGAACAGGTCACATGGAATTTTAAAAACCATCTGGACATCTGACTGTCATCCTTCTCATCGAAAAATGCCTGATCGTTATAATATTTCATATCTGTGGTCTGTTCAAAAAAGATCCGGTTTTTCCCTCTTTGATATTCCAGGCTGGAAGGAATGTACTGGCTGACTACCAGTTCATCATTTTCCGTATCCTCAAAGTAAATCCATTCCGGATAGGATGCCTGCGCCTGTACCATTGTTCCATGACAGCACCAGAAATCTCTCGTCTTTGTGCCCCATTTTTTGCGGCTGCCCGCCTTTAATGGCAAAAAGTAAGTAGGCATACCCGTCTGGGCGTTTTGCTGAGCCAGAAAGCCGTTATACAGATTTCTTTCAATGTAATCCGCATAGGCGGTATCCCTGCTGAAACGATAAAGATAATCTGCTGTTCTCACCATGTTATAAACGGTACAGAACTCCTGATTGTTACTGCCGATAAACTGTCCCTGCATAAAAGGCGGTACCCAGAATTCTCCAGCGTTCTGACCTCCTGTGCAGTACATTCCTCTGTCCGTGACCGCACATTTCCAGAATTTTTCCGTGATCGTGCGCCACTTCTCCTCCCCGGTAACTTCATATAATCTTGCAGCACCGTGAGACATGGGAATGCTTGAATTGGCATGGCAGTTTGTAAGTCCGTCCTTATCGTCCAGGAGCTTTCCAAAGAGGCTTGGATTGCTGTATCTTCCTGCCAGGATCTTGTATTTCTCATTTCCTGTGATCTCATACAGCCTGGTCCATACCTCCAGCATGCCGCCTTCCTCTCCGCTGTAAACGGCATGGGGATTACGTTTCTGCATGGCGTCCGTCCAGCGCAGATACCAGTCCGCCAGCTTGCTTACAATGGTCAGTGCCTGTTCATTTCCTGCATCCTGGTAAGCGTTCATAAGTCCCATAACCGTCTTGTGCATAACGTATTGAGGGGACCAGACATACTGCCCTGCTGCCAGCTTTTCAAAATATTTTTCCGGAATAGATCCTACCCATTCTCCTCCGTTCAGTTCCTGGCATCTTGCCAGTTCGGAAATGATCTTATCCAGCTTTACTTTTAATTCCATATCCTTTTCTGAAGCAACAAGGGCTGCTGCCGCACTCAGAAAATGTCCCAGGAAATGCCCCCGAAGCTGACAGCTTGTGGCTTCCCATCCCCAGTGCAGCTTTGCCGTAGTGGGATCATCCACCACCTGAAGTCCCGGCATCACAATCCCTGCCTCCAGATAAAAGCTTTGCAAAAGACATTGGGGATCCAGCTCCATCAGATATTCCCTGTTCTTTTCCATTCTCTCCCGAAACACTCCCGGAAGAAGCTTTACATTTTTCTTATCCATGGCTTTTAGCATATTTCATTTCCTCCTATCAAGCAGGCTTTTTTCTTTTATAAGGAGTATATCAGATCAGCGCCTGAAATGCGGTGGACAAAACCACAGAAATGGTTAACAAAATTTTCTATTATGATACAAAATCAAACAGGCTGATCTGGTTAGACTCCGGCAGTTCTCCTAAAAGCCCCAGCTCATCCATCAGGTCAATGATCGACTTTGAAACCTTGGTACGCTGTCTGAAATCATCCTTGGAAAGGAAGGGGCCATCCTTTGCCGCTTCCACAATGGCGTCAGCCGCCTTTTCCCCAAGGCCGTCAATGCTGTTAAGGGATGGCATCAGCTTGTCATTTACGATCTGAAAGTTTCTGGAATGAGCCGTAAAAATATCTATTGGTTCAAACGTAAACCCTCTTGCATACATTTCCTGCACGATCTTCATATCCTTGTAGGCATCCTGCTCCTTCTTGGAAAGGCTGTCCGACCGCCTTTTATAATCTGCCATCACGTTTTCCAGATGCTGCTGCCCAAGGCACATCAGCTCATAGGAAAAGGCCGATGCACGGATGGAAAAATAGGAAGCATAATAAGCCAGCGGATAGTTGATCTTGCAATATGCAATCCTCCACGCCATCATAACATAGGCTGCCGCATGGGCCTTGGGGAACATGTATTTGATCTTTTTGCAGGACCAGATGTACCAGTCCGGCACTCCCTGGGCCTTCATGGCTTCCTCCCACTCCGGCTTTAAGCCCTTGCCCTTACGGACGCTCTCCATGATCGTAAAGGAAAGAGCGCTTTCCACTCCCTTATTGATCAGATAAATCATAATATCATCACGGCAGCAGATTGCCGTGGAAATCGTAGCCGTTCCTTCCAGGATCAGAGTCTGCGCATTTCCCAGCCATACATCCGTTCCGTGACCCAGTCCGGAAATACGGATCAGATCCGAGAAACGCTGAGGCTTGGTATCCAGAAGCATCTGGATTACGAAATCCGTTCCAAACTCCGGAATTCCAAGGGAGCCCACAGGGCATCCGCTGATCTGCTCCGGCGTGATCCCAAGTGCGGAGGTATTCTGAAACAGGGACATTACCTGGGGATCATCCAGCGGGATCTTGGTAGGATCGATACCGGTAAGATCCTGCAGCATACGGATCATGGTAGGATCATCATGTCCCAGAATATCAAGCTTTAGCAGATTGTGGTCAATGGAGTGATAATCAAAATGGGTGGTCACAATATCCGTTGTCATATCGTTTGCCGGATGCTGAACCGGGGTAAAGGAGTTAATGTCCTCCCCCATGGGAAGTACAATAATGCCTCCGGGATGCTGTCCCGTACTTCTCCGTACCCCCGTGCACCCTCCTACGATCCGGTTGATCTCACAGTTCCGCTTTCTCTTTCCTCTTTCCTCGTAATAATTCTTTACATATCCAAAGGCGGTCTTGTCCGCCAGTGTTGCAATGGTTCCTGCACGGTAGGTCTGTCCTGCCCCGAAAATAACCTCCGTGTACTTGTGGGCCTTACTTTGATATTCTCCGGAAAAGTTCAGGTCGATATCAGGCTCCTTGTCTCCCTTGAAGCCAAGGAAGGTTTCAAACGGGATGTCAAAGCCATCCTTCACCAGGGGTTTCCCGCAAACCGGGCAGAGCTTATCCGGCATATCGCAGCCTGCATTGCCGGCATACTGCTTTACCTCCGGCGAATCAAAGTCATAGTAATGGCAATTTGGACATCTGTAGTGGGCGCTTAAGGAATTTACCTCCGTGATCCCCGCCATAAAGGCAACCAGGGAAGAACCTACCGAACCTCTTGAGCCTACCAGATACCCGTCCTCCACCGATTTCCAAACCAGCTTCTGCGCAATGATATACATCACCGCAAATCCGTTGGTGATGATGGAATGAAGCTCCTTTTTAAGCCGCTCCTCCACAATCGGGGGAAGCTCTTCCCCATAAAGTTCATGGGCCCTGTTATAGCAGATCTCCGTTAAAGTCTTGTCACTGTCGGGAATAACCGGCGGACACTTATCCGGTCTTACCGGCGCCATCACGTCGATCCTGTCGGCAATTTTATTGGTGTTTGTGACGACCACCTCATAAGCCTTGTCACTGCCAAGATAAGAAAACTCCTCCAGCATTTCCTCGGTAGTGCGCAAATACAAGGGAGCCTGATCCTCTGCGTCATCAAAACCCTTTCCCGCCATAATGATCCNNCCCGCCATAATGATCCTTCGATAAACCTCGTCCTCCGGATCCAGAAAATGGACATCGCAGGTCGCTACCACCGGCTTATGAAATTCCTCGCCCAGCGCCACGATCTTTTTATTGATCTCCATAATGTCTTCCATGCTGTTGACATTCCGCACCCTCTCGGAAGCAATCATAAATTTGTTGTTTCCAAGAGGCTGGATTTCCAGATAATCATAAAAATTTACCAGTCTTGCAATCTCTTCCTCCGCCTTTCCGTCCAAAAGCGCCCGGTAAAGCTCTCCTGCTTCGCAGGCGCTTCCAAGCAAAAGCCCCTCCCTGTGCTTCATCAAAAAGCTTTTGGGAACTCTGGGCCTTTTACTGTAATAGGTCAAATGGGAAGCGGAAACAAGCGTATATAAGTTCTCTCTTCCAATGTTATTTTCTGCAAGGATAATGGCATGATAGGTGGGCAGCTTCTTCACGATGTCCGGGCTGGAATCCCCCAGAATATTTACCTTTGCCAGTGTGTCTGCTCCCTTTTCGCGTAAAAGGGGAAGGAATTTTACAAAGATCTCCGCTGTCGCCTGGGCGTCATCCACCGCCCTGTGGTGATTTTCCAGGGAAACTCCCATGGTTTTTGCCACAGCGTCCAGTGTGTGCTTTGCCTGATGAGGCAGCAGCACTCTTGCAATGCCTACCGTATCCACATAGGTAAATTCCCGGGAAAGCCCCTGTCTTTGCGCATTTTCCTTGATAAAGCTCATATCGAAATTTGCATTATGGGCTACCAGTACTGCCCCTTCACAGAAGGAAAGGAATTCCGGCAGAACCGTTTCTATCATAGGTGCATCCATGACCATGCTGTCATTGATGCTGGTCAGTTTTTCAATTTCAAAGGGAATGGGCACATCCGGATTTACAAAAGTGGAAAACTTTTCTGTGATCACACCCTTTTCAACCTTAACAGCCCCAATCTCAATGATTTTGTTATTGACAGGGGAAAATCCCGTTGTCTCAATATCAAAAACCACAAAATCAGAAGAAAAGTCCTGTCCCTTTTCGCCGGTCACAATCTCCTGCAGATCGTCCACCAGATAGGCCTCCATCCCATAAATGATCTTAAAGAAATCCTGCTTATCCGGGTTTTCGTCTCCCGCCTCGATCCTCTTTGCCTTTTCTGCCTTCCAGAGATCCTCCCAGACGTGATTTGCGTCCGGAAAGGCCTGCACGACTCCATGATCTGTAATGGCAATGGCAGGATGGCCCCATTTATAAGCCCGCTTTACAATATCCTTTGCCTCCGATACCCCGTCCATATCGCTCATCTTGGTATGGCAGTGCAGCTCCACTCTTTTATGGGCGCTGTGATCGCTTCTGGAGGTTGTAAAATCCGGGATCTTCTTTACTCCTGCAAGGGAGCCGATAGTCAGCTCGTTGTCAAACTTATCAATGGTGGTCACACCCTTCAGCTTTACAAAGGCTCCCACCTTGATCCCTTCCTTAAGCTCAGCCACCTGATCATTGTGGGCAAACAGCTTTATGGTCATGGTATCCGTAAAATCCGTCACATCAAACATGAGGATGGTTCTCTCGTTTTTGATCTCCCGGAAATCAAAGCCAATGATCTTCCCACGGATGACCACTTCTCCCATTTCTCCTAAAATTTCTTCAATGGGAATAGCCTCCTCCTCAAAGTCTCTTCCGTAAATCACATCAGGATTGTCCGAGCGTTTTACCGCCCGCTTGAAATCATCCCTGCCCTTTTTCCCTTTCTTTTCCTCGCCCCGGAACGAGACAGTGCTGCCCTTTTCAGCTGTCCCCTTAAGGGAGCCTCCCTCTTTTCCGTCCTTCTTTTCAGGAGCCATGGCCTTCGGCTCTACCAGATCAGGAGCTGCCTCTTCCTCCGTTATAGGGCTTTCTCCCCCAAATGCAGTGGCTGCGATCTGAGCCACCTTCCGGGCGATCATAAGGTCATCCTCTTCTTTATACTTTCCTGTCTTTTTTTCCTTATAATCAATGTGGCAGACAATTCCAAAGCCACATCTTTCATTCATGATCTTTTCAAGGATCCTGGCCACTTCTGCGGCTTTTTCATGGGCGATCACTGTTTCTTCCACTGTAAGCTGCATAACGCCATCAGAGGGAAAAGAAATGTCAGCGCCCCGAAACAGATTATATTCCACAGGACTGTAGGCACGCAGTTCTAAAAGGATGCTTTCCCGATAGGCATTCATAAGCTTTTCCGGCGTATACTGCCCGGAAAGATGAAATCTTTCATAAAGCTTTACGATCACCGGATATGCTGAAAAGAGCTGCTTTTTAATCTCCTTTTCCACCTTAAGGATCGTGTCCTTGGAAATGAGATAATCGCAGACAATGGTCACCCGGATCAGCTCCCTGCTCCTGACGGCAGAAACCTTCTCCACCGTTACCTGTTCAAACAGCTCCTGTATTTTTTGCTCCAGCTTCAGCGCCGGGAATACCTCAAAAAACTGCTTTGTCATTTTCTATGCCTTCCAATTCTCCAGTTCTTCTCTCAGTACCGCAAGCAGCTGATCCTCCGGGACTTTCCTGATAATCTGCCCCTTTTTGATCAGAAGTCCTTCTCCGTCTCCGCCTGCAATGCCGATATCTGCTTCCTTTGCCTCTCCCGGTCCGTTTACAGCGCAGCCCATGACTGCAACCTTAATATCCAGTGGGAATTCTGCCGCCATGGTTTCTACCTGGTTGGCAAGACCGATCAGATCGATCCTGGTTCTTCCGCAGGTCGGACAGGAAACCACCTCAATCCCGCCCTTTCTAAGTCCCAGCGTTCTTAAGATCAGCTTGGCAGACTTGATCTCCTCTACCGGGTCGCCGGTCAGGGAAACCCGGATCGTATCTCCAATCCCCTGATTTAAGATCAGTCCAAGGCCTATGGCAGATTTAATATTTCCGCTGATGATCGTTCCCGACTCCGTAATTCCCACATGCAGAGGATAATCCGTTTCCTTTGAAAGAAGCTCATGGGCTTTTACACACATCATAACATCCGAGGACTTGATACTGATCACCAGATTTTCGTATCCCAGCCTTTCGATCATATGTACCTTATCAAGTGCGCTCTCCACAATTCCCTCTGCCGTTACGCCATGATATTTATTTACCAGCTCCTTCTCCAGGGAACCGCTGTTTACCCCAACGCGGATAGGGATATTCCGTTCCTTGGCCACGGCAACCACAGCCGCTACCTTTTCTTCCCCTCCAATGTTTCCGGGATTGATCCTGATCTTATCCGCTCCGTTTTCCATGGCTGCAATGGCCATTTTATAATCAAAATGAATATCTGCCACCAGGGGAATGGAAATCTGCTTCTTGATCTCACCGATCGCCCTTGCGGCCTCCAGTGTAGGAACGGTACAGCGTATGATCTCGCATCCTGCCTTTTCCAGTTTGTGGATCTGCTCTACCGTGGCCTGTACATCTTCTGTTCTTGTATTCGTCATGGACTGGATCAGAATGGGATTTCCTCCTCCGATCTTTCTGTCCCCGATCAAAACCTCTCTGGTCTGTTCTCTTTTCATGTTCTGGTTCCTCCATTTCCCCTTTTGGGGCATCTGCTTTTATTATATGACATGGCTACCTGAATATCAATTTTTTTCGGTTCCGATCCAGAACACCCGGCTGCAATAGCTCCTTCCATCCTGTCCATCTGCGATCATCCGCAGCTTTATTTCCGGTTCCGGCAGCGCCTCAACCGGGATCTCAAAGCGGATACGGTCACTGGCAGGATACCTGGTCCCTTCCTTTAAAAGCAGTTTTCTCCCCTCTTCATCCCGCATTTCCACCCATAGCTGTTTTTCCGCTTCTCCTGCGTAGACCTCTCCTTGTTCCCCCTTTCCAAAGCCGGCAAATAACAAAAGCAGCAGAAGAAACAGACCTGTAAAGCGCTTTGCCGTAAGGACAATACTCTTTTCCACCCTGATTCCAAGACGCTGTCTTTTAAATAGCTCCATGCAAAACGCCGTCCCCGCCCAGAGAAGGAACAGACAAAGGGGACGTTTCAGGTAAGGAAAAGGAAGCTCGTTCTGCGGGATCCCTTTCCTTACCGGCAAAGCAAGAAGCAGTACCATGCCTGCAAGAAACCCTGCCTTCAGCAGCTTTAAAAGAAAGAACAAAAAAGGCTCCCAAATATTTTTCCGGTCATATCCGGAAAGGGCCTCCGAAAGAGCTTCCATGGTCTGATAGCGCTCTCTGGCATTTTCCTTCATACAGGTATCTATGATCTTCTGTAAAGAAAGGGGGAGACTTTTTTCATAAGCCCTGATCGGAAGACGTATCCCTGTTGTCCTTCCGGGGCAGCTTCCCGTCAGCATTTCATACAGAACTGCCCCCATGGCATAAATGTCCCAGGTCACGTCCCCGCAGCCTCCCTTCCACTGTTCCTTAGGGCAGTATCCTTCCGTTCCCGCCCCCAGCTTTTCCTTCTTATTTCCACAGGCGTAATACATAGCGGCTCCCAGATCGATCAGCACCAGGCTTCCGTCCGGTCTTACCATAATATTTTCCGGCTTCAGATCCCGGTATATGATCTTTCGTCCTGTACAGTGCAGATAGATCAGGATCCCGCACAATTCCCTTGCCCATTTCACCGCCTGTACGGGCGGCACCTTCCCGTTTTGCGATAGAAAGCTGCGCAGCGTCATTCCCTCCACATATTCCATAACAAGATAGTTGTTCTTCCCCTCCCCGAAAAAATCATAAACAACAGGCAGGCCCGGGTGCCTTAATTCCTTTAAAAATTCTGCCTCCCTTTGGGTAAATTCCAGGCTGCTTTCCTTTACTGCCAGGATCCTGTCCAGATGAAGATCCCTGACAAGATAGACCTTTCCGGCTGCCCCTTCCCCGATGGGTCTTATCATTTCATATTTATGAACGAAAATCCTTCTCATTTTTATCCTCATTTCTGCGCACACTTTTTGGCACATGCCGAGTTTGTGTCAAGTGCGCGCAGACACAAATCTCGCGATTGAAAAATTTTATTTTTCAATCTTTCCCTCCCTTATATCACTTTCACATAGACTGCCGACAGGTTATCCTTCTCTCCCCTTTCCTGTACGGATATTCCTATTTCACGCAGCCTTTTTTGTATCTGTTCTTCCCGGGAAAGCTCCCCGGGATTAAGGAGCACATATTCCTTTTCCATCATCCTTCTGTAAAATCCATCGCTGCAAAGTAAAAAACCTGTATTTTTTCTGACTTTTCCTGCAATCACATCCGGTTTCTGAAAAGGAAAGCTTCCAAGGCACTTCCGCAGTACCCCGGCAGGATCCGTATGATCCCTGGTAAGCTGCCGTATGCTTCCCTTCCTGAAACGATAGATCCTGCTGTCCCCAATATGACAGATATTGTACCTGTTCTTCCAGACAAGGAGCAGGGACATGGTTGCCCCCATCTCCATATTTTTCCCCTCTGCATATCTGCTCATCTTAAGACACAGTTCATGACAGTTCCTTCTCAGGCAGCTTTCTATGGCCTTTTTTCCTCTTCTGCGTCTGATCAGATCAGTCAGCTGATGGTAAAAGACCTTTGTCATATGTTCCGAAATAAAACCGCTGGCATTTTCCCCCTCGCAAAGACCGCCGATCCCATCACTGACCAGCGCAAAAAAGACCCTTCCACAGCTTGTCCCCACCTGCTGAAGAGAAAGAGAATCCTGGTTTTTGCTGCGACAGCCCATTTCCCAGTACACTTCCGTTATAAAATTCAACCATTACCTCCTTTGCATTTTCATTTCCGTGATCACCTGCAGCGATCTGCTGCATAAGACTTGTTTATCAGAACTTTGATTTGTAATAGAAAGTGATTAAATTATAAATCGTCCCAAAGAAAAAATCCATTGTACAGAATTACCAAAAACATAGTTTTGGTAATTCTGCACAAGGATCTTTATAGAAATTTCGTAATATCATTAAACAGAACAAGCACCATAAGCACCATTAATGCCACCATTCCGGCTAAATGCACCATTCCCTCTTTTTCCGGCGGTACCGGCTTTCCCCTTATGGCTTCGATCAACAGAAACACCAGTCTGCCTCCATCCAGCGCCGGAAGGGGCAGCAGATTCATGATCCCCAAATTCACGGAAAGCAAAAGTGCTATGCTGATCATATTGATCAGGACAGTCAGGGCACCCGAGCTTTTGGTATTGTCATATACATCATCCACCATTTTAACCATTCCCACGGGCCCGCTGACGTCATTCCTGCTTAGCTGCCCTGTAACAAGCATTTTCAGGCTTACGAGCGTAGCGTCTGCATAATACTTCATGGTATAAAAGGAATATTTTATGGTCTGGGGCAGATTGCATTTCTCATATTTTCCGGAGGCAAAGCCCATATAATACCGCCCTGCTTCCTCGTCATAGGTGGATTCCACCATGACCGTATGCTCCTGTCCATCCCTTACATAAGTGATCTCGATAGGATCCCCGTTTTTGTTTAAAAGGGAGGTCAGCCGCACCTCGTCATATAAGTGTACCCGCTTACCGTTCATCCTTGTGATCATGTCACCCTCTGCAAGTCCGGCCTCCTGCGCCTTGCTGCCCTCATACACTACCTGCACCTCAGGAGTCATGACGCCGCAGACGGCCACAATGATCATGGCCATAATATAAGCGGTAAGAAAATTAAAAAATGGTCCTGCAAAGACCGTGGAAAACCTTGCAAAAACAGGCGCACTTGGAAATGCGCTTTCCGACAGTTCTCCGTTTTCCGTATTCAGACCGTCTTCTCCTTCAAACACACAGGCTCCGCCGATAGGAAACAGCTTCAGGGAATACTTTGTTCCCCCTTTTTCAAAGGAAAAAAGGCTGGGCCCCATTCCCACAAAAAACTCGACCACATGAATTCCATTTTTCTTTGCAACAATAAAATGGCCGAATTCATGGGAAATTACCACAATAAAAAAAATAACTAAAAATAAAATGATCGATACTGCCAAGCATTTGCCTCCTGCAATGTTTTATTTTTTCTGAAGGACTTCAGAAATATACTCATAAGTCCATTTTTCCGTTTCCAGGATTTCCTCCACTGTGGGATCTGCTATGGGCTTATGATTTTCCATTGCTCCTCTGATCAAATCATAGATCTGAAGAAACCGGATCTTGTGATCCAAAAACAGTGCAACCGCTCTTTCGTTTGCTGCATTGAGAACTGTAGGCATGCTTCCACCTGTATTGATCGCCTCGTAGGCCAGAGGAAGCCCCTGAAACGTATCTGTGTCAGGCTTTTCAAAGGTCAATGCTCCCAGTTCAAAAAAGTCAACCCTGCGTCCTTCCATGGGTCTTCTGTCCGGATAAAACAATGCATACTGGATAGGCAGCTTCATATCCGGCATTCCAAGCTGTGCCATGATCCCTCCGTCCACATATTCCACCATGGAATGAACAATGCTCTGAGGGTGTACAAGCACCTGAATGTTCTCCGGTTCCACTCCAAAAAGCCATTTTGCCTCGATCACCTCAAGGCCTTTATTGACAAGTGTTGCCGAATCCACTGTAATTTTTCTTCCCATGGACCAGTTTGGATGCTTCAGGGCATCTTCTACTGTAATCTTCTCCAGTTCCTCCCGCTTTTTCCCTCTGAACGGGCCGCCTGATGCAGTCAGCAGGATCTTGGATACCCGCTCCCTGTTCTCTCCATGCATGGACTGAAAAATGGCGCTGTGCTCACTGTCAACCGGAAGGATGGAAACCTTCTCTTTTCTGGCAAGGGGCATGATCAGATGCCCTGCTGTCACAAGGGTTTCCTTGTTTGCAAGCGCAATGGTTTTCCCCGCCTTGATCGCCGCTATGGTAGGTCTGATCCCGATCATTCCCACCACTGCCGTTACCAGCACCTCCAGCTCTTCCATAACGGAAATTTCCAGAAGCCCTTCCATGCCGCACAAAACGGTGGTATCCGTATCCTTCAGCCGATCTTTCAAATCAGAGGCCGCCTGGCTGCTCCACATAACTGCCGCCTTTGGATGAAATTCCCTTACCTGCTTTTCCATCAGGGCAACGTTGCTTCCTGCCGCCAGTGCAACCACCTGTAAATCCCGGTTATTTCTTACAATTTCAAGGGTCTGGGTTCCTATGGAACCTGTCGATCCCAGTATTCCTATGTTTTTCACAATTTTCCTCTCCTATCCATGGATCAAAAGCCTTGCCAGGAAATAAATCATTGGTGCTGTAAAAATAACGCTGTCAAAGCGATCCATCACACCGCCGTGCCCCGGGATCAACTTTCCATAATCCTTGATGTCATGATTTCTCTTAATGGCGGAGGCTGCAAGATCTCCTACCTGTGAGATCACTGCGCCTACTGCGCTGATCAGCACAAAGATCCAGGTGACCCTCTGCTCGCTGATTGCCGGTTCCACAACGAAATACGCATAAAGAGCGCCTACCAGCGCAGAACCGAAAATGCCTCCCAGCGCACCTTCTATGGATTTCTTCGGACTGAGCACAGGAGCCAGCTTATGTTTTCCAAAAAGCATACCAAACACATACGCACAGGTGTCACAGATCCAGGAGCTGATAAAGATCATCCATACCGAATATATACCATACGGAAGGATCCTTACCAGATAAATAAAGGAAAGCATCACCGGCGCGTAAGCCACACAGAAAAAGGCGCACATGATCTGCTCCGCATGATATTTGGGAAAGGTAAACACATACAAAAACATAAATGCAACTAATATGGTGATCAGACATAAAAATAAAATCATCTCATCAGCTGCAAACACCATAAGAAGATAATAAGCTAAAATCCCCAGATAGCCTATGACCTCCAGGGCGCTTATCTCCCCACCTTCTTTTGCAAGCTTACATGCTTTGGTCAGTTCCCGGAAAGCAGTCAGTGCAAGAAAAAGCAGCACCCCTGCAAGCAGATAACCACCCGTCAAAATGGTCACAAGAGACAAAACCACCAAAACAACACTACTGCAAAGTCTCGTCATAAACATGACTTAGTCCTCCTTTACAAGGCCGTATCTTCTGTCTCTATGATTATATGCCTCCACAGCCTTTAACAATTCTTCTTTTGAGAAATCCGGCCATGCCACCTCCGTAAAATAAAATTCCGTATAGGCAAGCTGCCATAAAAGGAAGTTGGATATCCGAAGCTCATTGCAGGTCCGGATCAAAAGATCCGGTTCCGGAATTCCATGAGTGTCCAGCGTATCTGAGATCATCTGTTCCGTAATCGCCTCCGGGCTTATCTCCCCTGCCGCAGCTTTGGCCGAAAGGCGCCTTACTGCCCGGGTAATCTCATCACGCCCTCCATAATTGATGGCAATCTGGAAATGCAGTCCGTCATTATCCTTCGTTGCCTCTTCCAGTTCGGCGATCCGCAGCCTGATGTCCTCATCCAGTCCTGTTTTATCTCCGATCACCCTGACACACATTCTGTTTTTCCTGGCCGTTGTCAGGCAGGTTTTCATGTAATTGCGCAAAAGCTTCATCAGCGCATCCACTTCATCTTTGGGCCGATTCCAGTTTTCTGTGCTGAACGCATAAACCGTCAGGTACTGGATCCCCATTTTGTAGGCTTCCTCGCAGATCACCTCTACCGTCTTTGCTCCCTGCACATGCCCGTAGTTTCTGGGCATTCCCTTGCTCTTTGCCCATCTTCCATTTCCATCCAGAATGATCGCCACATGCTTTGGCATGATAAGCTCTCTGTTTTCTGCCATTGCCTCCTCCAATCATTGAAAAGGGGCAATACGATCGCTTCGCTTGCCCCTCCCTCATTTTGCTTTTATACGGTAAGAATTTCCTTGGATTTGTCTTCTACCAGTTTATCTACATCCTTAATGTACTTATCCGTCATCTTCTGCAGATCATCTGACAGCTCCTTGATCTCATCCTCAGATACCTCAGCCTTTGCCAGCTTCTTAAAGGCGTCGTTTCCGTCCCTTCTGATATTACGGATGGCAACGCGGCATTCCTCTGCCTTTTTCTTTACCTCTTTGACAAGATCCTTTCTGCGCTCCTCTGTAAGCTCCGGAAATACCAGTCTGATCACGGAGCCGTCATTAGAAGGGGTAATTCCAATATCAGAAGAAAGGATTGCTTTCTCAATCTCCTTGATCAGGGACTTTTCCCACGGTGCAATCTGGATCATTCTTGCCTCCGGGATCGTCACATTTCCTACCTGCTGGATCGGAGTAGGGGTTCCGTAATAATCTACGCGCAGTCTGTCAAGCACATGCGGATTGGCTCTTCCTGCCCTGATCCCCTGATAATCATTCTCCAGATGCTCAAAGGTCTTGTGCATTTTATCGTCATAAATCTTTAATCTCTCATCCATTTTTATGCTCCTTTCCCTTTAGGACACGGTAACCTTCGTTCCGCTGAAGTTTCCCTTCACCGTGTTTACAATGCTGTCTTTTTCATTTAAGCCAAATACCCACATAGGCATTTTATTATCTCTTGCCAAAATCGAGGCCGTCATATCCACTACCTGCAGATTTTTTGCGATCACCTCATCAATGGAAATCTCATCATATTTCTTTGCGTCAGGATTGACCTTTGGATCGCTGTCATAAACGCCGTCAATGGACTTTGCCAGAAGGATCACCTCGGCCTCTACCTCTACTGCCCGAAGAACGACTCCGGTGTCCGTTGAAAAATACGGATGTCCCGTTCCTCCTGCAAAGAATACGACCATTCCCTTTTCAAAATATTTATTTGCCCTGTCCTTTGAAAAGAGCTTTGTAAAAGAGCCGCATTCAAAAGGAGTCAGCACCGCCGTTTTCATTCCCACGCTGCGGAAGATCTCTGAAACATAAATACAGTTCATCACGGTGGCCAGCATTCCAATCTGGTCTGCCTTCGTCCTGTCAATGTTTTCGCTGGTTCTTCCTCTCCAGAAATTTCCTCCTCCGGTCACAATTCCTACCTGGATCCCGGCCATGGTCAGTTCCTTTACCTGAAGGGCAACTTCCCTGACCGTTGCTTCGTCAAATCCTGTTTTCTTGCTTCCTGCCAGAGCTTCTCCGCTCAATTTGAGTAAAATTCTATGCATGATCGGCGCCTTTCTATTTCATTTTTTTCAGTTCTTCAAAGAAGGACGTAGGGTTTACCTCTGCATAGCACTGAGAGCACATACCTTCGATCACAGCGCCATTGTTGATCTGAACAGATTTGGATTTAATATCTCCCATTACGATCGCTGCCGAATCCAGAATAACGGGGCCTTTCACATCAATGTCGCCCTTGATTGCCCCTGCGATTACAGCGCTGGTTGCATATACATTTCCGATGATGACAGTACTTTGTCCCACCTTAATGCTTCCCTCGCTCTTAAGATCGCCGGTGATTTTTGCTCCCTCTGCGTAGATCTCGGCTGCCTGGGAATTTCCCTGGATCGCTCCTGTAATATTCAGCTTTCCAAGCGCTTCCACATTTCCCACAATGCTGCCTCTGACTTCCATGGATCCTTCGGTTGCAAGATTACCGTTAATGATCATGCTTTCGGTCAGAACGGAAACTTCATCTGCCAGTTTTTTGCCGGAGGACGTTTTTGCCTCTCCGTATGTCTGATCAGCAACCGGCGCTGCATATGCAGTTTCTTCTTCCGGGATCTCCATTTCATCCACTTTGTCAAGCATATCACTTAAATCCGTGCCGAAATTTGTATCTGATGCGTCTGCCTCTGCAGATGCTTCTTTTGTTCCCTCCTCCGGTACAAGCTCCTCCACCGCCTGAGATAAATCATCCTTTAAGTCTGAGAAAAAACCCATGTTACATATCCTCCATTCGTATCTTACTGTTTTTTATTTTGGTCTGTTACATGCTGAACCGGATGAGTGTCATCTGTAACAGGTAAAATTTCCGTATCCTCCATGCTCTGCAGCTGCTCAATCAGCATTGGCAGGGCATCTACTGTAGATCCCTTGTCAGAAGCGTCATGAAACAGGATCATGCACTCCTTTTTCCCTTCGATCTGCGTCATGCAGTTCTGGGTGATCACTTCTGCGCTGAGCTTGCTGCTGACTGCATCCCCGGACGCCACATTCCAGTCATAATAGCAAATGCCGTTTTCATTCAGATAGCGGATCAAAATCTGCATATCCGTGGCACTTACGGTATTGGAGCTTCCACCGGGAAACCTGTAGTATCTGGACCATACCCCTGTAAGGTCATAAAGATACTCCTGGAGCTTTGCAAGATCCTTAGAAAAGCTTTGCAGGGAACCATACAGCTCCTGATAATTATGGCTGTAGGAATGCATCCCGAGGGTATGCCCCTCCTCCACGATCCGTTTGTAAGCCCGCACAGATGAGGCATCCGTCTTTCCTACCACAAAAAAGGTTGCCTTTACGTCATATTCCTTCAGAATATCTAAAATGCGGTCTGTATTCTTGCTGGGGCCGTCATCAAAGGTCAGGTAAACCTGCCTCTTTTCTTCTGCCTTGTTTCCTTCCGGCAGGGTCTCCTGTTTCCTTCGCCCGGAATCTTCGATCTGCTCCGCATAAAAACTCCCCTGTCCCAGCAGTTCCTGTGAAACTGCTTCTTCCTCCTTTGAGGAAACAGGAAGGAGCCTGAACACGCCAAATTCAAAGGCCATGCACAAACCGACTGCTGCGATGACTGCTAAAGTGCCCGTCACTCCTGCAAGCCTGTGTGATAAGTGCCGGTTCCTTTTTTTCTTTTTGCGGTTAGCCTCCATGGGCCTTACTCCTTGCAAACGCTTTGCTTACATTGTAACACAAGATATCCCTGCGGAAAAGTTATTTTTTCTTTGCCACCTCTTTGATCCTGTGTTTCTTTACTTCATACAGCTTTTCATCTGCCTGCGTCATGGCTTCTGCTATGGTCAGCCTGTCTGCAGGCTTCAAAACACATGTTCCCGCAGAAACCGTAACATTATAAGACTTTTCGCTGTCCCTGTTAAACGCTTCAAAGGCTCTGCAAATCCGGGAAAGGATCTCCTGTCCCTCCTCACTGCCGTCATACTCTGTGATACAGGCAAATTCATCTCCGCCGATCCTGCCTGCAACGCCGCATTCTCCCATGACTTCCGTCAGCTTTTCCCCGATCAGCTTTAAGGAAAAATCTCCTTCTTCATGCCCGTATTTATCATTAATGATTTTCAGGTTGTTCATGTCCACATAGATCACAAGGACGGTTTTCCCCTGCGCCCTGCCCTTTTCAAGCAGTTCCTCGGCCGTATCATAGAAGCCTCTCCGATTTAAAATACCGGTAAGTCCGTCTGATCTTGAGAGGTTATTCAGCACAATATTATTTTCCTTCAGGGTTGCCAGGCTCTCTTCCAGTTGCTGCTGGATGCTCTCATTGGACTTGAGCAGATCGATCATCTTGGTTGCAGCTCCCATCTGATTGATCAGAAACTCTCCGTTTGCAAAAAGCTCATCTGTCAGGTCACACAGCAAAAGGCCGTAAAGCAGTTCGTTTGAAAACAATGGAAGCAGCACCATGGAATATTTGGGCGGCTCCTCCACAAAGGGAAGCTCAAATAAATTGCGCAGATAAAATTTCTGCTGGATCGCAGGTACCGAATATACTTTTCCATCCCAAAGATAAGCTTTCAGGTAAAAGCTCTTTGGCACCTTGTATTTTTCCAGGTATAAATGGACAATAGGCTTTTCAAACAGATAGAGGAAAGCATTTTTGATGTTCAGCCAGCCGAGATTATTTAAAATAGCCGCATAGCTCTGATCATTTCCTTTTTCAAACTGCAGCATATCCCTGACAAACAGCTTCATGGAGTAGCTTTTGGTCTCCTGCGCCGTCTGGATCCCGCCAAGATGGTAATCCATTGCCCGGATCACCTTTCTGTAGATAACGGAGAAGAAGTCTCTCAGTTCAAATAATCCGCCATCCCCCTGCTGATTTCGCTTCAGCATGTGATAGATCTTTTCAAAGGCAAGGAGCAGATTGTCCATGTCGGCATATTCCACTGCACCCATCTGAAAAAAAAGGTCCAGGCTGGTCTGGATATCCATATACAGCTCCATACTCTTTTCATGTTTATCAAAAAGCAACAGTATATTTTCCATCAGCTTCTGGTATTCCCTGCGGAGCTGGTCGATCTGTTCCTTCATATCTTCATGCAGATAACGGTAAAAGATGTCGTCAAACAAATTCTCTACTGTCTCGGCAAGATCTTTGTCGGCTGCTTCCTCCTTCTGGTCAAGCCGCTGGCAGAAGGAATTTCTAAGTACAAATTTGGTAGGCAGGGTCAGACTTTCCACCTGCTCTCCGTAAACCATCCGAAGCGCCATCTTTACTGCGTTTTCCCCAAGTTCTGCAGGATCCGCCCTTACCGAGGAAAGGGAAGGCTGCATTTTGGCCGCCGCAATGGTGTCATCATATCCGAGAACTGAAATATCCTTTCCGGGAACGATCCCTCTTTTGTCCAGTTCCTCATAAAAGCCCATGGCAGATTCATCATTCACGCAAAATACGGCTTCCAGATCGGGGTTCTGATCCAGGATCTGTCTGTAGGCACCAACGCACCGCTTGGAAAAATCCCCCTCTACATACATCCTGTCATTGACTTCAATCCCATGCTCCCGCAGGGTGCTTTCAAAAGCCTGTTTTCGTTCTATTGCGTCAGAATTTGATGCAGGGCCTCCGATCATGCCGAACCTGCGGCAGTGAAGCTTATCGATCAGATATTCCAACGCTTCATGAATCCCGTTATAATTATCAAAGGTAACGTCTACATAACCGGGCAGCTTTGTTGCTATCAGCACGCAGGGAATATTTTCATATTCTGAAAGCATCTGTCTCAGTCTTTCTTCCGTAGTATAACAGCCAATGCTTCCGCCTGCCACAATAATGGCATCCACATTTTCCTTCCCTGCATAGGAGAAGACTGTATTATACTGATATTCATACATCAGCTCACGGTTTTCCCTCAGGTCTCTGTCCAGATATTTTCCCGGCATCACCACAACATTAATATCTAAGGTTCTGGCTGCCTGTCTGATCCCTTTACAGACAGATTCTGTAAAGACATCCATGATACCACTCACAAGAACACCGATCGTTACTCTTTTTCTCTTCCTGATCATTGCCATCTGCCTTCCTGTCATTTTGCTTTTCAGAAATAGTTTGAATAAAGTATATCAAAATTCCGTCAGATATTCCATACCCATCCTTATTTTTCCTGGCAGCTATCTTTCCTTTATTTTTTGTTTTTCGTATTGACATTTTTTCTCAAATATATTATAGTGAAATTTCCGTGAGGGAGTAGTTAGCGCAGAGCGTGGTAAGTCAACATACTGATTTTAATAATCTGGCTTATCTTAAATAACGAGACTCATGTATGGCATATTGCTGTACCTGAGTTTGCAGACAGGTACCGTATGACGTATCTGTTTTTTTATTACATGAAAAGAAAAAAGCAGGGGAAACCTATGACAAAGCTGTACAAAACAGCAGAAAGAGGAAAAAATGAGTTTAATTGAATTGTTTCTAATTGCTGTGGGTCTTTCCATGGACGCCTTTGCCGTATCAGTCTGTAAGGGACTGGCCACTCAGAAGCTGACTGTGAAGCACCCCCTGATCACCGGACTGTGGTTCGGCGGTTTCCAGGCGCTCATGCCTACCATCGGCTATCTGCTTGGCTCCACCTTTGAACAGTACATTACTTCTTTTGATCACTGGATCGCATTTGTGCTTCTTTGCTTTATCGGCTTTAACATGATAAGGGAATCCCGTGAAAAAGGCGAAGTAGATGCCCAAACCTCCTCCTTTGCCCCTAAGACCATGCTGCTGCTTGCCATTGCAACCAGCATTGACGCCCTTACCGTAGGGATTACCTTTGCACTTTTACCGGATGTCAATATCATCGCTGCCGTCCTGTTTATCGGCGCTATCACCTTCATTCTTTCCGCTGTGGGCATTAAAGTCGGAAATGTCTTCGGACTGAAATACAAATCCAAAGCAGAGTTTGCAGGCGGTCTGATCCTGATCCTGATCGGGATTAAGATCCTGCTAGAGCATCTGGGAATTCTGAATTTTTAAACTGCATAACAACAGTAAAAAGCCCCGGACTTTGGTCCGGGGCTTTGCTTTTTCTTATCTGCTGACAGATCAGCTTACATTCCAGCCTGAGCTGCAACCTCTGCTGCGAAGTCATCTACTCTCTTCTCAAGGCCTTCACCGGTTTCAAAACGAACAAACTTCTTAACAGAAAGGTTTGCTCCATTCTCCTTTGCAACCTGTGCAACGTACTGAGCTACTGTCTGCTTGCCGTCCTCTGCCTTAACATAGGGCTGCTCTAACAGACATACTTCCTTTAATTCCTTGTTCAGACGTCCGACAACAGCGCCTTCGATTACCTTCTCCGGTTTGCCTGCCATCTTAGGATCGTTTGCAATCTGTGCCATGAGGATTTCTTTCTCATGAGCCTTGTACTCTTCAGAAACATCTGCTGTGGATACATACTTAGGAGAAAGCGCTGCAATCTGCATTGCAACATTTGTCATAGCTTCCTTGATCGCATCATTTACAACATCAGTATCAGCTTCCACGATAACGCCAATTCTTCCGCCGCCATGTGTATAGGAAACAACCAGACCATGCTCTGCTGTTACCTTTTCAAATCTTCTGATGCTGAGGTTCTCGCCAATCTTGGCAACCTTTTCTACCAGTGCATCCTTAACTGTTTTAGAGCTGTCCTGATTCCAGCTTTCAGAAAGGAATGCATCCATATCTGCTGCATCGGAATTAATAGCCTGCTCTGCTACGGCTGCTACAAAGTTCTGGAATTCTTCATTCTTAGCGACGAAATCTGTTTCAGAATTTACTTCCACAACTGCTGCAGTCTTATCATCCTTTACGATAACCTTGCAAAGACCTTCTGCTGCAATTCTGCCAGCTTTCTTTTCAGCCTTTGCCTGACCGTTTTTACGAAGGAACTCAACGGCTGCGTCCATGTCTCCATCGGTTTCGCCCAGTGCCTTCTTACAGTCCATCATGCCTGCTCCGGTCATTTCTCTTAATTCTTTTACCATTGCTGCTGTAATGTTAGCCATTTTCTCTATTCCTTTCTCCTAAATGCTTACTCAGCATCTGCTACTTCTTCAATATCAGATGCTTCTGCGCCCTCAGCTGCCTGCTCAAGTTCTGCAGTAACTGTTTCTTCACCCTGATTTGCTTCAATTACAGCATCTGCCATCTTAGAAACAATCAGTTTAACCGCTCTGATCGCATCATCATTACCAGGAATGATATAGTCAAGCTCTTCCGGATCACAGTTGGTATCGCCAATACCGATCAGGGTAATGCCAAGTGCATGAGCTTCCTGTACGCAAATTCTTTCCTTCTTGGGATCTACTACAAAAATAGCATCAGGAATTCTGGTCATGTTCTTGATACCGCCAAGGTTCTTCTCCAGCTTATCCCACTCCTTCTTGAGTGCGATAACTTCCTTCTTGGGAAGAACATCAAAGGTTCCGTCCTCTGCCATGGTCTCGATTGCTCTTAATCTGTCAATTCTGCTCTGGATGGTCTTGAAGTTGGTCAGCATACCGCCAAGCCATCTCTCATTTACATAATACATACCGCAACGCTCAGCTTCTGTCTTAACAGCATCCTGTGCCTGCTTCTTGGTTCCAACGAAAAGAATGGTTCCACCCTGTGCAGCGATCTCAAATACTGCTCTGTAAGCCTCATCAACCTTTCCTACAGACTTCTGCAGATCAATGATGTGGATTCCGTTTCTTTCAGTGAAGATGTAAGGAGCCATCTTAGGGTTCCATCTTCTTGTCTGATGTCCGAAATGAACACCTGCCTCTAACAACTGCTTCATAGAAATAACGCTCATTTTACTACCTCCATTTGGTTAGACTTCCCCATTTCTTACTCTTCTGCCACCTCTGCGTCAAGAGGCACCGGCAAACTTAAGAAATAGGTGATTTATAGTTGGCTGCGTCTACAACGCAACGCTAAGATTATAGCATAGTGCCTGTCACTTCGCAAGTTTTTTATTCCATTCTGCATAAAATTCTGGCGATCTGTTCCGGATCGGCCTGCTCCGGTATTTCAAAATCCCCGGCCTTAAGCTTTTTGTCATATCCATTCTGACAAAGAAAGGTATCAAACTCCGATGCCGACGCCACAAGTCCGGCTTCCTGCAGCTTCCTGCAGACGCTCATGGAGCCTTCCCCACCCGAAATGCTGATCGGGATTTCTTTTTCTGCCTGTTCGTCCGCTTCCTGGAAGGCCTCTCTTTCCGGCGCTGTATCCGCTTCTTCGGTTCCATCCTGCCGGATCTCTTCCGGAAGGCTTTCTTCTGCCTCCTCATCCGGAATACTTTCCTCTGTCTGCTGTTCCGTCCCCTCTTCTGCCTCTTCCTCCTGGGGTGCTGCTTCCGCTTCCGCATCCTTAAGATCCTGCCCGCCATTCTTCATGGCGTTATCCTGCAGCTCTGTCTGTGCAGAAGCGCCCTCCTGCATGGGGGCTTCCTCTTCTTCCGCTTCTGGCAGTGCCTCGGAAAGCACATCACTTTCCATGGTCATTCCAAGCTGCTCTGCCCTTTTGATAATCTCCTCGTCACTTAAGGATCTGCCTTTGCCGCCTGCTACGATCCCCATGATCAGCGCTGTCACGATAATGCCGATCCCAAGACCTCGCAGATAATATTTCAGGTTCATCTTTGTCAACATGCCTTTCCGTTCTTTATTGTCCTTCAAACAGATCGATCACAAGCTTTACCTCTCCAATGCCGAGTCCAAGTTCTCTTGCAATGGAAATATTGGATTTCCCTGCTTTATGAAGCGCAAGGATCCTGTCATTGCTGTTGCGGTTCTCCTCTTGTTCCTGACCGTCGGTTCCCAGCGTCACACGAACTTCCTTTGGCGCTGTCTCCTCCTTTTTCCGATCCTTCGCTGCCTGATCTGCCTTTTGGGCTTTTTCCTTTGCAGACTTTGTCTGCGCCTTAGCGGTCTTTGTTCTGGCAGTCTTAGGCTTTTGATCCCCGCCTTCCTGCCCGGTCTGTTCTTCCTTTGCCGCCTCTTCCACTGCCTGGGGCAGTACAAATACCTTCCTGGCTTCAATCGGCTTAAAATCCGGTTGTTCCGTAAGCTCCGGTTCCGGCTCTTTTGCATGATCCGCCTCTTCCTTCGGGAGAGGCGCATTTTGTTCCTCAGTCTTATTTGCCGCTGCTGCTTCGGCAGCCTTAACTACCATGTCCTTTGCTTCCTTTGCCGTCACCTCTGCATCCTTCAGAGTCTGCTTTACCTGATCTGCTTTTGCGGAAGCCTCGCTGACAGTGCTTTTCAGATTTTCATGCTTATCGCTGAGCATGTCATACAAAAAAACAGCTTCCTTATGGTTCTTATTAATTTCCTCCAAAACAGTATCAGAATACTCATTCACTGCCATGATCTTTTCATTGGTCAGACGCTCCATGGAACGCTCTGTTTTTTCCATGGCATAGGTGATCGTTTCATCTACAATATCACTGATCTGGCTTTTGGCTTCTTTGATCTCTTCGTCGATGATCTTCCTTACGGTTTCTTCCTGGAATGGTTCTTTTTCACCCTGCTTTTTCTTTTCTGCCGGTATCAAAAAGCTTCCTACAAATATTGCACATCCAAACAGGAGCAAAATAATCTCCATGATTCCCATAACCTTTTTCTCCCCGGGTAAGTCTTTTCTGTCAGATCTTGACGTCAAAGGAGCTTTGCCCCTTCCTCATGACCTGCCCGTCTTTCTTTTCTTCCTTATGGCGTTTTGCGCCGCCATCACCGGCATAATGCCCGTTCCCCTGATCCTTTGCATCAAAACGTTTTCCTTGGTTTTCTGCTTTGTCTCCCTGGTGAACCTGATGGAGCTTATGTTCTACCGTCTGATCGAACTGTCTCTGGAAATTGGACTGGTCGATCATGCCTTTGTTATCTTCATTCTGCTTGATCGTTGTAAAATCCTGGGCTCTTGTGACCTGCCCCTGTAACTCTACTCTGCTGATCGTCATAAAATCTCCATTCCGCCTTAAAGGGCTGTCATCTTAACCTCGCCCTGCTGCTTGACAAACTTACAATAGCTCATACTGTTTTTGACAACCATGGAAGCATCCGCTATGCAGATCTTGGTTCCGCCAAACACTTCCCCGATTACTTCTACCCTGGCATTTGCACTTTCATCCAAAATAACCCGAAGCTGCTTCATCCTCATGATGCTGCTTTCCTGCTCCTGCTTTTTCAGCTTTTCCGTAGCAATCAGATCCTGAAGATATTTCAGCTGCTCAGGTTTAAGCTTTACGCCCTGAGAGAGCTTTTGTGCCATAGAGGAAAGCACCGGATACAAAGCATCAAGCGTCTTTTTATTTTCAGCCACCTGCTTTTGCAGGGCGGTAAGCTCCTGCTTTATGGAAGGGTCAACCCCTACCTCCACGATGGTATCCGTCCCCATGGAAGACCCCAGTGTCTTTACCCTGACAAGATTCATGGCGCTTACCTTTCCTCCCGTAATGAAGCCTCTCCTGCCGCTGACCAGTATTTCCGTTGCGGCATAGACGTCACTGTGTAAAATGGATTCTGTAGAAACATAACCGTCTGCATGTACCTTGGCATTTTCAATAAATTTGGCTACAATATTGCCGCCTGCCTTTAAGGTTCCCTTTATCATTCCATTCATACCTCTGGTAATGATAATATCCCCGCCGGCTTCCAGATATGCTCCTTCCACAACGCCGCTTACTTCTATGTCTCCCTTTGCCCTTACGGAAAAGTTAGCGCATACATTTCCATTTATTTTTACACTGCCCTCATAATCAATATCCCCTGTAGAGCTGTCCACATCCTTTACTTCCAGGATATTTGATACAAACACCTTGCCGTCCACCAGGGTTACATGACCATTTACCTCTGATGTGATGGTCTGTCTGTCTTCCGAAAGGGAAATATTGTTGCTAAACCGCAGGGTCTCCTTTTTGACTGTCCGCGGCTTGATCCTTTCGCCGTAGATCGTGCTGCCGTATTCTCCGGGATCCTCCGGGAACAGTCTTGCAAGCACCTGCCCCTTCTGACAGCAGCATATCGTGTTTAAATGAAAAAAATCCACGCTTCCGTCCGCAAGCAGAGTTGGCCTGGCATCTAAATCTGTGTTAAAGTAATATTCAATTCTTGCATCTGAACCCTGTCTTGGCTGAACGCCGCTTGCCACAACAAAATCCGTACAGTACTCAGGCGCTGCAAAAAATTGTTCGATCTCCTTTGTTTTGATCCCGAATATGATCTTCTTTACAGCCAGATCATTCAGGAATTCCTCTACGCACATTCTTTCCCCATGTAATGACGGGGGATAAAACCTGGCCGTTGCAGTCATCTTATCCTGGCTGACCAAAAGCACATAGCCTTCCCGAACCTCCTGTGCCGGGACATGACTTATCATAAAGCCGTATTCTGCCTGTTTGGACGCTACAGCATCCTGTATCCCCTTATTCAGCGCACTCAGTTCAAAGGGAATGTTGCGCGAATCCAGATAATCCATCAGTTCCTTGACGCTGACAAATTCTCCTCCGTCCTTTGGAAGGACAATCCTTACGGAAACCCCGTTGCCACCACATATTACTCGAAAATAGCCGTTTTTCATACGGTTTTATTCCTTTCTCTCGCTGCCCTAAGGCGAAAAAATCCCCATATAGTTTCCCATTTTTGTTTTCATTTTTTGAAGTGCCCTGGTATGGAGCTGTGAAATCCTTGACTCAGACACCTCCAGAACATTGCTGATCTCCTTTAAGGTCAGATCCTCATAATAATAAAGCAGGATCACCTTTTTTTCTTTTTCCGTCAGAAGCTCCAGTGCAAGCTCCAGCGTTTTTTTTAGCTCCGTCTTTTCTATTACTTCCTCCGGACTTTCAAATCGGTGCTGGTTTCCCTGCTGAGGGATAGACTCTGTGCCTGACTCTAAAAATTCATCTAAGGAAACAAGCCCTGTAATCTTCATCTGGGACTGCCAGCCTAAATAATCATCATCTGTTATTCCCAGCTTCTTTGCAATCTCCTCATCTGTGGCCATGCGGCCGGTATCCTGCTCGATCTCTTTCATGGCAGAGTCGATTTTCTTCTGCTTTTGTCTGATCGTTCTGGGGATCCAGTCCATCTTACGGATCTGATCCAGTATTGCTCCGCGTATTCTAAGGCTTGCATACGTTTCAAACTTTACAGCCTTCATACTGTCAAATTTATCAATGGCATCAATCAGTCCAAAAATCCCATAGCTGACCAGATCCTCGTACTCCACATTATAGCCCAGGTACATGCTCAGCCTTCCAGCCACCAGTTTTACAAGCGGTGCATACTCCAATATGAGTTTTTCTCTGATCTCGGGAGATTTTGTCTTTCCGTAATTCTCCCAAAGCTTGTTTCTGCCTGCTTCATCCATCCCTGTTACCCCTTAGTTAAATCTCCTTTGCAGCCTCTGGCGCCGGTTCCTCCTTCTCTTTTCCGTCAGCATCCTCTTCCGGCACTTCCTTTTCGATCACTTCTCCTTCAGCGGCTTCCTTTTCCTCAATCTCCTTTTCAAACCCGATGACCTTCTTTTGAATAAAGCATCCTGCTATGTAGAAAAAGAGAAGCACTCCCAAAAGTCTTGGAAGCATCTGTGCCGTTGTATAGTGAAAAGCAAACATCATGATACTGGCAACGGCGCCGGCAAACAGCATCAGGAACGGAGCAAATAATTTTCTTTTTTTCATATAACCTTCTCCGGCATTCCCACACTTCTGATCACAAAATCTCCGGTACTGGGATAAAAGATAACGGTTCTTCCGTAAGTCTCCCCTGTGTCCTCAGCAAGGAGCGGTATTTTCAGTTCACCTAGTTTCTGCTTGCTTGCAAGAACATTTCTATCCCCCACCCGGATCATATCGCTCTTGCTTCCAAACGCAAACATCTGTGCTCCCCCTGCGATCTTTGCAACCAGTCTGGCTCTGTTGCCACCCATTTTCACAATTTCGTTTACAAGATCTTCTATTCCTGTATCTGCATATTTATAGCGGTTTTCACTGCTGTTTTTAATTTCCAGGCTGCTCGGCAGCATAATATGCGCCAGTCCACCGATACCTGCTTTGGGATCTCTGATCGCAATTCCCACACAGGATCCCAGCCCCAGCGTTGTCACTGCATCTTCTCCGGAACAGGTTTTCAGATCTGCCATGCCTACTCTTATTACTTCACCCATTTTCTTTGAGTCTCCTGTTTTCTTTCATGCGCAGCCTACATAACCCCCAACGCTGATAAAATCTTTTCGTAGGATTCCATATCGGGAATCATAATGAAATATCCATCAAGCTCAATGTCATCAAAAAACTTTGTCTGGATCAGTAAAAGCTTATCCCCCATAATTCCAAATTCAATCGCCGGAACCGACAATAATGCCCCTGCCATATCAATGCCGATCTGCGGCACCGAAGGATAGATTTTCAAACCGGTAAGACCTGACAGCGCATTCAGATAAGCTCCTGTAATAATGTTCCCCACCTCGCGGATCGCAGAACATTCCATCTCGCCAAACTGGTACTCCTCAGCCGCTTTCTCGTCAATCCCGAGCATTCCGCACATCAGCTTGTTTACCAGATGCGCAGCAGCAATTTTCGAGAGGATAAACATCATGCTTCCCTCTATATCTCCTTCTACCTGGAGATAAATTCCCACCATGACCTGTTCTTCTCCGCCTACCAGGCTTCCCAGATCTTTAAATTCCAACAGCTTCACCTGGGGTACTGACATGTCCACCTTGCAGTTAATCATCTGTGCGAGCGCTGTTGTGGCATTTCCTGCTCCAATGTTTCCCAGTTCCTTTAACACATCATAATATTGATTTGTTAACTCATCCATGCTCAGATCTTTCATGATCCCTCCTGCTACAGCCATTCTTTCTGCTCTTGTTCGTAATTACTTCTCCAGTGCCACTGCATTCAGATCAAGTATGGAGATCAGCTCTTCGCCGTTTTTCCCGACACTGCTTACAAAGTTCCCTTTTTCTTCCTTTGCGTCATAGGTCACTTTTTCGATCTGATCTGTGCCGAGCGTAATCACTTCCTTTACCTCATCCACAATAATGCCAATGGTTCCATGCTGTTCCAGCTTTAAGATAATGATACGGGTTGCTTTGGTCGGCTCATCCTCAGGCAGCCCCATTTTCAGTCTGAGACTCATAACCGGGATTACTTCCCCGCGCAGATTAATCACGCCCTTTAAATAAGCTGCCACCTTGGGAACCCTGGTGATATGCTGCATCCTGACAATATTGTCTATGTATCTGATGTCAACGCCATACTGCTCATTTCCCATCTGGATTACAATATACTGAAGTGTTTCATAGTCCTTTGCTTCGCCGGGAGTTTTCAGACCGGCCATCATAAGTTCGTCCATTGCTTTTCCCCCTATTCTAGATCAGTGTATTTGCGTCTAAGATCAATGCCACTTCGCCATCGCCAAGAATGGTTGCGCCGCTGATGATCTTACATTTACTGATATACTTTCCAAGAGACTTGATAACGATCTCCTGCTGTCCCATCAGTTCATCAATTACAAGACCTGCCAGCTTTTCTCCCTTCTTAACGATCACAACAACCATATTTTCATCAGGCGACTTACTGCTCTCAATATCAAGCTCCTTGCTTAATCTGATCAGCGGTATTACAGTGCCTCTCAAATTGATCACTTCTTTGTTCTGGACATACTTGATCTCGGAAGGACTGATGTCTTCTATCGTCTGAATGCTTCCAAGGGAAATTGCATATTTTTCGCCGCCAACGATCACCATCAGCGCCTGGATAATTGCAAGGGTCAGAGGAAGTCTTATGGTCCAGGTGCTTCCTTCTCCCATCTTGGATTTTACTTCCACTTCGCCGCTTAAGGATTCGATCTTGGATTTTACAACATCAAGGCCAACTCCTCTTCCCGATACATCGCTGATCTTCTTAGAGGTGGAGAAACCGGCATGGAACAAAAGGTTGATAATATCCTTTTCGCTCATGCTCTCGCCCTGCTCCGGTGTGATAACACCTCTTTCAATGGCTGTTTCCTTTACTACCTCTACGTTGATTCCGGCACCATCATCCCGCACCTCGATCACAACGTTATTTCCATCCTGATATGCATCCAGGAAAATAGACCCGACCTCCGGCTTGCCAAGCTTTGCGCGCACATCCGCCGATTCCAGTCCATGATCGGCCGCATTACGAAGCAGATGCATCAGCGGATCGCCAATCTCGTCTACTACCGTTCTGTCAAGCTCTGTCTCTTCACCGGACATGTAAAGCTCCATCTTCTTATCCAGCTTCTTTGACAGATCCCTGATCATTCTTGGGAATTTGCTTACCACGCTTTCAATAGGCACCATCCGCACTTTCATGACAGATTCATGAAGGTTAGTCGTTACGCTCTCCAGATATTCGATCTGCTCATTAAAACCGACATTGCTGCTTCCCTCGGCGGTGGACGCAGATACCAGGGAATTCTTTGCAATAATCAGCTCGCTGACAAGATTCATCAGCACATCCAGCTTTTCAATATCCACACGGACGGTTCTGTTGACTACCGGCTTTGATACGGCTTTCTTCTCGCCGCCCTTCGCCTGCTGGGTAACCGCTGTGGTTTCCTTTGCTGTGGTCTGTGCCTGAACGACAGCTGTCTTTTCCTCTTCCTTTACAGGTTCAAGCTCGTAATTATCTCCCAGAACCTTTTCAATCTCGGAAACATTTCTGGCCGCTGCCAGGATATTATCAAGACTGTCATCTGAGATCACAATCAGGCTGAAATCCAGTTCAAACTTTTCATCCTCAATGTCCTGCGCAGGCGGGTTGCAAACCATGATCTCCGCCTTTTCCTCTACTGCCTTATAAACAAGGAACGCTCTGGCTGCCTTCAGCAGACAGTTTTCCTGAATGTAGATCGTCAGGCCATAAATATTCTTTCCTTCTTCCTTTGCTTTGGAAAGAACAGTCCTCTCTGAATCGTCCAGCTTGATATCCAGCCATTTCTTATCAGAGCCGCTCTCTGCAGGAGCCTTTTCTTCTTTCTTTTCTGCCTTGGGCGCTTCCTGCATCTTTCCTTCATTTCCCAAAAACTCAGCAAGCTGTGCGATCAGGGGCTGATTATCATTGGTTCCCTCATCTGCAGTTTCCTGAATGTTATTGGTATATTCCTCCAGAGCGTCCAGACACTGGAACAAGGTGTCGATCAGGTTGGAAGTTACTTTCATATTTCCGCTTCTGATCTCTGAAAATACATTTTCCATATCATGGGTCAGATTCTGCATGCGCTTATAACCCATGGTTCCTGCCATTCCCTTTAAGGAATGCGCTGCCCTGAAAATTTCGTTGATGGTGTCCACATCCTCCGGCTCCTGTTCAAGCTTCAGGATCTGAGCATTCAGATTTTCAAGGTGTTCTTTTGTTTCGTCAAGAAAGATTTCCAGATACTGATTCACATCCATCTTAATTTACCCCCACGTTCTTAATGATTTCCTGTGCTATTTGTTCTAATGACTGTCCTTTTTTTGCCAGTCCTGCAAGTACAATACTCCTGGGCATTCCGTATACTGCGCAGGTTTCTTCACTCTGTGCCAAAACCGTCAGTTTTTTGTAATCTGCCAGATACTTGATGCCTGCCGTGCCATCCGCTCCCATGCCGGTAAGGACTGCACAGACCACTTCCTCATATCCGCTTTTTGCCAACGATTCATACATATAATTGGCACAGGGTCTTACTCCCTCCCTGGGAGGCTCGTCCGAATAGCGGATCACATGCTTTGTTCCGGTTCTTGAAACAAGCATGTGCCTGCCTCCTCTTGCCAGATAGGCACATCCCGGCATCAGAATGTCGCCCTCTGCCGCTTCCTTAACGGAAAGCGGACTCAGATTATTCAGTCTGCCCGCAAGTGCCTCTGTAAAGCCTGCCGGCATATGCTGAACGATCAGCACCGGCGCCGCTAAATTCTGCGGCAGCAGCGGGATTAGGACCTGAAGTGCCTTGGGTCCTCCTGTTGAGCTTGCTATGGCAACTATTTTTTTTCCAGTCATTTTTTCTTCAGCCTTTATAATAGCCATATCTTTTCTCCATCCACTGGATTAATATGGTTTTAGTATAGCACACTTTATTCTTCGCATGCGTGCAAAGTAATCACTCACAAACCTTTTTCTTTTTTTCGATGCTTTCTTTCTTCTTCAAAAATAAACCGAATGATCTCTTCCCGATCCAGGGTATCGATATTGATATACTGCGCCCGGTGTTCATAGAGCCCCTCCCTGTCAGGCAGCTCCCTGACAGACAAAATCTTTGATACCAGCGTATATTCCTTAGATTTTCCTTCATTTACAAGATGATATTTGCAGCAGATCAGGCTGTCGGGTTCATAAGCGTAATCTCCCACAAACCGGATCCCCCCGCCGCTGATATCCACGATTACGCTGCGCTTTAAGGGAAGTCCGGGTACCAGATAATTGTTCTTCCCCTGCACCGCATCCACCTCTTCCTGCTCAAGAGGCCTGGAATCCATCTCCAAGGCGCAGCTTAATCTGTAATACTCCCTGCGCTGGAACTTCCTCAGGTTACTGGTCAGCTCCATCAGCAGAATAAACTGGTTATTGGACTTATATCTGTCGATTACCTTGGCAAAGCACTGATACAGCCCTGCTCCGGTATAAAAATACATATCAAACTCCGCTCCCACGGGAAGCAGGATCAGCTTTGACTTTTCTACAGGCATGGATATTTCCAGCTGGTCCTCTGACAAAATATCACATACGCTGCTTAAATATACTTTCTTTTTTTCTGCTTCGTCCGCATATTTCATGCGTCCGACCGTTTGCATTTCAATTCTGTTTCCCGGCATCACATATTGTGAAAGCATATTTTCCCTCCTTGCTTATCGTTTCCCTGAAATCATATGCGAAAAAAAGGCGGCCATTCCTCTTTTTGCCACACTTTGTTCCGCTTCCTTATTTAAAAGCTTTGCTGCCAGTTCTTCATATGCCTGGGCTGCCCTGGAAGAAGGCGCCTGCATGGATACCGGCATCTGGCGCATAACGGCCTTTGACAGTTCGAGATCCTGGGGAACCGCACCCAGATAGGAAAACGGCACCTGCAGGTATCTGCTTACCACAACGTTCAGCTTATCATAAAGCATTTTTCCTTCTTCTTTGCTGCCAACCTTATTGGCGATCATCTTCACCTGTGTGGCCTGGCCGGAAAATCTCGGATGCCCGGACAACGCCTTTAAGAGGGAATAAGAATCCGTAATGGATGTGGGCTCCGGCGTAGTGACCAGCAAAATTTCCCCACTGGCAACCAAAAACTCCAGCACTGCATCTGCAATGCCTGCCGCCGTATCAATGATCACCACATCTGCAATGGTATCAAGTTCCGAAAGATTTTTGATGATACAGTTCAGATGCTCTCTGCCCAGATTGGAAAGTCCGGCAATCCCGGATCCGCCGGAAATAAATCCTACTTCCATGGGGCCCCAGGTAATGATCTCCTTCATGCTCTTTCCCTGGTAGATCAGATCGCTCAGATTATGCTTCGGAACCGCACCAAACATAATTTCAATATTTGCAAGCCCAAAATCCGCATCAAGAATAATGACCCTTTTCCCCTCTTTCCGAAATTGGATTGCAAGATTAATGGCCGTATTTGATTTTCCTACGCCTCCCTTTCCGCTGGTCACGGTTATGATCCTGGCAAGGGGTCTGTTATAGGTGGTATTTCCGGCTTTGATTATATTTCTAAGTTGTTGTGCCTGATCCATATGCTAGCTGCGCCTTTCTCATCAAATGTATATCAGTTCTTTTTTCCTCCTAAAAGAAGCTTTACCGTCTTTTGAGGATTAAAGTTTTCAATATCGTCCGGTACGTTCTGCCCGCAGGTCACATAAGAAAGCTGTGCTCCTGTATGCAGCCGCAGATTTAAGAGATTTCCTAAATATGCGGTTTCATCCAATTTGGTAAAGATCAGTTTATAATCTGTAATCTCTGAATAGGCATCTGCAATCTTCAGCAGATCCTTATATTTGGTCGTGGCTGACAGAACAAGGAATACATCCTGCTGCGCCGTATCCTTTACGGCATGCAGAAATTCTTCCACTGCCTTCCGCTGGGTCTCGTTCTGGTAGGAATGTCCTGCCGTATCTACCATAATGTAATCATAGTCCTTGTAATCCTCATAGGCCTTGACTACTTCCTCCGGCGAATAGACTACTCTGAACGGAACCTCCAAAATATTAGCATAGGTGCGGAGCTGCTCTGCTGCTGCAATTCGATAGGTATCTGCTGTAAGAAGCGCCACCTTTTTGCTGCCCTCCACACTGAACCGTGAGGCAATTTTGGCAATGGTGGTTGTTTTTCCCACGCCGGTAGGTCCTACAAAGAAAACGAGCCTTGGCCCGTTTTCCCCGGGCTGGATCCCAGCCGGCTTTCCAAATTTCAGGATCATCTTCTGATAAACGTTTGCAAGCACATAATCAATGGGCATCCCGGGCTTGTTGACCTTTTCCGCTTCCTCTATGATCTGATTTGCATACTGCTCATGTACCTCATTCTCCAGCATGGTATTATAAAGGAGACGCAGGAAACGATCCATTTCGCTGCTTACGCTGTCTTCCTCTTTGTCTCTTTGAGCCTCCTCTGCATCCCCTTCCTCCTGACGATCCTTGTCCGGCTTTTGGAGCTGCTGCTCTAACAGGGAGTGAAGGCTGTCCAGCTTCTCTTCAATAGCGCTGCTTTCTTTGGCTTCCGGCTTCTCTTCCTGCGCACTTCCGCTTCCCATAAGAGGGGAAAAAGCAGTTTCCGGCCTCTTTACCGGAATGGTATTTATGATTGGTTCTTCCTTCTTGGCAAGACGCTGGGGATCGTCCTCAAGGGCCACCGTGATCTCCGTCATCTGTGGGAACAAAAAGCTGAAAAGACCTTTCCGCTTCACGCTGCGGACATTCATGATCACGACGTTTTCTCCCAGTTCCTTCTTTGCATTTTCTACGGCTTCCGCCTCCGTTTTTGCCTGAAATTTCTTGATTATCATGCTGTCACCATCCCTACCGACTGCAGTTCAATGTTGTTCTCAATTTCATTGTAGGACACCACAATCAGATCCTTGTAATAATCTTCCGTAAGTCTCTTAAAATACATACGCACAATAGGCGAAGTTACAATAATGGGATTTTTCCCAAGATTTTCCAGCTTGGAAATCTCGTTTCCCACAGATTTCATGATTGCTTTGGTTCTCTCCGGATCAAGTGTAAGGTACGCTCCTGTTTCCGTCTGCTTCACACTTGCCATGATCTCCTGTTCCAGCTTTGGATCTAAGGTAATCACACTGGTTGTCTCATTTGCCGGGAAAAATTTGCTGGAAATCGCCCGCTTCAGGCTCTGACGCACATATTCCGTCAGAATATCCGTATCTCTCGTTGTGGAAGCATAATCAGCCAGGGTTTCAAAGATCGTCAAAAGATCCCGGATGGAAATTCCTTCCCTGAGCAGATTTTGTAATACCTTCTGGATCTCACCAAGTCCCAGAAGCTTAGGCGTAAGCTCCTCTACAAGGGAAGGATTGGTTTCTTTCAGGTTGTTAACCAGATTCTGCACATCCTGTCTGGTAAGCAGTTCGGAAATATACTGCCTGATGATCTCCGTTAAATGGGTTGCAATAATGGAAGGGGGATCTACTACCGTGTAGCCCAGGCTCTCCGCACGTTCTCTCTGTCCCTCCGTGATCCAGATGGCAGGAAGATGGAAAGAAGGCTCAAAGGTAGGAATTCCTGTGATTTCCTCTTCCACATATCCGGGGTTCATGGCCATGTAATGGTCAAATAAAATTTCTCCTTCGCTGACCTGGATTCCCTTGATCTTAATAATATACTGATTGGGATTGAGCTGAATATTATCTCGCAGTCTGATGATCGGCACCACTGTACCAAGCTCCAGGGCGATCTGCCGCCTGATCATTACCACACGATCCAGCAGATCTCCTCCCTGATTTACATCTGCAAGGGGAATAATGCCGTATCCAAATTCCAGTTCAATAGGATCCACCTGCAGCAGCGTATTTACATTCTCCGGCTGCCTGATCTCCTCGGCTGCCGCCTCTTCTGCTCCTACTTCATTTTCAATCTGCGCCGTTTCAATGGTTCCTGCAATGTTGCGCCCCGTCACGATAAAGACCATGCCAAGCGCTAAAAAGATAAGCGTAGGGAAAGGCGTTACCACTCCAAGTCCTGCGATAATACCGCCTACCAGATACAGAACCTTAGGCACGCCAAAGAGCTGGCTTACCAGTACGGTTCCAAAATCTGCATCCTTGGAGCCCTTCGTCACAAGAATACCTGTGGAAAGTGAGATCAAAAGCGACGGCAGCTGGCTCACAAGTCCGTCACCAATGGTCAGGATCACATATTTATTAAGGGCGGAATTAAAGTCCATTCCCTGTCTTAGGACGCCCATTGCAATACCGCCTACAACGTTTACCACGGTAATGATAAGGCCCGCAGCGGCATCTCCCTTTACGTACTTAACCGCACCATCCATGGAACCGAAGAAACTGGATTCTTCCTGAATCTTGTCTCTTCTCCGCTTTGCTTCCGCATCAGTAATGGCTCCGGTATTCAGGTCGGCATCAATGGCCATCTGTTTACCCGGCATAGCATCCAGCGTAAATCTGGCAGTTACTTCTGCTACACGCTCGGAACCTTTGTTGATTACCATAAACTGTACGATGATCAAAATGATGAATACAACGCATCCAACGATCAGGTCGCCGCCGCCTACATAGCTTCCGAAGGTTGTGACCACCTGTCCCGGATCCCCTGTAGTAAGGATCAGTCTGGTAGATGAAATATTCAGGGAAATCCTGAAGATCGTGGTAAACAAAAGCATGGTGGGGAAGAAGGACATGTCCAGTACTTCCTTGGCAAACATGGTTCCAAATAAAATCGTAAAGGCCATAGCCAGATTACATGCAAGGAGCACATCCAGCAGGCCGTTGGGAATAGGAATGATCATCATGATAAACGCTGCGAGCACATAAGCTGCAACACCGATATCTGCTTTTTTCATGTTCTCCTCCTTTCCCTTTCTTCTATACCTTGCCCTTCAGATGATATACAAAGGCAAGTACCTCTGCCACCGCCTGGTAAAGCTCGGGAGGAACCAGTCCTCCGATCTCCACATTTGCATACAGCATTCTGGCCAGCGGCTTATTTTCTACAATTTCAATTTCATTGTCTCTGGCAATATCCTTGATCCTCTGTGCCAGATAGTTTTCTCCTTTTGCAATCACATAGGGAGCGTCATATTTATCAGGATCGTATTTGATGGCAACCGCATAATGGGTAGGGTTGGTAATGACCACATCCGCTTCCGGAAGCTGCTGCATCATTCTCCGCATGGAAGCCTCCCGCATCCGCTGCTTCTGCTTTCCCTTTACCTGCGGATCTCCTTCCTGATTTTTGTATTCATCCTTTACTTCCTGCTTGGTCATTTTCATATCCTGCTTAAACTTATACTTCTGGTACGCATAATCCAGCATAGCTATGATCATATAAACCGCAGCGATCCTTATTCCCAGCTCGATCACCACATCCCCGATCAGTTCGATAGCCTGTCCGATGGAAATATCATACAATAAGAAGATCTGTCCGATCCTTCCTTTCAGATAGGAATAAACCATGTAACCGATCACAGCAAGCTTCAGTACCGACTTTAAAAGCTCTACCAGAGAACCCGGGGAAAAGATCCTCGCAAACCCTTTCATGGGATTCAGCTTGCTGAATTTGGGCTGCATGGGCTTGGAGGTGGGACGCCACTTTACCTGCGCCACATCACAGACAAATGCCACCACAACCCCTACCAGGAAAATAGGAGCGGCAATGATAATCATTTGGAGCATCATGCTCTTTATCAGCACCTGCAGCGCTGCAATGGGAAGATTGCCGCTATATAAGGTGGAAATACTGGGGATCTGTCCGTACACTGCCGAAAACAGCTCCAAAAATCTGGTTCCCATAGATCCAATATATATTTTCAGGATCAGAAACAGAGCCAGAATTCCAAACGCATTTCCAATCTCCTTGCTCTTTGCCACCTGCCCTTCCTTCCGGGCATCCTCCAGCTTTTTGGAGGTGGGCTCTTCTGTTTTCTCTCCGCCCGGTCCATCCTTGGCAAAGAACTGCAGATTCAGTTGTAATCGTAATTCCAATTTCTGTTCCATAAGCCCTTACATCATGGCCTCTACAAAAGAAGCAACCATGGTCTTCATCTGGGTGTAGACCATATCTGCGGCCCCCGGAAGCATTGCTGTGGAAAGAAATAAAATGCTAAGTCCAACCAGCACCTTCATCTGAATACCCACTGCAAACATATTCAGCTGGGGCGATACCTTGGCAAGAACCCCCAGAACCGCATTTAAGATCACCATCACGGCAAAGATGGGAAGACAGATACGAAAGCCGGTGATGATATAATCTCCCATAAAGCCTCCGATCGCCGCCATCAGATTTTCCTCATCGAAAATTGCACCGTTAACCGGGATCAGCGTATAAGTCTCCGAAAGCGCTCTGATCAGATACCGGTGCATACCGGAAATAATCAGCATCAGCAATACCATATAATTATAATAAATACCGGAAATGGTTGCTGTTTCCTTGGTTGCCGGATCCAAAAGGCTGGCCATGGAAAGCCCCATCTCCATATCTGCAATATGCCCCGCAAAGGAAACCACGCTGGAGCACAGATTTGCTGCAAATCCAATCAGAAGCCCTACCAGAGCCTCTTTCATCACGATCACAAAATATCCCAGGATCGTATTGTAGAAAAGGCTGCTGTGCGGTATGGCCTGATACAATAGCACTGCGACAAGAACGCTCAGTCCCACCCGGACGCGCCTTGGCGTATTACTCATACTGAAAAAGGGGGCCACTGAAAAGAAGCAGCTCACTCTTATAAGCACAAGCAGAAAATATTCCAGATCTGTATAAGTAAAGCTATAATTCAGCATAGCAGAGCTACCTTACATATCTTGCAAAATCTGACCAGAGAGTTACCATAAATCCGCTCATCTCTGAGAGCATCCAGTTTCCCAGCACAATAAGCGCCAGAAACACTGCAATGATCTTAGGGACAAATGTCAGCGTCTGCTCCTGTATGGAAGTAACCGTCTGGAAGATGCTGATAATCAGTCCCACTACCAAGGAAACCAAAAGTACTGGTGCAGATACCTTGATCACCAGATAAAGCGCTGAATTTGCTATGGCTATAACCTCATCAATCGTCATGACTGCTCTCATCCTTTCCAAACCGGTTTATCAGTAAAAGGTTTTCACTAAATTTGCGATCACCAGATTCCATCCGTCCGCCAGCACAAACAGCAGGATCTTAAAAGGCATGGAAATGGTTGTAGGCGGCAGCATCATCATGCCCATACTCATCAAAGTGGATGCCACCACCATATCGATCACAATAAACGGAATATATATAATGAAGCCGATAATAAAGGCCTCCCGCAGCTGTCCGATAATGAATGCAGGCACCAGAACCGATAAGGGAATCCCATCCAGTGTCCCATCCCACTCTTCTCCGCTGATATCCAAAAACAGTCTGGTATCCTCAGTCTGTGTCTGCCCGTACATAAACTCACGAAGCGGCGCCATTCCCTTTTCAAAAAACTCGTCCTGGGTGATCGTTCCCTCCTCAAAGGGAACTACCGCCGTATCGTAAACCTCTGTCAAAGTAGGTTTCATAATGAAAAAGGTTAAAAACAAAGCTAACCCAATCAGTACCTGGTTTGGTGGTGCTGTTTGGGTATTCAGCGCTGCTCTTGTAAAATGCAGGACAATGATCACCTTCGTAAATGAAGTGAGCATGATAAGCAGAGTCGGTGCAAGTGCAATCAGCGTAAGCGTGATCAGGATCTTCAGCGTACCATTTACCTGTCCGTTATCTCCACTTTGGGTAATGGTCAGGCTGTTGGCAATATTCATGTCAAGAAGATCTTCTCCGCTCTCCGCACTTCCCGGCTCTTCTATATTGGTTCTGGTTGTTGTTTCCCCCGTTGCTCCGTCATCAATAGTGGTTGCATGGGCGCTGTTTCCGGGGATAACACACAATATGCCCACCATAAGCAGCAGGCATATCCATTTTCCTATTTTTTTATTGGCAAAGCTGTTTCTCATACTGCCTTATCCTTCAGTCCTTCTCTTTTTCCTTCAGTTTTCTGACCTTCTCAAGTACACTGGCAAAATTAACGCCTGCCGTACCATCCTCCTGCCTGATCCTTATCTCTTCCGGGTCAAGCTGGGCCAGCATATGCACTTCCTCTTTGCCGACGGCGATCACAAGATATTTTTCTCCCGCCCTGACAATCTGAAGGTATTTATTCGTGCTGATCCTGCAGGTTTCAATAATCTCAAGATTTCCTGATTCCCTGCTTTCCTTCTGAGACCTGGCGATCCACCTTGTAACTGCATAGGTCAGCGCAAGCACAAACACAAAGATAATCAGCACGGTAATAAACTGAATGTAACTATCTGCCCTCGTAGTCATTGTAAGGAGCATGTTTAGCCAATAACCTTCTTTACAGCTTCCAGTACACGGTCAGCCTGGAAAGGCTTTACGATAAAATCTTTTGCGCCAGCCTGGATCGACTCAATAACCATTGCCTGCTGTCCCATTGCTGAACACATAATAACTGTCGCTGAAGGATCTGCGCCTTTGATCTTCTTCAGGGCTGCAATTCCATCTACCTCAGGCATGGTAATATCCATCAGCACAAGATCAGGCTTTAACTCATTATATTTTTCAAAAGCCTTTGCACCGTTTTCTGCCTCGCCAACTACATTGTATCCGTTCTTGGTCAGAATGTCCTTGATCATCATGCGCATGAATGCGGCATCATCCACAATTAAAATATTTTTTGCCATTTCTTTTTCTCCTTACGCTTATTTAACGATTTCCGTTACTCGGATTCCGAAACTTTCTTCAATCACTACAACCTCGCCCTTGGCTACAAATTTTCCGTTGACAAGTACATCTATAGGTTCACCAGCGATCTTGTCAAGTTCTATAATTGTGCCAGGTGCAAAGTCTAATATTTCTGAAATGGACTTCTGGGTTCTTCCCAGTTCCACAGTGACCTCAAGCGGTACATCCTTGATCAGGCCGATATTTTCCTGTCCGGCACTTGCAGCTGCATTTCCGCCAAAATTCTGGAACTGTGCAGGCTGGATATTCATCGGCTGAGGCATTGCTCCATTCATAGGCATTCCCATCATGGGCTGCTGTCCCATCATAGGCTGGTTCATCATGGGCATTCCCATCATAGGCTGTTGTCCCATCATAGGCTGATTCATCATGGGCTGCCCCATCATAGGCTGCTGTCCCATCTGCATGTTCGTCTGTGACATATCAGGCTGCGGCATCTGTGCCGTAGGCGGAACGTAGGGCTGAGGCTCCGGCTTCTTTGCCGGCTCCGGAGCTGCCTGTCCGGCCTCTGCGCTCTGATTTGAAATAAAGGTATTATACAGGCTTTTTGCAAAGTCAATGGGATAAATCTGCATGATTGTACTGTCAACCAGATTATCAATCTGCATTCTGAATGTGATCTTTACAAACGTTTCCTCCAGGAAGGGGGCAATCTCTCCTCCCTGTTTAAAGTCATTGAGATCGATCCTGCTTGCCTCCGGGGGGCTGATGTCGATCATCCTTCCAAGCATGGTGGACATGGATGTTGCCGCCGACCCCATCATCTGGTTCATTGCCTCTGAAATGGCGCTTAAATGGATCTCACCGATGGGATCTGATATATTGGTTCCATCTCCTCCCATCATCAGGTCTGCAATCACCTTAACATCATGTTCCTTAAGCACCATGATGTTGGAACCGTCCAGTCCGGCTGTATACCTGATATGGATAAATACGCAGGGCTTCTCATATTCTGTTACCATGTCTTCCCATCTTGCCAGGGAAACCACCGGCGTGGTAATGTTCACCTTTCTGTTTACCAATGAATAAAGAGTTGTAGCTGAGGATCCCATGCTGATATTTGCAATTTCTCCGATCGCATCCTTCTCTGTATCCGAAAGCAAACTCTCATCAATCTGATTATTTTCTTCTACCGGGGCGGTAGTTTCTTCTGTGGCAGGCGCCGGATCTGCTTCGCCTGAATTTGATAAATCCATACCATTTAAGAGTGCGGATATCTCATCCTGTGACAATATTCCGTCCATACCCTATTCCCCCTCTCTAATTACTGATGTGACCCGGACAGCATAATTGTCTTTGCTGGAACCGGGAAGTGCGGTAAATTTTCTGATATTCCCCACGAAAACATCCAGTTCGGAATCCACCTTGGTATCCAGCCTGATAATGTCTCCTACCTGCAGGTTCAGGAAATCGCTTACTGAAACCAGGCTCTTTCCAAGCACTGCCTTTACCGGCACATCTATTCTCTTTACAAGTGCTTCAATGTGTTCTTCATAATCTGTAGAATCACTCTTCTGCATTGTGGAAAACCAATATTTGGTATTCAGCTTGTCCATCACATCTTCCAGTGTGAAATAAGGAAGACATATATTCATGAACCCTTCCGCATCCCCAATCTTTACATTCATGGATACGATAGCGATCATGTCGCTGGGTGCGATCACCTGGGCAAACTGCGGATTGGTCTCAATTCTTTCCATCACCGGATTAATCTCCAGTACGTTGCGCCATGGTTCTCTCATAAGCTGCATACAGACGATCATCAGCTTTTGCAGGATCGTCATTTCAATCTCGGAAAAATCTCTTGATTTTTCCAGTGGAAGCCCCTGTCCGCCAAGCATTCTGTCTATCATTGCAAATCCCAGATTTGGTGACAGTTCTATGATGATATTGCCGTTTAAGGGCTTAAAATCCACAATTCCCAAAATAACCGGATTAGACAGGGCATTGGTAAATTCCGAAAAAGTAACCGTTTCCGAGCTTGCCACCTGCACCTGTATATTTTTGCGAAGATACACCGGAAGGTTGGTTGAGATCAATCTTCCGTAATGTTCATATATGATTTCAAGCGTTCGTAAATGCTCTTTGGAAAACTTTGCAGGACGTTTGAAATCATAATCCTTGATCTGTTTATCTCCGTTGTCCTGCATCTGGTCCATATCCAGCTCGCCGTTATTAAGTGCGGCAAGCAGATTATCTATCTCGCTTTGGGACAACACCTCTCCCACAGTTCCTCACCTCCTTCAAGTAATAACTGAAATCACTCTGTCATTACTGATAGAGAGAACTGCTGAGTGTTACATCAAAAATAAAGTCTGAGTCAAACAGTCCCTGAATTCTGCTCAGGATATTATCCTTCAAAATCTGCGGATCTGTATTTACTTCCTCCAGTGTGTACTGGCCTACTGCTTCAATGATCTCGCCCTTGATCAGGTCTTCCCTGGTGGTCAGATCACCGTATTTCTTGTAATCCTTATTTTTGCTGTTCATGGAAAGGGTTACGGAAAGCATTGCAAAGTGGCTTTCACCATCTTCCCCTTTCTTTAACGGGATCGTCATGTCCGCAATGGTATAGGTAACTACATCCGCCATGGGAACGATCTCTTCTTCCTGCTCACCGTTTTCACCAGTACCAAGATCCAGGCTGATGGCCGAAGCAATATCCCCTACCAGGGCCGCTGTCTTTCGGTTGGTCGTGGTTACACTGAACATCATAATAGCTGTCAGGACAATGTTTACAATCAGAAGCGCTAATATGATGATCGAAATAAGATTTTTCTTCATGAATTCATTCGCCTTTCTTCCCCTTATTCATAAGAGCTTAGAGAATTATATATTTTAATTTCCACTCTTCTGTTTCGCGATCTTCCCTCTTCCGTTGAATTGTCCGCAATCGGGACATATTCACCCCTTCCGGAATGTTTTACTCTGGACATGTCAAGCGTTGTGTTCTGTTCCAGATAATAAAATACAGAAAGTGCACGACCACTGCTGAGTTCATCATTATTGGAATATTTGCTGCCGGACATAGGCACATTGTCCGTATGCCCTTCTATTTCAATGGTTCCTGTAGCAAATCTCTGAAGAATAATGCCAAGTTGATTCATCAGCGGCAAAGCTTCTTCTTTGATGTCTACCTTACCAGAGTCGAATAAGATCGCTCCGTTTAAGGTCAGCTGCACATATTGGGAAGTAAATTCAATATCAATTTCCTTGCCAAGATTTTTTTCTTCCAGGGCTTCTTCAATCCTCTCGGCCAGTTCTTCGGACTCCTTAAGGCCTTCCTTTTCCACTGTTTCCGTGGCATCCTCAAGACCGTCAGGCTTGTTCTCGCCTTCCTTGCCCTTGCCTGTGGAATACATGTAGCTATCCAGTTCATTTAACTGGCTGACCCCGTTGCTGATCAGGATACCGTCCCCTATTGCCGTTGCCCCCGCTGTAAAAATGCTGAAGGTCTGGTTAAAGGAAGCAGCGATCAGTTCAAATTTCTGGGCATCCACCGTTGACATGGAAAAAAGCATAACGAAAAAGCAAAGGAGCAGATTCATCAAATCCGCAAATGTACTTTGCCACGCCGGCGCACCTTTTGGCGGTTCATCCGGTTTTCTTTTAGCCATTCTCTTCACCTCCGTCAGCGTTCTGGGAAACCCGGTCTCCCGGTGCCAGGAATGACTTTAATTTTTCTTCGATTACACGGGGGTTTTCACCCGCCTGAATGGACAAAAGGCCTTCGATCATAATCTCCTTCATCATAACCTCGCTGGCATTGTTTGCCTTGAGCTTACCGGAAACCGGCGCACAGATCCAGTTTGCAAGCAGGGATCCATATAACGTAGTAACAAGTGCTACTGCCATGGAAGGTCCGATACTGGAAGGATCATCCATTTCATATAACATATTAACAAGGCCTACCAGAGTACCAATCATACCCCAGGCAGGGCCCATGGCTCCCAGATCATCCCAAAAGCCGATCTTGCTCTTATGCCTGTCCTCCACACTGATAAGCTCTGTTTCCAAAATTCCTCTTACAAGCTCAGGATCCGTGCCATCTACGATCAGGAGAATTCCCTTTTTCATGAATTCGTCATCCAGATCGCCTGCCGCCTCCTCCAGGGAAAGAAGTCCTTCCTTCCTGGCAATATTCGACAGCTCGATGATCTTCTTGATCATGCCTGTTACGTCATTTGCAGGAGATTTAAAGATAAGCGCAAAGCTCTTAAATCCTGCTATGTATTCTGACATGGATTTTGATGCCATTACCGCAAAAAAAGATCCGCCAAAGGTAATGATTGCCGACGGAAAGTCGAGATAACGATTCATATTTGCAAGACCAGCATTATCAATAACACCATAAGCAAACATTCCAAAGCAAAGAAGCATTCCTAATATTGACGCTAAATCCACAGCACTCACCCTCTTTTACGTTAATCCGCAAAAAATATCCTTTCTATAAGATTTTACAAGATTTTTGATGTCTTGTCTACTTTCTTTTACAATAATTTTTCTGCCCGTAGTAAACGCAATCACCGTATCAGGCGTTTCTTCCACTAATTCCATAAGATCCGGATTAATTAGAACTTTAGTACCATTTATCCTGGTTACCTCTATCATATTCCTTTTCTCCCCAACGTTTTGGCTTATTGTCTTCAATAACCACTGAGGGAACCATCTTTCACAGGTTCCCTCAGATTTGTTTTATTGCCTTATGCTTTTATTATCTCTTCAGATTGGTCAGCTCCTCCAACAGGGTATCTGATACTGTAATGATACGGCTGTTTGCCTGGAAGCCTCTCTGGGTTGTGATCATTTCCGTAAATTCCTGGGAAAGATCTACATTACTCATTTCCAGAACGCCAGTATTCATATAGCCGCCGTCCTCTGTAATATCGTCTCCGATCCCATTAAACTCTCCGGAGTTCATGGTTGCGGAATACAGGTTGTCTCCTTCTTTTGCAAGGCCGGAAGGGTTTGCAAAGTTGGCAACTGCGATCTGTCCTAACAGTCTTGACTGTCCGTTATCATAGGAAGCATAGATCTTTCCGTCCTTCTGGATATTGATGCCGCTCATCTCACCGGTCTTACGGCCTGCTCCGTTCCCGCTCTTTGCATCTCCTCTCACCGCCTCAAAGGTGGTGGTCTTATTGTTGTTTACATTGGAGGTGCTGGAAAAATCAATGGTGATATTCTTAAAGTTCGGGAATTCCGCTACAGCTGTCATGCTGCTGAAATTCAGTACAATGGATGTCTGTGTTGCCGTATCGCCGGAGGCTTTTCCAACGTTGATAAAGCTTCCGTTATCCACGTTATACTGAATATAGGTTCCTCTGGTGCCTGTAGGCGCTGATGCATCTGTTCCTGCCGCATCTGTCAGCTTAATGCTGTCTACAATCTTATTGCCCGCACTATCTGTTACCGACTTTCCGTTGCTGTCCAAAATGTCCTCGAGCTGCATATAGAACATTCCGTCATCCTTATTGGTATCAGCATCATGCAGGGTAAATCTTGCAGTATATTTGTATCCCTTATTGTCATAAAACTCCAGGTTTACCACGCGGCCATCCTTGCTGGTCACGTTGGTATCCAGGCTGTCAACGATACCGGTGATCTGCGTCTGGGTAGTTGCTTCCGGGGGATATGTCATATACTTCTCCTGCATAACCCGGAGAGGCGTTACCACATCCTTCTTGATGATGGTAGGATCATTAGCATCCGGCTCCCATCCCATTACGTTGTATCCATTGCTGGTCATAACCAGATTTCCCATTCCGTCTACATAGAAGGAACCGTCTCTGGTAAAGAAATTATCCTGTCCATTGCTGACTACAAAGAAAGATTGTCCGGTCAGCATGATGTCAAAGGGATCGTTGGTGGTCTGTGCAGAGCCCTGGCTGGTAATGGCTGTTTTGATCGCCCCGGTCTTGGCACCAAGACCGATCTGCCTGGGGTTAACGCCGCCCACACCGGTGGTGGCATTTGCACCTGAAGCCGCCTGGGTAGTCTGATACATCAGGTCGCTGAATGTCATGGATTGTGACTTATAAGCTGTGGTATTCACGTTTGCAATGTTATTACCGATTACATCCATTCTTGTCTGGTGGGTTCTAAGTCCTGCCACACCAGAGAATAATGATCTCATCATAGTTGAAATGACCTCCTTTAGCGACGAAGCGCAGTTCCTTCTGTCATTCAGGAACCCTAAGCCTCCCTAAGGTCCGGCTAAATAATGACCGCTCCGTCAATGTTTGTAAATACATTTTGTTCTGTGTCCTGCTGGTTCATGGCGGTTACTACCGTATTGCTTGGTATATTTACAATAAACGCCAGATCATCCATCAGAACTAAAGATTCTTTAATTCCCTTCTCTTCAGCCTTCTGGGTTCCTTCCCTGAGGCGCTCTAACTGCCCGGATGTAAGTTCAATATTCCGGTCTGCCAGTCTTCCTGCTGCATGCTTTGAAAATCTGACCTCCCCCTGTCTGCGGACATGGGTGCTTTCCAAAATTTCCTGAAAGCTTTTTATTCCCATATCGGAAGTAACGGAGTTTTTTCTGTTCTGTCCCAGATATTGATCCTGAAGCTGTTCAATGGAAGGGAATGCATTTTTTTGAATTTTCATTCTGATCTCCTCCGTGAGGGTAAAACTGCATCCTGCATTACATACCTTTCCTGTTTAAACTTCGCCTGTTTCTTCTGTCGCTTCTGTGCTCTCACTGGTCTGCGTCTCGTCGCCGTCCTCTGTCTTTTCAGTATCCTCAGAAGAATCCTCATCCTTTGCGGTAAGCTGTGCCATTCTCTCCACATACTTCTGAAGCTTCGTCACATACTCATTCGGAATGAAGGACTGCTGATAACTGGACATGCTGTTATAGCCCTTTTGCAGAGTTTCAACTGCTTCCTTGTCGCCTGCCGTAAGATTTGCAAAAGCCGGTAAACTGTTCATCGCCTTGATAAATGCAACTGTCAGTTCAAAGGCACTCTGATACTCCTGATCAACTACAGCCTTGACATTGTCTGCGAGATAGCTTTCACCGTCAATGGATACATAAGCCTTTCCGTTTTCATAGGTCACATAATCCACTTTACCTTCAATGGTCTTGGTATCCCCGTTTGAATCCTGGATCTCTACATTGACATATTCCCCTACCAGCGCTGACGCTCTGGAAAGTTCCATGGTGGATGCCATATTCTGCATCTGCTCTACCTGTGAGAAGGTTGCATACTGAGAAATGTATTCTGTGTTAGAGGTAGGCTGTAAGGGATCCTGATACTTCATCTGTGCTACCAGAAGCTGTAAAAAGGCATCCTTGTCCATTCCGTTTTTGTTGCTAGCCGTGGATTTCACCGACTTTTCAGCTGCGCTTTCCATGATCTTGCCATTCTCGATTACTGCTCCTACTGCCATCCTGTTTACTCCTTTCCCCTATGCGGTATAATCTACTGTGTTTCCGTTTGCTTCCATGATCTTTGCCCTCAGCGCATCCTCACTGCTGATCTCCTCCGACTCTTCCATTGAAAGAGCATCAAGTTCACGCAGGTTAATTCTTCTTTGCGCTTTTCTGCCGTTTTGTGAGGAAGCATTTTCTTCCTTTCCCTGGCCCTGCCAGAGATTGCTTTCAAACCCGTGGTTTTCTACTGTAACCTGTACAGCTTCCACCTTAACGCCCTGTTCCTTCAGGCTTTCCTTCAGCTCAACGATCTGGCTCTCCAAAACAGCCTTCACCTCTTCATTTTGAACCTGGAATTGTGCCGTCACTTCTCCTGCTTTAGAAGTAAGCTGAATATGTACTGTTCCCAGGCTTTCAGGATGAAGCTGCATCTGAAGCTGATCCATGCCGGGCTTTAACTGGATCTTCATGTAATCCATGATCTGGTTCATGATGTCCATGGTCTGACTGCTGAACGCATTTGCCATCTGCGGCGTTTCTTCTGCGGCGCTTACCTCACTTCTGCCCTGAAGCATGGTGTCCAGGAAATTATTCTGGGCATGGTGCTGTCCCATTCCTTTTTCCTCATTTCCTGCATGCTGCTTGGCATCGCTTGGCTGCCCGCTTTTTTCTTCTGTCTGCTGGGGTACTTTTTCCAGCGTTCCCGTGACATTACCGTTTTCATCCGCCATCATCTTTACTGTTTCTCCGGCCGACTTAACTTCCACTACAATTTCCGGCGCTTTCTGTCCGGCATTTTCCTCTGCCGGAGCCAGATCTGTCAGTCCGTCTTTGGGAGAGGCTTTTCCCTGATCTGCAGTTTCCTGTGCCGTAAGGGTATCGAGCATCGCCCTGATATCTTCCTCACTGACCCCCAGGTCATCTGCCAGTTCGGATCTGATGTCCTTTGCAAGCCCTATCACATTCTGAAGCTGTGTAAAAAGGCCTTCCTCCGTGAGAAGTGCTGTCATATCAGGCTCTCCGGTCACTTCAAGCACTAACTGAGTCAGATTTGCCTGATCGAGCAGGGACGCCATGGTAAGTCCAAGCTCCGCCATTGCATTCAGCACATCCTCCTCAGAAACGCCAAGTTCCTTTGCAATGTCCTTCACAAGCTCACCGGCTGCTTCTTCCACTGCATCCTTCTGGCCTTCTGTCACTGCGGATGACGCTGTTTTCTGTGAAACAGCCTCCGTTTGGGAAATCTTCCGGTTTCCGTCATCAGAAACCCTGACACCTGAAGCATCACTGGATCTTACTGGGGCTTTCGCCTGATCCTGGCTGCTTCCGTTTGTCATACTACTCTGGGTCTTATTCATTACAGACTCAAAGCCGCCTGTCTGGTTCGTACCGCCTGTTTGAGTAAGCCCTTTACTTCCCACAAAATTCAGAAGTGTGCTTACATTTCCTACAGGTGCACTTGTTGTCATTCACATCCCTCCAATCTGTATAAGCCTTAAAGGCTCTTTTTCAAGGTACTATAATAATATATCGGTTTCAGAAGACCTTTGCTTAAGACTCGGGATCCATAATCTTGGTGAGTTTTGCTGCAATCTCAGGATCCATTACACCTAAAATTGCGCCTCTCGCATCAGGCTCCATTACACCCAAAATTCTGGCAGCCAGATCCAGATTATCTGTCATCTGTTCAAAAATTGCCGCTGCCTCCTTTGGTTTCATCTCGGAATATGCTTTTGCATAATCCTTGACTTCACTGCTTTCCTCCAGTTCCTGCACAACCTGCTTATAAAGATACTGTGCCGTAGCAGGATCCATTTCTTCGTAATACTTCCTGTATTCGTCTATTCCTGGCCCTTTATCTGCATAAACGACCTCTTCGTAAAATTCAGTTTTAATCCTCTGGAACTCCACCTGACTGTCTTCAAAGGTTTTCAGCCTTTCCACTTCCGCCTTCAGCTGTTCCACCTCGTCAGAGGAATCCGTCTGTGCCGACTGAGCTCTTTCCAGCTCCAGTTCCAGCTCCTTGATATAGTCCACAGCATCCCGCAGATTATCATAGCCTCCGTAAGAAGCACTTTCCTCCTCGTCTACCGCCGTTTCCGTATTCTTCGGCAGGATCAGGTTCAGTACCGGTACATCCTTTAAAACCGGCGTCAGGACATTGCTTCCAAAACCGCCGAAATCAAGTTTTACCACCAGGCAGAGGATTGCGATCCAGATCAGCACGATCACAAAGGTTACCAGGAAAATAGATCCAGAGCTGGTGTCATCCTCATCAGAGAGATCCGCTTCCTCTGCGGCGATCTCCTTCGCCCTGATCCTTGCTTCCTTGCGCTGCTGTTTTTGTTCTTCTTTTATTTTCTTCTTTTCTTCCTTTAAACGCTGCCGCTCTTTCTTCGCGTCTGCGGGATCAAGTCCTGCTTCCTCTATTGCCATACGCTTTACTCTCTTTCCCCTTATGCCTTTTTGCTGTGGGTATAGCTTGTCAGTTCATCCACTTCCTTGGCTTCCCGGGCATTTTCATCCTTTACAAACTGTTCAAACGCCTTTTCTCTCAGCTTTTGCTGGGTCTTGCTTTCCTGCATTGCCTCCTTGAGGCGCTCCCTTGCCTGTTCCAGCACTTCCTGTGCTCTTTCGACCTCCTGCTTTTGAAGCTCGATATAATCCTCCATCCGCAGGATCGCAGTCCGGTTTTCCATAAGATCCAGAACCTTCAGTTCCTTCGCCCGCAGCCGTCTGCCCTCTTCCTCATAGAAGCTGTGGCGTGCTTTCAGATTTTCCAGTTTATCCTCTTCCTCCGAAAGCTTCATCCTGGCTGTTGCAAATTCCTGCTTGGCCTGTTCTTCCATTTTGCTTTTGATATCCAGGATACTCTGCATCCGGTAGATGAATTTTGCCATTGCTTACTCCCGAAGTCTATTCTTTTTCTTCAAAGATCGCCTTGAGCAGCGCTACCGTTTCCTCAAAGGTAAACTTTTCATTCACATCCTGAACCAGGAAGCGGTTTACTTCGTCAATTTTTTGAATTGCATAATCAATTCCCGGGTTACTTCCTGTTTTGTAGGCGCCGATATTGATCAGATCCTCCGCCTCGTTATAAGTAGCCAGCACATTTTTCAATTTGCCTGCATACATCTTGTGTTCCCGCTCTGCAATCTGGCTCATGCATCTGGAAATGCTCTGAAGCACATCAATGGCAGGGTAATGGTTTTTATGTGCGATCTTACGATCCAGCATGATATGTCCGTCCAGAATACTTCTGGCCGTATCTGTGATCGGTTCATTAAAATCATCACCGTCTACAAGCACAGTGTAAAGCCCTGTGATAGACCCCTTATCAGAGCGCCCTGCCCTCTCTAAAAGCTTAGGCATTTCCGAATATACACTGGGCGGATACCCTCTTGATACCGGCGGTTCCCCGCTGGCAAGACCGATCTCTCTTTGCGCCATGGAAAAACGGGTAAGGGAATCCATCATTAAAAGAACATCCTTCCCCTGATCCCTGAAATATTCTGCAATGGCAGTTGCTGTCTGAGCAGCCTTTTTTCTTTCCAGGGCAGGTTTATCTGAGGTTGCCACTACCACAACAGAGCGCTTCATTCCTTCCGGCCCAAGGTCTCTTTCCACAAACTCCCGCACCTCTCTGCCACGTTCCCCGATCAGTGCGATCACATTAATATCTGCCTTGGTATTTCTGGCAAACATACCCATCAGTGTGGATTTTCCCACTCCGGATCCGGCGAAAATTCCAATTCTCTGTCCTTTTCCTACTGTGATCAGTCCATCTACCGCTTTCACTCCAAGGGGAAGAACCGTATCAATGATCTTACGGCTCATGGGATCCGGCGGTTTTGCTTCCACCGAATAAGTCTTTCCCGAGATCAGTTCTCCCGTATCCGGTCTTCCGAGGCCGTCTAAGGTATGGCCCAGAAGGCTGTCATCCACTTTCACCGTAAGAGGCGCTCCCGTGTTTTCAACACTGCTTCCGGGGCCGATTCCCTCCACATTCTGATAGGGCATCAAAAGAAGCTTTCCTTCCTTAAAGCCAACCACCTCTGCGAGAGCAGGTTTTGCATTTCCTGTTCCGGGGGAGATCATGCAGATATCGCCAAGCTTTGCCACAGGTCCTGCCGACTCAATGGTAAGCCCGATCACGTTGACCACTTTTCCCTTTACTTTGAAAAGGCTGTCATTTGTTACAGTTTTATATTTTGAAAAATCAATTTCCGGCATCATGATTTTTACCGCCTCTGTAAGAAAGAAGCCGCAGCTTTCTGGAAAGCTCCTCTAACTCTGTTCCCAGGGAGCAGTCATAAACTCCATTTTCTGTTTCTATCATGCACTGTGCTTCCTTCAGTGTCATATCAGGAACAATTTCCAGGCGTTCCTGCAATATTCCGGTTGCCTCCAAAAGCCGCCCCTTGGCCTCGCTGACCGGCTTATAGGCTTCTCTTGAGACATGTACGATCAGGTTGCCTGTTGTTTCGATCTTCTGCATGGCATCCATAAGCAGATTTTCCACAAGTCCCTTGTAGGAGCTCAAATCCACACGGAAGATATGCTCGTAAATATCCGTCAGATTTTCCACAAAAGCCGGCTCTAAATCTGCCATCTTTTTGTTGTAATCCTGCAAGAGCTCCTGTTTTTTGGCTTCCCACTCTTCTTTCAGCTCCTGAACCTGCCTCATTCCCTGTTCATAGCCGTCTGCCCGGCCTTTTTTCAGGGCTTCCTGGTAGGTCTGCTGGTGCAGGGCTTCGGCCTGCTGCTGTGCGTCCTCTAGGATCTGCGCAGCCTGCTGCTTTGCTTCCTCCAGTTCTTTTTTTGCCTGTTCAAGCTGTGCCTGCACAGCTTCCTTTTCTTCCAGGGATGCACTCTTTAAAACGGCAGTTTCTGCATCCTGGTCAAGAAGCGCCTCCACCTTTTCTGTGGGCAGTCCTCCGGTAAAGCCTTTTTCCTCTGCATCTGCAGCGCTTGACACATAATGCTTTCTTTCTGCCTCCCGGAGCTTCTTTTCCACCAGTTCGTTTGTATCAATGATACGGGCATCGTCTTCCATTACTACCCAGCCCGCTTTATACAGGTTAGACAATGATCTCGTCACCTCCACCTCTGGAAATCACAATCTCACCGGAATCCTCCAGTTTACGGATGATGTTGACGATCTTCTGCTGTGCTTCTTCAACATCCTTCATACGCACAGGTCCCATAAAGTCCATATCTTCCTTGATCATCACCGCAAGACGCTTGGACATATTGTTAAAGATTGCAGCCTGTACCTGCTCATTGGAGCCCTTAAGTGCAAGAGCAAGGTCATTGTTATCCACATCACGCAGCACACGCTGAATAGCTCTGTCGTCCAGAAGAAGAATATCTTCGAATACAAACATCTTCTTTCTGATCTCGTCTGCAAGCTCGGGCTCTTCGATCTCCAGAGTTTCCATAATATGTTTTTCTGTTCCACGATCCACCGTATTTAAAATATCTACAACAGCATCTACGCCGCCGATAATGGTGTAATCCTGGTTGACCAGGGAGGACAGCTTTGATTCCAATATTTTCTCCACTTCCTTGACAACATCCGGACTGGTTCTGTCCATAACCGCAATACGTCTCGCCACATCTGCCTGTCTGTCCGGCGGAAGCGCAGAAACGATCATGGCAGCCTGGGCCGCCGGTAAATAAGATAAAATAAGGGCAATGGTCTGGGGATGCTCATCCTGGATAAAGTTCAAAAGCTGGGCCGCATCTGTCTTTCTCACAAATTCGAAAGGCTTTACCTGCAAGGATGCCGTCAGCTTTCCGATCACATCCATTGCCTTTTCTGAACCCAGGGCCTTTTCCAGCAGTTCCTTTGCGTAGGAGATACCGCCCTCTGCTATGTACTGCTGCGCCAGGCAGACCTGGTAAAATTCATCGATCACTTCCTCTTTTACCTGAGGAGTCACGCTTCTGGTATTTGCTATTTCAAGTGTCAGCTCTTCGATTTCCTCTTCCTTCAGGTGTTTAAAGATTGAAGCCGACTTTTCCGGTCCGAGCGCAATCAGTAAGATTGCTGCTTTCTGCAGACCGCCTATTTTTTCATCTGCACCTCTGGGCATAATCTGTTAATCCTCCCTGCTTCCGCTTATGACCACTCTTCATTCAGCCAGTTGCGAAGAAGGTTGGCTGCTGCCTCCGGATTTTCATCCACAAACTTTTCAATGATCTTTCTCACTTCGGAAATCTGTTCCGTTCCAATATCTTCGATCTCCGTCTCAGGCTGAGACTGGAGCAGAGTTTCTACAGAAAGCTCCTCCGGCTGCTGAGTCTGTTTTTCGCCGCGCATGCTTCTGATCACTACAAACGCAAGCAGCCCCAATATGATGAGAATGATCACAATCTGTATGATGTCAGAGGCTGATACGTTCAGGCCCTGGGCATCAAAGAACATATTCTCGGAATATGCCACAATAGCAATATTGTCCCTGGGAAATCCTGTTGCCTTGGAAACCACATCATAAATTTCATCAGAAACTGTCTGCTGGGTCTGTCCTGCATTTGCAAGCTTATATTCGTCCCAGGTGATCCCCGTCAAAAGCCCCTGGGCCTTTACATCCTCTTCCCTGACTAAGTTTAAGGTAGTAACTGACAGGGAAATGGTAGAGGAATCGTAATTAATCCCTCCCGGGGGAACTTCCTTATCCGTGATCCGCTCAGAGGGCAGATAATTATATTCTGCTTCCGAGGTTTCTGACTCACTCTGGCTGTTATCCTGGTAAACATACTCCGCATTCCCGTTGGAGTCTGTTCCCGGAACTCCTGCATCTCCGTTGGTAGAAGTGGAATTATACACTCTGCTGGAGGAATAATACCCCTGGCTGTTTCCATCGGGTACATAATATTCATGGTCTCTTACTGTTGAAGAGGAAAAATCCAGATCCAGATTTACCGCAACCTCAACCTTGTCATATTCGTTGGTTCCAAGGAGAACCTGGCGTACCTCGTTCTTCACCTTGGTCTCCCACTGGGACTTCACCCCAAGCTGGGAGCTTGCATTTCCGGAAGCGCTGTAGCTGTCATCCCCGGAATACAGGGTATTTCCGTTGGTATCCATGATCACCACATTTTCAGGTGTCTTGTTGCCGATGGCTACCGCTACCGCCTGTGCAATCCCTGCCGCTGTATCCGTAGGGATCTCCTGCTCCATCTCTAACAGGATCCAGATAGAGGACTGGGATTCATTCCTGCTGGAGATCAGTGTGCCATCCTGCTCCGGTATATAGATCTCTACATAGGCGCTCTTGATAAAGCTGAACTTTGCCAGCAGATCCTCCGCAAGCCTGGTCTCCATATAATACTCATAGCGTTTCTGCTTGTCCGCCTCTGTGGTACTCAGGCCGCCGTCTGTCACGTTATCTATGGTATAGGTTGCCGCCTGGATATCGTTTGCCCCTAACAAAAGTGCTGCTTCTGACTGCTGTTTTTTGTTGATGCTGATCTGGTATCCGTCATCCGACACCTTATAATCAAGCCCTTCTGTTTCCAGAAGATCCTTTACCTCTGAAGCCTCTTTTGTGGTTTCACAGTTCAAAAGGATTATGTACTGGGGTCTGGTGAGTATGGTAACTAACAGACCCAGTGCAATGATCACACCAGCTCCGGCGGAAATAATAAATGTTTTTTGTTTTGTGGAAAATTTATTCCACCACTCGAGTACTTTCTCGAGCAGTTCCTTTGCTTTATCTGCCATGTTTTAGCCCCCGATCACGCAATGAAGCTTTCCGCTACATTTGCATCTGCATAATTTCCCTGTAAGCTTCAAGGAACTTGTCTCTTACAGCCACTGTGTAAGACAGCGCAGCGGAAGCCTTGTGAAGTGCGATAGCAAGCTCATGAGTATTCTCTGTCTCGCCAAGAGCCCATCTGATCTCCTCGTTTTCCGCATCAGACAGGTAAGAATTGGTTGTATTTAAGTTTTGAACCGCTTTGTCGAATAAGCCGGCAAACTCCCCATTTGTCTTGGTTTTATCTGTCAGTGAAGAATTTTCCACTGCATCCCGGATGGCTCCGGATGAAATATTATAAAATGATGAAATATCCATTTTGATCTCCCCTAATTATGTATAAAATTACACTGCTTTGTTACTGCCCGCTGATCTCAAGCCCCTTCATTGCCATGGATTTGCTGGCGTTAAAAGCGGTAGCGTTAGCCTCGTAGGAACGGCTGGCGTCAATGAGGTTTGTCATTTCTGTGACAATATTCACGTTAGGATATGTAACATAGCCGTTTTCATCTGCATCCGGATGGGACGGATCATAAACCATGTTCATCTGTGTCCAGGTATCCTCGCTGACCTTGCGAACCCGGACTCCCTGTCCGTCATAACGGTTGCTTGCCTGTCCCAAAAAGCTGCTGAAGGTTTTGGCAGTTGCACCCTTCTGTTCAAAGGTCACCACCTTACGCCTGTAGGGCGTACCGTCCTGTGTACGGGTGGTATTGGCATTTGCCACATTTTCAGAAATAATATCCATGCGGTAGCGCTGGGCTGTCATGCCTGACGCATTCACATTAAAAGCACTGAATATACTCATTCTAGTTCCCCCTGTGCGTTATTTCATAACCATTTTCAGATTAGCAAATTCCTGATTGATACCGCTCATCAGTCCATTATATTTAATCTGGTTGGAAGCCAGTTCCACATTTTCAGTATCAATATCCACATTGTTTCCGTCAAGCCGATAAGAGAAATTAGCGGCGTCCGTATAAACTCTTCCCTCAAGTTCTGTGCTTGTCACATGGGAAACCTTGGAATCCACGCTTTCATATCTGGAGCTTCCCAGTGCTCTCCGAAGCTGCGACTCAAAATCAATGTCCTTCCGCTTATACCCGGGAGTATCCACATTAGCGAGATTATTGGCAAGGATATCGTTTCTCAGCCAGGAAGCATCTGCTGCTTTCCCCAGTACATTAACGTAATCAAAGACATTGCTATTCAGCATATTCTGACTCCTTCCTTTCAGTAGTGTAAACTCCTGCTCACGCTATCATATCTATTTTAAATTATCTGGGTGAAATTACAAGTTTTATGATAAAATCAGTACCAAAGTACCATTCTATTCAAAAAAGGGACCTATGAGATTCCTCATAGATCCCCCGTCCTCAATTTAATCATCTGCCCGAAAAACAGGCAATTTTCCTGCATCTGTTTACTGCAGATTTTCCTTTTTCAGCTTCTCCACTTCATCAAATACCATGTCGTTCAGCACCTTGATATAGGTTCCTTTCATTCCGGAAGACCTGGATTCGATCACTCCCGCACTTTCAAATTTGCGCAGGGCGTTCACGATCACCGATCGGGTGATCCCAACCCTGTCTGCAATCTTGCTGGCAACAAGAATTCCTTCCATTCCGTTCAGTTCCTCAAAGATATGAACCACTGCTTCCATCTCCGAATAGGATAAGGTATTGATCGCCGATCTGATCACCGCAAGCTTACGGCTCTCTTCTGCATTTTCTTCATTTACTGCCCGCAGCATTTCAAGTCCCACCACCGTGGTGCCGTATTCACACAAAATAATATCGTCAATATCATACTGCTTCTCACATTTGTAAATAAAAAGGGTTCCCAGGCGTTCCCCTGCAATCTCAATGGGCGTGATAATCGCCTGAAACTTTTTCACATCGCCCTCTTCAAAGCCCAGAGTTTCCAGATTGACGTTTTCCTTGGTGGAAAGGACTGCAAGAAGCCTTTCATTGAGCATAGAGTCGATAAAGCCGCCCACCTGATCCACGATCAGTTCTGTAATGGAGTCCACGCCTTCAGCGTCTCCTACTCCAAGTACCTTTCCCTTTTTACTGATCACAAGTACATTGGAGGATAAGATCTCACAAAGCACAGAGCAGATGTCATTAAAAACAACCTTGCTGGAATTGTTGTTATGCAAAAGCTTTCCGATTTTTCTTGTTTTGTCTAACAGTTGTACACTGCTCATAAAATCCCTCCTTTTGTACCATCAGGGATAGTGTAGCATACAATTACAGTATTTTCAATGTTCACAGCCGAAATATTTGTATATTTGCAAATAATTTTAAAATTTTCTGAATTATTTGTCTTTTTCAGGAATTAAAGTGACATATCCGCAGTTTTCGTCCATGCAGGCAAGCTTGTTTCCCTTATACAAAAGGGGCAGTCCACATCTGGGGCACTTTTCCTTTGAAGGTTTCTGCCATACCATGAAATCACATTCAGGATTGTTAATGCAGCCGTAATATTTTCTGCCCTTGCGGGTCTTTTTCAAAACAATATCCTTCCCGCATTTAGGACACGGCACGCCGATCTTTTCATAATAGGGCTTGGTGTTTCTGCACTCCGGGAAGCCCGGGCATGCAAGGAACCTGCCGTGGGGACCGTACTTGATCACCATGTTTCTTCCGCAGAGCTCGCAGACTTCATCCGATACTTCATCCTCAATGGCAACCTCTTTCAGTTCCTTCTCTGCTGCTTTCACCGCCTCATCCAGATCCGGATAGAAGTTGGAGACAATGGTCTTCCAGTTCACGGTTCCTTCTTCCACTCCGTCAAGGAGCGCCTCCATATTTGCCGTAAAGTTCACATCCACAATGCTGGGAAAGGCTTCTTTCATCATATTGTTGACCACTTCTCCAAGCTCTGTGACATACAGGTTTTTATTTTCTTTTACAATATAACGCCTTGCCAGGATCGTTGTTATGGTAGGCGCATAGGTACTGGGCCTTCCGATTCCAAGCTCCTCCAGCGCTCTTACCAGCGAAGCTTCCGTGTAGTGCGGCGCAGGCTGGGTAAAATGCTGCTTTTCCTCTAATTCCGGCGCAGGCAGGTCTGTTCCCTTTTCCAGCCCCTTCACCAGGATATTTTCTTCTTCCTTATCCTCTTCCTGGATATACACGCTCATAAAGCCGTCAAACACAAGCTTGGAAGCTGCAACCGTAAAGCGATGCTTTCCAGCATCGATCTTAATGGAGGTGGTTTCATATTTGGCTGCCTCCATCCTGCTGGCCGTAAACCGTTTCCAGATCAGCTGATAAAGCCGCAGCTGGTCTCTGGAAAGGGATTCCTTGATCTCTATCGGGATCCGACTGATATCCGTAGGCCTGATCGCCTCATGGGCGTCCTGGATTTTCTTTCCGGATTTTTCCGTTCTGATCCTGCCCGCCGCATATTCCTCGCCGTAGGTCTTTATAATGTATTCCTGCGCCATAGTCTCAGCTTCCTCGGAAACCCTGATGGAATCTGTACGGAGATAGGTGATCAGACCTACCGTGCCGCTTCCCTTGATCTCCACTCCTTCATAAAGCTGCTGTGCAAGACGCATAGTCTTTTGCGTGGAAAAATTCAACACCTTGCTTGCTTCCTGCTGCAGGGTAGAGGTTGTAAACGGAAGAGGAGCCTTTTTGGTCCTTTCTCCCTTTTTGACCTCTGTTACCTGGTATTTTTCCTTTTGAAGCTCTGAAAGAATCTGATCCAGCTCTTCCCTGGAGGAAATAGTTTTCTTCTGATCCTTGGTGCCATAATATTTTGCCTTCAGGGGTTTTCTCTCCCCCGGGATCTGAAAGGAAGCGTCCAGCGTCCAGTATTCCTCAGGAATAAAGCTGCTGATCTCATCCTCTCTGTCGCAGATGATCCGAAGAGCCACAGACTGCACTCTTCCTGCGGATAGGCCTCTTTTCACCTTTGCCCATAAAAGGGGGGAAATCCGGTATCCCACCATTCTGTCAAGCATACGCCTTGTCTGCTGGGCGTCTACCAGATCCATATCGATCTCTCTTGCATGCTTCAGAGACTCTTTCACCGCATTTTTCGTAATTTCATTAAAGGTAATACGATAAACCTTTTTATCTTCCAGTTTCAACGCTTTCATTAAATGCCAGGAAATCGCCTCTCCCTCACGGTCAGGGTCAGTTGCCAGATAGACCTTTTCAGCCTTCTTTACTTCCTTTCGCAGATTTGCCAGAATATCACCTTTGCCTCTGATCGTAATATATTTGGGTTCATAGTCATGCTCCACATCAAAGCCAAGCTGACTTTTTGGCAGATCACGAACATGTCCGTTGCTGGCAGCAACCTCATAGTTTGATCCCAAAAACTTCTTGATCGTCTTTACCTTCGCCGGTGATTCCACAATTACAAGATACTTTGCCATTTTGCTTCCCCTATTCGTCCAGTTTATAACGTGCACAACTATACACTACTTTTTTGTCCCTTGCAAGTAAAAAAAATATAAACTGGTGAAAAAAGAAACTTAAGCAAGTCCGCAGAACTGCAAATACCAGCGGATGATGCCATCTCCCCAGAGCATGGAAATCAAAATGCCGGCGGACAGATAGGGGCCAAACGGCAGCACTCTGTCCTTTCCGCAAAGCTTCATCAGGGTCAAATGGATCACCGCCCCCAAGATACTGCCGATCCCTGCTGCCACAAGGATTTTTCCAAACCCCAGAAACAGGCCTGCTGCTGCCATAAGCTTAATATCTCCTCCTCCAATCCCTCTGCCCTTCGTCACCAGATAAGCCAGAAGAAAAAAGCCGCTTACCACCACGGCTCCTCCCGCATATTCATACCATCTGTCAAAATGCAAAAAAAGCCTTGCGATCCCGAATGCGGCAATCAGCACATTGCACCCCAAAGGGATCTCATAGGTTTTTGCATCGATCAGGCTGATCACGATCAGTACAGAGGCGCAAAGACAGTACAGGATGCTGTCCACGCAAAAACCGCATTTTGTCACGATCAGTACATATAACAATCCATTAAAAAGCTCCACAAGGGGGTATTGTATGGAAATTCTTTTTCCGCAGCCTTTGCATTTTCCCCCAAGAAACAGGTAGCTTGCCACCGGGATCAGCTCATACCATTTCAAAACCCGCAGACAGCTTCTGCAATGGGATCTTCCTGTTACAATGCTTTGCTTTTCCGGTATTCTGTAAATACAGACATTTAAAAAGCTTCCGATCACAAGTCCGAACAGTAATATAAATACCATAAATACAGCTGTTGTCATCCTCTTCTCCTTTAAGGCGTTTCCAAAAGAACTTCATTCTTCTGGTCAAGAACAAAAACAGCTCTGCAGCTTCCGTCCTGATCGATCCTTACTGCAATCCTTTCCGCTCCCGGTGTTTTCAGCTTCCCGGTGATCCCTCTTTTCCCATCTGTCATGACCTTTGCGCTTCCATAGCCCATCTTCTCGGCCACGGACGCTCCAAAGCTCCCGGGAAAATCCGAAAACCGATCCAGATACAGAGTAACGCCGCCTTCAGAAAATTCCACTTCCGCCTCCTGAAGGTTTCTTTGCTCCTCAAGGGCTACGCTGACCGCTCTTTTAAGATTTTCTGCAAGCTGTTCATCAGAAGAATAATTGCCTTTTTGCAGATAAGAAGTGATAAAGGGGATGGATATTGCCACCAGCAGTACCATAATCGCCAATACCAGCATAAGCTCTACCAGTGAAAAACCTGCCGAGCTGCTTTTCTTTTGTCGCTCCATTTCGTTTCCTTTCTCTGTATATCCTGTGCGGACGCTTTGCACTGCCGCACACTTTTTCCCTATTTTTTCAGTATATCTTCTTTTCCTGCATCTTTCAATCATTTCTGCCGGATCCCATAGCTTCCGCCGATCTGCACCGCCTCCCCCTTCAGGCATAACAGGATCAGCTTACTTGTAAGCTCTGAAAGTCCAAGCTCCTGTCCCTGCCTTTTAAGCTCTGCCAGCAGTTCATCCAAAGATTTCGGGGTAACATCCAGCAGGGAAAGCACCCTTTTTTCTCCTTCGTCTATGATGTCCGCAGCTTCCCATGTCTGCTCTCCTTCCGCCCTTCCGTCTTTCTTCTTTTCATTTCTTTTTCCCCGGCTCTTTTCTCTTCGTCCTTCCCACTCAAAGGAGTTTCTTCCATATAATAAGGACACCTCGGCCAGAAAATCCTCCGGGGAAAGTGCGATCCCCGCCCCCTGCCGCAGCAGCATGTTACAGCCGTCACTTAACCTGTCCGTTATACGCCCCGGCACTGCGTATACATTTTTCCCCTGTTCCAGCGCCATATCCACGGTAATAAAGGTGCCGCTCCTTTGTCTGGCTTCTATCACTAACAGGGCATCGGATAGGCCTGCCACAATTTGATTTCGCCTTGGAAATAAGCTTTTGGCAGGAGGAGTTCCGGGCGGTGCCAGGGAAACAAGTGCGCCGCCTCCCTTTAGGATCCTTTCATACAGTTTCCTGTTGCTGGAAGGATAGCACACATCCACTCCGCTTCCCAGAACCCCAACGGTCTTTCCTCCCCCTTCAAGGGCGGCCCACTGGGCTGTGCCGTCCACTCCCCTTGCCATGCCGCTGACTGTTACCACCCCTGCCTCTCCCAAACGCCTTCCAAAGGCCTGTGCCAGAAAGCTGCCGTAGGAAGAGCATTCCCTTGCACCGATCACCGCAGCCCAGGCCCGTTCTCCCTCCGGGAGCTTTCCCTTCACATACAGCCCATAGGGCGGTATTTCCATCTGCCTCAGCCGCTCCGGGTAAGCCCCATCCTCTTCTGTGAGAAAGGAAATCTCCTGTTCCCTTAAGCGTTCATAATTTTCCTTTAGCTGCCACTTTCTGGTAAACATTCTTACGCACTCTGCCTGTTCTTTATTTAATATCCCTGAAAGAAGTTCCCCGACTGTCTGTTCCCCTGCGGTTTTCAGTCTTTCATAAGCCTCCCTTTCACTTCCAAAACGGCTTAGGAGCTTTTTGATCCGTCTTTCCCCCACTGCCGGAAGCTGCTGCATCCAGAGCTGATATTCCTTATGCTGATCCATTTGCCTCCCTTCCCTGCGGGCCTTCCCACTCTTTTATCCTTGTGCTTCTTCTGTCTGTGCCTGTCTGAAGCATACTGCCTCTGCCAGATGCTCCTCCCTGATCCTCTCTGTATCTTCAAGATCTGCAATGGTTCTGGCAACCTTCAAAAGTCTGTGATACGCTCTTGCACTCAACCTCATGCGGTCTGCCACCTGCTCCATAAACTGCTTTTCCTTTGCTCCAAGACCGCAGTGCCGTTCTATTTCTCCGCCAGAAAGCTGTGCGTTAAATTTGCAGTTGTTTCCTGCATATCTTTCCCCCTGGCGCTTTCTTGCCCTTAGCACCTTTTCCCTCAGCAGGGCGCTGTCCTCCCCCGTCCGTCCCTTTGTCATCCGGGAAATCTCCATCCGTGGAACTCTTACACAAAGATCCATCCGGTCCAGGATCGGGCCTGAAATATGACTGATATACTGACGAATCTCCGAAGGGGTGCACCGGCATCTGTTTCTGTCCGGAAAGTACCCGCAAAGACAGGGGTTCATGGCTCCCACCAGCATCAGGTCTGCCGGATAGGTAAAAACGCCGCTGTTCCTGGCAATCTGGATCTTTCTGTCCTCCAGGGGCTGCCGCAAAAGATCCAGGGTCTGCCTTTTAAACTCCGGCATTTCATCCAAAAACAGAACGCCCCTATGGGCCAGGGAAATCACCCCCGGTCTTGGCAACCTTCCCCCTCCGGACAGCGCCTGGGCAGATATGGTGTGATGAGGGCTCAGGAAGGGCCTCTGGGTGATCAGTCCCTCTTCCGGCAGCCTTCCTGCAATACTATAAACCGAGGAAACCTCCAAGCTTTCCGCCTCTGATAAGGCCGGGAGAATGGAAGGGATCCTTTTGGCGATCATGGTCTTGCCGGAGCCGGGCGGCCCCACAAGGAGCATATGATGAAAGCCTGCGGCGGCGATCAGCGCCGCCCTTTTTGCCGCCTCCTGGCCGATCACCTCCCTGTAATCCGGTTCCTGTGCTTCCTTCTTTATAGATTTCTGCCCTGCCCCTGTAAAAACATAGGCTTTCCGGTGTTCCTCCCTTGCGCAGAGGTAATCAAGAGCCTCCTTCAGGCTGGAAAGGCCTACCACCTCCATTCCTGTTACAGCCCCTGCCTCTCCGGCATTCTGCACAGGGACAACGCACCGTTTTATTTCTGCCTGCTTTGCCCGGAGGATCACCGGTAAAACCGCCCGTACAGGACGCAGCTCTCCGTTTAAGCCAAGTTCTCCCAAGAAAAGTATTTCCTCCATCCCTACGCAGGGAACCTTTTCCATTGCAAGCAAAATGGCAACCGCCACGGGAAGATCAAAGGCTGTCCCTTCCTTTCTGATATTTCCGGGGGAAAAGTTTACCGCAATATGCGCAGGTGGAATGGTAATCCCCGTATTTTTAAGGGCCACTCTGATCCGCTCTGCGGATTCTTTTACCTGGGTTCCTATGTTTCCCACCATAACAAGGCAGGGAAGCCCTCGGGACAGATCTACCTCTACGCGCACAAGAAAGCTGTCCATTCCACAGACGGATCCTGATAAAACTGTACTGAACAAAAAATCCTCCTTTTCTCTCTGGTATCCCTTCTACATCCTTTTACCGAAACTTATTTCTGGAAATCATTTGAGATGAACATCTCTGACTAAAAAAATAGACATATCATTCGATATGCCTACTTTACATGACTCTGCTGCAAATGTCAATGCTGCCTTTCAGGAAAGCCCTCCCATCAGGCGGTTTGCCATGGTATCAGGATCCTGTGCAAATTGAATTGCCTGTTCTTTTGTTATTTTCTGTTCCCGGTACAGCTGCATGATCGCCTCATCCATAGCGATCATTCCCAGCTTCCTGTTGGTCTGCATCACAGTCATAAGCTGATGGGATTTTCCTTCCCTGATCAAGTTTCTCACTGCATGGTTTGCATGAAGCACCTCGAAAGCTGCCACACGGCCTGTCCCGTCTGCATTGGGGATCAGCTGCTGGGAGATCACGGCCTCTAATACATTTGCAAACTGCACACGAACCTGCTGCTGCTGATGGGGCGGGAACACGTCGATCACACGGTCAACCGTGCTTGCGGCGCCGATGGTGTGAAGAGTGGACAAAACCAAATGCCCTGTTTCTGCCGCTGTAATCGCTACGCTGATGGTTTCAAAATCGCGCATTTCCCCTACCAGGATCACATCAGGATCCTCCCTGAGGGCAGCCCGCAGGGCGCTTGCATAGCTCTGGGAGTCCAGGCCGATCTCCCTTTGGTTTACCATGGAAAGCTTATGCTGATGCAGATATTCTATGGGATCCTCCAGGGTGATCACATGAGCCTCCCTGTTATTGTTGATCTTGTCAATGATGGCTGCAAGGGTCGTGGATTTTCCGCTTCCCGTGGGGCCTGTCACCAGCACCAGCCCTCTCTTACGCTGATAAAGGTCGATCACAGAAGGAGGAATGCCAAGGGACTCTGCCGATGGAACCTGAGTTCCCACCAGACGCAGCGCAATGGCCACAGAGCCTCTTTGCTTATAAGCATTTACACGGTATCTCCCCAGATTGGGAATGGAAAAGGACATATCATGTTCCCCGACCTCTTCAAATTTTGCCCTATGCTTCTCATTCATGATCTGATCAAGGAGCGCATTGGTGTCTCCGGGCAGCATCTTCCCATAGTCCATGGTAATGAGCTGTCCGTTTACTCTGATCTTAGGCGGTACACCAACCGTAATATGCAGGTCTGAAGCTCCGGCCGCTTTTGCTGCACGGAGCATTTCTTCTATTGTAGGCATATCTCTGTCCTCTACTTTCTGTCCTGAAACCCTTCTCGCAGCTTCAGCAATGCTTTCTTTTCAATCCTGGAAACGTAGCTTCTGGAAATATGAAGCGCTTCTCCGATCTGCCGCTGCGTTACCTCCGTTCCTGTTACAAGGCCGTAACGCAAATAAATGATCTCCCGTTCCCTGTCGCTTAATACTTCCTTTAAAAGCTTTGCCAGTTTCTTTGTATTATCATACAGTTCCATCTGCTCTGTAATATCTTCCTGCTCATGTTCCATAATGTCCAGGAGATTCAGTTCATTTCCTTCCTTATCGGTACCGATCGGTTCAAACAGCGATACCTCCCTGGAGCTTTTCTTTTTGGAACGCAGCAGCATAAGCAGTTCATTATCGATACATCTGGATGCGTAGGTACTCAGCTTTCCCTTGCCCGCATCAAAGGAAGACACCGCTTTAATCAGGCCGATGGTTCCAATGGAGATCAGATCCTCCATATCTTCCTCTGCATTTTGATATTTCTTGGCAATGTGGGCTACCAGACGCAGGTTTCTCTCAATCAGGACTTCTCTGGCTTCGGCCGCCTTACGGCTGTCGCTGCTTTGAAGCGCCTTTATGTAATAGGCTTCCTCCTCTGCTGATAAAGGCTGACTGAATGTTTTCAAAGGGCGCCCCCAAAGTCATTTTTACTATTCTATGACCCGGTGAGCCCCGGAGTGCCTTTCCAACTAACTTATTATACAAATAACCCATTCAAATAGCAACTCTCCTAGTCAAACAGGAAATCTGCCATGACTGTGTTGCTGACATCGATCCCCCTTGCTGTTAACGTCAGCCTTGTAGATCCTTTCTGTAAATCTCTGATCTCTTCTAAAAGCCCAAGCTTCAGGTATTTTTGAACCGGCTCTGCATAGACCTCTCTCAGCTTTTTGCCAAAGAGCTCTTCAAACCGCCTCTCATCAACGCCATCCCGCATGCGGAGTCCCAGAAACATAAATTCCTCCATTTGTTCCGGCAAAGACAAGACCTGTTCCTTTTTCCGTTTAAAATCACCTGCCAGATAATCCCGGAACACCGGTGTATTTTTAAACCGGACATTTTCTATCATGGAAGAGGCTCCAAGCCCGAGGCCCAGATAGTTTTCCCTTTTCCAGTATTTGCAGTTATGTCTGCTCTCAAAGCCCTTCCTGGCATAATTGGAGATCTCATACTGCTCATACCCTCTCCCCTTAAGATACTCTGTACCCAGATGATACATGTATCTTTCTGTATCCTCATCAGGAAGCTGCTCTACATGCCTGCTAAAAGGAGTTCCCTCCTCCACGATCAGGCTGTAGGCCGAAATATGGGCAGGTTTACAGGGAAGATGCGTAACCATCCTTAAGGTTTCCAGGTAACTTTGCAGGGTCTGCCCCGGGATCCCCAGCATCAGATCCACATTCAAATTGGAAAACCCAAGCTGCGCCGCCATCTCATAGCTTTCCAGAAAGTCCTCATAGCTGTGGATCCTTCCAAGGGCCCTCAGTTCCTCATTATGGGCAGACTGCAGTCCTATGCTGAGTCTGTTGACGCCTGCTCCCAGATAGTCCGAAAGCGTTTCCTGTGACAATGTTCCCGGATTTGCCTCCATGGAAATCTCTGCATCCTTTTCCACCCGGAAGTTTAAAAACACAGCATCCATAATCTTCCGGGCCTGCTTTCCCAAAAGAAGGGAAGGGGTTCCTCCCCCAAGAAATATGGTGTCCACACTGTATTTTGCACTTTCCTTTCCCTTTTCTGCAATCTCCTTACAGAGCATTTCACAATATGCTTCCCTGTCTGCTTCCCCTACAGGCGCAGAAAGGAAATCACAGTACAGGCACTTTCTTACGCAAAAAGGAATATGAATATAAATTCCAAGATGATTTTCCTGCCCCATCCAAAATCTCTTTTCTAATTGTCATCCAGCTTAAGCACACTCATAAAAGCTTTCTGAGGAATTTCCACGCTGCCGATCTGGCGCATCCGTTTCTTTCCCTCTTTCTGCTTTTCCAACAGCTTCTTCTTTCTGGTAATATCGCCGCCATAGCACTTGGCGAGCACATCCTTACGCATGGCCTTTACCGTTTCTCTGGCAATGACCTTCCCGCCTACTGCCGCCTGGATCGGAATTTCAAAAAGGTGTCTTGGGATCTCGTCCTTCAGCTTTTCGCACATTTTTCTGCCTCTCTCATAGGCGCTGTCTTTATGTACGATAAAGGACAGGGCATCCACCTCTTCTTTGTTGATCAAGATATCCAGTTTCACAAGCTCCGACTGTTCATAGCCCTTCATTTCATAATCAAAGGAGGCATAGCCTCTGGATCTGGACTTCAGGGCGTCAAAGAAATCATAAATGATCTCATTCAGCGGAAGCTCATACTTTAAGAGCGCTCTTGTTGCCTCAATGTATTCCATTCCCAGATACTTTCCTCTTCTCTCCTGGCACAGCTCCATGATCGAGCCGATAAATTCCGTTGTCACCATGATCTCCGCACTGACAATGGGTTCTTCCATATATTCAATTTCAGAAGGATCCGGAAGATTGGAGGGATTGGTAAGGGACATTACCTCCCCGTTTGTTTTGTGCACCTTATAGATAACTCCCGGCGCTGTTGTCACCAGATCCAGGTTGTACTCTCTTTCCAGCCTCTCCTGAATGATCTCCAGGTGCAGAAGTCCCAAAAAGCCGCACCGGAAGCCAAACCCTAAAGCAATAGAAGTTTCCGGTTCATAATTAAGGGAAGCGTCATTTAGCTGCAGCTTTTCCAGCGCATCCCTCAGATCCGGGTACTTGGCGCCATCAGCAGGATAGACGCCACAGTAAACCATAGAGTTTACCTTTTTGTAGCCGGGAAGAGGTTCCGCACAGGGTCTCTCCGCATCGGTCACCGTATCTCCCACTGCCGTATCCTTCAGGTTCTTGATGGAAGCCGTAATATAGCCTACCATTCCGGCCGAAAGTTCCTCACAGGGAATAAACTGCCCTGCCCCGAAGTATCCCACTTCCACCACATCATCACAGGCTCCTGTGGCCATCATGCGGATCTTTGTTCCCTTCTTAACCTTTCCTTCCATCACTCTGCAAAAGATGATCACCCCTTTATAGGAATCATACACAGAATCAAAGATCAGGGCCTGCAGAGGGTTGTCCGCACTGCCTCCGGGGGCCGGTATCTTTTCTACAATGGCCTCCAGCACCTGATCGATGCCGATGCCGTTTTTGGCTGAAATCATGGGGGCATCCTGTGCCTCCAGGCCGATCACATCCTCAATTTCATTTTTCACCCTTTCAGGCTCTGCGCTGGGAAGATCGATCTTGTTGATGACCGGAAACACCTCCAGGTCATGATCCAGGGCCAGATAAACGTTTGCAAGGGTCTGTGCCTCAATCCCCTGGGCGGCATCCACCACCAGGATCGCGCCGTCACAGGCTGCAAGGCTTCTGCTGACCTCATAATTGAAATCCACATGTCCCGGAGTATCAATGAGATTAAAAATATACTCCTGTCCGTCCTTTGCCTTATAAATCGTTCTGACCGCCTGGGCCTTTATGGTGATCCCTCTCTCCCTTTCCAGATCCATGTTATCCAAAACCTGGGCCTGCATTTCCCTGCTGGTGAGAAGTCCTGTCTGCTCTATAATCCTGTCTGCCAGGGTTGATTTTCCATGATCAATATGGGCAACAATACAAAAATTTCTGATTTTACTCTGATCAAACTCTGCCATTTTACCGTACTCCTTTTAATTTCTTATGTATCATAACACAATTCAGGAACCTTCATCAAGCACTATAGACAGGATATGTGCCAATGGATCACAGGCATTCATGATCTCCTCCACCGTATTATTCTGGGCTCCCAGCTCAATGAGCATGGAATATGGGATCAGATGCTGATTATAGCGGTACGCCTTCAGGTAGATCTTCCGGGCGATCCCGGGATAATACTGGTTTGCAGCCACCTGGGCCTGAAAGGAAAACACAAGGTTATTTTCGATGTAAGGGTTTTCCAGATAACTGATCGGGCCGCTTCCCCTGATATAGCTCAGTCCGTTAAAAAACATAAATCTGGCGGTAGGCCTTCCCTGCAGATCCATCACAAGCTTCCGATCCCCCGATACTGCATCCCGGTGCAGATCGATCACCACCTGGATGGACGGGTTTTCGGAAAGAATCTGTTCTAACGCCGGAAGGGCCTCCGAATAGGCCTGTTCCCGCTTACTGTCATATACCCCCGTATGATGAAGCACCCGGAAACCGTACTGCTCCTGCAAAAGAGAGGTTAATTTATCCCCCGCTCCCACAATGGTGGTAGAGGGATCCCCCTCTACGGAGTCGGCAAAAGCTTCGCTGGCATGAGTATGATAAATCAAAATCTGGGGCCCTTCCTGCTCCTTGTCTATTTTAATCCTGTTATCAAGCAGCTTGGAAAGATCCAGATAATCCTCGCTCAGCTCTGTGGATCTGTCCACAGCATAAAAATTTGTGATCAGCTCCTCCGTATCCCAGGGCTGCTCCCAGTCATAGCTGTAAGCCGGCAGCTTTGCAGGTACAAACTCCGTTTCTTCCCCTTGCTGCTTATTTTCTCCTTCTTCCTCCTGCTGTTCTTGTCCCTCGATGTTATGTAAACTATTTTCCTGTTCCATTTCTTTTAAAAGAGAGCTTTCTATATGAAGCGCTGTCTTATCATAATCCAGCCGGTCCTCGTCAATATTTTTCTGATCTTCATCCACTCCCTCCTTCTGTTCCATCTCTTTTTGATCCGGGAATGCAGCTTCCCGGCTGTCCGCCGGCAGATAGCTGTAAATGGGGATACCTGCCAGAAGAAGCCTGCTGAAAAGATCTCCTCTGCTTTTCTTCTCTTCTTCCGCTTCCAGGTATCCCGGAAGCTCAAAATAGCTTTTTTCCATCTGCACAGCCAAAAGCCTTGCTGTAAATCTACCCTTTTCTTTTTTCTCGTTCAGGCTTTCCTTTTGAACAAACCGGGAAAGGCTGCAAAGAATGCCAACGGCAAAAAGGCCGCTCAGACACCATTTCCTTATGTTATGCTTTCCTGTTTTTCCCATTCCGGTCGCACCCCACTAGGGAAATATATGCTTATCCTGCCTCTTTCATTCCCCGGCCGCCTCAAGCGCTGTATTGATGGCATTGCAGATAATATGGCTGATCTGCTTGATCTCATAATCCACATCCTTACCGGTCACATACATGTTATAAAGCTCTCCCAGGCTGTGCCAAAGCTCCTCCTTTAGCTTAATCGGCTCTTCCCCGGCCTGCCTCATCATCCGCTCCAACGCATCATTGACAATGGTCGCCGCATCTACCACCGTAGGCACCCCGATTGCGATCACCGGTACGCCAAGGGCCTCCTTGGTGATGGCATTCCGGTTGTTGCCCACTCCTGAGCCCGGGTGGATCCCGGTATTGGTGACCTGTATGGTCCGGTTCAGTCTTTTGGTGGATCTGGCTGCCAGCGCATCGATCACCACCACCACATCCGGCTTTGTCTGCTCCACCACCCCTTTGATGATCTCCTGGGATTCCATGCCGGTTTTCGCCATCACTCCCGGGATCAGCCCGCTGATCATATGGATCCGGTTCTGGTTATAGGCGGCCTTTCCATATTCCTTTACCATGTGTCTTGTTATGATCAGGTTATCCACCACATTAGGGCCAAGTGCATCTGCCGTCACATCCCGGTTTCCAAGCCCTACCACCATCACGGACTGTTCTCCTTCCAGTCCCGGAATAATCCTGCGGAGCTGCCTTGCAAGCTCTCCTGCAATCTCCTGATGATAATCCTCATCCGGCAGCGCCATTGCAGGCGCCTCCAGTGTAATGTAGGTTCCGATAGGCTTGCCCATTGCCTTAGCCCCGTTTTTGGTTTCAATTACCACACGGGTGATCCTGATCTCACTTTTCTGATCGTATTCTTCCTCCACAGAAACGCCCCTGCATTCCTCTGCCGCATCGTCCATATTTTCTCTGGCTTCCAGTGCCAGATCTGTTCTGATCTTAAAGCTGCTCATCCCTTTTTCCTGCCTGTTGTGATTTACCTTTCTTACAACAGTATTTTCCAAATATTCTTTAATTATGTATTGACATAAGCTCTTTTTATCGCTACAATAATATGCGTGTGTTTACATTAAAACGTCCGTGTCTCCGGCTTTAATGAAACATCTCAAAGAACTGATGATTTTAATAGGAGGTGTACATCGTGGCTAATATCAAATCTGCTAAGAAGAGAATTTTAGTAAACAGAACCAAGGCTGAAAGAAATAAAGCGATCAAGTCTGGCGTAAAGACTGCTGTTAAGAAAGTACTTGCAGCAATCGAATCTGGTGACAAGGCAGCCGCACAGCAGGAATTACTTTCCGCTACTGCTATCATTGACAAGGCAGCTACCAAGGGTGTTTATCATAAGAACACTGCTTCCAGAAAAGTATCTCGTTTAGCTCAGGCAGTGAACAAGATGGCTTAATTTCTCTACCATATATATGAAATTCATGCCGCAAGGCATAAACAAACCGGCTCATACCGTCATGTGAGCCGGTTTTTTATGTTCAAAAGCCTTCTGCAAGCTTTTCTATTTCTTCTGCAGGCATGGCGGCAATCTCATTCTGCATGGTCCCTGCAAGCAGCATTCCCACATAAGCTCCCGCCTGATCAAACAGTCCGCAGCCCGACATTCCGGGCAGGGCCACTGCATCTCCATAAATCAGCCCTTCTCCAAGCTCCTCGATCTCTCTGTCCGGATCCAGGATCTGCCCCTCATAAATCCTGGGCATGGCAGGCTCCGACGCCAAATCGACCATAAAGAAAAAATCACCCTTTTTCAGACTCCGGGATGAGCGTTCCAGCGCCTTTATCTGTTTCAGCGTCTGTCTGCTTACCTGCTGCCTTCCGATGCTGACAACTCCCATATCCAAGGCCTCTCCGACATTTAACGGCTTTACTTCTCCCGGAACGCTTTCCCCGTTAAAAAATGTAACATAGCTTTCTCCATCCCAGTCTGTAATCACATGGCCTGCCGTAACGATCAGGATCTCCCGATCCGTGATCCGCAGAATGCATCCGCTGCCATGATGTCCGCCGGTCTGGATCCTGACGCTGCAGGCCAGAACCTTTTCCGGTATCTCTCCCCTATGCTGCTCCCATATGTTTTTCTGCGCCGCACTCAGGCGGCAGGCTGTAAACAAAAAAGCTGCTGCCAGTAAAAATAAAGCAGCAGCCTGTATGATCCTTTTTTTCGCCATGATCCTCATTTATATAAAAAAATCAAGCAGGACTGTAAGCCGGGTTATGTCGAGAACGATCATCTATCTAGGACGAGTGTTGCCACCCGCCTCAAGCGACCCACCTGAAAGCTGGCCGGGCCGGCTTTAAACGCTTTCTGTTTGGTCTTGCTTCGAATGGGGTTTACATGTGCCCTGCCCGTTACCGTGCAGGCGGTAGTCTCTTACACTGCCCTTCCACCCTTACCGGCCCAAAGCCGGCGGTATATTTCTGTTGCACTATCCTTGGAGTCACCTCCACCGGACGTTATCCGGCATCCTGCCCTGTGAAGCCCGGACTTTCCTCACCTGCCATACGGCAGCCGCGATCATTCATCCTACTTGATTTCTTTATGCCTATGCCTATACGTTAAAATAACTTCCACCAATGAATTCCCGGCAGATGGAATTTGCCGGTACATTTTTGCTGTCAATCCCCAGGAAATACTCCAGGAACTTTAAAAGCCGCTTTGCTTCATAATACTCCGGCATTCCCTTTTCAATTCCAAATAACAGGGGCTCTGCATACTGCTTCAGCACAGCCAGCTCATAGATCAGTACGGAGTTAAACATTTCGTCCGCACTCTCCTGGAAGGGGAAAATATATTTTTCCTCTCCTCTGCGCACCGAAGGCCACATTTCAATGGTTCTCCTCGCACAGGTTCCCCTGGTTCTTGCATCCCGCACCATACGCCGCAGCAATCTGCCGTCTGTGGTCGGGATCCGGTTATGCTCGTCTATATTTAAGCTGGTCAATGCGCTGATGTAAATTTTAAACTTGCTTTCATCCGGCATGGAAAAGGTTGTCTTGGGGTTCAGCCCGTGGATCCCTTCGATCACCAGAATATCCTCCGGCCCAAGCTTTTTGAAGTCACCGTTGTATTCCCGCTTGCCAAGCTTAAAGTTAAACCGCGGCAGCTCCACCGTTTCCCCCTTAAGAAGATGGTTCATATCCTCATTAAACTGCTTTACGTCAATGGACTCAAGACATTCAAAATTGTAGTCCCCGTTTTCATCCCTTGGGGTATCTTCCCTGTTTACAAAGTAATCATCCAGCGCAATGGGATGAGGGTTCATTCCGTAAGTCCGAAGCTGAATGGACAGTCTGTGGGAAAAGGTGGTCTTACCGGAAGAGGACGGGCCTGCGATCAAAACGAATTTCACGTTTTTGCGGTCTACGATCTCCTTGGCGATCTCCCCGATCCTTCTCTCCTGAAGCGCCTCCTGAACCAGGATCATATCGCTGATCTTTCCCTGGCAGATGGAATCGTTCAGATCTCCCACACAGTCTATGCCCATCATCTCTCCCCATTCCGAGGAGGTTTTCAGGGTCTTAAAGAATTTTTCCCTGGGTTCAAAGAAATCCAGCTTTGTGGGATTTTCCCCGTTGGGAATTAAAAGCATAAGCCCGTTTTCATATAGCATCAGGTCATAATATTTTAAATATCCTGTGCTGGGCAGCATATAGCCGTAATAATAATCATAAAAGCCATCCAGGCAATAGATATTCACAAAGGAGCTTCTTCTGTAACGGAACAGCTGCTCCTTATCATGCATCTGATGATCCCTGAAAATCTGCATGGCGTCATCCTTGGGATAGGATTTTTTCGTGATGGGCAGATCCGCTTCCACAAGCTCCTTCATTCTCTGCCTGATACGGGCTACCATTTCCTCTGTCAGCTTTTCTTCCATCCTGACATTACAATAATACCCCTGGCCTACTACAAATTCAACCTTGACTTCCTTTCCCTTTTCCCCAAGCACATCCCTTACTGCCTTTACAAGGGTCATCAGGGCCGTTCTGACATAGCTCTTATGCCCGATCCCGTCCCCTATGGTCAGAAAGGTCAATTCACAGTCGCGGTTTGCGGGCTTGATCAGTTCCCTGATCTTGCCGTTTTCCGTGACCAGTGCAATCATATCCTGATATTCCTTCTGGTACTCTCTGGCGATTTCCTCATAGCGTGTTCCCTTGGGATATTCCCTTGCAACACCCTTTATTTTGATCGTAACCATGTAGCTTCCCCTTTCTATCCTTCAAAATCTGCTATGGCCTCTTCCAAAAGTCCTCTCTTTTCTTCCAGATCAAAAAGTCTTTTCTGCGCT
>FR894525.1:0-10080 GCA_000436115.1 Firmicutes bacterium CAG:534 | reverse complement strand
GCTTTTTCTCCTCCCTTTGCAGAAAGGAAAACAAAACCGGGTTCCTTTCCGAAAGAAGCAGAGGGCCAAATTCCGCCTGCTTTGCCGAAAGCTCATAAGGCTCTCCTCCTGTCTGTACACAGATCACAGGATAAAATTTCCCCTCTTCCAATATCATATCTTCCCGGGTAATGGAATATCCCATTTTTGCAAGGAAAAAACGGAACTGGGCAAGCTCGGACTGCGGCTGCAAGATCAGCGTCTTGAGGGAAGCCGTCTTTTCCGGCTGTTCCAACAAAATCCTCTGCATCAGAGGGCCTCCCATTCCGGCACAGATCAGCACCTGCGCTTCTCCCGCCTGAAATGCCCTAAGTCCGTCGCTCTGTCTGATCTCTATGTAGTCAGAGAGCCCGGCTCTCCTTACATGCTCCCTTGCCCTTTGAAGAGGCCCCTGATTAATATCCATGGCAAGCACTCTTTCTGCAATGGCATGCTCCATCAGGTAAATAGAAACATAGCCATGGTCGCAGCCCACATCACATACGCTGCTTCCCAGGGGCACCATATCTGCCACGGCCTGCATTCTTGACGATAAGGTCACAGTGCCCATCAGTCCAGATAATCCTTCAGCTTTCTGCTTCTGCTGGGATGACGGAGCTTGCGCAGAGCCTTTGCCTCGATCTGACGGATACGCTCTCTGGTCACATTAAATTCCTTGCCTACTTCCTCAAGGGTCCTTGCCCTTCCATCGTCCAGTCCAAATCTCAGCCGAAGCACCTTCTGCTCCCTGTCCGTTAAGGTGCTGAGCACTTCCACAAGCTGTTCCTTTAACAGGGTAAACGCCGCCGCATCTGCGGGCACAGGCACGTTATCATCCTGAATGAAATCTCCCAAATGGGAATCCTCCTCTTCACCGATAGGAGTTTCCAGGGAAACGGGCTCCTGGGAAATCTTAAGAATTTCCCGCACACGCTCTACCGGCAGCTTCATCTCCTCGGCGATCTCTTCCGGGGTAGGTTCCCTTCCAAGCTCCTGCAAAAGCTGTCTGCTCACACGGATCAGTTTATTGATGGTTTCCACCATATGCACGGGAATACGAATGGTTCTTGCCTGGTCTGCAATGGCTCTGGTAATCGCCTGTCTGATCCACCAGGTTGCATAAGTAGAAAACTTATATCCCTTCCTGTAATCAAACTTTTCCACTGCCTTGATCAGTCCCAGGTTTCCTTCCTGGATCAGGTCAAGGAAAAGCATTCCCCTGCCCACATATCTTTTGGCAATGCTGACAACCAGACGGAGGTTGGCCTCTGCCAGGCGCTTTTTGGCCTCCTGATCCCCTACTTCCATCCTCTTTGCCAGTTCGATCTCCTCATCTGCAGACAAAAGGGGAACCTTGCCGATCTCCTTCAGATACATCCGCACAGGATCCTCAATGCTGACTCCGTCGGGAACGGACAGATCGATGTTCTCTACATCCACCTCGTCCTCATCCGTAAGAATGATCTCCTCGTCATCCACATCATCCGTATCGGTAATCCGCAGAATATCAATATTATTCTGCTCCAATGTCTCAATGATCTTGTCAAACTGTTCTTCTCCCAATGTCATATCAGAGAAAAAATCTGTGATCTCCTGATATTCCAGGACATTTTTTTTCTTTTTGGCAAGTGCTAAGAGCTGCGCCAGCTTCTCATCAAACTTTGCCTGTGTGTTTTCATCCATTCTGGGTTTCCATCCTTCCTATCTTAATCGTGTCTGCCGGATTTACTACCATTATTAGCCATGGTCCAGCGAAATATGCGTTTTGCTAAGTTCTTCCAGTGCTTTTTTGCCCTCTATGACCTTACTGATCGCTGCCACGTCAGAGCCCAAGCCCTGGGAAAGCCTGTCAAGGCTGCTGCGTTTGACCGCCATTACAATATCATGAAAGGCCTTTTCCTGCTCTGCCCTTGTTTCCAGCTTCATCAGCCTGGTGTTGAAAAGACCCGCAACCTCCCTTTGCTCCTGCTCATCCTCAAAAAGACTGATGATCGCAGCCGGGTTAATGGTTCCCTCCTCCAGCTCCTCAAAAAGCTTTCCGGCGGTTTTCTGATACAGCTCCTCCGTAAAGTCCTCAGGTGAAATATATTTTTTGATCTTATGATATAAGGCAGGCTCCTCTACAAGCCATGTAAGCAGCAGTCTTTGGGGCTTTTTCCGGTTTTCATCCGGATCTGCCTTTTGCTTTATGCCGGACTTTGGCCTGCTTGCCGGAATTGCAAGTCCTGTTTTTTCTGCGTAGGACCGCACCAGCTTCCGCAGGTTTTCAAAGCCGATCCCATATTTATCCGCCACTGCCTGAATATAATTTTCTCTTTCCACTTCCTCCGAAAAGCCGCAGAGCTTTTTGGCGATCTCCCGGTAAAATTTTGTTTTTTCCTCCGGGTCCTTCATATCATACTCTCTTTGCAGGATCCTGAGTTCAAAAAAGAAGCTGTTTTCCGCCTCTTCCAGCCTTTGTGCAAAGGCTTCCCTTCCCAGGTTTTTGATAAACTCGTCAGGATCCTTATAAGGCTCCAGATTCAGAACCTTTCCGGTCATGCCCGCTTCCTTCAAAATACCGATGGCACGCAGCGCCGCCCTCACTCCGGCCCCGTCACTGTCATAAGCCAGAATGACTTCCTGTGCGTACCTCCTTAGCAAAATAGCCTGTCCCTCTGTAAACGCCGTACCAAGGGAGGCCACCGCCTGGGTGAACCCGGCCTGGTGCATGGCGATCACATCCATATATCCTTCACACAGAATAATATTATTGGTTCTGGCCGTCCTTGCAAAATTCAGCCCGTACAGGTTCCGGCTTTTATCAAACACCATGGTTTCCGGCGAATTCAGATACTTGGGCTTTGCATCGCCCATGACTCTTCCACCAAAACCGATCACCCGGTGGTTGCTGTCCTGGATGGGGAACATGACCCGGTTCCAGAACTTATCGTGCAGTCCATACCTTTCATCATAGCTTGCCAGCCCCGCTTCTATGATCAGCTTATCCTCATATCCCTTGCTTTTCAGATATTTGACAAGATCATTGCTGGTCACGTTTGCAAAGCCCAGCCCGAAATGCTTAATGGTTTCCTCGCTAAGCTGTCTTTTGTGGAGGTAGGCATATCCAGCCTGCCCTGCCTTGCTTCTAAGCTGATAATAAAAATATCTGGCGGCTTCCTTATTCACCTCCAGAAGTCTTGCCCGCTTGGAATCCCGCTTTCTGGCTTCCTCCCCCTCCTGAAGATCGGGAAGGGAAACGCCTGCCCTTTCTGCCAGAAGCTTTACCGCTTCCTGAAAGGAGGCATTCTCATACTGCATCACAAACGTAAACACATTGCCTCCTGCCCCACAGCCAAAGCAGTAAAACATCTGCTTGCCGGGAGAGACAGAAAAGGAAGGGGATTTTTCATTGTGAAAGGGACAAAGCCCAAAATAGCTGCTTCCCTTTTTTTGTATTTTTACATAACCTGAAACCACGTCTACAATGTCGTTTTTCAGGCGCACCTCTTCAATCAGTTCATCAGGATAATACATACCCTCTCCATTTCCCTGTGTCCAATTTAACCATGCCAGGATTTGGGAATATAGATCTCCTCATACTTGGCAATCGCAAAACGATCCGTCATGGCTCCTATGTAATCGCAGACAATCTTTTCCTCCGGTTCTCCCTTTTCGATCAGTGCAAGCAGATCCTCCGGCAAAAGCTCCAGATGATGACGATAGTAGCTGTATAACGTCTGGATCAGCATTTCTGCTTTTCCTTCTTCGCTTTTTGCTTCTTTATTCTGGTAAACCCTCTCAAACATGAACTCCCTGAGTTCTTTCATGGCCTTTGCCACGGTTTCGGACATCATAATATCGCTCTTGCCGTAGCTGGTGCTCACAATATCATGGATAAAATGATCTAATCTCTTGCCGGTGGTATCACCGATGATCTCCGTGATCCTTCCTGGAACATCTTCTTCCTTTAAAATTCCTGCCCTGATGGCGTCATCCATATCATGATGGATATAGGCGATCTTATCTGAAAACCGGACGATCCTTCCCTCCAAGGTAAAGGGCATTCCGGAGGTCTGATGGTTTAAGATCCCATCCCTTACCTCCATGGTAAGATTTAAGCCCTGTCCGTTCTTTTCCAGAAGATCCACTGTCCTGACACTTTGCTCACTATGGCAGAACCCATAGGGACAGACCGCATTTAGGGCTCTCTCCCCTGCATGACCAAAGGGCGTGTGCCCAAGATCATGGCCAAGGGCAATGGCCTCCACCAGATCCTCATTCATCCGCAGCGCCTTTGCAATGGTCCTGGCATTCTGGGAGACCTCCAGGGTATGGGTCAGCCTGGTTCTGTAATGATCTCCCTCCGGTGACAAAAATACCTGGGTTTTATCCTTTAAACGCCGAAAGGATTTACAGTGCAGGATCCTGTCACGGTCCCTTTGGTATACCGGCCTGATGTCGCACTGCTCTTCCTCCCTGAGCCTTCCCCTGCTGTCTGCGCTGTGGGCGGCATAGGGACTTAAATATTCCATTTCCAGCTTTTCCAGATTCTCTCGTATATTCAATGACTGCTCCTATCCTGTGAAAAGAACTTCCTATTGGTATTATTCGGTGCAGGGATCATAATTCCTTTTTTTATCTGCAAATATCATAGATAAATTCCGCATTCTTTTCCATGGCCTCTCCTGCCGTCTTAAAGGGGGACATCTGAAACACATGCCACATCCCCTTAAAAACATCTATTTTAGCCGATACGTTGGCAGCGACCAGCTTTTTGTGGAGCATGGTGGAATCCGAAAGCAGCATTTCATTGTCTCCCACCTGGATGTAAGTAGGCGGAAAGCCTTCAAAATCTCCGAAAAGCGGTGAGATCAAGGGATCTGTAAGCTCCCTTCCTGCCGCATAATTTTCCGTCATTTTGCGCAGATAGTCCGCATCCAGCACGGGATCCACAAGGGCTCTTGTGGTATGGGTCTTGCCGGAGGCAGTCAGATCTGTCCATGGCGAGAGCAGAACGAGCCCCCTTGGCAACAGTCTCTGTTCTTCCTTCAGCTTTAAAACCAGGGACAGCGCCAGGTTCCCCCCTGCGGAATCCCCTGCAACGATCACATCTCTTGCTCCGTACCCAAGCAGCATCAGATAGTCCCACGCCTTCATGGCATCCTCGCAGGCTGCCGGGTAGGGATGCTCCGGCGCCAGTCTGTAGTCAAAGGCCAGCACATCCATGGAGGTGGTCTCTGCAAGCTTTGTGGTAAGCGTCCTTGCATAAAGCCTGCTGCCCGTAGAATATCCTCCTCCGTGGCAATACAGGATCACATACTTTTTCATATGCGCCCTGGTCACAGACACCCATTCTGCCTCCCTGTCCTTGATCTGGAACTCCCTGATCTGAATATCCTTTGCATTTCCGAAAAGGGCGCCCACCTGATCCTGGGAATGACGGTGCTTTTCGATATCCGGATTGTCGATCATGCCGTGCACCTTTCTGATCAGGGACATGGCGCTTTGATTGACCGCCTCCGGCGATGGTTTTTTCACATGAAGTTTTTTCGTCGTAACTGCCATAATTTCCTTTCCTTTGTATCTGTCTGTTGTTTGATTATTTTACCACATTCCCGTTTATTTGTGGTATACTAAAAATCATAGAATCCAAAATAAGATCGGGGAAAATAAGATGCCCAAAAACGAAACCTCCATGGGAGGCATTCATCTTCATAAAGCTTCAAAGGTATGGTATAAGCTGGATCTTTCTGCCATCGTTTACCCCACCTTGCAGCGGAAGGATTTTTCTTCCGTATACCGGCTGTCGGTGCTGTTAAAGGAACCGGTAAAGCCTGACATTCTTCAAAAGGCCGTAGATATTGCCTTAAAGCGCTTTCCAACCTACAAAACAGCCATCCGCAAGGGATTGTTCTGGCGCTACTTAGAGCCAAACACAAGACCCGGCCCTTTTGTTCAGGAGGACATTTCCAACTTCTGTATGCCCATGCCCTTTAAGGCCGGAAACCGCTATCTTCTGCGCATCTATTATTATGACCGCCGCATTTCCCTGGAAGCCCATCACTGTCTGGGCGACGGCACCGGCGGCATGTGCGTTTTGCAGACGATCACTGCTGTTTATCTGCGCCTTCTGGGCGCTTCCATCTCAAACGGATATTTTGTTCTGGATGTCGACTCTCCTCCTGATCCTGAGGAGCTTGAGGATGCCTACATGCGCTATGCCAACGCCAAGGTGCGTCCTCCCCGGCCCGGAGAAAAAACTTACCGCGTCCGCGGCACAAAGGAACCCTTTTACACCTTTAACGTTATTGACGGGATCCTGTCCGTGAAGCAGGTAAAGGAAGTCGCAGACAAATATCACGCTACCATAACCGAATATCTGAATGCCGTTCTTCTGTATGCCCTTTTACAGAAACAGCAGTCCGAATGGCATCTTTCCCTGCGTCCTGTCAAGCTTGCCATGCCGGTAAACCTGCGGAGGTTTTTCCCCTCAAAGACGCTGCGGAATTTTATTACCATGGTTTATCCCGGCATTGATCCCAGACTTGGGGATTATACCTTTGAGGAGATCATCACGCAGGTTCACCACTATATGCGCTACTATATCAACGAAAAATTCTTAAGGGGAGATATTACCACCAATGCTGCCACCCAGCGCAATCCTCTGATCAGGATCGTGCCCCTTTTTATCAAGGATTATGTGGTCCGCCTGTTTTATACCAAGATCCAGGACAAAAATTCCTCTGCGGGCCTGACCAATATGGGCGCTCTCAAGGTACCGGAGGATATGAAGCCTTATATTGAACGCTTTGATATTTATATGGGACAGCCTTTTTCTCCCCGTACCAACTGTGCCATCATCAGCTTTGAGGATACCCTGACCATTAACTTTGCCAGCAGTATTATGGAAGCGGATGTGGAAAGACTGTTTTTCCGGAAACTGATCAAAGACGGGATTTCTGTCAAAATAGAAAGTAACCGAAATCTCAATGACTGATTAAGAAAGGTAGATGCTTATGTCTTATTGTGTAAACTGCGGTGTGGAGCTGGATCCCTCCTTAAAGAGCTGTCCTTTATGCCACACACCGGTGATAAATCCCTCACAGCTTCAAACGGCTCCTGCGCCCTCCCCCTATTCCCTGAAAAAGGGACAGGTGGATGTGGTCAAAAAGAAGGATCTGGCGCTTTTGCTTGTGATCGTTCTGGGCGCCACTGCCTTAAGCTGCCTGCTTTTAAATCTGTTTGTATTTGTAGACGGCCCCTGGTCTTTGTTTATCATTGGTGCCTGTCTTCTGCTTTTTGTTATGGCGATCCCGGCCGTGATCTACACCAAGCTGCCGATCTATGTTTCCCTTTTGTTTGACGGCATTGCCGTTGGGATCTACTTGTATCTGATCACCTTTAATACCAAAAGCAGCGACTGGTTTACCGGGCTTGCCCTTCCTATTCTGGTACTGATCACCATTCTTGTGGAGATCTTTGCCCTGCTTCTGCGGTCCTTCCGCATTTCCTTTTTAACCACCGCCCTGTATTTCTTTGCAGAGGCCGCTCTTCTCTGCGTTGGGATCGAGCTTTTGATCCAGCATTTTTCCGGCATTCCTCCCCACCCGGTCTGGTCTGCCGTTGTGCTTACCGTCTGCAGCGTCATTGTTGTCACCCTGATCACGCTGCTTTCCAGAAGAAGGCTGCGGGACGCCGTAAGAAGAAGACTGCATTTCTAAGCTTGGAAATGCAGTCTTTTTTTCTGTATTATTCCTTTACTGCTCCGGCTGCCACCCCTGCCAGAATGTACTTCTGGAAAAAGACATAAAGGGCGATGGTGGGGATCATAATGATAATGATGCCTGCCGCCAGAGTCTGCCAGGAGCCCTGCTGGGCATTGGCGTAATTCAATCAGAAACGTTGTCAGCGTACGCAGTTTGTTTTTGGGCATATAAAGATATGGAATATACATATCATTGATAATGTTGATTGCCTTAATGATGCACACCGTAGCGGTTGCCGGTGCAAGAAGCGGGAAAATGATCTTCACAAACAGTCCAAAATAGGAACAGCCGTCAAGAAGCGCCGCCTCGTCCAGCGCTACCGATATTCCGGAAATAAACTGTCTGTAGATGTAAAGCTGCATCAGGTCAGACGCAACATAAATCACGATCGGCGCTCCAATGGTATTATACAGATGAAGCCCCTGGATAATCTGAAACCTTTCAATGATAAATGCCGTAATCGTTCCGAACATTACATTAAAGATCAGCGACACGATCAAAATAATCCCTGTATTTCTGAACGATCAGCAGCAGGAACGAAAGGTAAAAAACAGATTTAAGACGTAGCTTCTTCATTATTTCCCCCAAAAAATCAAAGTCATCTTTGCATCCATGGTAAGCGGATTTCTCTTTTGATAATCATACAAAACATAGACCCCTGTTCTTCTGCGCATTATTTTTGCCGCATCCTCTTCCCATACGGGATAATGAAACCTCTCCATATGGGTCATCTTCATCATCTGCTTTGCATGATAGCCCTGATAGTCCTTTAAATACTGCGGACATTTTTCCTCTTTCTCATAAAAATCAGAGATCTCCCTGTAAAACGGCAGCAGATCCATACAAAAGTCCGGTCTGCTCTTGGCATTTTCCCTTAAATAATAATCGCAGGTAAGCAGTTCCCGGAACAGTTCTTCCTTTTCCGGTTCCCTGCTGGCCGCAAAGTCGAGCAGGATCCTGTAGCGGTAGCTCCGGGAAGGCGTATTTACGAAATATCCCTTGGCTTCATATTCCTTTGCCAGCTCTTCAAACATCTGAAAGGGGCTTTCAAAGCTCTCTTTCAGCACCAGAAGGGTTTTGGCAAACTGGCAGGAATTATAGTAGATCTCCACCATTTCTTCCACCCGCTTCAACTTCAAAACCTCCTCATAAGAAAGCCAGTTTGTATAAAGCACTTCATAAGGCGGCGTTTCCTGATAAGCAATTCCATATTTCTGCGTCAGGTGATACATGGGCGCTCCCTTTAAGACCTTCAAAAAACCAAGCTGCAGCTGCTCCGGCCTCATGGCATAGACCTGGTTAAAGGAATGGATAAAGCTTGTGTAATCCTCATAAGGAAGTCCTGCAATCAGATCCAGATGAATGTGGATGTTTCCGGCTCTCTGCAGTCTTTCCACCACCTGTGCAATATGCCCGGTATCTGCATACCGATCGATCTCCCGAAGGGTCTTTTCATTGGTCGTCTGGATCCCGATCTCAAGCTGTACCAGCCCGGGCCGCATATCAGACAGCACGGCAAGCTGCCTCTCATCCATAATATCCGCTGCTACCTCAAAATGGAAATTGGTAACTCCGTTATCATGCTCCTTAATGTAATTCCAGACGAACAATGCGTGCTCTTTGTTACAGTTAAAGGTTCTGTCCACAAACTTTACCTGCGGCACCTTCTGTCTAAGGAAATAGGCCAATTCCTGCTCCACCTTGTCCCTGCCTCTTAAGCGCACCTTTCTTTCCACCGAGGAAAGACAGTAGGTGCAGTGATAAGGACAGCCCCTGGAGGTTTCGTAATAAATAATGCGGTTTTCGTATTCCTTTAAGTCCTGATACAGAAAGGGCAGCTCGTCCATAGCAAGCTCCTCCCGCATTCCGGTAGCCCCTTCCCTAAGGAGCAGTCCCTTGATGCTGCGGTAGTCCCTGTGCTGCAGATAGCTTAAAAACATCTCCCGGAAGGTTTCTTCCCCCTCTCCCTGAATAATCCCCGTCACACCGGGAAACTGCCTTAAAACCGCTTCCCCTTCAAAGGACACCTCCGGCCCTCCCAGCCAGATCTCCCTTCCGGGCAATACCTTTGAAATTTCCGGTAAAAGCTCCTGTATCATCTGAAAATTCCAGATATAGCAGGAAAAGCCCATCACATCAGGCTGCCTTTTATAAATATCTGCCAGGATCTGCTCCTTTAAGTGGTTGATCGTATATTCTGCCAGTTCAATCTGCTCTTTGTATTGTTCTCCCACATAGGCCTTTAAGTAGTGAATCGCCGGATTGGAATGAATAAATTTGGAATTAATGCCGGGCATGCGGACGAAAAGTTGGA
>FR894524.1:50245-72054 GCA_000436115.1 Firmicutes bacterium CAG:534 | reverse complement strand
CAGGGTTGCATTGCTGTTTATTTGTCAAGGTTCTGCTCATCTATTATGTATGAGTCTTTGTTGCTTTGTGTTGTTGTCACTCACAACGTTGATAACTATATCACCCTATAAAGATAATGTCAACACTATTTTTGAAAAAATTTGTAGATTTTTTTCACACACTTTAGAATTATATCAAAAAAGCCCATATTATGGGCTTTTTAGTGTCTGCTTATGTCGTTTTCACATTTATTGTAAAGAAATTGTCGCAGCATTCTCAACATTTTTCACTTCAAGTCCGAGAGTTTCTACCTGAAGATCGTAAGGGACTTCACATACCAGAACAAGTTCTGTCTCTTCTCCTGCTCCCAGCGTCCCTTCATAATAGGTCATATCATTTAAAAGCATGGTAGTCAGCGCATTTTCCCTGGTTCCGTTCACATCGATTTTAAAATGGCTCTTGGTCTGCTCCATATTCAGTGTCAGCTCTGCTCCCGAATTATTCTTTGCCTGGAATTTCAGCACCAGAAGCTTTTTCCCTTCCGTTGCGCTCATATAAAAGTATGCTTCCTCCGACTGATCCGTAGGATAGGTATCACACAGTTCATATCCTGCGTAAGTAAAGGTCACATCCGGAACTCCAAGAAGCTCTTCTATGGTAGCCTGCTTTTCGATCACAGGAACCTCCTGCGCCGCTGCTATAGGCTCCTGTTCCGCCCCCGGTTCGGGCGAAGGATCCTGTTCCGGTACAGGTGTTTGCTCCGGTGTCCCCTCCTGCGCGTCCGAAGCCTCCGGTTCAGAAAGAACCTCCACATTCAACTTGGAGCTGTAATTTTTATCATATTTTAAAATTTCGCCTGCTGCATATTCCACCACAAGCGCCTGCTGCTCCTGTGTCATATCAGGGATTTGATTGCCGCATCCCACAAGACTGATCATTGCTGTCGCAACTGCCAAAGAAATCATGCTCTTTTTCATCTGCTTTCCCTCATTCTTTCACTTCTGCTTTCTTCTGAGCCATTTTCTTTTCCAGAAACATATAGAGAAAAGAAATGCCAAGGGCCATAACACCTACAATTAAAAATACGATCATTCTATATAATAACTCTGCTTCCCTGAAATCGTAAAGTACAAGTTTCAGACAGACCAGTGCAGCTAACACAAGCCCTGTAATCCTTTCCATCTTTTCCTTATGCCGAAAGCCTATTCCTACCAGGAAAAATGCGACTGCCATTATCAGAATGCTGGAAACGACCGGAGAGCCAAAATTCCCGGTTATGGAATAGAGACTGAAAAAACCCGCCCAGAGCAGTGTGTTTCCCTTCCAGTATAAGCCATATCTCTTTCTCAGGAGTAAAAATGCCGCAAGGGTTCCTGCCGCCATGATTGCGATCCTGGTCCACAAATGTCCCTCGAACAGCGGAAGCAGACAAAAAATTCCTATAAAGCATAAACTAACAATATTATAAACCTCCTGCTTCTTATCCCGCAAGCCCTGCAGATGATGAAACAGTAAAAACAAAAGCATCAAAAGAAGAACCGCTACCGGATAGAACCATTTACCATCCATTCCCCAGTTATACAGCCTAAACCATTCGCATTTTAAAAACCAGATCACCAGCACGCTTGCCGTGGTTACAATTTCATGGAAAACATACAGTTTGTTAATCCGGAATGACAGCAGAACCAAAAGCGCTGCCAGAATATAAGCATAGACGCTGCCTGACAAGCCTATCCCTGTAAGTCCTACAGCCACCGCTGCTATCGCTTCCAGGGCTGTAAGCTGCCTTTGCCGGTTCCCTATCCTTGCAATCAGGAATATCACGCCGACTGTAATCGTCTGTTCGACAGGTTGATCGGAGAATGCTCCTATCAGCAGGAAAAGACCTGCTGCAAAATAAACCTGCGCCCACTTTCTTTCATCTTCCTTTTCCCAAAGCAGAAAGAAAAGCATGCTCACCGCTACAGTTACTGCAGCCATGATCAGCCCCACAAGCTGTTCCCCGGTAATGGTCTCCAGCAGAAACATCATAAAAAGCAAAAGGCCGCTTCCGATACAGGTTATAATGAATATTTCGTTGTCCTTTTCTCTTTTTCTATTCACAAAGGCCATAATCTCCATGAAAATAAAGGAGGATAGTAACAGGGCCGCCAGATAAGTTGCCTGAACGTGGTCAAGGCCTGCAATGATAAGAAGCGCTCCGGTAAATATTACATTTAAGGCTGCATGCACCGCCAGTATAGCTGCTGCTCTGCTCTGATTCGGGAAAAGCACCCCAGCCACATTTACAATAAACAGGATTACCGTAAGCACAAAAAAACTCAGTTCCGTTTCAAAGCCGTGGATCGGATACAGGCACACATAGCATCCGATCAGCCCGATCAGCCTGATCACAACGGAATCCCTTTTTCTGCTAAGCCAGATCGTTGCCGCTGCAATCAGAAGAGTGAGCAGAACCGCTATTATTCCATTTACCAAATGAAGCACCAGGTAATTTACAATATTGGCCGCATACAGACAGCCGATCCCAATACCGGTAATGACACCGGCAAACTTCTGCATTTTTCTGCGGAGAAACAATTCCGAGAACAATACCAGGGCAAACGCCGCCATATAGATGCAGATCCCCTGAAATGCTCCCTTTAAAAAATAAAAACCAAAGGTCACAAAGGCAGCTAAAATAAACAGGGCTCCGATCAGGCTGAAAACATGGATCCCGATCTTAAATTCCACGGATTTTGTTTTCAGTTCCGGCTGGGCAGCTTCTCTATCCCTCATTCTTCTCTGATACTCTGCGTAGCTTCTGTCTGCCTCTCTTTCCACCTGAAGAGGCGTGGCAACGCCCTCCTCCAGATCCTTTTTCATCTGTGCCACATAACGGCTGAAATAAGGCTCCTTGGACAGCCTCATCAGTTCAGACAGTTTCTGCTCTGTTCTCTCCCGATTTCCCTGCTCGTTCATTCTGCATTCCCCTTTCGCTCATTTCCAGTTCAAACCAAAATTCCACACCGTTATCGTAATTGATCACGCCATATTTCTGGTTCAGGCTTTCCATGATTGCCTTTACGATTGACAGTCCTACGCCGCTTCCTCCATACGCTCTGGTTCTTGCCTTGTCCACCTTATAAAACTTCTCCCAGATCCGTGGGAGGCTTTCTTCCGGTATGGGCTGTCCTGTATTAAAAACGGAAACCCTTACTTTTCCGTCCATCTGCTTTAGCTTCACCTCTATGATCCTGTCCCCGTCAATGTGGTTCACCGCATTGCTGAAGTAATTTCCAAAGACCTCTTCTACCATGAATTCATCCGCCCATACAGAGGTGGGCGGGTAGTCTTCCATCCGCAGGGCAATCTGCTTTTGCGTACAAAGGATCTCCGCCGACTGCAGATAGTTACGGATCAGGCTGACAATGTCAAACCGTTCCATGGAGATCGTTTCATTTCCAAACTCAAGCTGATTTAAGGTCAGCAGCTTTTTAACCATGTTGTTCATTTTCGCTGCCTCATCCATGATGACCTCGCAGTAAAACTCCCTGCTCTCCGCATCATCATTGATCCCTTCCTTCAGCCCTTCGGCATACCCCTGGATCAGGGCTATAGGCGTTTTAAGCTCATGGGATACATTAGAAAGAAACTCCTTGCGCATTTCATCAATCTGTGTTTTTCTTTCGATGTCCCGCTGTAATTCATTATTTGCGCTTTTCAGTTTTGAGATCGTTGTTTCCAGAGTCTCTGACAGCTCGTTGATATTCTGTCCGAGCAGTGCAATCTCCGTTTTGCTTTTTCCGGTATACTTTGCATCAAAATCCAGGTGGATCATCCTCTCGGAAATACGGGTCAGTTCCTTGATCGGTTCTGTCACCTTGCCGGATACCAAAAGGATCACAAAAGCGCTCAAAATTGCAGAGCCGATTCCTACATAGGCAAGGAACCGGTTTGCCAGCCGGACGCTTTGTCTTATTCCCTCCAGGGGGCTCCTTAATAAAAACAGGTTCCCATTATCCAAGACCCCCCACATATCGATATATTCCTGTGAAAGACGTTCATCTGTCATGACAAACATCTCATAGTTTTCATTTTGGGATAAGATCTGATCCTCCCCCGGCGTATACTTGTCAAACAAATACGACAGGAGCTGTTTGCTTAAAAAATCATAGTCATTGCTGGAGGTTTTGATGGTTCTTGTATCTGTATCAAGCAAAAGAATATTGATGTTGTTCTTTCCACATATTTTTTGGAACTCAATATCAAAATCATCTGTCTCGATCACGCCGTTATTACTGGCCTCATTAATTTCTCTGTAAGCGCTCATCATCGCTTTTTGCTTGTTTTTCAGATAGTATTCTTCCAGAAAGGTATTATTGATAAACCAACATAAAAGAACCGTTCCAATCATCAAAAAGCTGAAAATAAGCGCAAATTGTTTTCTGATTGAATATTTCACAGACAAGACTCCTTTGGGAATTTCCGGTTACTCTACCTCAAACTTGTACCCCATTCCCCAGATCGTTTTAATGTAATCTCCCTTTTCCCCCATCTTGCTTCTCAGCTTTTTCACATGGGTGTCAATGGTTCTGGCATCTCCGAAATAATCGTAGTTCCAGACACTGTTCAGAATTTTTTCTCTTGACAGGGCAATCCCCTTATTTTCCAGGAAATAAGTGAGAAGTTCAAATTCCTTGTAGCTTAAATCCACAGATTTTCCATCAATAGTGACGCTATGAGCCGCCTTATCGATCCTGATTCCTCCGGCTTCCAGAATTTCTTCCTTTGCTCCAAGCTGGTTTGTCCGGCGCAGAATAGCCTCTACCCTTGCCACCAGGATCTTGGGGCTGAAGGGCTTTGAAATATATTCATCCACACCAAGCTGAAATCCCTGCAGCTCATCCCTTTCCTCTGCTTTGGCTGTCAGCATGATAATCGGCACCTGAGAATACTGGCGCACCTCACGGCAGACGCCCCAGCCATCCAGCTTCGGCATCATAACATCAAGGATGATCAGTGCAATATCCTTCTGCTTAAAAAACAGATCCAGCGCTTCGCTTCCATCTCCGGCTTCCACAACCTCAAAATTACTTTTTACCAGAAAGTCTCTGACCAGCTTCCGCATTCTTGCTTCATCATCAACAACAAGGATCTTTAACCGTTCCATCTCTTATTCCTCCGCTGTCACCGTTTTGTCCATGCCAATTTCTAATTCCTGTTCCTTTTCCTTCACTGCCTTTTCCCGCTGCGTCAGCTCCTGCTCCCATGCGGCATACTGATTGGTCAGTGCTATTTTATAATTGATCACATTGGGCGTGCTCCCCCGAAGGGTGATGACGAACATGGCAAGTACAAGAAATCCCAGAAAAACATTTACCAGGGTAGATATAAAAAGCTTTCTTTCCTGGGGCTTTTTCTTACGGCTTACCTTGATCCTGTCCCTGACCGGGTTCCTATCCAGTGTATTTTCTTCATGCTGAAAAGTGATATAAACCGGAAGGGGTCTGATCTTTTCCTCCCGGATCCCTAACAGCCGCAGCTTCTCCTGGAGACTGATCACATAATTCCAGCCCACCGGGGTCACAAATACCTTTTCATCCAAGATCTTATCATAAACAGCCAGAATATTTGCTGCATCTCTTCCTTTTAATTTTCCTTCAAAATATGCTGTCTGCTTCTGCTCCAGGCGCGCCCTGTCAGCATCCTCTATAGTTTGGAATCGGTAACCCTCCACATAATACTCATTTTTTTCCGCCATAAATCCAACCTCAATTTCCTTATTTCACTGTAAATATATCACCATTTCCTAGGGAATGCCATAAAAGTCACAGTTTTTTAACATCTTACCTACAGTTCCTGTGCCATGCAGATCCCGCATGCGATCTTTCTTTCCTTCATAAGCTCCTGAAACTGATCAATGGCGTCATCCTCATCCTGTGCATACAGGATTTCTTTTGCAATTTCCCTTTCCATGTCATCAGACACGGCCACAACTTCATACATCTGCATGATCTTTCCTCTGTTTTCTAAATCCCTATCCGCATTATATCATAAAAATAACGGCATTATATATCACTTTTGCAACATACAATGCCGTTATCTTTCTTTTCTTCGATACACTTGCTTTGCTTTTAGTGGAATAGGCGGGAGTCGAACCCGCGTCCAAAGACCCATTCCCTGTCCTTCTACTATCATATTCAGTCTATTATGACAGATTGCTCTGCCCATTCCCTCTGCCGGACGGGGACTGACATCCTTCCGGTTTCAGTAGCTTCATGATACGCCCACAGGTGCAAAGCTTAGCCTGTGTCGTTTCCTACATCATTGATGCCTGGGTCCTGATGTGTAGGTGCACCCGGTCAGACAGCTGCCATTAGGCAGCGTATGCTAAATTATCTTCAGCGTTTATATTTATTTTTGCGATTTGACGCATCGCCTGCGGATAGCTTCTCCAGCTGCAAGGCCCCTGTCGAAACCTTTACTATCCCTTATGATTATCTATTATAAATAGTTTTCCTTTAAAAAGCAAGCATTCTAAGCCCGTAGCCTGACCTTCAGTTCTTTTTCGGCTTCCCTTTTCTGATCCTTCTTTGCAATGTCCTGACGCTTATCATAAAGCTTCTTTCCTTTGGCAAGACCGATCTCTATTTTTGCCCGCCCATCTTTAAAATATACCTGCAGCGGAACGATGGTATAGCCTTTTTCGGAGCTGTTTCCTATGAGCTTGCGGATCTCCTGTCTGTGCAGCAGAAGCTTTCTCACCCGGAGCGGATCCTTGTTAAAAATATTCCCTTTTTCATAAGGACTGATATGCATGCCGTATATATACACCTCTCCGTTTTCGATCCGGATAAACGCTTCCTTGATGCTGCACTTTCCCATGCGCAGACTCTTCACCTCTGTTCCGTGAAGAACCAGCCCCGCCTCATACTTTTCCTCTATGAAAAAGTCATGATAGGCCTTCTTATTGTTTGCTACCAGCTTCATTGCTTCCTTTGCCATTTTAACCCTCATTTCCGAGCAGACTCATTTTCTACTGATCTTCTTCCTCCGGCGCCAGGACAAAATCAATGCTCTTTTGCAGTTCATCCACACCATCTACCACTATTTTTACTTTTTGTCCCAGCTTAAAGCATTTTCCTGTATCTCTTCCTACCATCTCATAGGTTTCTTCCCTGTAAAAATAAAAATCCCCATACAGCCGGGATACATGGATCATTCCCTCTACCGTATTAGGCAGCTCCACATAAATTCCCCAGGCCGTCACACCGGAAATCACTCCTTCAAAGCTCTGTCCGATCCTGGACTTCATGTATTGTACCTTCTTAAGCTTTTCTGTCTCGCGCTCCGCATCATCTGCCCGTCTTTCCATTTCAGAAGAATGCTTTGCCACCTCTGTAAGGATCTCCTGATAATGCTGGATCCTTTCTTCCTTCAGTCTGCCTCTTAGCTGCTCCTTGATGATCCGGTGGATCTGCAGATCCGGATATCTTCTGATGGGAGAAGTAAAGTGACAGTAATACTGACAGGCGAGGCCGAAATGCCCGGTACATTCTGTGCTGTATCTCGCTCTCTTCATACTGCGCAGCGCCAGTCTGCTGATAAGAGCCTCCTGGGGTCTTCCCTCTATTTCTGCCAGGAGCTTTTGGATCTCCTTGGGATGAACCTCATTTTCTCCGCTTTTCACCTTAATATGATATCCGAAATTATTGATAAAAGCCGCAAGCTGCATGATCTTATCTGGATCCGGCTTATCGTGGGTACGGTATACAAAGGGAACTTCCATCCAGTAAAAATGCTGTGCTACGGTTTCATTTGCAAGAAGCATGAAATCCTCAATGATGTTGGTCGCCGCATTTCTTTCATAAGGCATGATCTTTATGGGCCTTCCCTCTTTATCCAGAAGGATTTTGCTTTCCGGGAAATCAAAGTCTACCGAGCCCCGTTTTTTTCGCTTGCTGCGCAGAAGATCTGCCAGTTTTTTCATCAGGAAAAACATGGGCGTCAGCTTTTCATACCGGTTTGCTACCTCCTGATCTCCCATAAGGATCTGATTTACCTCATTGTATGACATTCTCTGATCTACCCGGATCACGCTCTCTGTAATCTCATAATTTACCACCGTTCCCTTTTGGTCAATGGTCATAAGGCAGGATAAAGCCAGTCTTTCCTCCCCCATGTTCAAAGAGCATATCCCATTTGAAAGCGTATGGGGCAGCATGGGGATCACCCTGTCTACAAGATAAACGCTGGTTCCCCTTTTTTTTGCCTCATGATCCAGCGCAGAATTTTCCTGCACATAATTGGCCACATCTGCAATATGGACGCCGAGCTGGTATAGGTCTCCCTCCTTGGTAAGGCTCACCGCATCATCCAGATCCTTTGCATCTTCTCCATCTATGGTGACCATCTGTACCTGTCTTAAATCCCTGCGTCCGGCCCTGTCATTTTCACTTACTTCTCCGGCTACACGCACCGCCTGGTTTAACACCTTTTCCGAAAATTCTACAGGCAGGTCAAAGCCTTTCACGATCGAAAGGATATCCACCCCAGGATCGTTTACATGGCCTAAGATCTCCACGATCCTTCCCTCCGGGCTTTTCCTGCTCCCGCCGCCATAATCTGTAAGCTCTACTACTACTTTATGCCCGGTGACCGCTCCCATAGACCATTCTCCAGGCACAAAAATATCGGATGGGATCTTGTCCAGATCCGGGATCACAAAGCCATAATTCTTTGCCTTGTCAAAGGTGCCTACCAGCCTTTTGATCCCATGGGACAAAATTTCAGTCACTTTGGCTTCCTGCCGCTTTCCATGCAGCGCTTCCTTAGACAGAAGCTCTACGGACACAAGGTCTCCATGAAAGGCTCCCTTTGTTTCCCCCTCAGGGATAAAAAGATCCTCCTGCCTGCCCTCCACTTCCACAAAACCAAAGCCCTTGGCATTGCTGATAAAGGTTCCCGTAAGCTGATGAGCCGTTCCATCCCCTTTACAATATTTCCCACGCTTGGTGAGCATTAATTTTCCTTCATTTACAAGCTCTGTGAGAATGCTGTTAAACTCTTCCCTCTGTTCCGGCTCCACCTGCATCAAAACAGCAAGCTGCTTTGCCTTCATGGGCGCATAAAGGGGATCCTCCACAAGCTCACAGATCAGTTTTTTTCTTTTTTCACGCATTTCCTGTTTTCCATTTCCCAGCATAGATCAAAAAAGGCATTCCTTACGGAATGCCTTAAATCCTAAAATACATTCAGATTTAATATCACAGATAAGAGCATAAAGCCGATCGCCAGATACTCGGTGATCTTAACAAGTTTTCCTTCCATGGATCTTCCCTTGTTTTTCCCCCAGTATGTTTCAGCGGCTCCGCTGATTGCTCCAAGACCTGCAGATTTGCCTTCCTGCATCAATACCAGCACTGTCAGTGCAATACATAATATAATAAAAATAATCTGAACAACGATTCTTAACGCTTCCATATTTTACCTCCTAATGCCAAGCACAACCAAGTTTAACATACCCGGCATGAGATTTCAAGTATTTTATTGTGTTTTTTCTTCTTCACCGGCCATAGCCGCCTCAACCTGTACCAGAATACCCTCCTGGGTGGTTGTGTACAGAGTGCCCTCCAGCTCCACTTCTCCGCTGCGTACTAATGCACCTGCAGCATCAAAGTAATAGGGCTGCTTTTCAATTTCATAGACTCCGGTCACAATATGTCCCTGAGGATCTGCATAGTAAGTCTTATTGTCTGCATCAAACCAGCCGGTCAGCATTGCTCCCGTAGCGGGATCATAGTAATAGCTCCCATCCTCCCTGGCTACCATGCCGGTCATTCTGACCCCTTCCGGAGTAAAAAGATATTTGCTTCCGTCAATGACCTGATCCCCGGTCAGCATATGTCCGTCCGTAAGATCCAGGAAGTAAAACCTGCCGGCAGCGTCGCTGTACCAGCCTCTTGACATCACTCCCCCATTTGCCGGTTCATAATAAAATTTCTGTTCTCCAAGGGTAACCCAGCCTGTCATCTTTACCCCTTCAGCCGTAAAGTAATAATCGGCCCCGTCTACCACGCACTGTCCTCTGGCAATGCTGCCATCTGCAGGAGAAAGATAATAGGTGCCGGACGCATCCGTAAACCATCCGCTTACCAGGTTTCCGGCCCCGTCCAGATAATATCTTGTGTCATTATAATTGATCCAGCCGGTCTGCATACGCCAGTTCTGATAAAACCTTACATTGTCATTATGCCCGATAAAGCCTTCCTGAATGATCAGCTTGCTGTAATCCTTATATTGGTAATTCACATCCACCCTGGTGCCTACGCCGTTTACACTTCCATGGCTGGAATACTGCCAGAAGCACACATTATTATTGTAGTCACAGGCAGAGGCATACTGCGCCACCCATTTGTCCCAGCCTACAATACTGAGCTTACTGGTAAAGAAATTTTTGTAGGAGTAGATCATGGGATAATACCCTGCCGCATCAATGGTAGTGCAGAAAGCATTGGTAATATCAATCAACTGCTGGTCGGAAAGATTTTTATGGCACTTGTCCTCCAGGTCAAATACAATAGGGTAATTAACGGTGTAAGGCGCGATCCATTGCAGCACCAGGTTTGCTTCTTCCACGGCCTGCTCCGGCGTAACCGCATAAGAATACAGGTAAATTCCCGTCTTAATGCCGGCAGCCTGCGCTCCTGTAATGTTTGCAGTAAACTGCGGATCCATACCGCTTTTGGTACTGCCCACCTTAATAAATGTAAAGTTGATTCCGGATGCAGCCACCTGTCCCCAGCTGACCGCTCCGTTATGCTTGGATACATCAATTCCTCTTGCGATGGCTCCGCTTGGGGCTACAGCCTGTGTATCCTGTACTGGGAACAAACAAAGAAGAGCAGATGCCGTAACAAATGCCACTGCTCTTTTTGCCCATAAACCGATCTTCTTCATCATCTTTTGCAAATCCCCCTCTTATCCTGTGTTTTTTATTCTTTCAGATCTTATTGAAGGGCTCCTTATAAGCCGCCACAGATCCTAATTCCTCTTCTATCCTGAGAAGTCTGTTATACTTTGCCACACGGTCGCTTCTGCAAGGCGCTCCCGTCTTGATCTGCCCCGCATTCACTGCCACGGCCAGATCTGCAATAAAGGTATCCTCTGTCTCCCCCGATCTGTGGGAGATCACCGTTTTATATCCATTTTTTTGCGCCATTTCAATGGCTTCCATGGTTTCGGATATGGTACCGATCTGGTTTACCTTGATCAGAATTGCGTTTGCCACCTGCAGCTTGATCCCTGCGTCCAGGCGCTTGGTATTGGTGACGAACAGATCGTCCCCCACAAGCTGAACGCTTTTGCCCAGCCGCTCTGTCAGCGCCTTCCAGCCGTCCCAGTCATCCTCCGCAAGACCATCTTCAATGGAAAGGATAGGATATTCCGAGATCAGCTTCTCATAATAGGAAATCATTTCTGAAGTATCACGAACCACTTCCTCGCCCTTTTGTCTGCTTTCTCCGGGGAAATGGTACATGCCTGTTTTTTCATTGTATAATTCACTGGAAGCTACGTCAAGGGCTATTTTAATATCGCTTCCTGGTAAATATTTGCTTTTTTCCACAGCCTCCACGATCAGATCAAGCACCGCCCTTGCATCCGGCAGATCGGGGGCAAAACCTCCCTCGTCCCCCACACTGGTGGTCAGGTGCTTTTCCTCTAAGATCTTTTTCAGGAAATGATAGATCTCCGCACAGATCCTGAGTCCGTCCGCAAAGCTTTCCGCCTGTACCGGCATGATCATAAACTCCTGAAAATCTACCGTATTCGCCGCATGCCGGCCTCCGTTTAAAATATTCATCATAGGGACAGGCATCAGCCTGGTATAAGCCCCGCCCAGATACTGATACAGCGGAATATTTAAAGCGTTTGCAGCCGCTCTTGCAACTGCCATGGATACGGCCAGGGTTGCATTGGCCCCCAGATTTCCTTTGTTGTCAGTTCCATCTGTCTCCATCAGGATCCTGTCAATTTCCACCTGGTTTAAGCCGTTTTTTCCGCAGACTGCATCCCGGATCTTGGTGTTAATGTTGTTTACTGCCTTTTTCACCCCAAGTCCGAAATATCTGGTCTCTCCATCCCGCAGCTCCACTGCCTCAAATCTGCCTGTACTGGCCCCTGACGGAACCGCCGCCATTCCAGAATATCTTCTTCCTGTTATGGTGTCCGTCAGGACCGCTTCTGCTTCTACAGTTGGATTTCCCCTGGAATCCAGGATTTCTCTTCCGTGTAAATTTGTGATCTGTAAATATGTTTTCAAAGTTTTCTCCTCTTTCCTTGTTTTTCACTATTGTGTCCGTTTTTAGAAATTGCTATACTGTTTTTATCCCCGAAGAAGGGGATGAAAGGGGAGATTTATGACTACCATGACCAAAAAAGATTATTATTGTCTCTCAGCTCTGATGCTGATCTTTACGATCCTGGTGTTTTTCCGTCTTGGAAACACCTATGCTCCGCAGTCCGCTTACACTGCTGATGAAAACAACCGGGACATTGTCCTTGATCTGGGCGATTATCTTGACGTTTCTTCCATTTCTATTTTTCTTGGAAATCTGGATACCCGTCACTTTTCCATTTCTGCTTTTAATGAAGTAACGGGACAATGGGAGGTATTTAACGGCGAAGCCTCTGCCGGATCTGTTTTTGCATGGAATAAAATTGATATTAACTATAATCTGCGCTATCTGGGCATTGTATGTACCGATGATACCGCCGTTTTAAACGAACTTGTGGTTCAGGGTGCCGACGGCTCCATCCTTCTTCCCGTCAATGCCGATACCTATCCGGAGCTTTTTGACGAACAGGAGATGTTTCCCTCTGTGAAAACCTACATGACAGGGACCATGTTTGACGAAGTCTACCATGGCAGGACTGCCTATGAATTTCTGCACGGCCTTACCACCTACGAAACCACCCATCCCCACCTTGGTAAAATTCTGATCTCAATGGGCATTTTGGGCTTTGGCATGACTCCCTTTGGCTGGCGTTTTATGTCTGCTTTCTTTGGCATTCTGATCATTCCGGTCATGTATCTGTTTGCCAAAAAACTGCTGAAAAACACCTATCTTGCAACGGCAACAGCTGCCTTACTGGTTTTTGACTGTATGCATTTTACGCTTTCCAGGATTGCAACCATTGATATTTTTGCCGCTTTCTTTATTTTGCTGATGTACTATTATTTATACCAGTATTTTACAGTCGACCAGGCTTACCGAAAAAGCAGAAACGCCCTGACGGATTCCTTTCCTCCCTCAAGCGTTTACACCCCTCTTGCCCTCTGCGGGATCAACATGGCCTTTGGCATTGCAACCAAATGGACCGGTGTTTATGCCGGCCTTGGACTTGGCATCCTGTTTGTATGGTATACCCTTATGAATTTTCCAAAGAAGCAGTGGACCAGACTGCTTGGTTTTTGCTGTGTCTTTTTCATTGCCATTCCTTTGATCGTATATACGCTCTGCTTTATTCCGGTTGTAGGCTACACCCCCTACAAAAACCTGCTTGACAAGGTCATTTCCGGGACACAGTATATGTTCCATTATCACTCCACTTTGGTTGCCGAGCATTACTACAGTTCTCCGTTCTATGAGTGGCCGGTGATCTGGATGCCTCTTCTGGATGCAAATGATGCTGTAAACGCTACTGACGTCAGCGCTGTAAGCTGTATGGGAAATCCTGCAATCTGGTGGTTTGGCATTCCCTGTGTTCTCTATGTTTTCTTCCGCTGGATCTTTAAAAAGGACAAAAAAGCAGGCTTTCTGTGTATTGCTTATCTTGCCCAGTATGTTCCCTGGATGTCCGTCAGCCGTATCACCTTTATTTACCACTACTTCCCCGCTATTTTGTTTGTGATCCTGATGATGGGTTATACCATGGCTGACATCAAGGAACATTTTGTATGGGGCAAAAAAGCGATCACCACATATCTGGTGATCGCCATCATCTGTTTCTTCCTGTTCTATCCTGTTGTATCCGGCTTTCCCATTTACAAGGAATGGGGGCTGCGCCTCCGCTGGCTGCCGGATTGGATCCTGGTTCTGTAAGGAACCGTTTATAATGTAAGCGTATTTGCCTTCACCTGTCGGTACAGGTCATAGCCAACATAAAGAAGTAAGCCAAGCAGCGCTAATGCCACATATTGGATCGGTACGATGTGCACTGCGATCAGATATGGCATAAAGGTTATGATCGAAACCACAAAAAAGCCGCAGGTGACAGGCAATTTTTTTGTGTCCAGCATTCCATAAATCACCGCAAGAAGATCGATCAGGAAACCATACCTGTCGTGCATATGCGGCAGACAATACACAATCAGCGCCACCGTAAAAAGCGCAATGGTGATCATCATCTGCCCTGTCAGGTTTACATCCCTGGTGTAGAGGTAATATGCAAGAGCCCCTATCAGAATGATCGTCATAAACATTCCTGCACCGCTGACCTCAGACGCATGTCTCATATCCGGCATGGATTCTCCGAGAAGCGCATAAATATTGGGATATTCCAGTGTTCCCCAGGGATATGTTCCGGACTGATCAAAATAAATCAGCAAAAGCTCTTTAAAGTCTCTTCCCACCATCCATGCAGGAAGGATGCTGATCACATAAACCACCGGGATCCATAAGAAATGTCTCAGCTTAATGGTCTTCCCTTTCAGCCACATGATCAAAAAGAACGGTACAATAAACAGGGTCTGCAATTTAAAAGCAAAGGCTACGCCCAGAAAAATAAGGCAGCTCTTACTGTTATTCTTAAAAAAGCAGTATAATGCGTACAAAATAAAGGTTGTATAGATAATGTCACACTGGCACCAGTAGGCGCTGTCAATGATCACGGTAGGCGATAAAAGGAGCATGCCCATCCCCAGAATCGCTTTCCTTACCTGACCTGTCATCTGATGTATGATCAGAAACACTGCAACAGCTGCTGCATAGTCAAATAGGATGGACACCATTTTCAGTCCATAAAGATCATTCTCCGTCAGATAAGAAAGCAGGCACATGATATACATGTAGGGCGAGGTGTAATTTGAAATCTGGTGATCTAAGGACCGGTATCCCCCGCTTTCCCTGATCTGGTTCATCCAGTCCTCCAAAAATCCCCAAAAATCTGCGGATTCAATGGGCATCAGCTTCCATCTGATCAAAAAACCAAACACAAAAAGGCACAGGATAAACAAAAGGTCTACCACCTGAAATTCTATTACTCCAAGCCTGACTCTAATGCGCAATGCCCGGTCGATTTTTCTTTCCTGCATAGGTGTTCTCCTTTTATTCCCTGAAGGCAACAGATGCTATGGATTTTTTAAATTCTTCCGCCCACTTTCCATCCTTTTCCTGAAGATAAGTCAGGATATGGGATTCCGCTCCGTTATATACCATAAGCTCCATCTGCTCATACTCAGTTCCCTTCAGCGTATAGTCAAAAGTAACTGTAATGGCATTTCTTCCGTTGATCTTGCTCTTTTCGTACTGAGTGATATTGATCTGGATCTCATCTCCATAAGCATCATAGAGATTATCCTCGTACAGCTTCTGGAATTCCTCCTGGGTGAGCTTTGTAACATCCTCCTGGCTTTCTGCGATCACATAGTTAATGATGGAGCTGTCCTTGGGATAGGTTCTATAGACATAAACGCCCTCTTCCCCGTCTAAGGCCTTAAAGCCTCTTGGCAGCTCACAGGTCATCTCTGCATCTCCAAAGTAGACCGGTTCCTCTTCCTCTGCTGTCTGCTCCGGTGTCTCCTCTGTTTCCTCCACGGAAAGCTCCGGGATTTCTGCGACCGCTACATTGGTGTCATCTGTCTTTTGACTGCCGGATGCCTTTTCCCCGGTATTTTTCTGGCCCTTTCCGATAGCGGCTGCCAAAAACACGAAAATCACAATAACCGCAACAGCAATGATCAATCCTTTTTTACGCATTTTGTTCCCCTCTTATCACTTATTTAAAATATTCCACACCGGCTTCAAAGATCTTCAGATCCTGCTCGCCGGAAATATTGATGGCAACCTTCTGTCCTCTTCTCTCCACATGGGCCATTTTACCAAGGCATCTGCCATCCGGCGAAGTAATTCCTTCAATGGCACAATAAGAACCGTTAATATTCCACTCTTCATCCATGGATACATTTCCCCAGGGATCTGCATACTGTGTAGCCACCTGTCCGTTTTCAAAAAGCTTTGTGAGCCATTCCTTCGGCGCTACAAATCTTCCCTCTCCGTGAGATGCAGGCGTTACATAGGTTTTGCCAAGCTCTGCCATAGAAAGCCATGGAGACTTGTTGGATACCACTTTTGTATAGACCATTTTGGAGATATGTCTGTTAATGGTATTAAAGGTCAATGTAGGAGAGTCCTCTTTCTGTCCCACGATCTCCCCATATGGCACAAGGCCAAGCTTAATCAGTGCCTGGAACCCGTTGCAGATTCCAAGTGCAAGTCCGTCTCTTTCCTGTAAAAGCCTGCTTACCGCCTCTTTGATCTGCTCATTCCGGAACGCTGTTGCAAAAAACTTTGCGCTTCCATCCGGTTCGTCTCCGGCTGAAAAGCCACCGGGGAACATAATGATCTGTGCTTTTTCAATATCCTGTTTAAAAGCTTCGACGGACTCCCTGATATCTTCGGGCGTACGGTTTTTAAATACTCTTGTGATCGTCTGCGCTCCTGCACGTTCAAACGCCTTTGCACTGTCATACTCACAGTTTGTCCCCGGGAATACCGGGATAAACACCGTGGGCTTTGCAATCTTGTTTTTGCAGATGTGGACATGGGACTCCCTGTATAAAGGAGAAGCCACTTCCGAAGTATCCTTCTGTGCTTTGGTGGGGAATACCTTTTCCAGCTTGCTCTTCCAGGCTTCTAACGCTTCCTCCATGGAAATTGCCACATCCTGATAGGTAAATACCGGCTCCTTTGTAACAGTTCCCACTTTTCTGAAGTTCAGCCCGGCCGCCTTGTCATCCGACTCTTTCTGTGCAAAAAGCTCCTCTGCCTGCTTCTCTGTAACCTCTAACACAATATCTCCCAGACAGTTTTCAAACAGATCTCTGTCCTTCAGTTCCTTCTCATAGGCCACACCAAGCTTATTTCCAAAGGCCATCTTGCTCACCCCGGAAACCAGTCCCTTGGAATCCAGCGCATATGCTGCCTTTACTTTTCCCGCAAGGATCAGTTCATGGATAAAACCATAGGTATCCATAACGTGCTCATATACAGGAATATCATAGTCATCTTTGTCAAACCAGAACTGAAGCAGTACATCCGAGGGTTCCTTCAGTTCAGGCGTTATAATATCCCGTCCCTGCGCAATATCTACAGCAAAGGATACCAGAGTAGGGGGAACGTCAATATCGTTAAAGGTTCCCGACATACTGTCCTTTCCGCCGATGGAAGGCAGTCCGTATCCGATCTGTGCATCATAGGCTCCCAGCAGCGCCGTAAACGGCTGGCTCCATCTCTCCGGATCTGCTGTCATTCTCCGGAAATACTCCTGGAAGGTCAGACGGATCCTGGAAAAATCTCCGCCTGCGGCAACGATCTTCGCCATGGATTCCGTTACGGCATATACAGCGCCATGATAAGGGCTCCAGGAGGATAAATAGGGATCAAACCCATAACTCATCATGGTTACGGTATCTGTTTTTCCTTTTAACACAGGGAGCTTCGCTACCATAACCTGTGTTTCTGTAAGCTGATACTGTCCGCCATAAGGCATCAGCACGCTTCCTGCGCCAATGGAGGAGTCAAACATCTCCACAAGTCCCTTTTGGGAGCATACGTTCAGATCGCTTAACTCTGCAAGCCATGCCCCTTTCACATCTCCTTCTTCCAGCTTTTTGCTGACGGAAGGGATGGCAATCTTCCGGAAATAATTATCTTCCTTTTCAGGAATATCTACCAGAACACTTGTCTCCTGATGGGCGCCATTGGTATCCAGGAATGCCCTTTCAATATTTACAATTTCCTTGCCTCTCCACTTCAGAACCAGCCTGGGTTCTTTTGTTACCACTGCAACCGGAATTGCCTCCAGGTTTTCCTCTGCGGCATACCCCAGGAACCGGTCCACATCTCCCGGGTCTACCACAACCGCCATTCTCTCCTGGGATTCAGAAATCGCAAGTTCTGTTCCGTCAAGTCCTGCATACTTTTTGGGAACCTTATCCAGATCTACCGTAAGGCCGTCTGCCAGCTCACCAATGGCAACGGAAACGCCCCCTGCTCCAAAATCATTACACTTTTTAATGATCCTGCTCACTTCCCCTCTGCGGAAAAGTCTCTGGATCTTCCGTTCTGTCGGTGCATTTCCCTTCTGCACTTCTGCTCCGCAGGTTTCAATGGAGCTTTCGGTATGTACCTTGGAGGAGCCTGTTGCTCCGCCGCAGCCATCGCGTCCTGTCCTTCCGCCCAGAAGGATGATGATGTCTCCAGGGTCAGAATTTTCCCTGATCACGCAGCTTCTGGGGGCTGCTCCCATAACTGCGCCGATTTCCATACGCTTTGCCACATAATCCGGGTGATACAATTCTTTGACGTAACCGGTTGCCAGTCCGATCTGGTTTCCGTAAGAAGAATATCCGCTTGCGGCGCCTCTTACCAGTCTCTTCTGGGAAAGCTTTCCCTTCAGGGTCTCGGAAACAGGTACCGTAGGGTCTGCCGCACCTGTCACACGCATTGCCTGGTAAACATAGCCTCTTCCGGAAAGAGGATCTCTGATCGCACCGCCCAGACAGGTTGCCGCACCTCCGAAGGGTTCGATCTCTGTAGGATGGTTATGGGTCTCGTTCTTAAAGAATACCAGCCACTCCTCCGTCACCGGCCCGTCGCCATAATTGATCTGGACAGGCACCACAACGGAGCAGGCATTGATCTCATCAGATTCCTCCATATCCTGCAGCTTGCCATCTTTTTTCAGTTTTCGCATAGCCATCAGCGCCAGATCCATCAGACAGACAAATTTGTCCTCTCTTCCCTCAAAGATCTCATTTCTGGTATCCAGATAGCTCTGATATGTGGTTTCAATGGGCTCTCTGTAATAGCCCTCTTTAAATTCAATCTCCTTAAGCTCGGTGGAAAAAGTGGTATGGCGGCAATGATCCGACCAGTAGGTATCTAACACTCTGATCTCTGTCATGGAAGGATCCCTGTGCTCGCTTCCTTTAAAGTAATTCTGGATATGCAGAAAATCCTTAAAGGTCATGGCAAGCCCAAGACTGTCATAGAGCTTTCTAAGCTCCTCCTTATCCATTTCCTGAAATCCGTCAAAGATCAGCACATCCGCCGGTTCCTCATATTCTGTCCTTAAGGTCTGCGGCTTCTCCATTCCCACTTCCCTGGAATCAACCGGATTGATGCAGTGTGCCTTGATCCGCTCAAATTCATCTTCTGTAATATCTCCTATGATCAGATAGGTAACCGCTGTCCTGATAATAGGATTTTCATCCTCCTTCAAAAACTTCACGCATTGCATTGCTGAATCTGCACGCTGGTCAAACTGTCCCGGAAGATATTCTACGGAAAACACACGGCTTTCCTCCGGCAGTTCTATTTCTTCTCTGTACAGTAAATCTACAGGCGGCTCTGAAAACACACAGGTTGCCGCTTTCTCAAAGGTTTCGTCTGAAAGATTTTCCACATCATATCTGATCAGCTGCCGAACCTCTTTTACCCCTGCTATTCCAAGATAGCTTAAGATCTCATCCTTCAGTTCCTTTGCCTTTACTGCAAACGGTGCCTTCTTCTCTACATAAATGCGTTTTACGTTTCCCATCGTAGCCTGATTTTCCTCCATTATGCGTTATAAATAATACATTATAATTATTATACCTAATCCCATCTATTTTGCAATCTGAACTTTTCCCTGTTTTTTACAGTAAAAAGCGCAGGCCCTTTTGAGACTGCGCTTTCTGGTATCTTCATTTATTCTTTTACACCGCCGATCGTAAGACCTGTCACAAAATATCTTTGTAAGAAAGGATACAGGCACACGATAGGAAGCATCGTCGCTATGGTCGCTGCCGCGCGGACGGAAACCGGAGTTACCGCACCTGCCGCCGCTGTCTGGGAAGCATTTGCTGCGCTTCCGCTCTGCTGCATAACAGAGGATAGCAGCTTCATCAGCTCATATTGAAGAGTGGTATATTCGGTCTTCATTCTGTTGTACAGCATGGCGTCAAACCAGGAGTTCCACTGCCCTACCGCAACAAACAGAGCCACCGTTGCATATACCGGTTTGCACAGCGGAGAAATGATCTTAATAAATACGGTCCAGTACCCCGCTCCGTCAAGCTGTGCCGATTCCTCAAGGGAGTCCGGCAGACCCTGCATATAAGTTCTCATCACCAGCATATTCCATGCGCTGATCATTCCCGGAACAACATAAACCCAGAAGGTTCCTGTAAGATGAAGATTTTTGTAAAGCAGGAATACCGGGATCATTCCGCCGTTTACATACATGGTGATTACCCAGAATAATGAAAGCTGGGATTTGAACAGAAATCTTTTACGGCTCACCACAAAAGCCAGAAGCGCATTGGTTAAAAGCGCTAACACCGTTCCGATCACCGTACGCAGCACGGTAATGTACGCACCTGTAATCATATTTTGTTTTCCCAGAACCGTCTGGTAATTTTTGAGAGTAAACTTTCTTGGTATCAGATGAATACCGCCACGGACTGCATCAATTCCATCATTAAAGGAAATGGCAAGTGTGTTCAGTACCGGGTATAATGTGATGACCACGAATGCTATCATAAACAGAGTGTTACATACTGTAAAAATTTTGTCCCCAAGGGATGTTTTCTTCTTCATGCCATCACCTCCTTAGAATAACCTTTCCTCACCGGCACGCTTCGCCAGTGCATTTGCCACAATGATCAGGATAATGCTGACCGCGCTCTTAAAAATACCGGCTGCCGTACCAAGTGAATAGTCATTCTGGCTGATACCCCAGGTCAGTACATAAATGTCAATGGTATCGGACACGCTCTTGATCAGTCCGTTTCCTAACAGATACTGTACTTCAAAGCCGGCATTCAGCACATTACCTACATTCATTAAAAGCAGGATCATGATCGTTGATTTAATTCCCGGCAGGGTAATATATTTTATTTTGGCCCATCTGCCTGCACCGTCGATGGAGGCTGCCTCATAAAGGCAGGGATCTATGGAAGTAATGGTTGCCAGGTAAATAATGGCATTCCATCCTGTTTCCTTCCACACATTGGCGAAGGCTACGATGGGCCAGAAATAGGAAGGATGGGCAAAGAAATTAATAGGTGAATCTATCATATTCAGTTTCTGAAGAAGCTCGTTAATAATACCTGATGTCGACAGGGCATCATGAAGGATGCCGGTAACAATGATCCACGAAAGGAAATGTGGCAGGTACGAGATCGTCTGAACTGTTTTTTTCCCAAATTTAGAGCGAACCTCGTTCAGCAGGATTGCAAAAACGATCGCCATGATAAAGGTTGTAATCAGATTAAGTACGCCCATTCCCAGCGTGTTCCTGATTACCTTCAAAAATGTTGCATCTGAAAACAAAAACTCAAATTTAGCAAGACCTACAAACTTAGAACCAAAGAGCCCGGTTTTGGGCTTATAATTCTGAAATGCCATGATCCAGCCGCCAAGCGGCAGATAATAAAAGATAAAACCATATATCACAAATGCTGCTGCACAAATCAGGAGAAACTTCTGGCGCTTTATTTCTTTCCATGTAATCTTCACTGTCGGTGCGTTATTCTGTTTTTTCTTTGTTCGAGCCATGGCCCCCTCCTTCATTTCATGGC
>FR894524.1:30704-50199 GCA_000436115.1 Firmicutes bacterium CAG:534 | reverse complement strand
AAAAGCCGCCATTATTTTACTTCAAAAATTTATATTTTCTTTAGTTGGAAGCTACGATTGCATCCAGCGCTTCCTGCATCTCAGCAATGAAATCTTCAGGGCTGACTGCTTCATATGCGCTCATATAATCCGACCAAATTCCGTCAAAGTCAGCGCTCATTACAACCTTGGGAAGCCACTCGTGCTTAACCTCACCCATCTTGGTCCATGCAACACCGCCAGGGGTATCTGTTGTAAAGTTGTTGGAAACTGAATACATCGGGAACCAAGGACCTGTCTCCTTTACAACGGAACCGATCATCTCAACATAGTTATCAACACCGTAAGCGTCAAAGCACTTTATAAGGGGCTCTGCAAGGCTACTCTGGAATTCACTTGTCTGATATCCAGGCTGCATTGCATTGATTCCATCCTTGCTGGTTCCAAGCCACTGAGGGAAGTAAGAATAAGAGCAAATGTGAGATGCCTTATAAGCAGTATCAGATGCCTGAAGTCTCTGCTCTTCTGTTCTGTAATACAGACCGTTGTCATCTACCTGATAGTCAACACCCTCTACGCCCCAGAAACGAAGGTCATGGATCTCCTGATCCAGAAGGTCATTCATAAAGCGGAATGCTGCGTCTACATCCTGACAGCTTGTGGTAATTGCAATACCGCTGGAAACATTCATGGTATCGCCATATGTATGCCACATCTGATCCATACCGGGATCAATGGTTAGTCCAAGAGGAACATAGTTGCAGCCCTTTGCATCAAGTCCCTGCTGCTTGAATACATCATTTACTGTATTTGCGAAATCCCACCACTGGTCACACATACCAAGCACTGCACCTGTAGAAAGCTTTGCAATGTACTCATCATAGGTCTGGGTTGCGAATTCAGGATCAATCATACCCTTATTGTATTCTTCGTTCAGCTTGTTAAAGTATCTCTTTGTGGTCTCTGTGGTGTTGTAATCCACAATCTTCATGTTGTCGGTATCAACAATAACAGAACCATCATTGGGATAACCATCCAGGAACTGTCCTGCATTCTCAATACAGAAGTATCTCCAGTCCTCGCAGAGGATGGTGTAAGGAATGTTGGAAGTGCCATCTTCCATGGTAGGATTTGCTGCTGCATAATCCTCTAATACCTTAAAGTAATCGTCCAGGGTTTCAATCTTGGGATAACCTGCCCACTCAAGAACCCTTACCTGGATCCAGAAAGCTTCATCATTGTGGGTTGTGCTCTTATCCTCACCATAAGAGTTCTGGAATACATTTGCCCAGTAGATATGGCCATCATCCTGACGGAATCTGTCCCACTCCTCATCGCTGTACATTTCCTTGATGTTGGGATACTGATCAATGTAATCATCCCATGCAACCAGTGCATCTGCATCATAGAGCGCCTTCATGGCGTCGCCGCCATTGATGAAATCAGGATACTCGCCGCCTGCAATGATGGTTCCGATTGCTTCTGCATCGGTCTGTCCTGTCAGCCAGGTTTCCTTTACTCTTACGCCGGTTTTCTTTGCAATAATCTCCTGAATTTCATTTCCGTCATTGATCTCAGATCCGGGCATTGCAGTGAACATGGTCATATCAATGATCTCGTCGTCTGCATATTCCTTCTTTTCGGAGGAATCTGCTTCGCCTCCTGCCTGCTCTGTGCTGTCCGTTGCCTGCTCTGTGCTGTCCGTTGTCTGCTCTGTTTCTGTGGTTGCCGCAGCATCTGTGCTGTCACTGGAACCGCATCCGGCAAGCAGAGATGCTACCATTGCTGTTCCCATTAATAATGCTGTTAATTTTCTCAGTTTCATTTTAAACCTCCCTCTTTACTTTTTGAAACATCTGATGTGTTTATTATACAAAATGGGTCCCCGGAAACAACCGGGGAAACTCTAGTAAAAAACCGGAGAAACTCTAGCATCCCCTTCGTTCCCCCGGCTTTTCTAATTATTTTCCGTTTGTCCCGCATTTTTGCGGTATTTGCTGGGCGTGCAGCCCTTCTGCTCAATAAATTTACTGATAAAATAATCCGTATCGTGATACCCTACCTCATCTGCAATCTGACTGATCTTTTTATCCGTTTTCAGAAGCTGTGAAGCGGCTTCCTCAATCCGGTAAGAGGTAAGATAATCCTTAAAGGACTGTCCGTACTTTTTCCGGAAGATCTGCCCCAGATAAGAGCTGTTGATAAAATATTTTTTGCTCAGATCCCGGAGCGTGAGGTTTTCCGCATAATTCTCCCTGATCTCCTTTTCAATGTCAGACAGCATCCCTCTTGAAACATTTTTGCGCAGCTGGATCAGGTAATCTGCATATTCACAGGCAAATTTACGAAGATGGCCGCGGCTTCCTCTTGTCAGTCCGGTTTCAAAAACCCGATCGCTGATGTAGGTCATGACTTCCTCCTGGTTGACGGTCTCATCCTGTTCCGTTGCCAGATGGATCATCTGAAACAGCAGATAGTTGATATTCATGGAAACAATATCATGATCCATTCCCAGGCTTTCCATTTCCTTAAACAAGGCATCCACATTGCTTCCTATCATTCCCACATCATTCTGCTCTACTGCACGGATCAGTTCATCCAGACTCTGCTTGCATAAAACCACTTTGTTTTCACTGGCATGGATTTCCTCTTCATAATAATAAACATTTTTCTCTGTGCGAAATCCCTTAAAGGATCTTAAGGTACAGGCCGAGGAATAGGATCTTGAAACCTTTTCCAGGCTTTCCACTTCCTTTCCCACAAGCAGCACCACAGAAAAAGGGAGATGGCCGTTCAAATAATCTGCAAATTCAGCAAGAAACTGCTTCTCCTGACGGTTCCTGTCCAGGGCCATCTGCTCCCTGTAAATAAACCCGACCTCATAATCTTCTTCCAGATCGTTGAAATTGCTGATCAGGTGGTTTTTATCCTCCAGAAGATATTCCTCTGCGCAGGCTGTAATTGTCTGCCTGATCTCAAAGCGCTCTGCTGCAGAAAGCTCTTCCACTGCCGTAATATCATCCAGACTGATCTGAATATATCTTGTGCGGTTTCCTCTCTGCCCCAGCTTTGCCTCTACATAAGAAAACTGCTCGTCTCCCCTGCCTTGTCTTCCCAGCAGAAGGTCATAAATGCACTGTCTCAGGTAGGCTTCCTGTACCCTACGCTCTTTTTCCTTTTCAAGCATGGTCAGATCAAGTTTTTCGCGGATCTCACGGATCCGTTCCAGAAGCGCTTCCTTTTTGACCGGCTTAAGCAGATAGTCCATGCAGGAATAGCGCATTGCCTTCTGGGCATAGGCGAATTCATTGTATCCGCTTAAAAAGATAAAATATGCGTCCGAAATCTTTTCCGTTCTGATCTTTTCCAAAAGCTCAAGACCGGACATTTCCGGCATTTTAATATCGGAGATCACAAGATCCACGCTGTTTTGCCTTAGATAATCCAGCGCTTCCATTCCATTTGTGGCTTTCCGCACAATTTCACAGCCTTCCGCCTCCCAGTCGATCAAAACAGACAGTCCCTGCAGGATAAATGGTTCATCATCTGCGATCAATACCTTCATATCTTTTCCCTATCCTTCCGTATAGCCAAGTACATCCTTCGGCATTCGGATCACCAGAAAGGTTCCCACGCCCTTCTCGCTCTCCAGTTCAAACTCCACCCTGTTGCCCGTATGCATTTTCAGTCTCAGGCTGGCATTGATCATGCCGATATGTTCCCTCTTTTGGATCATTTCAATGCTGGCATTCTGCATCTGCTCTGTAAGATCCGCAAGCGCTTCCTCATCCATTCCGCCTCCGGTATCCTCGATCTCTATGACCAGATCCTGTTCCTTTTCATAGACCCTTACATAGACCCAGCATGACACTGACTTCTTTTCTACCCCATGCACACAGGCATTTTCCACAAAAGTCATTAAGGTCAGGCTCGGGATCAGGTAATTCTTGCATCTTTCCTTTGCAGTGATCTGATAGGAAAGCCTTTCCCCAAACCGATATTTCTGCAGTTCCAGATAAGCTTCTATAAATTCCAGCTCTGTGCGGATCGTATTTTCATTGGAGGACCAATCCACGTTCTGCCTTTCCAGGATAGCCAGACGCTCCACCATTTCCGCTGTTTCCATTTCCTTTTTCAGAATGCTGTGCATACGGATGCTTTCCAGCACATTAAACAGGAAATGCGGATTGATCTGGCTTCTGAGAGCTAAAAGCTCTGCCTTCTGCTTGGCAAGATCCGCTTCCTGCCGCTCTAATCTGTCCTTGTAAACCGTTCTGATCAGTTCCCTGAGTCTTCTGACCATCCGGTTATAATTTTTCATCAGGGCTGCAATCTCATCCTCCCCTTCGATCTGCGTCAGCTCTGCAAGCTCTTCTCCCTCCATCCGGTCAAAGGCATTGCTGAGGATTCCCAGCCTTTTGGTAAAGGAAGCGTTCAGAAGGTTCATCAGGATCATGGGAAGCAGCAGATTGATCAGGATCAGGAGAAGCAGCAGGGGAATATGCTGCTTCATATTCGGCAGGATGCCGTCTGTAGGCTCCATGATCAGGATCCTGAATTCTTCCCCGCACATACTGAAATCCTTTTCCAGAGCAATCTTTTCCTTCCCGGTCAGATGATCGTAATCCTTCTTAAGCTCCGAATGTCCCTCATTGGAAAACAAGATCCTGTCCCCCTGGCAGATATAAACCGGGACTTCATAATTCATTTTGTTGAACCGCTGTACAAGATCACTGTAATCAAAATCAATCCGGATCAGCTTTTCCCCCGGCAGATAACGGAAATAGTCCAGCCTTCTTAACAGAGATACCTTCCTGTCACTGAACAGGTTCATCTTGGTATCCTGATAGTAAAAGCAAAGGATCATATCACGGTCTGACTGCTCCAGCATTTCATAGATCTGGGCAGAGCGGATATTTTCTGTACGGCAAAGCTGTCCGCCGTTGATGATGCCCTCATTGTCCCCAAATAAGACCACCTTAAGTCCATTGCTTTCAAAGCTGAGGTTATAAAAGGGATTATTATAAAATTCCCTGCATTTTTCATAAAAATCAAGGGGCGTATCAAAGGGATATTCCAAAAACTCATTGATCTTCCTGTTGATATAAAAGCTTCTGCTGATGTCCACAGCTTCCTGGAAAATATAATTCAGTTCTGCCGACACGCTGCTTGCCACATTTTGCATTTCATATTTGCGCTGAGTCTTTTCGCTGCGGTACACGTTATATAGGATCACGCCGTCTGTTGCAAAAAGCGGAACCAGAACGCAGAAAAGATATAATATAATTAATTTTTTTCCTATACTGAATGTATTGACCAGCCGGTTCAACCGGTTCCGCACTCTTTTCATGTTTCCCCCTATGCTGCTTCACAGATCTTCAAAACCCGGAGTAGCCATTTACACAGGCATGCTTTCGCCGCCTACCAGATCCGGTAATTTCCGCTCAGCGCCAGAAAGGCGAAAAAGTACAGGCAGTTATCATAATATCTTCTCTCTCCCTGCCGTAACGGTTCCTGCCAGAGCCGTCTTACCCATCTCATTGCCATTTCCTTTTCCGGGGCAGACGCCTCCCCGTCATAAATGGCTGAAAGGGATCCCTGCGCAGTGGACGCCATCATCCCCACCGGATGAAGGGCTCTCTGATGCAGGCAGGTGCCGTCAATTTCATAAATCTGATAAGGATCAGACTGCTCCTCCAAAAAGCTCTGTAATCTTACCGGCGCTTTTTCCTGTCCTTCTTTGATGCCGAACCAGCACATGTCAAGGCCGATATTCGCCGCTGTACGGTAGGCGTCACTGTAAAACCAGTCATGGCGGTCTTTGGTCCAGGGAAGAGGCCTGCTCATGGGTCTTCCATCAAATTCCGCATATTCCGCACTCATTCCGGTAACTGGATGGGTGCTTGCTTTCAGGTACTTCCTGCTCACCTGCGCTGCCTCCTTAAAGAATGGACGGTCTTCCTCATCTGCCCATAAGGCAAACAGTTCATAAAAATGCGGCAGATGATAGGAAGGATCCGTATAGTCGCTTCCCGGCACAAACAAAATCTGCTTATTTGCAAGGTTCCACATGGTGGTTCCGCATCTTCCGTCCTGTCCCTTATGAATGCATGCCCGCAGGATCTTTTTTGCCTGCTCTGAATAGCAGAAAATCCCTTCTCCGTCTCCCCATCTATGGGAAGCAAAGAAAAGCGCCATGGCAAAAAATTCTTCTCCGTCCGGTGCAGGCCCGGTTGCATTTTTGCTGCCATCCGTTGCGCAGGACCAGGCAAAATAGCCTTCATTTTCCCCGTCCTCCATCCACATATAGGTGCAGGCCCACTTCCAGATCCTGTCGAATTCTTCCTTTTTGTCCATCTGAACGCAGATCATCATGCCATAGGACATGCCCTCTGTTCTGGCATCATGGTTTCCGGTATCCTCCAGGTAGCCCATATCATCCCCCACCGGATGATAGATCCGCTCCTCTTCTGTACCGTAAAAAAAGGTATGCCAAATCTCCTCTAATCTTTCTGTGATCTCCTTTTGTGTGTGACCTGCCTCTTCAAACAGATTACGATATTTCTTTTCACCCCAAGACTCCATATTTTAAATCCTTTCCTTATGTTTCTCCATCCATCCACTTTTATTTTATCATTTTCCATCTTCTTTTTCTCTCTTAATCCTGCTTCCTCCTTCTCAATTTTTGCGAAAAAAAGCACAGCCCCTAAAGTCTGTGTCCTTTTCCTGTGTTCTCATATTTTCTTAAAATTCTCTCAGCCCTCAACGATCAGGTATCTTCCGTCTCCGATGTCAAAGACCTCGTCAGCCTCCAAAATGGCCTCTCCTTCCATACCCTCCATGTCAATTCCTTCTTCATCAAAGAAATCCCACACTTCTTCTATGGAATTCACAACCACCGCAAGGCTTTCCTTCAAAAAAGCATCCGCCTCTTCCAGGCTGGAAGCCACATCTCCTTCCGGAAAAAGCTGTTCCTGATTGTCTAAAAAGCACTGCAATACGGCATCATCAAATTCGTGCATCTTCCGTCCCTCCTAATGTAATAAGTGCCTGTGGTATTTCCTATTATGCGAATGCCCCTTCTTTTCGTCAATACCCTTTCTGCAAATACCTTGTATCTAATCAAGCACAATCTGCCGGATCGTTTGGCAGACCCCCTTTTTCTGATACCCGGGGCAGATCCCTGCCGCCGCCTTTTTTACTTCCTCCACTGCCGTATCTACCGCAAAGCTTCTGCCGGCCGCCTGCATCATCCCAATGTCATTATTATTATCCCCAAATGCCATGGTTTCTTCCCGTGCAATGCCAAAATGCTCCATCAAAGTTTTCAGCGCATTTCCCTTATCCACAGACGCCTCCATAAAGTCCACCCATTCATCTCCTGCCATACAGGCCTTTACCCGATCCTGCCATGCAGGGATCAATGTGCTTTCTCCCAGCTTCCTGATGCTGCCCTTATGGAAAATGGAAACCTTAATAATGGGAACCTGCTCTGCCAGAACGTCCTTTACCCTTTTAAAGGTATTGTGATATCCATAGGTGATCATCCGCAGAAAATCCTCATCATCACATTCGATCAGACTGCCGTTTGGAGTTGACACGATGGTTGAGCATTCGCTGTAATAGCCCCTGAGCATTTGCATGATTCCTTCCACGTCTTCCCTTTTCATGGCCGTTACTGCAATATTTTCATGCCCGTAACGGATATGGGCTCCGTTTTCGGCAATATAGGCAATTTCTTCCGCCACCTCCCGGAAGGTATTCTTCAGGCTGTGGTACTGTCTTCCGCTGGCAGCGCAGAACAAAATGCCCTTTTGCTTTAATTCTTTTATGGTTTCAATGATCTCCGGATACAGATCCGGGGTTGAGTCCTTTATCAGTGTTCCATCTACATCTGAAGCGATCAGCTTATACATTTGTCTCTTCAATCCTTTATGCTTTTATTTCCTGTATGTTTACTATCCTTTTCAGCTCCTGGTACAATCTGCTGACCGGAAGTCCCACTACATTGTTATAGTCTCCGCATATTTTCCTGACATATGCAGCGCATTTTCCCTGGATTCCATAGGCTCCCGCCTTATCCATAGGCTCTCCCGTGGCAATGTATTCAAGGATTTCCTGCTCCGTCATGGGATACATGGTTACATCCGTCTTTTCCACAAACGTCAGCTTTTTGCAGGCTGTCTCTCCCTTTGGCGTATAGAGCAGGGTTACCCCTGTATAGACCTGATGGGTCTTTCCCTGCAAAAGAAAAAGCATGTCAAAGGCATCCTTTTCATCTTGCGGCTTTCCCATGACTCTGTTTCCAAAGGCCACCAGCGTATCTGCGCCAATGACCACAGCCTCTTCTTTTCCTTGTTCCTCTAAACTTCCATATATTTCCAGCGCTTTCCCTGCGCTTAATTCCTGCACCATTTCTTCCGGAATGGCGCTGTGTGGGTTTTCCTCTCCCCTGGCCGACAGGATTTCAAAGGAAAGCCCGATCCTTGTAAGCAGTTCTCTTCTTCTGGGGGAAGCAGAGGCTAATATAAGCCTACTCATGATGTGTCTCCGGGATAAATACCCTGCTGTTTCCAAGACTCTCCTGTTCCTTCGCTGCGTTTACCGCCATATGGCAGAATTCAAGCTGGGAATTGAAGGAGCCTCTTCCTCTTTTATCCACCTTTTCATAGGTTCCGTCCGCCTGCAATACATGTGCCTTTTCCGTATCCCTTAGCTGCATGGACAGGATGGTCATCAGCTTTTTCTGAAGCTCCGGCTTTTCCACCGGGAACATGATCTCCACTCTCCGCTCCAGATTTCTGGGCATCCAGTCTGCACTGGCACAGTAAAACTCCGGTTTCCCATCGTTTTCAAAGTAAAAGATCCTGCTGTGCTCCAAAAAATTCCCTACGATCGAACGCACGGTAATATGATCCCCAATTCTGGGAAGCCCTGTGCGCAGACAGCAGATCCCCCTGACGATCAGTTCAATTTTAACTCCGGCTTCCCCGGCCTCGTAAAGGGCCTTTATAATATCCTTGTCACAAAGGCTGTTCACCTTTGCAATAATATGCGCGTCTTTCCCGGCAAGCGCATTTTCCTTCTCCCTTCCGATCAGGAACAGGAACCGATCCTTCAGCCAGAGGGGAGCCAGGGACAACTTATTCCAGCTTAAAGGCTCCGAATAACCGGACAGCATATTAAACACAGCTGTTGCATCCTCCCCAATAGCAGGCATGCAGGTCAAAAGGCCGATATCCGTATACAGCTTTGCCGTTGCATCATTATAGTTTCCAGTACCCAGATGAACATATCTTCTGATACCGTCTTCCTCTCTTCTGACCACCAGCGTGATCTTACTGTGGGTTTTCAGTCCTACCAGTCCATAAATCACATGACAGCCAGCCTTTTCCAGCATCTTAGCCCATACAATATTATTCTCTTCATCAAATCTTGCTTTAAGCTCTACCAGAACGGAAACCTGTTTCCCGTTTTCCGCTGCCTGCGCCAGCGCTGCAATGATCGGAGAATTACCGCTGACACGATACAGGGTCTGCTTGATCGCCAGCACATCCTTGTCTCTTGCCGCCTGCCTGATAAAATCAACTACCGGCGTAAAGGTTTCATAAGGATGGAACAGCAGAATATCCTTCTTTCTGATCTGCTCAAAGATATCGCAGTCCGCCGGAAGATCCGGTACTGCCTGAGGCGCTGCATAGGCTTTTTCCTTCAGATCGTCATAACCGGACAATCCATACATTTTCATCAGGAAAGTAAGATCGAGAGGTCCGTCAATCCAGTAAATATCGTCATCCGAAATGGAAAGCTCCCGCTTGATGATGCCAAGCAGCCTTGCATCCATTCCTTCTTCCACTTCCAATCTGATGGCCTGCCCCCACTGACGCTTTTTCAGCTGTTTTTCAATCTCCTTAAGCAGATCCTCTGCTTCGTCCTCCTCAATGGTCAGATCTGCGTTTCGCATGATACGAAAAGGATACGCACAGACGATTTCATAGTTTAAAAACAGCTTCTGGATATTTCTTTCGATCACTTCCTCCAGCAAGATCACAGCTCCTGTTTCCCGTTTCCCTGCCGGCAGCTGAATGATCCTCGGAAGAACGCTTGGTACCTGCACTGTGGCAAATTCCAGTTCTCCGTCTCCCTCCTTCTTTTTTACCAGAGCCCCGATATTCAGGGATTTATTCCTGATCAGTGGGAAGGGTCTTGAAGAATCCACCGCCATAGGAGTCAGTACGGGATAAACATTTTCTTCGTAATATTTATCTACATAAGCAGCTTCCTCTTCCGTCAGATCCTCATGCCTTTCGATTACCCGAAGCCCCTCCTGGAGAAGCTTTGGCAAAAGCGTCTTATAAACGCCATACTGCTGTCCTACAAGCTCATGTGTGGCCTTATTCAGCTCAGAAAGCTGCTCCTTCGGGGACATTCCCGCAAGATCCTGCTTGGTATAGCCAGCATTGACCATATCCTTTAAGGACGCCACGCGCACCATGAAAAATTCGTCCAGATTGGAAGCCGTAATGCTTAAAAATTTCAGTCTTTCAAAAAGCGGATTGTTTTTGTCCTTTGCTTCGCTTAATACTCTTTTATTGAATAAGATCCAGCTTAATTCCCGGTTGGTATAATAGCTGTGATCGTCATATTTTGATTTACTCATTTCCCTATCCTCCTAGGAAGACCATTTTCTTCTTATAACCGGCCTGATATTATATACTTCCTCAAAGAAATCTGCCCTTGCATCAAAAAGGCCCTTTTCCAGTGTAATGTCTTCCTGTGTATCTACCGTGATCAGAAGCTTCTCTTCCTTCAGTGTGATTTTAATGTTTTTGAACTTTTCCTTATGGCTTCTGTCAAGACCGTTTGCCAGCCTTAAAATTGCCGTCAGCTTTGCGATCTTTAAATAGGACTCCTTATCCATGGTGTTACTGTTCATGGCCTCGTAATAGTCAAATTCCAGGTGATTATATTTGACCACATTGGCCACGATTTCCCGTTCCAGATGGGACAATCCGATAATCTCCGTTGCTATGATAATGCTGTAGGAGCACTCTCCCAGATTGACCATGCTGATATATTTCCCGCAGTCATGCAGGATCGTTGAAAGCTGCAGCAAAAGCCGCTCTCTTTTTTCAAGTCCATGTATCTTTCTGGTACTGTCGAAAATGTTCAGGGCGATCTGCTCTAGGGTCTCTCCCCTCTTTCGATTTCCGCGGTACCGTTTGCTGACGTTCTGGGCACAGGCAATAATGTCTTTTTCAAAATCATGGTCTGCTGCTACTATCTTATTTTTTTCTCCGTACTCATATGCTATGCCGTCACACAAAGTCACACCGGGCGCCCAGATCAGCTCCGCCCCCATGGAGTTCATAATGCTGCGGAGCAGAACCATGGAAATATATAAAAGAGGCATATCCTCCTCCGGCATGCGGAACATCTTTGCGATCTCCGACAGGCTTTTCGTTTTGGTGAGACCTGCATAACGCTCCATCACCTTCTCATCAGCAAACTGATTTCCGTTTCCTCTGTTGCGCACCAGGGCTGAAATATAGTCATCCACTACAATAATATTTTTGATCTGTCTCTCCTTCAGATACAGCTTTTTGTATACGTCCATCTGGCTTTCCACCATCTCTTCCACCAGACTTTCATATTTGCCAAAGCTGGCCTCCAAATGCTGCAGACGCTCCCTTAATCTCAAAACCCCAAGCTTCATATTCTGGGTGGAAACCAGAATGTCCTTATCAAACAGGGAGATCTGAATGCTTCCTCCTCCGATATCCACAATGGCGGTAGGATTTTCAATGATCTTCAAAAATTCTTCTCCCTGGAAAGCAATGGATTTATAATCCAGAAAGCGCTGCTCGGAATTACTCAGCACATCAATCTTGATCCCGGTCCTTTGCTCTACCTGATCCAGCAAAATAGCTTTATTCTTCATTTCCCTTATGGCACTGGTTCCGTACGCCTTATAGGTCTCCACCTGATAAGACTTCATAATGTCCCGGAATTCTCCCAAAATCCGGCACAGCTCCTCTGCTCTTTCATATCCAAGCTTTCCTGTAATATAGGTTTCTGTTCCCATATCAATGCTGTGTCTGATATGATCTATTTCATGAATGCCTCTTGCCTTTGACACTTCAAATATTTTCATGGAAAGTTCATAGGAACCCACATCGATCGCTGCAAACGTCTTTACTGCCATTTCGTTTTTCCTCTTTTCTTACGGCTTTTTCTTTCCAAGTAGATAATCGATGAACTGCTGGGCAGTTCTGCCAGACAGACCGCCATGGGACAATTCCCATTTATTTGCCTCCAAAAGGAGCTCGTCCTCCGGCATCGTGACCCCGTACTTCTCTGCCAGCACTCTTACAATATTCTGAAACTGCTTTTTATCCGGCGCAGCAAAAAAGATCGTTACCCCAAAGCGGGAAACAAGAGAAAGCTTTTCCTGTACGGTATCTCCCGCATGAAGATCATCCCTGCGCTCCTCTTTGTCAGAGAATTTTTCCCTTACCAGATGTCTTCTGTTGGAGGTGGCATAAATCAGCACATTATCCGGCTTTCGTTCCAGTCCTCCCTCTATGACTGCCTTCAGATATTTATATTCAATCTCAAAATCCTCAAAGCTCAGATCATCCATATAAATAATAAACTTATAATTTCTGTTTTTAATCTGGGCGATCACCTCATTTAAATCCTGGAACTGATGCTTGTAGATTTCAATGATCCTGAGTCCCTTTTCATAATACTCATTGGCAATGGCCTTGATGCTGGAGGACTTTCCTGTTCCCGCATCACCGAAAAGCAGGCAGTTATTGGCTTTTCTCCCCTCCACAAAAGCCTCGGTGTTTTCAATGAGCTTTTGCTTTGGGATCTCATAGCCTACCAGATCGTCCAAATGCACATGGGCAATATTCCGGATCGGTCTGATCTCCGCCTGCGAGCCCTCATGTACGACCCGGAAGGCCTTATGCAGGCCGAACCTGCCTACGCCGTAGTCCTTATAAAACTCCGTCAGTGTATCCTTCATTTCTTCCGGCGTATGATCTTTTTTAAACTTCACGGCCAGACTGCAGATCCGATCCCTGATCCGGCTGTTATATACCTTGCTCTTTTCCCCGCAGACCTCGTAGCTGCTGATCAGATCATAGCCCTCTACTCCCAGCGCCGAAAACAAGGGCCTGAAATCATAGTCAAAAAATTCCTTAAAGATCCCAATGTCATGTAAAACAGCCTGGTTAATGCTTCCCTTCACCGCACCCGTAATCTCGCAGGCCCTGCTGTAGCTGTTTTCATGATTTACCAGCAGATTGGCCAGATAACAGTGCCAGAGATTTCCGTAAAAGCCATGCTCCACGGAAAGCTCTAAAAGTCTGTTCATACAATCATACAAAATGCCTGCAAGTGCCTGTTTTTCATACTTTGGATCCTCATAATGATCCATCAGAAAAGACATATCCTGCAAGATGGAGCCTTCTTTTCCTTCTGCTTCCAGGTTCCTGTATATGATCAGATTTAATTCCCGCATCTTTTTCTACCTCTTCTAATAGTTTCCCAGTATCCGCAAATTCTGCGCTTCATCCCTCAGGCCCCGCAGTGCATTCTTCACTGCACTGTCCGACAGATTTCCCTCAAAATCAATAAAGAAACGATATTCCCAGTTTCTCCCTTCTATGGGCCTGCTCTCGATACGGTTCATATTCAGATTGTTATAGATAAAATGGGAAAGCATATGATACAGGGAACCGCTCTCATGGGGCACCTCAAAGCATATGCTGACCTTTCCGGCATTTTTCAGAAAGATTTTCTGATTGGTGACAATAATAAATCTGGTGGAATTGGTACTGGAATGATTAATTCCCTTTGCCAGTATGGAAAGGCCGTAAATTTCCGCAGCATACTCGCTGGCAATGGCTGCCTGGGTCTTATCTCCGTCCTCCGCAACCTTTCTGGCTGCAAAGGCGTTATTCTGCATACTGATCTGCTTAAAATCCCGTTCATTCAGATATCTGGCCGACTGCATCAGAGACTGCGGATGGGAAAAGACCGTCCTGATATCTGCAAGCGTTGCTCCGGGTATTCCCATCAGGCAATGCTCGATCTTAATGATCTGTTCTCCTACAATATAATTTTCAAACTCTGCCAAAAGGTCATAAATTTCACTGACGATCCCTGCTGTGGAATTTTCAATGGGCAGCACTGCAAAATCTGCGCTGCCTTCCTCAATGGCCATCATGGCATCCCGGAAGGTATCCACATGAAAGCTGTTCACATGCTCTCCAAAATACTTTACCATGGCTGCCTGGGAATAAGCTCCTTCTGCTCCCTGAAAGACCACCCTGGCATTTCCGGTGTCCAAAGTGTCCACACCGATAAAAGGCAGTCTTCCGGCACTGCCCTTTTCTGTTAAAAGTCTGTATTGCAGCTTTCTGCTCATGGACATGATCTGTTCAAAAAGCTCCTCTACTCCAAGACTGTTAAATTCATTATGTGTAAGCGCCTTTACTGCGCGCAGTTTTTCTTCCTCCCGTACCTTATCAAATACCTTTTTTCCAGTCTCGATCTTGTACTCTGCCACTTCTTTTGAGATGTCCATTCTCTGCTCATAAAGCGACACGATCTGGCTGTCAATCTCATCGATCTTTCTGCGTAATTCCTGTAAATCCATCTTCCTTCATGCCTTTCTGTTGTATTTTAAATCAAATAAATATCCGTTTCAAGGCAGTTTACCTACATTTTACATTCTGCCCTTAAGATGCGGTTGCGCATTCCCGGTGATTTCATTATAATAGCTATAATAGAAAAAGGAGTTGTCTGCTATGAAAAAAAATTGGAAAATATTACTGTTTGCCGGAGTGATCGTTCTGTTTCTGATCGGATCCGCTATTCTTTCTTATCTCTCCGGAAGAGTTCCTGCCAATGATATTTCCGTTACTGGGAACACTGCCGGAAACTTAAATAACGGCGGCCTTTTTGCCGAGTCGGAGGGAAGGGTTTATTTCTCCAACGCCTATGACGGCGGCTGCCTGTACTCCATGAATTCCGATGAAACAGATCTGAAAAAGCTCGGAAGCTCTTCTGTAAATTCCATCAATGTAGGCGGCAGGTTCCTGTATTACTACCTGGACAGCGCCGCCGGCGGCACCGGTCTTGGTTATGTTGTCAGGACCTACGGCGTATATCGTTCCACCCTTGAGGGAAAGGACGTAACCTGTCTTGACCGCAACGCAGCCGTTACCATGCAGCTTTCCGGTGATTATCTTTATTATCAGCGCTATAACAATACGGATTTCACACAGTTTTACAAAATCAAAACAGATAAAACAGACAATGTCCTTGTCTCTGATGAGATCATTAATCCCGCCTCCTGTGCAAACGGCATTATTTACTTTAACGGCACTTCCAAGGATCATAATCTTTATACCCTTGATACGAGGACGGATACTATCTCAACAGTTTTGCAGGGAAATTTATGGTTTCCTGCTTACCAGGACGGCTATGTCTATTACCTTGACCTGTCCGAAAACTATCGGCTATGCCGCTACTCTTTTTCAGAAAACACGGTACAGGTTCTGACCTCCGACCGGGTAGATACCTTTAACGTAGGATACAACTGTATTTATTATCAGCGGAATTCTGCCACAGATCCTGCCCTCATCTGTATGAATCTTGACGGCAGCAATCCTGTTGTGGTTGCCCAGGGCAATTATGAAAACATTAACCTAACCTCCTCCTACGCATACTTTAATGCCTTTGGAGAAGAGACCCCGGTTTATCATTCTCCTTTAAATTACCCGGAAAACGTCAGCGTCTTCCAGGCTTCCCCGGTTGATTAAGCTCTGTTACATCTGCTTTCTGACCACCAGATATTCATCCCCAGGCTGATAGTAGGGACAGTCCAGATAGGTATTTGACAAAAAGCGTGCCATTTCATCCTCGTCCAGATCCATCTCGCAGGTATAGCACTCATAATCCTCGTCATATACATAATTGTTGCACTGTTCACAGCTTCCCTGGGGACCTTTTCTCTTTTTCATCTTATATGCTTCCTTTCAAAGCCTGTAATTCCTGCCACAGATCCCTGATCGTCTTTCCGCTTAACGGGTGTCTGTAATAAGGGCTCAGTTCCAGCATAGGTTCTAACACAAACTGTCTGTTTTGAAGGTCAGGATGGGGAACGGTAAGCACAGGATCATCTGAAACAAAATCCTCATAGAACAGAATATCCAGATCCAGCGTTCTCGGCCCCCAATGGATCTTTCTGTCTCTTCCAGCCTGTTTCTCCAACTGCTGCAAAAAAGCAAGCAGCTGATACGGGGTAAACAGGGTTTCCAGTTCTATCACTCCATTTAAGAAATCATCCTGCTCTACTCCCCCGTAAGGAGCCGTTGTGATAAATGCAGAGGGCTTAACCCTGCGGATGTTTTCCTGTTCCCGTATCTCCGTCAGGGCTGTCTCCATAAGCGCTCTGGAATCTCCCATATTGGAGCCGATCCCAAGATAAGCCTTTTTCCAGCCTCTTTTTATGGTGACCGCAACATTTCGAAATGGAAGGCCTACCGGGGCATTGGGCTTTGAGAGGCAAAGCTTCAGGGAATTCACCTGGGGAAATTCCTTCAGGATCTCACCTGCCAGATGCTCTGCCGCCGCCTCGATCAGCTGAAAGGTGTGTTCCCGCAAATAGCCGTTTATCAGCCTGCTTACCTGCCCATAATGAGCAGAAAGCGTCAGATCATCTGTTTCTCCCGCCTGCCTTAAATCAAGATACAGGGTCACATCCACCACAAAAAGCTGTCCGTTTTTATTTTCCGACTCATATACGCCATGTCCTGCATATACTTCCAGTCCTTCTATTTTTACACTGTCCATTGTTATCCTCTTTTGGGAGAAGCTTTGATGGATCCCAAAATCGCTTCCGCCATTTTTACCGCTCTTGCATTTTCCTTTACATCATGCACCCTTACAAAGCAGCAGCCCTTTAAAACTGCAAATACCGTTGTGACCAGAGTGCCCTCCACTCTTTGATCTGCCGGAAGATCCAGGGTCAGGCCGATCACAGACTTCCTGCTGGTTCCAAGCAGCAGCGGATAGCCAAGCTTAGAAAGCTCTTCCAGCCTTCCTATGATCTCCAGGTTATTTTCGTAAGTCTTTCCAAACCCCACTCCCGGATCTAAAATGATCTGCTCTCTGGAAATCCCCGCCCGCTCTGCGATCCGGAGCGTGTCCTTTAAATCCTCCAAAACTTCCTTCATATAATCCTGATATTCCGCTTTGCTGCGGTTATGCATCAGCACACAGGGCATCTGGTTCTTTGCGATCACCTCTGCCATCTTTTCATCATATTTCAGTCCCCAGATGTCGTTGATCAGATCTGCGCCTTCCAGGATCCCGGCCGCAGCCACCGTACCCTTGTAGGTATCCAGGGAAATGGGCACATCAAACCGCTCCTTTACGGCCCGGATCACCGGCACAACTCTATCGATCTCTTCCTGTGCAGGTAAAAGCGTATAACCGGGTCTGGTAGATTCCCCTCCGATATCCAGAACATCCATGCCATCCCTTAACATTTCCTCCACATGGTACAATGCCCGATCCATCTGGTTAAATCTTCCTCCGTCCGAAAAAGAGTCCGGCGTCACGTTCAGGATCCCCATAATATAAGTATGCTTATCCAGTTCAAATTCCCGGTTTCCGATTTTCATTTCTGTGATCCTTTCCTGCTCTTTCCGCTTCCTTTATCAGCGCTCCCAAGTAGGATAAAGAGCCAAACGCAACAATCACCGTGTCCTTATCTGCCAGCAGATAGGCCATTTCCACTGCCTCCTGCACACTGTCAAGGGCTGTCACATCAGGCTGATAATCCCTGACCTTGCATGCAAGCTCATAAGAGGACATCCCCCTCTCTCCCGGCGTAGGAACCGTCAATACCCGATCTGCCAGAAAGCAGGTGTTTTTCAGAATTTCATCCTGTTCCTTGTCCCTTAATATTCCTATTATATAAAGAATTCTTTTGTTTGTAAAATAAAAGCGTAAGGACTCCGCCAGCCTTCTGGCTCCATCCCTGTTATGGGCTCCGTCTGCAATAAAACAGGGGTTCTTTCCGATCACCTGAAATCTTCCCGGCCAGGAAGCACCCAAAAGCCCCTCATAAAGCGCCTTTTCACTGACGGAATATCCGGCATCTATAAGCGCTCTTATGGCTTCTATGGCAAGACAGGCATTATCAATCTGGTATCTTCCCGCCATGGAAATCACGATCTTTTGCATTCCCTCATAGTCAAAGCTCTGCTTTGACAAGGTGCTCCTTACATGCTTACATTTTTCGGGATCAACGATCCGCAGCGGGATCGAAAGCTCTCCTGCTTTCTGCTCAAAAACTGTAAGCACCTCCGGAACTGCCTTCAGCACCACTGCCTCTGCTCCCTGTTTGAAGATCCCTGCCTTCTGCGCCGCAATCTCCGGAAGTGTCCTTCCAAGCACTGCCATATGGTCATAGCTGATGGAGGTGATCACGGAAACTACTGTATGATTTACGATATTGGTAGCATCAAGCAGGCCTCCCATGCCGGTTTCCAGTACCACTAATTCGCAGTGCTTTTCTTTGAAATACAAAAAGCCCAGAGCAGTTTCCACTTCAAATGCCGTGGGATGAGGCTTTCCTTCCGCCACCAGCTGCAGGCACACCTCCCTGACCTGCTCCATCAGTCTTCCTAGATCCTTTTTGGAAATGGGCCTGGTACCGATCTGGATCCGCTCCCGATACTCAAAAATCGTAGGAGAGATATATCTTCCCACCCGATATCCGGCTCTTTTTAAGACTTCCGTTAAAAAAGCCGTCACCGATCCTTTCCCATTGGTTCCTGCTATATGGATAAACTTCAGCTCCTCCTGAGGATTTCCCAGCTTTTCACACAAAGCCGTAATACTGGAAAGCCCCGGATGGCTTCCGTATTTTTTCAGTTTCTCCACATAATCCATTACTTCCTGTTCCTTCATCTTCCATCTCCACTGTTTCAGTACTGTGCGTTTTGTTTTTAAAAGAATAATTCAAAAAAAGATTTCCCATACTAATCCCATGATGAAAACACTTGGTAAAAATTTTTTAAAATGCGGCCTGGCTGGATGGTGTATGGAAATCCTCTTTACGGCCCTTGGTTCCCTGCAGAAAAGAGAGTTCCGTCTGGTTGGCCAGACCTCCCTGTGGATGTTTCCCATTTACGGAAGCGCCTGTCTTTTGACTCCTCTTTTTTCCTTTTTGAAACGGTTTCCCGTGCTTGCAAGAGGAACCATATATGCCGTCTGTATTTTCTTTGGTGAATTTCTTTCCGGGAATTTCCTTATGGGAAAAAAAGTCTGCCCCTGGAACTACGAAAGATCCAGATGGAACATCAAAAAAGTGATCCGGCTTGATTATTTTTTCAACTGGCTCCTGGCCGGCCTGCTTTTTGAAAAGCTCCTGGCTCCCCCTGCTTCCCACCAGTAATTTCCCAGAAAAAGTGCCGCCATTTGGCGG
>FR894524.1:27842-30695 GCA_000436115.1 Firmicutes bacterium CAG:534 | reverse complement strand
TGCCGCCATTTGGCGGCACTTTGCTCTATTCAATCCCATCATCAAGATCATCAGCCATGGCGCCAATGTCAAGGGTATTTAAGGTTCTGCGTTTCATCCGGGCTTCCTCGGAAGCTTCCAAAATAAAGTTTTTGATTTCCCTTGCGTTTTTAATGTGATGCAGGATCAGTTTTGGATGCGTGGTATCTCCCGTATAACAGATCACCGTGCCAAGGCCGGCTATTCTCTCCCACAACGTGGTGGTAAGCTCTACATCCTGCACCTTATACATATAACAGTCATTTTCTGTTTTGTTAAACAGCCCGCTGTCAACGGTAATCGTATTTTCTTTAATATAGTACGTTGTAAAGGTAAAGGGCAGTCCCAAAAGCGCCCATCTTTTCTTCTCTCTGAATTCTGTTGCCATTCCCATCCTCCATTCTGTCACAGACAAAATATATCTTTTTTCGTAGTATACTAGATCCCTCTTCATAATGCAAGTTTTGCCATTGAAAGTCCCCCTCCGATATGCTATGATAGATTTAATATCAAAGCAGAAAAGGAGTGTGTTTATGACCGCAAAGGATTGTATCAAAGGACGCAGAAGTATCCGTAAATTTAAAAAGGATCCCATTGATCCAGCTGTACTTTCTGATCTTGTGGAGACAGCATCTTATGCCCCCAGCTGGAAGCATACGCAGATTGCACGTTATATTGCCGTTTCCGGTGCACTGAAGGATCAGCTTGCTGCTGAATGCACGGCGGCTTACCCTCACAATGGTGAGATCATCACACAGGCTCCTGTGCTGATCGTTGTTACTTATATTAAAAACAGAAGCGGTTTTGAACGTGACGGCTCCTACAGCACTTCAAAGGGCGGCTCCTGGCAGATGTTTGATGCCGGCATTGCTTCCCAGACCTTTGCACTTGCCGCATATGAGCAGGGCATCGGAAGTGTTATCATGGGTATCTTTGACGAGGAAAAGGTTGCTTCTCTGTTAAATCTTCCCGAGGACAGAGAGGTTGCTGCTCTTATTCCCATTGGCTATCCTGATGAAGCCCCCGTTGCTCCTAAGAGAAAGCCCGTTGAGGATCTATTATCATTTCAGGAATAAACATTAAAATCGAAGAGTTTTACTCTTCGATTTTTTATGGAAAAAAGAAAAGATTGGAGAAAATATGAGACATCTTATGAGCCCTCTGGATTTTAGTCCTGAGGAACTGGACAAATTATTTGATCTTGCAAATGACATTGAAAAACATCCGGACAAATATGCACATGCCTGTGACGGCAAAACTCTGGCTACCTGCTTTTATGAGCCAAGCACCAGAACCCGTCTGAGCTTTGAAGCTGCCATGCTCAATTTAGGCGGCCGTACCCTCGGTTTTTCCGATGCCGCTTCCTCTTCTGCTTCCAAGGGAGAAAGCGTATCAGACACAATTCGTGTGATCTCCTGCTTTGCAAACATCTGCGCCATGCGTCATCCCAAGGAAGGCGCTCCTATGGTGGCTGCTTCCAAATCGGCCATTCCGGTCATCAATGCAGGGGACGGCGGACATCAGCATCCCACCCAGACCTTAACAGATCTGCTTACCATCCGTTCCTTAAAGGGCCGGCTTGACCACTTTACCATTGGCCTTTGCGGGGATCTGAAGTTTGGCAGAACGGTTCATTCCCTGATTAATGCCCTGGTTCGCTATGAAGGCATTTCCTTTATCTTTATTTCCCCCAGAGAACTGATGGTTCCGGATTATATTACGGATATGCTGAAGGAAAAGGGCATCCCCTATCAGGAAAAGATCAGCCTTGAGGATACGATTTCAGAGCTTGACATTCTCTATATGACACGGGTACAGAAGGAGCGCTTCTTTAATGAAGAAGATTATGTAAGATTAAAGGATTTTTACATTCTGGACCGTGCCAAGCTTACCTGTGCAAAGCCGGATATGCTGATCCTGCATCCTCTTCCGAGAGTCAATGAAATTTCCGTAGAAGTGGATGAGGATCCAAGAGCCGCCTATTTTAAACAGGTTCAATATGGCGTTTATATCAGAATGGCTCTGATCCTTACACTGTTAAATATTCAGGTTTCATAAAGGAGAATACTTATGCTTAACGTTGGAAAAATTGAAGAGGGCTTTGTTCTCGACCATATCAAGGCCGGAAAAAGCCTTTCCATCTATCATCACTTACAGCTTGATAAACTGGACTGCACAGTTGCCATCATCAAAAACGCCCGCAGCAACAAGATGGGTAAAAAAGATATTTTAAAAGTAGAATGTGATATTGACATGCTGGATCTGGATGTGCTTGCCTTTATCGATCACAATATCACAGTCAACGTAATCAAGGATGGCGAAATCGTTTCCAAAAAGGAACTGCTCCTTCCCAAGGAGATCCGAAATGTGATCCGCTGTAAAAATCCCAGATGTATTACTTCCATTGAGCAGGGACTGCCTCATATTTTTATGCTTACTGATGAGGAAAAGGAAATCTATCGCTGCAAATATTGTGAAGAGAAGTATACCGGTTCTCTCTAATCGCTGCTCCATAAGCAGTTTTCATGAAAAAAGCGCTGCCGCCCTGCAAAAAAACATGCCGGGCAACAGCGCTTTACTTTTATTCATTCAGGCCATCATCAGGCGGAAAAACCCTTTTAATGCCTTAACAGTCAGGGTAATAACAGAAACGATCAAAAAGCCTACAGCGACAGCCGCCATGCTGATCATCATCTCCTCCGAGCTGTAATGCCTGGTAGGGATATAAAGCTTTAACCGTTCTGTCAAAAAAGCAATGGCAAACAAGATTGTTGCGGTGATCCCTGTCTTTACACACCAGCCGGCTTTCGGACAGGACAAGTGGATTGTCAGGGT
>FR894524.1:0-27788 GCA_000436115.1 Firmicutes bacterium CAG:534 | reverse complement strand
CTTCCGCTTTGTCTGACCTGATAAAGCAGATTATCCAGTTCTGTAGCTGTCACTGTCTGCTGTGGATTAATATTCTGCACAACGCCAAGCAGCATATCGCTTCCCAGCTCCTTAGCCTGTACACCATTTTGGAAGGACAAAAAAGCAATCCCTGCAACCATGATGATGAACATCAGCCAAAGCCCAATGACAAGCGGCTTTCTTTTCTTCTTTTCCATTTCATGCCCCACTTCATATTTCTGTAACAAAATCACATAAGCCCATTATATTCTCCGCCTACAGTCTCTGTCAATTCCTTGCGGATAAATATTAAGGAATTCTTCATAAAAATTACATAATTGTTACATTTTATTCTATGCAGAGCTGTCCTTCTCTATTCCTGTTATTCATCGACACTCCTACAGGTGCTTTTTGCAAAGATCTGCAAGACAGCATTTTTCGCAGAAGGGAGCCGTCCTTGCGGTGCAGACCGCCCTTCCGTGATACACCAGCCGATGGCAGAAATCGCTGCCTTCCTGTGGAGGTATCAGCTTCCAAAGCTCCATTTCCACCTTCTTTGGATCCTTTATTCCATCTACAAGCCCCATTCTGTTTACCAGCCGAATGCAATGGGTATCCGTAACGATGGCCGGTTCTCCGAACACATCTCCCATGATTAGGTTTGCGCTTTTCCTGCCTACTCCCGGCAGCGACAAAAGAGCCTCAAAATCCCTTGGCACCTTTCCGTCATATTTTTCACACAGCATCTTCATACAGGCGCTGATATCCTTTGCCTTGCTGTGCCCCAGTCCGCAGGGCTTTACAATCCTCTCAATGTCCTCCACGGATGCGTCAGCAAGCTCTGCGGGAGTTCTATACTTTGCAAACAGCTCCTGTACTACCACATTGACCCTGGCATCCGTGCACTGTGCCGCCAGTCTGACGCTGACAAGCAGTTTCCAGGCATCATCATATTCCAGACTGCATTCTGCATCCGGGTATTCTTTTTTGAGCCGTTCTATGATCGAAAGCGCAAGCTTTTGTTTTGCTGTTTGTGCTGCCATTTCCTTTTCTCCTTTTCCTTACAGCAATCTTTCATCGTAGACTGCCCTGCTTCCTCCCACAAAAGCAGGCCTTGTCCTTGCGCAGACCAGGTGTGCGCTTCCAATCTGAGCTTGAGAAATCCGAACCGGAACGGCTACCCTCTGCAGATGCATTCCGATCAGGGTATCTCCAATATCCATACCGGCCTGTGCTGTAATCCGTTCCACTGCTACCGGATCCTTCAGCCGCTCATAAGCTGTGGTTCCAAAGGAGCCTCCTGCCTTGGGCCTTGGAACCACATTTACAATGGAAAGCCTTTCCCTTTTTGCAAGCTGTCTTTCTACAATCAGCGCTCTGTTCAAATGCTCACAGCATTGAGCTGCCAGAAAGATTTCCTCCTTCTGCAGAGTTTCATAAATGCCATCAAAAACCGCCTGCGCAGTTTCTATACTGGAAAAGGTTCCGATCCTTTGCCCTGTCACTTCGCTGGAAGAACATCCCACCACCAGAATGTCCCCCTTTTGCAGTTTTGCCTGTAAGAGCAGTTCCTTTATGGCATTTTCTGCCTCCTGCCTTATTCTGACAAGAAAATCCGGTTCCATTTTATGATCTGCCATGCCTTTTTCTGCCATGTATATTCCTTCTTTCCCTAACCTTTTAAAATTTTCATTATTATATCATAATTTTGAGGAAGATGGGGAAAAGTGCAGCCAGTACATACTTTTATTTTCCTGCCATTTTTTTCTTTATAGGAGGGATTTCCCGGACAATTTTCCCGCTGATATAAAGGGCAGTAGCAGAACAGACAGTTACACTCCTTAAGTCCCTGATGGCAGGGGAAATAACAGCATTCCTTATTTTGAAAAAAGCGATACGAGTTTTCCATTAGCGGCTCCCTTTCTTTCTCTCACTGTATTTTTCACATTTCCTTACAAAATTTTCGGCAAACCCAGGATTGGAGGGATAATAAAGATGAGGAAAACCTGCAAAACAGCTTTCACTTGCATGAATACAGGGATAGCTTTTCCCGGTAACCGGTTTTATGGCAATACAGTCCTGCCCATTTTCCTCACTGTCAAAATAATGAAATTCATGCCCCTTGATCCGTTCCTTTCCTGGCAAAAAGCAGCCCTTCTTCTCTTCCAGTTCTATATATCCAAAGCGGACCGACTTCCCTCTGTCACAGCAGTCTGCCGGGAAAACTCCCGCCATCTTATAGGTTTTCCCTTCTTTATCCTTTAACTGCCTGTGTAAATACATAAAGCCGCCGCATTCTGCCACCAGCGGCATTCCGCTTTGTGCCGCTTCCCTGATCGCTTCCTTCATTTTTATGTTTTTGCTGAGAGCCTCTGCATACAGCTCCGGATATCCTCCTCCAAGCAAAAGCCCGCTGCAGTCTTCTGGGAGACTCTGATCCCGAAGAGGGGAAAAGAACGCAGTCTCCGCTCCAACTTTCCGGAGCAGTTCCAGATTGTCCTCATAATAAAAGCAAAATGCTTCATCCCTTGCCACGGCGATCACCGGTCTTTTCCCGTAATCTCCCTTCGTTTTTGCCTGCATACTCTCCGGCGCTGCCAGGTCAGGCGCACTGCCGGCGATCTCCTCTATTTTACAGAGCTTTACAGATTCTTTAAACTGTTCTGCCGCCGCCCTTAGCTGTTCCTTTATTTTTTGAGTTTCATCCGGCAGCCGAAGCCCCAGGTATCTGCTCTCTACTGCAAAGCGTTCTCCCTTGGGGAAATATCCTACGACCCAGATATCAAGTTCCTTTTCTATCATCGGGCCGATGGTTTCGTAATATGCCTTTGACATCCGGTTTAAAATCACCCCTTTGATCAGGTGTTCCGTGTCATAGCTTAAAAAGCCTGCGATCAGCGGAATGACCGACTGTCCCATGCCGCCTGCGTCTACCACAAGGATAATGGGCGTCCTGGTTTCTCTGGCAAGCTGATAGGAGGATCCCTCCGGCCTGCTTCCCCCAAGTCCGTCAAAGAGCCCCATCACGCCCTCTATCACTGCAAATTCTTCCTCTGTCCTGTTTTTCAGGAAAAGCCCCAGGGTCTTTTCTTCTCCTGTAAAAAAGGTATCCAGGTTTTTGGAAGGAATTCCCAGAATCTTCTGATGGAACAACGGATCAATATAATCCGGCCCGCATTTATAAGAAACCACTTTCCTTCCCTCTTCCTTTAAGATCTGCAAAAGAGCGCAGGTAAGCGTGGTTTTCCCGCTTCCGCTTTTCGGCGCTGCAATCATAACCCTGCTTAGCTTCATACTTTTCACCCTTCCCCTGTTCCATCAAAGGTAAAGGAAAAGAGAAAGACCGGGTTTTCCGCCTGCATAAGATGATATTTTCCGGCCTGTCTCATTCTGTCAACCTGTATCTGTACTACTTCTTCCCCTTTCATTGGATACAGTTCCATTACCTCCCTGATCTGACAGATCGTTTCCATACTCACTGCACTGATCACCACACGCATATGGGAGTTTCTCCGGTAAAGCACTTCCAGGATTTCCTTCAGCTTCCCTGCACTTCCCCCTATAAATGCGTGAGTAGGCGCCTTCAGCGTTTCCAGTCCCTGGGGCGCCTTTGCTTCCACCACACTGATATTTTCCAGGTGGAATTTTTCTTTATTTTTGCGAATAAGCGAAACTGCCTGCGGCTCCTTTTCTATGGCATAAACCTGAAGCTCGTCTGACAGCCCTGCAATTTCAACGGCAATAGAACCGGTTCCGCTGCCAATGTCATAAACCACAGCCCCTTCATAAAGCTGCAGCTTACAAATCCCCACTTCCCTTACTTCTTCCTTTGTCATGGGAACCGCATCCCGGATAAATTCCCCGTCTGCTTTTCCGTGGGTCAGCCGCCTGCTTTTTGCATAAGGATTAAAAAGAAAGCAGGTATAAAGTCCTTCCTTTTCCCTGCGGAGGCATTCTTCTCCGGTGAGGGAAAGGATCTGCTGTTCCTCGTAAGACAGCTGATACCCCGCTGTCAAACGGCAGCCGCATAATTCCTCCTGCTGCAACAGCGTTCCCAGTCTGTGAAGATCTTCCAGTCCCGACATCAGTAAAAAAAGCTTTTTTTCTCTTTTTATTTTATGGAAAAGATTGGTAAGGGGCTTTCCATGCATGCTGTAAATGGCCGCATCCTGATAGCTTTCGCCAATCTGTGCTGCCAGGTAAGCGACGGAAGAAACTCCCGGAAGAATATGAAGGGCTGCCCGGATCCTTTCTGCCTCAATCTCCTTCCTTAATGCTTCATATAAGGACTTACAGCCACTGTAAAATCCCGTGTCCCCGGAAAATAAGATCACAACCTTTTGAAGATCAAGCTCCCAGAAGCGTTCCTGGATCTGTTTGAGGTAAGGAATGATCTGCTGCGCCTGATAATACGGTCTTTTTTCAATCCTTGGCTGATATTCTGCAAGCATGCGCTGTGCTCCAAGCAGAATATCTGCCCTTTCAATGGCCTCTTTCACCTCCTGCGTAGCCGTCTCCTGGTTTCCCATGCCGACTCCCGCCAGCACAATCTCCATTTTACTCTGTTTTCTGATCTTTTCGCCATAGAGAGCTTCCAGTCTGCTGCATATCTCCCGGAAGGAAGCCCCTTCCTCCTGTTCCGGCTTTCCGATGACGCATACCTGGATCCCCGCTTTTCTTGCTGCACAGATCTTTTCCTGATACCCTCCTGCCATGCCGCTGTTTTTGGTTACCAGACAGGTTATCCCATACTGGCGTATGACCGCTTCATTCATCTGTTCCGAAAAGGGGCCCTGCATGGCCAGGATATGCTTTCCTTCCACACCGTACTTCGTGCATAGCTCCAGATTTTCCAGGGAAGGCAGGATCCTCACATACAAGCTTTTCACTACCTCAGGATCTTTACAATAAAGGGGAAGCTCTTTACTGCCCGTGGTAAGCAGAATATTCCCTTTTACCCCTTTTAAATATTCCGCACAGCTTTCGTTCCCGCTGAAATAGCTGCATTTTGCATAGTTTTCTTCTTCCGCCTCTTCTCTTTTTAAACGCCAGTAGGTTACCTTACATTCTTCTGCTGCCTTTTTCAAGTTCTGGGTAACGGCCTGTGCATAAGGATGCGTGGCATCGATCACAACCTCGTAATCCCCTGCCCTTAAAAATTCCTTTATCTCTCCTTCATCCATCCGCCCTTTATGGACTTTCATAAACGGACTGCCCTCTAAGACGATTTCTCCGTATTCCGTTGCAACGCAGGCTGTGTGCCTGATCTCTGCCTGTGACAGATATTCAGAGAGCTTTCTGCCCTCCGTCGTTCCTGCAAATATCAATACCTCTTTCAACCTGGTACCCTCTCTTTGTCAGTAATCTTCCCTCTACAATTTCTGAATCTGCATTTCCCACAAATACTGTGGTAAACATATTTACCTCTGCCTGCCTCAGTTCCTTCAAGGTACAGAGAACCATTTTTGTGCCGCTTCTTCCGATATTCTCCACATAGCCGCAGGCCCTTTCCGGTTCCAGCGTTTCAAGCAAAATGTCACAGGCCCTTTTCAGATAATCTTTTCTCTTATGGCTGGAGGGATTATAAATGGCAATGGCAAAATCGCCTTCTGCAGCTGCTCTTAAACGTCTTTCTATTTTTTCCCATGGCGTTAAAAGATCGCTTAAGCTGATCACGCAAAAATCATGGTTCAGGGGAGCTCCTAAAACAGCGGCTCCACTGCAGGCTGCGGTGATACCGGGTATCACCTCCAGTTCAATCTCCGGATATTCCCTGCCCACCTCAAACATAAGCGAAGCAAGTCCATAAACTCCTGCATCCCCGCTGCATACCAGTGCAATCTTCTTTCCCTCCCGGGCCTTTTCAAAGCACAGCCTGCAGCGCTTTTCTTCCTGCTTCATGGGAGTGGAAAGCATCTCCTTTTCCGGGAAGCTTCCCTTTAAAAGGTCTATATACACTGCATATCCTACTATCACCTCTGCCTCTTTCAGCGCCGCAAGTGCACTTCCCGTCATCATCGACTGCTCTCCGGGCCCCATGCCTACAATATAGATCTTATTCTTTTTCAAACTTGATCCTCCATTTCCGTTTTGCAATGGCAATCGTCATTCCCCGGCCTGCATGTTTATGATAGATGATCGTTCCCTCTCCCTCACAGGCTCTGATTGCCGCTCTCTCACATACATTGTCTGTTCCGATCTGTTCCTTCACAAAGGAAGACTTCTGAAACTCTCCTTCTATTTCCTGCAATTCCTCTGCCGGGAAGGTCAGAAAGGGAATTTTATTTTTTCTGCACAGCTCCAAAAGTCCCGGCTCTTCCTTTTTCTGATCAACAGATGCTATGGCCCAGATCTGTTCCATGGAAATTCCGGCATTTTTTATATTTTCCAGAAGCCACTCCAAAAGCGCCGCTTCCTCCTTTCCCTTTTTGCATCCCATTCCCACCACATATTCCTTGGGCGCAAGGAAAAGCATTGCCTGTCTGCTCTTCCCGGAAGCAATGACAACATCTGCCTCCTGCTCCTTATGATAGGGCAGAAGTCGAACCTGCTCCGGCACCGTGCCTTCAATTTTCTGCGTATCAACGGCCATGGTAATCTCCTTTCCGGCAAGCACCTTGGCCGAGATCCGTGCGATCCCCTCTTTATTTACAATATGAAGTCCGTTATGCACAGCAAACAGATCCACTGCAAATCGTTTTTCTATATCTGTTGCGGTGGTGATTACAGGAATGGCATTCATTTTTTCTGCAAGCTGTACTGCTGCGGCATTAGCGCCTCCCACATGGCCGGACAGCAGCGGGATCACATAATTTCCCGCCTCATCCATTACAAGCACCGCACTGTCCAAAAGCTTATCTGTGACAAACGGCGCTATGCTTCTCACTGCGATCCCACAGGCTCCAATAAAAAGCAGTGTTCTTTTCTGCTTCATCTGCTTTCCGGCCCATTCCATCACCCGCTCCTCCACCACTTCTATCGAAGAGGGGATCTTCTCCCGGCCTGCAAACTCTCCTTTGGTATACAGCCGGATCAGGCTGCCTGCCATATTTTCTGAAAGCCTCTCTGAAAGGCGCATTCCCTTTTCCGTGAAACTGATTACACTTAGTTCCATATTAGTCCTTTGCTCTTCTATATTCCGTTGAAAAATCCGGCGCATATAACCGTGATTTCTGATAGTGCTGATGTGCGATCACATCTCCTACCAATATCAGTGCTGTTTTGGTAATCCCGTGTTCCCTGGCGGTTTCATACAAGGAGCCCGTGCTGCACAGGTAGACCTCTTCCTCCGGCCAGGTTGCCTTATAAACAATGGCCGCAGGCGTTTCCTTCCGGTACCCGCCTTCTATTAATCTTTTTTGCAGCTCCTGCAGCATACCGGCGCTTAAATAAATTGCCATGGATGCCTGATGAGTGGCAAAGCTTTCAATGCTTTCCTTTTCCGGCACCTTTGTTTTCCCTTCCATTCTGGTAATGATCAGGGACTGGGATACCCCAGGAAGGGTATATTCCAGGTTCAGGGAGGCTGCCGCCCCAAAACAGGCGCTGACCCCTGGACAGCTTTCATAGGGAATTCCCAGCTTATCAAGCTCATCCATCTGTTCCCTGACGGCTCCGTAAACACTTGGATCTCCCGTATGAAGTCTTACAACGCTTTTATCTCCCGCCTGCTCCATAACCTTTATCACTTCTTCCAGCGTCATCTTTGCGCTGTTATAAATCTCACATTCCTGCTTTGCATTATGCAGCAGCTCCGGATTAACAAGAGATCCTGCATAAATAATAATATCTGCGCCTTGCACAAGCCGCAGCCCCCTGACTGTAATCAGATCTGCTGCTCCTGTTCCTGCCCCAACAAAATAAACCATTCCTCTGCCCCCCGGCTTTTTGCCAATTCGCCAAACTCGTTGGCATACATGATACAATCCACCTGCATTTTACCCTCTGCACGCTTATTCAGATAATAGCAGATGCGCTGCATGGCATCATCAAATACCTGTCTGTCTTTTCCGCTTTCCCTAAGGAGCTTCACAGCCTCCTGGGTCGTCACACAATTAAGGATTCTGCGCACCACCGCCTGATCCACATCTGCCCGGATGGCAAGCGCTGCGATCAGTTCCATCCGGCAGTCACCCTCCCTGGAATGAGTATTCATGATCCCTCCTGCCAGCTTAATCAGCTTTCCAATATGACCTGTGAGCAGCATTCTTTCAAACCCAAGCTCTACCGCCATATCAACAGTGGCTCCAATAAAATTACTGCACTTTACGCTTCTGTCAAGATCATAACCATAGGTCTTTTTCATGAAATCAAGCCCATAATTGCCGGGAGCCACCGCCACATAAGAAAAGCCCTGTTCCTTTCTCTGGTTCAGCTCCACCCTTATGGTATCTAACACCGCCTGGTTGCTCATAGGCTCCACGATGCCGCTTGTTCCTAAAATGGAGATCCCGCCTACAATTCCTAGCCTTGGATTAAAGGTTTTCTCTGCCAGTTCTTCTCCATTCGGAACAGAAATGATCACTTCCAGCTTTCCCTGATAATCTACCAGCTCGCATACCTGCATCACTTCTCTTGTGATCATCTCCCTGGGCACATGGTTAATGGCTGCATTCCCTATGGGCTGGTCCAGCCCCGGCTTTTGTACTCTTCCAACGCCCTTTCCTCCATCAATGACAACCACTTCCTTCTGCCCGTTTGCCCTGCCAAGAGATACCGAGGCAAAGATCAGAGCACCCGTTGTGATGTCCGGGTCATCTCCCCCATCCTTTTCCACTGCGCAGCTTACCTTTGTCTCTGATCTGGTGATCTGTAAAATATCCGCTGTAAAAGGGATCCCCTTTGGCGTTTCTATGGTGATCGTTTCTTTTCTTTTCCCGGTAAGCAGCATATACGCTGCCGCCTTTGCCGCCGCAGCAGCACAGCTTCCCGTTGTAAAGCCATAGCGCATCTGTCTTACACCTTCCTCCCAGGCTTACAGCCCTTCCTCTTTGCACTTCTCATACAGTATCGCATTGCAGATGGCCGCCGCCACATTGCTGCCCCCTTTTCTTCCGCGATTTACAATATAGGGAACCTGGGTTCCCATGATCAGCTCCTTTGCCGCCTCTACATGGACAAAGCCTACAGGAACCCCGATCACGAAGGCCGGACAGTAGCTGCCTTCTTCTATCATCTCATATAATCTGATCAGCGCAGTAGGAGCATTTCCAACAGCAAAGATCACAGGCTTCTTTATGGCTGCTGCCTTCTCCATGCTGACCGCCGCCCTGGTTGTCTTTCTTTCACGGGCTATCTTTGCCACTTCCTCTTCTGCCATAAAGCAATGGGCGCTTCCGCCAAAACGTGCCAGCGTTTTCTTGCTGATACCTGCCAGCGCCATATTGGTATCTGTTACAATATCTGCGCCTCTGCCGATCAGCTCCTTTGCAATTTTCACCGCATCCTTAGAGTATGTCAGCGTATGAACATAATCAAAATCCGCACTGGTATGGATCACCCTCTTTGTAATCATCTCTTCCTCCAAAGGAAGCACGATCCCCCGTTCTTTCAGCTCCTGCGAAATGATCTCAAAGCTTTTCTTTTCAATTTCCTCCGGCAAAAGCCGCTCTATTTTCTTCAAACAAATCACCTAACGCTTTCAACAATTTTTCATTTTCACTTCTCTTTTTCACCGCAACCCGGTAATAATCCTGTGACAGCCCTTTGAAATTCCCGCATTCCCTGATCAGAATTCCTCTTTTCAGAAGCTCCCTGCGGAGGGGAAGCCCGCTGGAAAGCAGGATAAAATTGGCGTTGCTTTCATAAGTCTTTATCCCAAGCCTGCGAAGGCCCTCTGTCAAGAAATCCCTTTCTTTCTCCACATATCCGGCCGTTTTCTTCCGATAGGCTCTTTGCTTTAGGCAGCAAACACCTGCCTCCTGTGCAAATACAGACAAATTCCATTCCGGGAGCTGCTTTGTTACCTTTTGGATAAAATCCCTGTTGCCGCAGGCCAGATATCCCAGTCTTACCCCTGGTACCGCATAAATTTTGGTAAAGGCACGCACCACGATCAGTCTGTCATACGCTTCCAAAAATGGCAGAGCCGAAGCTCCGTCCCTGCAAAATTCCAGGAAGCATTCATCTACCACCAGCCATACGCCCTTTTTTTTGCAGTAGTCTATCAGGCTGTGCAGCTCTTTTTTCCCCACAAGTCTTCCCGTTGGGTTATTGGGGTTTGCCAAAAACAGTATGGACTCTTTTTCCCCTGTCAGTGCTGCTAATGCACGGAAGGGCTCCTCTGCCAGGCTAAAACCGTTTTCTTCCCTTAATGCAATTTCTATTACCTGGCTTTCAACCGCTTCTGCCGCATATCGATACCCGGAAAAGGAAGGGACAGGGATCAGGGTTTTTTCCGGTCTGAGCCCATGCATGATTCCCATGAACAGCTCTGAGGCGCCGTTTCCACATACCAGATATTCCTTCTTAACCGATAACTCCCTGCTCAAGGCAGCCTTTAATTTTTCCCCGTGGATATCCGGATATTCTCCGCAATGGGCAACAGCCTCATGCAAAGCCCTCCTCACTTCTTCCGGCGGCCCAAGGGGATTTACATTAACCGAAAAATCAAGCATTACCTGATTCCGGTAAATATCTCCTCCATGTACTTCCTGCATTCTGCGTTTGATCCTTTCTCTACAAGCCCACAAGTAACATGAAACCCAGACATATCCCCTGGCACAAAAAGGCGGTCAGGTACATTAAACGGCCAGCACGCTTAATATCCTCTGCCTCTACCCTTCTGACCGCATCCCCTATATAGGGCTTATGGACAAGCTTTCCGAAATAACTGGCATCTCCGGCCAGTTGAATTCCCAGGGCCCCGGCACACACCGATTCTGTCTGCGCCGAATTGGGACTTGCATGGTTTCTGTTATCTCTTTTATAAATTATGTATGCCCTTCTTCCATCATAGCATTTTCCACCGCAAAAAGCTGCTGCAATCATCAGATAAGCGCTGATCCTTGCAGGGATATAATTCATAACATCATCCAGTTTGGCCGCCCCCCTGCCAAAATACAGATACCGTTCATTTTTGTATCCGATCATGGAATCCATGGTGTTCACTGCCTTATAGAAAAAGCCAAGTACAGGGCCTCCTATGGCTGTATAGAGCATAGGCGCAATGATCCCGTCCGATGTGTTTTCCGCAACAGTTTCAACGGCCGCCTTTGTCACTCCTTCTGCGTCAAGCTGTGCCGTATCTCTTCCTACGATCATGGAAACTGCCCCTCTTGCCTCCTCCAGCCCTTGCTCCTTCAGGCAATGATAGACCTTCATGCTTTCTACCTTTAAGCATTTCACCGCTAAGATCTGATAGGTCATGATAGTTTCTGCCAGAAGTCCAAGACAGGGATGAAGTGCGTAAGCTCCAAAAAGAAGAAGCGCTGCCAAAAGCGTAGTTGCCAAAAGCACGATCACGACCAGTCTCCTTCCCCCTTGCAGCTCCTGTCTGTTTGTTCTCATTTTGCCGGCAGGGCGCAGAAGCGCTTCTGTTTTTGTAATCCCCTTTCCGATCAGCCTGACGGGATGGGGCAGCCAGTAGGGATCCCCCAGAAGAAGATCCAGCAAAAACCCAAGTAAAAACGCCGTCATATGATATTTCATTTTTCCAGTTCCTCTAATTTTGTAATTTCGGAAATATGCGGTTTTTCCATTTCCCCTTCCAGAACACAGCAGTATCCGCTTCCGTTTGAGATCTGATAGTCAAAATATTCTCCGCCGTAAAATTCACTTAAAACAGCCATGATCGTTCCCCCGTGTACTACTGCTGCGATCCTGCTATCTTCCGCTTCCAGCCTGCTCCACATTTTAAAAAAGCCTGCCCTGCATCTTTCCAGGAACTCCTTTCTGCTTTCCCCATTTGGAAAGGGCAGCGTTCCCTGGCTTTGGATCCATTCCTGATAATCCCTGTTTCCACAAAGCTCCTTATAGTTTTTTCCCTCAAAATCGCCAAAGTCCATTTCCTTCCATTCCGTGATCAGCTCAGCTTCTTTTCCGGGATAAAGGATGCGGGCCGTTTCTATGCACCTTTTCATGGGACTTGCAAAAAGCCGCAGGGGCTCCGGATACAGACCCTGTTCCTTCTTTCTTTGCAGCATCTCTATGCCTTCCCTGCTTAAAGCTTCTTCCCCTCTGCCAAGGTATCTCTGTTCGCTGTTTGCTCTTGTCATTCCATGGCGTATCAGGATCAGCTTTCTTTGAGGATCTGTCCCACTCCACATATCACACGCACCACCTTATCTGCCTTTTTTGCCTCTTCGATCAGAATTCTTCCCGTTTTTTCCCGGTACTGTCTTTCAAAGGCATCTATGGGCACAATTCCATTTCCAATTTCATCGCTGATCAGTATACAGTCCGGTTCCTTCTGCAAAAAAGCCATGATAATAGGTTCCGGATCCTTTTTTTGAAGCAGCTGATCCCTTATCCAGAGATGAAAGTGGCTTACAACTATCTTTTGTCCCAGGCTTTCTGCCTTTGCAAGCTGCTTTTCCGTGGGGAGTATTCCATCAAAAACAGCGCTTTTTTCTCTTCCTGTTTCCTGCAGCACATAGTCCAGTTTTCCCTGTGCATATCCGCCGATCACCAGTATCATCCTTTTCTCCTTTCAAAGACTCCTGTCAAAGCTCACCTTATTGTAAAAACTGCCGCAAATATCATGCTGACTTCGCAGATCAGGACAAAGAAACCGGCCGTATCTCCGGTAACCCCGCCCAGCTCTTTTTTACAGCGAAGCCCATAATAAAAGAAAGCTGCAAACGCTGCCAGTACCACAATACTTCCTGCTATATGATCCTGCCAGATCATTCCTGCCACACACAGAAAAATTTCCAGATATAAAATTCCTTTTACCGTTTTCTTTGCCGCATTGGAAGCAAAAAGATGCAGAAGTCCTTCTTTTTTTGCACAGGGAAAAGAAAGTACCCCCACTGCACTCAGGCATCGTGACAATGCAAATCCCATGCCTATGATCTTAATTCCTATAAGGCTCTCAAGCTGTGCGTAGCCGCCTGCATACAAAAGTCCATAGGCTGCCAGCATAATCACGGAAAAAGCTCCTATATGCGGATCCTTCAGGATTTCTATTTTTCTTTCTCTGGACTGATAGGAATGAAACGCATCCATGGTATCCATATACCCATCCACATGAATGCCTCCTGTCAGAAGCAGTGGGATTGCCGTCCCCACAAGGGTTCTGCACAAGCCATTTATTTCCATTCCCGTGCAGAGCTTTTCCCACCCATACAGGCACAGGCCGATCACAGCTCCAACAAGCGGAAAAAAACAGAGCATATATTTCATATCCTCCTCTTTCCACTCAAACTGCGGCATGGGAATTTGTGAATACATGGAAAAAGCAATAATAAATGATTTTAAAATACGCACCTTAAATGCCCTCTCCTTTCAAGATAACCGGAATCCCAACTACCACCTCTATCACAGCATCAGCCATATCCGCTAATCTCCTGTTGATCTCTGCCATTGCCCTTATGTATTCCATGGTTGACTGTTCATATCTTCCGCCATCTTCAAATACATTTCCCGTTACAACAACAAGATTTTGGAACCCTTTTTTCAGTTCTTCCATTCCGGCAATAATCCGATCTGTGACCTCCCTGCAAGAGCTTGTGCCCGCTTCCCCGAACATCTCATTGGCTGCCAGATTTGTCATGCACTCCAGCAGAGCGCTTGCTTCTGCATCAGGCCGGTCTGTTTCTTTTTTCTTTTCCAGCGCTTTTTCAATGGAGGTCTGCTGCTCAATCGTATAAAACCCTTTTTCTTTCCTCAGCTGCCGGTGCCTTTCCACCCTGGCCCTTGCTTCCTCTCCATAAATCTGCATGGTTGCCAGATAATATCTGCTGTTTTCTCCTGAAAGTCTGACCACGCAGTCTTCCGCATATGCAGATTTTCCGCTGCCGCTTCCACCAATCACTAAAACAAGCATCTTCATTTCCCTTCTAAAACCGCTTATACTTTTCAATCTCAATATCGGAAAAGGAGGTTCTTTCCCGGTACACGCTTAACGAAAGCTCCAGAAGTCCCAGCATCATCACTGCCCCGGTTCCTTCTCCAAGGGCCATTTTTCCATCGATCACAGCCTCCAGTCCAAGTTCTTTCAAAAGCAGGGCAGCAGCAGGCTCTTTTCCTTTATGGGACGGGATCAGATACCCTTTCACCCCCGGAACCAGTCTTTCCGCAAGAAGAGCCCCTGTCAGACTGATTACCCCATCCAATACAACAGGAAGGCCACAGACAGCTCCCCCTATACAGATGCCGGTCAGTCCTGCAATATCAAATCCTCCTACCGTAGACAGGATCGTAAGGGGATCCGCTTCATAAAGCCGGTACTTTTCAAGCGCCTCATCGATCACCTGTTTTTTCCGCGCCAGTCCCTGATCATCCAGCCCTGCTCCTCTGCCAGCCACCTGGCTGGCGCTGCATTTTAACAGCGCTGCCGTAACGGCACTGCTGGTGGTGGTATTTCCAATTCCCATTTCTCCGGTTGCAAGAATGGAACAGCCTTCCCTCTTGCATTCCTTTGCGATCTGTATTCCCACCATGATCGAACGCAGGGTTTCCTGCTCTGTCATTGCCGGCTGCCGTCTGAAATTTCTTGTTCCGCATCTTATTTTCCGATCCAGAACTCCCTCTATGGGTTCCTTTTTCTTCATCCCCATATCAACGGTAAGTACCCTGGCTCCTATTGCTTCCGCCATTTTTCCCACTGCCGATCTTCCTTCTGCAATGGATTTTGCTGCCGCTGCTGTTACTTCCCAGCCCGACTGGCTGATCCCCTCTTCTACAATTCCGTTATCAGCACACAGAACCACCACTGCTTTCCGGGTAAGATCTATTTCATCCGTGCCGAGAATGGCGCCGATCTGTGCTGTCAACACTTCAAACTGCCCCATCCCGTCAATGGGCTTTGCAATGCCGTCCCAATTCTCCCTTACTTTTGTCCGGAACTCTTCCTCTATTTCCTTTCTCTTCAACGCTTTTATTTTTTCCGGGGTCAGTTCCCTAAAGGCGGGCTTCTCGAAGCATTCCATAGATCTCCTCCATGTGAAAATACATGCGCATGGCATCTGCCAGTTTATCATATTGGGTTTCCTTGAACTTGCGGTAATCCTGAATTTCTCCTTCTGTCAGGGAGAGTCCCTTTTTCTTTGCCAGCGCCCTGACCACCGCTTCCGCCGTATGTCCTTGATCAAACAGACCGTGAATATAAGAGCCGTACACGTTTTGCCGGGTTCCGTATACCGGCGCCTTCCATTCCACAGACGCCTCCCCATCTATATGGGTGCTTCCCATATGAATTTCATACCCCTGATAGCTGCACCCTGACAGTTCGCTGAAAATTCCCGGCAGCGTTCCTATTTTTCCTTCTACCTGACAGCGTTTCTTTTGTTTCTTTAATTCTGTCTTAACAGGCAAAAGCTCCATTCCCCTTAAAGCGCCGCCTTCTTCCACACCGTCCGGATCCTCGACCATCTCTCCCAGCATCTGATAACCGCCGCATATGCCAAAAACAGGGATTTCGCCCACCCGTTTTTTTACAGCGGCCTCCATACCATTTTGCCGCATCCACTTTAAATCTCCCATGGTATTTTTGCTTCCGGGCAAAATGATCAGATCAGGATGATGCAGTTCCTCTTCGGAAGCCACATATCTTACCGTAACATTTGGATTTTGTTCAAACACATTAAAATCCGTAAAGTTGGAAATTCTGGGATACCTGATCACGGCAATATCGATCAGTCCCTCTCTCCTGTGATCAAACCGTTCCGTAAGACTGTCTTCGTCCTCAAGCTTAAGCTCCAGATAGGGAAGAACCCCCACTACCGGCACCCTTCCTTTTTCCTCAAGCATCAGGATCCCGGGATCCAGGATCGTCTTGTCTCCCCTGAACTTATTGATTACAAGGCCCTTCACCCTGTCTTTTTCCTGCTTTGTAAGAAGCATGAGGGTTCCTAGTAGCTGTGCGAACACACCGCCCCTGTCAATGTCTCCTACTAAAAGAACGGGTGCGTCCACCATTTCGGCCAGCCCCATATTCACAATATCATTTTCCTTCAGATTAATTTCCGCAGGGCTTCCGGCCCCTTCTATCACAATGATATCGGCTTTCTCTTCCAGCTTTTGAAAGGCTTTTTTAATGTCGGGAACCAGTTGTTTCTTATAGGCAAAATATTCCCTGGCGCTCATATTTCCTATTACTTCCCCATTGACGATCACCTGGGAGCCTGTATGGCTTATGGGCTTTAGAAGGATCGGATTCATACAGACCATAGGCGCTATCCCTGCGGCCTCTGCCTGCATAACCTGCGCCCTTCCCATTTCCAGTCCCTCCTTTGTAATAAAGGAATTAAGAGCCATATTCTGTGATTTAAAGGGAGCTACTGTATATCCGTCCTGCCGGAAAACCCGGCATAATCCTGCCACTAAAAGGCTTTTTCCTGCATTTGACATTGTCCCCTGTACCATGATCACCTTTGCCATAACGTTCTGCCCTCCTTTCCCTTAACAGCACCTTTCCACTTCTATCCCGCACTGCATTGCATATTGCAGCAATTCCTTCTGAAAAGCCGCAAGGGTTCCAAATTTTTCTATGCAGCAGATCACCTTATGACAGTCTGCTATTTTTTCCTTTGCTTTTTGCAAATGCCTTTCCTCTACAGGCTCAAAGGCCGGAACCGAGATCACTTCCTCTGCAAGCGCCCTGGCTACCGGATAATCCACATCATTTTCATAGAGAATTCCCGCTGCAAAGGGAATTCCCTGGCGCTGCAGCCTGCGGTAAACATTCCGCCCGGTTCCTCCCCCCGCCAGCACAAAGCTTTGCGCCTTTCCGGGGGCCTTAGGCAGCTCCAGGCTTCCGCTTCCCTCATCATAGCTTCCATAGGATAATCCAAACAATTCGGAGACATAACCCTCCCGAAAGATCTCCTCCGGTGACCCCCACTTATCCACGCCGGTTCCATTAACGCACAGGATCTGATCTGAAACCTTTGCTGCCAGTTCCAGTTCATGAAGGGACATGATCACTGTCATTTCCTTTTCTCTCTGCATTTTCTGGAGCGCAGAAAGGAATTCCAGCTTATATCTTACATCCAGATAAGAGGTAGGCTCATCAAGAATAATGATCTCCGGCTCCTGGCAGATTGCTCTTGCAAGCAGCACGCGCTGTCTTTGCCCGTCGCTGATCTTCCGAAAATCTCTGTCCCGGAGCTCTGTTACCTGTACCATTTCCATGGCCTCATCCACCTTTTGCCAGTCCTTTGCTGAAAGCACCCCAAAGCGTCCGGTATACGGATACCTTCCTGTAGAGACCACATCTTCGCAGGTCATCAGTTCAGACCTCAGTCTGTCCGTCAGCACCACCGCCATCTTTTGAGACAATTCTGCTCCCGTCATTTCCTTCATGCACTGCTGCTCCAGGTAAAGACTTCCTCCCAGCAGAGGAAGCTGCCTTGCAATGCTCCTTAGGATCGTGGTCTTCCCGGCGCCGTTTGGGCCGATGATCGTCAGGATCTTCCCTTTTTCCAGGCTGATCTCTATCTTTTCAATCAAAGGCTGTTTCTGATACCCCACCTTGACCTGTTTTGCTGTAAAATAATATCTCATCCCAGCCTGTTCTCCTTATTCCTTCTTACCATCACCCACAAAACCACAGGCGCTCCAAACACTGCCGTAACGGTACTGATGCTTAATTCGGTAGGCGCAAGCATGGTTCTTGCGAGCAGATCGCAAAACAGGCAAAACACGCTTCCTCCCAGAAAGCAGGCCGGTATCAGCACAATGGGTTTCGCTGTGCCTGCCAGGTTCTTGGCAAGATGAGGAACCGCCACTCCCACGAAGGAGATCGGGCCTGCAAAGGCAACAATGCAGGCTGAAAGAATACTGGACAGGATTACGATCAGGATCCGAAATGCCTTAATCCGTATTCCCAGATTTTGCGCATAAGCATCCCCAAGCTGGTACGCCTCCAGAGGCTTTGCCAGACAAAATACGACCGCAAAGGTGGCAAAAACCACTGCCGTCATCATCGCCACATTTTCCCAGGTCATTCCTGAAAAACTGCCCCGGGACCAGTTATGGAGGTTCACTATTTCCGCATCATTTGCAAAGGTGACGACAAACTCTGTGATCGCAGAGCATATATACCCGATCATCACACCGCTTACCACCAGCATGGACATATTGCTTACCTTTCTGGAAAGAAGCAATACAAATCCCATGGAAATCATAGCTCCAACAAAAGCTGCCAGGATCATTGCCGCGGAGCTGACTCTCACCGATCTGCCGATCAGAAAGATCATGACAAGAGCCACCACCATTTTTGCTCCGGAGGAAATTCCCAAAACAAAAGGGCCTGCAATGGGATTTCTGAAAAAGGTCTGAAGAAGGTACCCGGAAAGCGCAAGGGCCCCTCCTAAGATCAGCGCTGCAAACGTTCTTGGCAGTCTGATATCCATTACGATCCTGCTGTTTGCAATCTCCTTTCCCTGCATCAGCATCCAAATATCCTTAGCCGGAATTTTCACAGATCCGATCCCGATATTCAGCCCCAGCAGCAAAAGCGTAGCTGCGGTCAGAAGGCTGAAAGTAATCAGAATTCTTTTTCTTCTCCTTTGCCGCATTTTTTCTCCTCTATTCCAATGGGAAAATATAATTCATCTCTGCTTTCCCATCATCTGAAAGCATGCTGTGGATGTCAGCAATCATATCTCCAATCGCCATAGACTGTTGATACATGTCGTTTGTGGTACAAAAAACATGTCCCTCGCGCACAGCCTTAAAGTCCTTTAATACCTCACACTTGTCAATTAGCTCTTCTACGGTGCTGACACCACCGTCAATGGAGCTGTTATAAATGAGATAATCTGCATCCTTTGCTCCATTATAAAACTCCTCCACCTGCATATTCATGGTAGATCGTTTTGCACCGTCCTCCACAAGATCAGGGAAAATATATCTGCCCCCTGCCAGTTCAATCATCTTCGGAACATAATCGGAGCTTTGTCTTACCTGTACAAGCCCATTTGATGTAATGTAAAAAAAGGCTACTGTCTTGTCAGTTTTTTCTTCTGCCGTCACCTGATCCACGATCGCCTTCTGTCTGTCAAATAGTTCCCTTGCCTGTTCTTCCTTTCCGGTCAGCGCCCCCCAGAACTTTACCCATTCCACTCTTCCCAGGGGATGAGACTCGTAGCTGGACTGCTCGATCATAACTGGAATTCCAAAGCTTTCCAGCATTTCAATCACTTCCGGCGCATGAAGGATCATTTTATTTTCTATGGCAAGTGTACAGTTTTCGGAAACAATCAGTTCATAATCCGGCTTACTGTACTTTCCCGCGTACAAAATCTCTCCTCTTTCCATTGCCGCTCTTGCCGGATCAATATACCAGTTTTCCGCCTTCTGTCCGGAAAAGCGAATACTTTCCAGCGCATCAAGGGAGGCAAACATATCCATAGCTGCTGATGCAACCAGGTAAAGATTTTGAACAGGGCGCTGCAAAACCACCATATCTTCTTCCAAATCTGCAGGAATTTCCTTTCCCTCAGGTACGACCAGCCACCTGCCTCCATCTTTTATGGACAATACGGTATACCCGCCCTCATAATAATCAATGGAGAAATTTTCTGCATATTGCAGGTTCTCACTGTCCTGATAGATAAGCCCTTGGCTTTCCTTCTTATCCTCCTGCTGTTCCTGTCCAGAATCGGAAGAAGGACTGCTACAGCTACATAGCCCAAGCAGTCCCAATAAAAGTAAGCATCCAAATCTGATTGCTCTTTTTCTTCCCTTCATCTCTTCTATCCTTTATTTATTGCGCATTTTGTATGGTTGCCGATAAAAAGGTCAACGTATATTCTATCTCATGGGGTTTGCTCATGGCCACGGTATCTCCGATCACCACAAACGGCTCGTCAAAAGCAGCTACAGGAATTTCAAATACAGAGTTCCCCTCTGTATTGACCGGCAGATACTTTTCACCATCTACAACCATATAATCATAATTAGGGCTGCTCCACTGCAGCGTTGCAACCGCTTTTCCTTCTGATATGGTAACAGATGCCGGTGAAAGGATCTGTGCTTTCCCGCTTCCTCCCTCAAACAGAAGTTCCATGGTATAGCTTCCATCTTCCGGCATCTGTGCGTCTCCACCTAAGGCTTCTTCTGCCTTTTGAGGATTTGTTACGCTCACCTTATGGTCATACCATTTTCCCTTTGTGCCGATCAGGGCAAGATCAAACTCTGTATCAAGCGCAGGAACCGGAATGTCAAAGCCATAAACCTCCTCTGTCATTCCATCACTGTAGGTTACCGTATCTACCGTGGGCTGCAGCAGGTTCCCTTCGTTTTCCTTTGCCTCCTGCGCCGTTCCTGGATATAAATTTACGATCTTTTTCGAGCCGAGCGACACATGGATCGTCATTTTTCCGTCCTGAACGGTCAATGTTCCCTTGCCGTCACAGGCTTCACTGACATGAAACATACTGTTGTCAGTATGGAACTCTGCTGTGTAGGTTCCGTCCGGCAGTTCTGCTTCCTGCTTTTCCTCCAAAGCTTCTTCCTGATCCGTATCCTGTGCCGTATTCTCTACTGCTTCTTCGACTGCTTCCTTCGTTGTTTCCTTTTCAGCTATGTCTGCTACTTCTTTTTCTGCGCAGCCTCCAAGCAGGAAAACAACGAGGAGCAGACTTAAGATCAATGTCTGCCTTTTCCTCATTGTGATTTCCTTCCTACTCATTTCCATTACTGCCTATGTTATTTTACTGCTCCATTGCGGCCTTTGTATGTGCTACATAGAGTTCCTTGACCGCATCGATCGATCCAAGTCCTGCAATCTGAGTTTCCACGCTGTCAAATTTTCCGCTTGCCTCAAACATGCTGAGCCAGGAATCCTCATCCTCACCTGCCATATCGTTGTTAGCATGATCTCCTGCTACCACCATTAAGGGACGAAGAACCACCTTGGTATAGCCAGCTTCTGAAACCGCTTCAATGACTGCCTCACATGCTGTTTCTTCAGGCTCTCCTTCTACCGTTCCGATAAATACATTTTCATAACCAAGATCTTTCATCTGTGCCTGCATCTGAGTATAGGATACCTTTGCAGCATGAGAAGTACCATGTCCCATAAATACAAAAGCTGTTCCATCTTCCTTTGCTGCTTCTAAGCTGTCATATCCTGCTCCCTTAACAGCCTCTGCTGTCAGAGCCTCTGCAACAGCCTTCTTGTCATCATTTAACGTATCTGCATCTGTGCCTACTTCTCCAAGAAGGGGTTCTGCAATCTTGACGCTTTCAAACTGATCCTGATAGTTTTCTACCGCTGCTGCAAGCTCGTCATATTCAGCCCCATGCATCAGATGTGTAGGCTGTACGATCAGATTCTTCACGCCGTTTGACACTGCACGCTCCAGCGCCTGATCCATATTGTCAATAAATTCTCCTTCTCTTGCCTGTACATGATTGATGATGATCTGTGCGGTAAACGCTCTTCTTACAGACCAGTCGGGATATGCTTCCTGAAGGGCATCCTCAATTCCCTTAATATCAGCAACTCGGCTGCTGTTAAAGGAAGTACCAAAGCTGACTACCAGAATTTCATTCTCTCCGATCTCATCCTGATTTCTGGGATCATCCTGTGAAGCATCGCCTGTATCTCTTCCAAAGTAATCAGGATCTGCGTTTTCTCCCTCTACAAGTGCCTTCTGCTCCTCTGTCAGCGCATCCCAGGCTGCCTTTGCATCTGCACACTGCTTGTCTGTATCGTCTGTTCTCTCCTGCACATAAATGGCATCAATCAGTGCTGCCACCTGGTCTGCTGCCTGCTGATCCACATCCGTATCCTCCGCCTCTTCTTCGGTTTCTGCATCGGTCTCTTCTGCTTCCTGCTCCGCTGTTTCTTCTACGGGAGCAGCTTCCTGTGTTTCGGTGCTTTCCACTGCTGTTTCCTTACTGCTTCCGCAGCCTGTCACGCAAACTGCTCCCAGCACGCCTGCCAGCAATAATGCTACTACTCTCTTTTTCATGTCTCCTCCTTCGACAGTTTTCTGTCATCCTTTATTTTCCCTGAATATAACCGTCAGAAACACTCATTTCAAAAGTGAGCAGCACAAAGAAAAAACCCTTTCCTGTATAGGTAAAGGGTTTGTACACAAAAGAAGCATATGGGAAACCTATGAAGTTTCCTCTACACTCTTAAACGTACAACCAGTTACTCGTGGCCTGAAACAAAATGTTTCCGTACAGCAGTCAGGCAGGTCTCCCGGCTTAAAGATCATTGCATCCGCCATCTTCCCAGTTTCCCAGTGATATCTCGGCTTCTGCTCCCTAATTACGGTGACGAGTTCGTACAGGATTTGCACCTGTTTCCCTTTTCACCGGAGCCAGCCGCCTAAGCGGCTGCTCCGACACCTGATTACTTCATATTCAGTTCTCTGTAATATAACACATTTCGACAAACTATTCAATCAGTTTCTTGTAACGATTACCAGATAAGCATTCATAGATCTGGTCAAAGCCTTCCCTGGCCAGTTTCACATCAATGTTGGAATAGTTAATGATAAAATAGTGTTCTCTGCTTTTGTCAGAGGGAACGTAATAATCTGACACTGCCTGTAGCCGAATGCCTCTCTTTTTGAGCTTCTCCTTTATTTCCTCCTCCGAAAGGCCCGTATCCAGCCTGATCAGGAAATGCAGGCCGGATTCATTTTCCCTGATCTCACAGATCTTCATTAACCTGCTGCTTTCCAACTCCTCAAGAAGCTGCTTTCTCTGCCGGCTGTAATACAGCCTCATCCGGTTGATATGCTTTTCAAAATATCCCTTGCTGATAAATGATGCCAGCGTGTACTGCTCAAAATTGGAAACCGTACAGGAATAAAAAGAAAGCTCCCTGTAAAACCGGTTTGCCAGATGCACAGGCAGGATCATATAGCTGATACGGATCGTAGGCGTTAAGGATTTGGAAAAGGTGTTCATGTAGATCACCTTCCCGCAGGTATCTATGCCAAACAGTGTGGGCAGCGGTTTGCCGTTTGTCCTGAATTCACTGTCATAGTCATCCTCAATAATATATCTTTCTTTCCCTTCATTTGCCCATGCCAGTACTTCATATCTTCTGTTGGCAGGCATGGTAATTCCCGTGGGAAAATGATGATTCGGGCAGATATGGGCAATGTCAGCCCTTGTCCTTTGCAATTCATCCACGGTTATGCCGCTTTCATCCATATTTGCATATTTACAGTTTATCTTATATCTGCTGTAGATCTGTGCCAGCTTTCTGTATCCCGGATTTTCAATGCAATATTCCAGATCCGTTCCCAAAAGCTGGACAAGCAGGCCATACAGATACTCCGTTCCTGCTCCTATGATGATCTGATCCGGATCCACCAGCATCCCCCGAAAGGACTTTAAGTGTTCTGCAATGGCGCTGCGAAGTTCATAAATTCCTCCTGTGGGTGAAGGCTCCATCAGTTCCCTGCTCTTTGCAGCTATGATCTCTCTTGACAGCTTTGCCCAGACAGAAAAGGGGAAATGATCCGGATTGACTCTGTTGTTTGACAGATCGATCCGATATTCCGGCAGTTCTTTGGGAAGCCTGATATCCAGCGTCAGCTTTGGCTGTCCCTTTAGCTTTGCCATTTTGGCAATATCCGCTACATAATATCCCTTTTTAGGAATTGTATAAATATACCCTTCACTGATCAGCTGATCATATGCATTTTGAATGGTAATGGTGCTGATCCCGTTATGGTTTGCAAAGGTTCTTTTGGAAGGCAGCTTCTCACCGGGTTTTAAAACTCCATTCAGAATATCGGCTTTTATATATTGATATACCTGTTCATAAAGAGGCAGATTGTTTTCCTTCAGAACATAAGTCAGCAAGGAGCCTGCCCTCCTTCTTTTCCTATCAGTTCTTTGAATACCACATCCCTGTCAAAGCTTCCCTCTGCAAACCCGGGAATTTCCTTAATCGCCTTGCACAGGCTTACACTAAAGCCCGTAAGGATCTGGCCGATTTCTTTTTCTGAATAAGGACACCCTTCTGTAACGATCAGAGTCGCCAGGCTATGCACCACCAGCCACATATCCCTGAAATACCTGTCGGCAGTCTCTGCATCCAGACGGTAGATCTTCTCTAAGGATTCCCGGATCAATGACTGTGAATATTCCATCTCTTCCATTGCTTTGCCTGTTCCGTCCGGCCCATTTTCAAGAAATAAAAGCCGGTACAGCTCCGGTTCTTCCTTTGCAAACTTAATGTATTGCATTCCAAAAGCAAAAAAGGGGATTTGTGCCTGAAGTCCCTCTGAAACATAGCTGCGATACCTCTTCTTTGCCGCAATGCGCACTTCCTTCTGCGCTTCTTCCATCGTATTAAAGCAGGTAAATATGGGCTGGGTAGATACTCCAAGTTCATCTGCAATGGCCCGCGCTGTCAGCGCACTGCTTCCTTTCTTTTGTACAACGCGCAAAGCGGCTTCAATCATTTCTTCTCTGGTAAATTTATTCCTGGGTGCCATGATCATTTACTCCTTATTTCCTACAGCGTTAATATATATCATTCAATATATATTGTAATCTTTCCCTGTGTTCCTGTCAACCTTGCATGGCAATAAAAAAAGCCGATATTTTATCAGCCTTTTTATTCTGTCCTCTTCTATGATCATTCCTTTGTATAATCGAATGGACCGTTTTCATCAAATGGTTTTTTCCTGCTAAACGTTGCAGATTCGTCGATGTGTGAAAACAGGTTTACGGTATTCCTGACAGCTCCACTATGCCCGGTACATACCCAAAGCAGGTTTTTATCTGCTACATAGTCTTTCAACCTGCATAACGACTCCTTATTCATATCCGGATATTGCGTAAAAAAATCAAAGAAACTATATCCGCCATATCTGTTTATGGCAAGACAATCTCCGCTAATTAAAATTTTATCATCTACAAGATAGCACATATGTCCCAATGTATGGCCGGGAGTATAAATCGCCTGTATTTTTATTTGATCAAAGTACAGCACTTCCCCATCTTCAATCAAATTATATTCCTCTTTAAGCTGAACACAATTATGGATCTTAATTCCTAACTTTATTATTCTGTGCATTTTTCCCGTCAGGTACTTTTCCTCATTTTTACCAATATAAATCCTTGCATTAGGAAAAATGTTTTTTCCTTTTACATCTATCCCTCCGGCATGATCCACATCTGCATGTGTCAAAAATACATGCTTTATATTCTGGGGCGCTATCTTAATTTTGGCAAATTCTCCCTCCAGCCCCTTATAATTTAAATGACCACTGTCGAATGCAACCGTCGTATTATTTTTGGTGTAAAAATATATATTCACATCATTTTCGCAAATACACGAAAGCCCCTCGTCAATAACTGCTGTATTTGTTGGATTACAATACCTTTTTCCTGCCATCATATGCGGCTTAATAAATTCATCAAAAAAATATAAAAATCTCATATCCTAAATCCTTCCTTTTTTAGGAAAGAATATACTATTTCACTAATTCCCGCTTTCAAAAATCAGCTTTTTTCATTGTATCAGAAATAGAGATCCCGAGCAGCTTTTTACAGGTTGCCGCAAAATGTGATGAACTAGAGTATCCTGCATCAAGTGCGGCTGTGGTTATTGGCACTCCTGCTTTAACCTTTTTCCACACATATTCCATCTGCTTTGTCAATAAATAAGTTTTTAAGGATACCCCTGTTTCCTGTTTGAACAAATGTGTCAGCCAGCTTTCGGAATAATTCTTCTGAACTGCAATTTGACTTACCCTTTTTCCCAGATAAATATCATTCTTAATCTCATTATGTAACTCTTCAATTCTCCTATCGAAAATTTTATGTTCGCCGGCTTCTAAAGACAGCAATCTTAACAGCCCGAAAAATAATTCCTCAATCTCCTGTTTTTCATTCTGCCTCTGTTCAAATAAACCTTCATCCAGTTCCAATCCACAGCCTACTTTATCCTTCAAGTACTTCTCCCGTATTTGCTCCGCCAAATAGGAGGTAGGATCTATTAGCAGAAAGCCGTTTTGCGCTCCAACCGGCATCGTATGAAGCACATTTTCTTTTACAAAAATAATGTTTCCTTCATATTGTTGTCCTTCAATATCTATTGTTAATTTTTCTTTTCCCCAAAAAAGATGCTGCATACTGTGCTTATGCACATTCGTGGAAGTATATGATGGAATCACCAAAATGTAATATTCGTCAAAGTATATTTGACTCACTATTTCTCCCCCCTTTAAATCCCGAGCTTTAAAAGCTTTGCTGTAATAATGGTATAACTGTAAGCATTGACAGTGATCTGAATATTTTCCTTCGTACAGTACCAGTTTTTTCCTCTCCGCAAAACATGACATACAGGATCCATGATCACACTTTTACAAAAAGCAACGGGATCTATGTCATCTAAAAGCCTCAGATTTTTTTGTATCCGTCCTCCTCCCAGCTCTGTGGTATGGATCCGATCTACATCTGCCAGGAAAGCTTCTTTCTCTTTTTCAGTAGAAACATCTGCATAAGCTTTCTGCCACTCGTTTCTGGTAATGGCAAACACGTTAGTAATTTCATTTTCTTCATCCTTAAATTCTTCAACTTTGTGGCATCCCCAGGAAGCTGCTGTCTGCATAGATGGAATATTTGTGCTTTTCATATAAGAATAAATAATACCAAAGGGAGTATTCATGAAGGTCCAGTCCCTGACCGCTGCTGCGGCCTCTTTGGCATAACCTTTTCGCTGCTGATCCTTACGGATATGATAACCAATCTCCGGTTTTATTGTTTCCCCAATCTTCTGCATAGTCAGACCACAATCCCCGATCATTTCCCCGGTCTGTTTCAAAACAACAGCCCACAATCCAAATCCAAAAATCTGATATCGCTCTCTGTTCCTGGTAATCCAGTTTCTCACTCTTCCTTCATCAAAAACATAGGGGTAATGCTGCATAATATCTGAGTCTGCCAGTACCTGATAAAGTGCATTAAAATCTTCCTCTGTCATCTCCCGCAGGAGTAATCTTTTTGTTTCTATGGTCATATTATTTACCTCTCCTTTTATTCCGCAAACTCTATGTCTTAGAATTCCCTTCCAAAGTAAATATCATAGAAAAAATTATAGCATGCCCTGCTCTTTTTGCAAACGCACTTTGTATTGAAGAACCTGCCTTTCCTCCTCTGCTCATGGTGCGGTGACAGCAGTGTTGGCCCTTACCTGAAAACAGAAGACGGCAAAAAGCATAAGATATATGTGATTGCCCTCATTGATGACGCCAGCCGCTACATTGTTGGCATTGATGTCTTTTTCAATGATAACTTCGTCAATCTCATGTCTGTCATGAAATCAGCAGTTGCAAAGTTTGGTGTTCCAAAGTTATTCAACTTCGATAATGGCAGTTCCTATAAGAATAAACAGATGGATCTGCTTGCCGCACGTATCGGGTCTACAGTTCATTATGACCAGCCGTATACGCCAACCCAGAAGGCCAAGGTGGAGCGTTGGTTCCGTACCATGAAAGACCAGTGGATGGCAGGCCTTGATATGAGAGATTTTCACACTCTTGACAAGCTTCGTGGCAGTCTTTATACCTATGTCTCCCAGTATAATCAGAGAGTTCACTCTTCCCTAAATGGAAAAAGTCCACAAGAGCGCTACTTTAGCGAGCCGGACTGTTTCCAACGCTTACCAGAAGATAAGATTGACCAGTTATTCT
>FR894523.1:35177-41696 GCA_000436115.1 Firmicutes bacterium CAG:534 | reverse complement strand
TGGCTTTCCGGTGGCCTTGGCTTTACTGCTATATTAATCTTCCTTGGGAAGATCCAGCTTGATGTGCACATCACGAAGCTGCTTTTCGTCCACTGCGGAAGGTGCTCCCATCATAACATCCTGTGCGGTCTTGTTCATCGGGAACGGAATGATCTCCCTGATGCTTTCCTCTCCTGCAATCAGCATGACCATTCTGTCTACGCCAGGTGCAATACCGGCATGTGGAGGCGCTCCATAGCAGAATGCATTGTACATTGCCGGGAATTTTGCTTTTACGTCCTTCTCTTCCAGTCCAACGATCTGGAATGCCTTTACCATGATCTCAGGATCATGGTTACGAACAGCACCGGAAGAAAGCTCTACGCCATTGCACACCAGATCATACTGATATGCGTAGATATCAAGGGGATCCTTGTTGCAGAGAGCATCCATTCCTCCCTGAGGCATGGAAAAAGGATTATGGCAGAACTCTAACTCGCCGGATTCCTCGCCAATCTCATACATAGGGAAATCTACGATCCAGCAGAATTCATAGCATTCCTGCTTCATGTGTTCAGGGCTTGCAGCGCCTAAAAATTTACGAAGCACGCCTGCTGTCTTTTGTGCGTCTGACTTCTTTCCTGCTGTCAGTCCTACAAAATCACCCTTCTTTAAGTCAAGGGCCTTGATCACCAGTTCCTTTCTTTCCTGAAGGAACTTGGAAATACCGCCTACAAGCTCTCCGTTTTCATCCAGCTTAAACCAGTATGCCTTCTGTCCGCTCTGTACCTCAACATCTGCACAGATCTTGTCGATCACCTTTCTGGTTGCCTGGAAATGATCCACAACAATGGCTTTTACCACCTGTCCCTCAAAAGGGCCAAAACCGCAGTCGCTCATACATTCTGTGGCATCCTGGACTGTTAAGTCAATTCTGAGATCCGGCTTATCGGATCCGTATTTCTCCATTGCATCTCTATAGGAAATCCTTACAAAAGGAGCGGATGACGCTGTTTTATACTTACCGTATTTTGCAAAAATAGGCGGAAGCACATCCTCGATCACTCCAAAGACATCCTCCTGGGAGGCAAAGGCCATCTCCATATCAAGCTGATAAAATTCACCAGGAGAACGGTCTGCTCTGGCATCCTCATCCCTGAAGCAGGGAGCTACCTGGAAATATCTGTCAAACCCGGAGGTCATCAAAAGCTGCTTAAACTGCTGAGGCGCCTGGGGCAGCGCATAAAACTTGCCCGGATGATTTCTTGCAGGAACCAGATAATCCCTTGCTCCTTCCGGAGAAGAACAAGTCAGGATCGGTGTTGTGATCTCAAGGAAATCATGCTCGATCATGCTCTTTCTGATCTCTGCCACGATCTTGCTGCGCAGCACGATCTTTTCCTTCACGGCAGGGTTTCTCAGATCAAGGTAACGGTATTTTAACCTCACTGCCTCATCTGCTTCCTTGGAACGATTGATCTCAAAAGGAAGCTCATTATAAATACATTTTCCCAGGACAGAAATCTCCTCGGGAACCACTTCAATCTCTCCGGTTGCAAGCTGACTGTTCTTACTGGATCTTTCTCTGACGGTTCCTGTTACTGACAGGGTTGATTCATTGTTGATCCCGGAAAGCTTGTTCATCATTTCTTCTGTTTCCACAACCACCTGCGTAATTCCGTAAAAGTCACGCAAAAGTAAAAAGCCAAGATTTTTGCTGACCTTTCTCATATTATCATACCAGCCCACGATAGTGACCTTTTTGCCTACATCCTCTAATCTGAGCTGATTACATGTATGTGTTCTTGACTGTACCATAAACTGCTCCTTTATCTTTTATTCTGGGGTTTTATACAAACGCTTACATTATACACGTTTTTGCAGTAATTTACAATATCCGATGCTTAAAATGAAACGGCTCTATCCTTCCCGTTACTCAGTCGGGTCAGAAACTTTCCCCCACTAAAAACATGCGCTGCAAGGCGCACAAATAAGGACGGTCATGATCTCCCTATGAAAAATCACGGCCGTCCTTATGATCTTTTTCTATGGTCTTTTCCATTTTGGTCAGATAACGTACTGATCTGCCTGTTCCTCCTGCCAGCCTACCATATCGGCCAGAGTAATGTGATCCACCACATTGTTGACTGCATCATTGATCTGCTTCCAGACACGAAGCGTAACACAGCCCTCCCTGCGGTCGCAGCCTGCGTCGTCATCATTCACACAGGCAACAGGAGATAAGTCTCCTTCTGTCAGACGGAGGATCGCTCCCACCGTATACTCCGACGGATCCTTTGTAAGGAGATACCCGCCCTGGGCGCCTCTCACGCTGCGGACAAAGCCCGCCTTTCCCAGAAGGGATATGATCTGCTCCAGATATTTTTCAGAAATTTCCTGTCTTTTTGCAATGTCCTTCAGACTGATCGGTTCTCCTGTATTGTAAGTCGCCAAATCCAGCATAAGGCGAAGGGCATATCTTCCTTTGGTAGAAATCTTCATAGACTGCTTCCCCCTTATCTTCAATTCCTACATAATATATATGAATTGTATATTTTTTCCGGATAAAAGTCAAGCAGCTATGCTTTATATTTCCTTCTTAGCCCTTCAGTCCTCTGGACTGACGATCCATATCCTCCACAACAATATCATAAATCTCGCCAAGAGTAGCGCAATATTCCAGTACCTTCCAGGGCTCATTGGTATGGAAATGGATCTTGATCAGCTCTTCATCTCCCACTGCAAGAAGGCAGTCTCCCTTAAAATTCTCTGTAAAATACTCTGAGATCACATCCTCGTCCAGATCCTCACCCTCGATCAATAACTGTGTGTCATATTTGAATTCCAGCATCATTTCCTCCATTCCAAGGCATTTCTCTACCTTTTCGTTCATTACAGGTACAGTATAACAGATTTTATGTCAAAGCTCCATCCTCAAAAAAATTGTTGATACAAAAAATCAATAGCCAAGGCTCCTGTCGATCACTGTCCCGTCTACTGCGTTTATGGTCAAAAGGCTCTTATACGGCCCCGCCTCAACATAAGGCTCCGTCTGGTCATAGGAAATAGTTTCCTCTCCAAAAAAATCCCACACGGGGATCAGTTCGCCTTCCTCCACATTTCCCTTTTCATGTACTCTCATATATCCCAGCTTTACCGTGTGGATCTGAAAGCTGGCCGTGGCCTGCACATTTTCAAAAAAAGAATTGTATTTTTCCAGAAAGAGTGTTTCAAACACACTTTGGATATCCGAATAAGGCATCAAAAAAAGCTTATCGCCTGAGCGTTTCATCACCCGGCAGGGTTCCTTCCACCGCATGGCCAGAAAGCCCTGTTCATCAAAAGCTACCGTGATTTCCTCATAAGGCCAGGCTGCCCAGGCTCCCTCCACTGCATTCCCCTCCTCGTCGGTATAGGTCTCCAAAATGCCATCCAGCATCCTGGTAAAATGAACTGCATATCCGGCCTTTACCTGTTCACGGTCTTTTATATTCTGGATCAGGCAATATTCGCTGCCCGCCATGGCAAAATCTGTAAGTTCCAGCTTCTCTATCAGCTCCTGCGCCATCTGATCACATTTTTCCGCAGGGATCCTGCTCTTTTGTTCATGATCCAGCTCTCCCTGTGTTCCCATTAACATGCTGTAGCCATAGTCCCGCATATTTTCCACGGAAAGCCACCTGAAATCTGTAAATTCCCCAGAGCCGTTCTGAACACTGACATAATAGCATTCTTCCCCCACAGGCACTTCTCCACAAAACCGGCCATCCTCCTGTTTGGCGTCATACAACTCCATTCCCTGTCCTTCCAGAAGCACCTGGCATACCCTGTTATAATCCTCCCTTGTAAAGTCAGCGCTTTCCACCTTGTACCCGTAAAAGCCCTCCGCCTCCGGAACGATCACTTCCGCATCTGCTTCTACCCGCACCTTCTCCCCTGAAAAGCCTGCCTGATACCGGGTAGGCGCCTGTACCAGCTCCCTTACATCTAACGTGCTTTCCCCCTGCTGCCGGTTTTGTTCCTCTGCCTCCTGCCGGGGCTTTTTTTCAAGAATGTCCGCCTCTTCCCTCCTGCTGCAGCCTGTGAGCATTTCCAGCAAAACTGCTGCCGCCAGAATGATCAGCTGCTTCCTCTGCCTGCTTTGCCTTGCCTGAATTTCCATTTTCATTTCCGCCTTCCCCCTTTTCCCCTTTTCTTAATCGTACCCACACTCTGGTTCCCTCCCCGGGAGTACTTTCGATCTTCAGCGCCGCTCCATGCAGCAGGGCAATCCGGCTACAGATCGCAAGCCCCAGGCCGCTCCCGCCCATGCTTTTGCTTCGGGCCTTATCAACCATGTAAAAGGCCTCTGTGATCTTCCCCACTTCTTTTTCAGGAATCCCGCAGCCCTGATCCTCCACAAGGATCGTGCTTCCTTTTCCCGTTAGGAAAATAGTCTCTCCCGGACTGCTGGCCCTTGCAGCATTCTCAATCAAATTCAGCAAAAGGCTTTCCATAAGATCGGGATCCACCAGACACTTTTCCATTTCGCAAAAACACCTTAAGGACAGGTCTCTTTCTTCCAAAGGTTTTTCCTCAAGCTCCTTTACCCGCGCAAACAAGGCTTTCATATCTGTTTCTTCCATATGGATACTGTCGTTATCATATAACCCGATAAGCTCCATCAGCTTGCCGGAAAGTCGTTCCAGTCTGGTGCTTGCCGCATAAATATGCTCCAGAGCCTTTTCCTGCTGTTCCCTTTTCAGCTTTACATGCAAAAGAGTGTCTGCATATCCAATGATCGAGGTCATTGGCGTTTTCATTTCATGCGCCATGCTTCCCAGCAGAAGCTTTCGCCTGTCTGCCACCTGGGACAGCTCCTCCACCTGTTTTTCCAGCTGCTGGGACATATGATTAAATGCTTCTGCCAGTTCTCCTATCTCATCCCTGCCTTTGACCTGCACCTGCTGCCCAAGCCGTCCCTGGCTGATCTGCTTTGCCGCCGCTTCCAGTTCTCCAAGAGGGCGCAGGATCCGTTTCACAAAAAGAAACGTAAGCAGCGCCGCTGCAAGCATGGTTACTGTCAGGATCACAGTCCCCTCTGCAAGCTGTCTTTTTCCCTGCCGGTACAGATCTGAAATATCCCTGATCAGGATCAGCGTATAAGAGGCGTCCAGACCGGACGGAATGCTTTGTCCTGCAATGACAAAATATCCGTCCTCCAGCTTCTGAAACCGGCTCCATGCCTGTTCCTCCTGCCAGATCTTCTTCTCCCCATCCTTTAACCTGTATAAGGTCTGATTACAGATCTCTTCCCCGTTTTCCAGAAGAATGTAGGAGGCAGAGCCAAATTTTTGCAAAAGAAAATCCAGATAGGAATTCTTTGCTGCCGGACTGTACTCCTTAAGCAAGGTTCGATCCATTTCCCGTCCCATGGCATAAGCAGCCACAGAAAGCTGCTCCCTGCAGCTTTCCATCTCCCTCTGCCTGTTATATTCCACGGAGCGGAAAAGCACTGCCGCACCTGCCGTTCCCGCTCCCAGCAGCACAGTCAGAACAGTTACTGCCGTCAGCTTTGCCCATAATTTCATGGCAGATCCTCCAGGCGATAGCCTATTTTAGGAATTGTTTTGATGCTGTCATAAAGCTTCAGCTTCTTGCGCAGCCTTCCGATATGCACATCAATGGTTCTGCTCTCCCCCAGATAGTCTGTGCCCCAAAGGCGTTTTATCAGTTCTTCCCTGGAAAAGGCCACGTTACGGTACTGCGCCAGAAGGAGCAAAAGCTCATATTCCATGGGCTTTAGCAAAACCTCCTTCCCGTTTTGCGTGACAACATGCTTTTCCCTGTCTATGACCACATCCCGGATCACAAGCTTCTGCCTCATCCGCCCGGTACGCTCCAGCACTTTTTCCACCCTGGCAAGCAGTTCCCTGATCTCAAAGGGCTTTACCATATAGTCCTCTGCACCGCCTTTCAGGCCACGCACCTTGGAATCCACATCTGCCCTTGCAGTCAGGTAGATTACAGGGATCTTCTTTCTTTGAAAGTCCTCCATCAGCGCAAAACCGTCCTTCCCCGGCAGCATAATATCTACGATCGCCAGGGCAATTCCCTCTTCCTTTTCCGGCCGATCCTTTTCCTTCAAAAAAGCCTCTGTCATATCCCCGTCCGAAAAGGACATCCACTGGTAGCCTGCCGCCTCTAAATTCATGCAGATCAGCTCCAAAATAGAGGGATCATCTTCCACCACCAAAATCTTTGTCAAAGCCATCCGCCTTTCCTTCTTCTTCCGTTTTTCTTATGGTAGCATACTTCCCCATAAAAAAAAGCAACGAAATGTAAACGTTACTTTTTTTCCATGGAATATTTCAGTGCCATATTCACAATGTGCGCAATATTCTTTTCTCCTGCAAATCTGGCTGTGTCTGCGAAATCCTCTGTCTGCTCAAGCCAGACAAGCTGATTGACTTCCTCCACAAGCTCCACTTTTTCATGAAGCCTGCCAACGTAGATTTCCAAAACAAAGTTCTGTTCATAATAGGTCAGATCCATTAATCT
>FR894523.1:26383-35114 GCA_000436115.1 Firmicutes bacterium CAG:534 | reverse complement strand
CAGCTCCCTGTAAGCCGCATCTGTGCCATCCTCTCCCGGCTCCACCTTGCCTCCCACAAAATTGTAAAGTCCCTGATAGGGCTCCTTTTTCCGTTTGCAAAACAAAAGCCTGTCCCTTTCCCGGTCAAACACCACAATGCAGTTATAGTGCCTTGGGCTGCCCTCCGAAGCCATAAGCTGTTTCCTTGCAGCCTCCACATACCTGCCGGCATTTGCGCGGTTTCCGTCTATTTCCTCCTTTGTAAGACTGCGCTGTATCTTAGCCGGATTTCCAAAAGCAAGGCATCCGTCCGGTATCTTCATATTCTGGGTGATCAGCGCCCCTGCACCGATGATGCAGTTTTTGCCGATCCTGGCGCCGTTTAAGAGAATTGCTCCCATGCCGATCAGCGTATTGTCCCCTACCGTGCAGCCATGTACGATCGCCCCGTGGCCGATGGTCACGCCTTCTCCAATGGTTACGGGATATCCCTTCGTAACATGGATAACGGCCCCATCCTGCACATTGGTTTCCTTTCCAATACTGACAAGGTCAGAATCTGCACGGATCGTGGCATGATACCAGATCCCTGCGTTTTCTCCTATGGATACGGTTCCTTTTACAGTTGCGTTTTCTGCAAGATAACAGGACATTTTGCTCCTCACTTCCCATGATTTTAAAAACATTGTATCTCATAGGATTTTCCATTGCAAGAGCACAAACGATCAGTCAAACAGCTAGGGAATTATTATTTGCAGCCTCTTATCATCTGCTGCTTGTTTTATTTATAACTTATTTGGGTAGCTCTCCAACTGATGAAAAACACCAACTACATTTACAACTTCCGCTCTTACACCAAAAATAACAACATAATCCATCTGCGGAACAACTGCTTCATGATAGCCTTTACTTGCTAAATACCTATCTTTGCTAATCGGAAATTGAAAAGGATTCGTTTCCAACCTGTTATAGATACTGTCAACACCATCTACCAAATGCTTTGCAGCTTGCTCGTTTTTCAAATGATAAATTAAATAGTATATCAGATTATTAAGCAGCTCATCTGCATATTCTGAAATAACTAATTTATAATTCATACTTCGCTCTCATTTCTCTGAGTGCTGTCCTGGCATCCTTTACCTGACCTACTTCGATCTGCTTTTCAGAAATTTCAATGTCTTTATACATGGAAAGTTGTTTTATGGTAGACTCATAAACTTCCATACTCATAATGACCATATCGCCATAACCGTTTTTCGTAATGTAAATAGGCTCTTCTGCCTTGTGGCACATATCAGAAATCTCAGATGTATTTTTCAAATCTTTAATTGGAATAATTTGCGGCATAAATACACCTCCTAAATATGGATTAATTATACCATAATTATATCCTTTTTCAACAATTATATGCCAAAGTTCTGCCTGTGGCATACAAATATAACCACACCCAAAACGGAAAACACAATGGTAAAAAGAAGAAGGTTCCCAAGTAAAATAGCTGCTATGGATTTTTCCTTCGGAACGTCTTTGGCAAGCTGCGCATCCTTTCGTACAAGGCTCTGCACCTCTTCGGGATAAGAACGCAGACCCATGAGGTTTTTCTTATCTGTGCCTGTCCCCAGATAGCACGCTCCCCAATACAAAAAATAAAATACGACGGCAATCATCGTCCTCATAAAAATCCCCTTTTCTGCGCACGCTCATTGGCAATACTGCGGCTGTACGGATCCACAAGCCGCGGATACGGTTAGCTCATGCTAACCGTATCGTTTTGAAAAAGCCGCTGTCAGCGGCTTTTAGCCTTCATTCATCTTTGCCAGCTTCGCAGCTTGGTCAGCTGTAATACAGCCGTCAATGATCTCCTGAATATCCCCGTTCATGATCTTGTCAAGCTTGTAAAGGGTTAAACCGATACGATGGTCCGTCACACGCCCCTGAGGGAAATTGTAGGTTCTGATCTTTTCAGAACGGTCGCCGGTACCGATCTGGCTTCTTCGCAGCTCTGCCTCTGCATCATGGCGCTGCTGCTGCTCCATATCATAAAGCTTTGCCTTTAAAAGTGCAAAAGCCTTGGCCTTATTCTGGAGCTGGGATTTTTCGGTCTGGCTGTACACTACGATCCCTGTAGGGTAATGGGTCAGACGTACGGCAGAGTCCGTCGTATTGACACACTGTCCGCCGTTTCCGGATGCACGCATTACATCAATACGGATATCCTTTTCATCAATGACAATATCAATATCCTCGTCCACCTCCGGCATAACTGCCACACTGACAGTAGAGGTGTGGATACGGCCGCCGGATTCCGTTTCCGGCACACGCTGAACACGGTGGACGCCGCTTTCATATTTCAGCTTTGAGTAAGCGCCCTGCCCGGTGATCATGAAGTTCACTTCCTTCATGCCGCCAATGCCGATCTCATCTACATTCAAAAGCTCTACTCTCCAGTGCTGGCCTTCTGCATAATGCACATAAAGCCTGTACATTTCCGCTGCAAACAGAGCTGCCTCATCTCCGCCTGCTCCGGCGCGGATCTCCATGATTACATTCTTGTCATCATTAGGATCCTTGGGAAGAAGAAGGATCTTTAACCTCTGCTCCAGCTCTTCCACGCTCTTTTTCGCTGAGCTTAATTCCTCCTTGAGCATTTCCTTCATCTCTTCATCTGACTCTTCATCCAGAAGCGCAAGGGAATCTTCAATGTCCTGCTTGGCCTTTTTGTATTCCTTATAAGCCTCCACAATAGGGGTCAGATCGCTCTGCTCCTTCATCAGCTTACGAAATCTTTCCTGATTGTTGGTAACTGTGGGCTCGCCAAGCTCGCCCATGATCTCTTCATATCGAATTAATAAATCTTCCAGCTTATCAAACACTTTCTTCTATCCTTTCCATCGTCCGCAGACAACCCTGTCATGGCCTGCGTAGTCCTTACTCACCAGGATATCCAGATATCCTGCCTGCTGCAAAAGCTCTGAAACCTCTTTTGCCTGATCCCATCCTATTTCCAGAAAAAGCTTTCCGCCCGGATATAAATAGCCGCCGGCCTCCTTGATGATCCTTCTGTAAAAAGCAAGACCGTCCTCGCCGCCGTCCAGCGCCATCATAGGATCATGCTCCCGCACCTCTTCCATCAGAGAGGCGATTTCAGAATGCCTGATATAGGGAGGATTGGATACGATGACCTCAAACCTTCCTGTGATATTTTCAAACAGATCTCCCTGTACAAAGGAAGCCTCCAGAGAAAGCCGTCTTGCATTTTCCCTTGCAACTATAAGCGCCTTTTCGGAAAGATCGCTTCCGGTTCCCTGACAGTCATTGGAATATCTGAGCAGGCTCAGCAAAATACACCCGGAGCCTGTACACAGATCCAGAATGTGCATTCCGTCATGAAGCTCCCGCATGACCTCCTCCACCAGGATCTCTGTATCCTGCCTGGGGATCAGCACATTTTCATTGACCTGAAAACGCAGCCCCATAAACTCCTGGTAGCCCAGAATATGCTGAAGAGGGATATGCCCGCATCTTTTGCAGAGCATCTGTCTGTACTGCTTTTCCTTTTCCTCTTGAACCTCTGCATTTCCATGTACCAGAAGATCATTTCGGTCTGTTCCGCATACTTCCTGAAGTAGCAGTCTTGCATCCAGCTCTGCCTCGGTTATTCCTGCATTTTTCAGCTGCTTGCTGCCTTCCTTATATAAAGCCGCATATTCCATAGCCGCTTTATTCCTCCGCTTCTCCTGAAGGAACGCCATCCTCCAGCCAGGAATCATCTACTTCATAGCCAAAATCTTCCTTCAGATATGCTTTCCAGTCAAAAACAGCCTCCACAGATTTCATGGCAACCTCTACCATGCTCTCGTCCGGCTCCTTGGTGGTAAGATGCTGAAGCAGCATGCCGGGTGCAGATATGATCTTGATCAAAATATTGTCGCTTCTTCCTGCCAGTCTGATGATCTCATAGGAAATTCCGGCGATCACAGGGATCAGCGCGATCCTAAGCAGAACCTTCAGGGCCGTATTGTCCACACGAATAAAGAAAAACAGGATAATGCTGACAAACATGACAAAGAACAAAAAGCTGGTTCCGCAACGCTTATGGATCCTGGAGCTTTTCATCACATTATAAACGGTAAGGGGTCTTCCCTTTTCAATACAGTTGATGCACTTATGCTCTGCACCATGATACTGATACAGCCTGTGGATATCCTTCATCAGGCTGATTCCCGCAATATAGATCAAAAAGATCGCAATTCGGATCCCACCCTCTATAATCGTCAAAAGAGAGGTGTTTCTCACATATTCTGATAAAAGAGAGGACAAAAAGTAGGGCAGAAGAATAAAGATCCCAACTGCCAGTGCAACAGAGATCAGCGTTGTGATCCCCATCAGAACCTTTTCCCCTTTTCCTCCCGAAACCTTATCAAGCGCCTTATCAAGCTTTGTCTCTCCCGCTTCTTCATCTTCATAAAAGGATGCCGAATAATTAAGGGTCTTCATTCCCAGCCTGAGGGAATCGATAAAGTTAAAAACGCCTCTGATAAAAGGGATCTTCGTAAGCTTGCTGCCTGCAAGGCATCCCCTGAACACATCGACCTCTACTTCGATCTCTCCGTTTGGCTTTCGGATTGCCACCGCATAGTCATCCTTATTTCGCATCATAACGCCTTCCAGAACGGCTTGTCCGCCAATTCCGGAATAATGGCCTTTTTTATTCTTTTTCATATCCGCAGCAGTACCTTTCTCTCACAAAAAGTTTGCTAAAGTAAGCAATTTGCCATCACGCCAAAAAGCCTGATCCAGTGGGCAAATGCCTGTCACATAAAAAACAAGGTTGAGATGGAACACCTCAACCTTTTTGTTAAAACTATTTGCTTTCTACACCGTACTTCTTATTGAACTTATCAATACGTCCATCGGTTCTTGCAGCCTTCTGCTGACCTGTGTAGAATGAATGGCACTTGGAACAAACTTCAACGTGGATGTCCTTCTTAGTTGAACCTGTTACAAATGTGTTGCCACAGTTGCAAGTTACGGTTGCCTGATAGTACTCAGGATGAATTCCTTCTTTCATATTTTCACCTCTCTATAAAAAACTTTGCATTTTATTCGCTTTCATACGCTGCCTCAATGCGCGCTTACTCCCGAAACAGCTTTTTAATTGTATCACAGCATTTCACAGGATGCAAGCCTTTTTTAAAACCATTTGATTTTTTTCACAAGATTGGTGAATTCCTGATTGTTTCTGGTCTTTGCAAACATATCAAGAATCTTGTCAACTGCTTCCTCCGGCTTAAGTCCGTTCAGCGCCTTGCGCATGATATTAATGGCTTCCAGCTCATCCGGCGTCAGCAGCAGGTCGTCCCTTCTGGTTCCGGACTTTGGAATGTCAATGGCAGGGAACACTCTTCTTTCAGAAAGCTTGCGATCCAGCACCAGCTCCATGTTACCCGTACCCTTAAATTCCTCGTATACCACATCATCCATCTTACTGCCGGTATCTACCAGAGCCGTTGCAAGGATCGTCAGGGAACCGCCCTCACGCATATTTCTTGCTGCGCCAAAAAACCGTTTCGGCATATGAAGCGCCGCAGGATCCAGACCGCCTGAAAGCGTTCTTCCACTTGGAGGCACTGTCAGGTTGTAGGCTCTTGTCAGCCTGGTAATACTGTCAATGAGGATCATAACGTCTTTCTTATGCTCTACCAGACGCTTTCCTCTTTCGATCACCATCTCCGAAACTCTCTTATGATGCTCGGGGAGTTCATCAAAGGTGGAATAAATGACCTCTACATTAGGGCCTTCAATGGCCTCTTTAATGTCGGTAACCTCCTCCGGTCTTTCATCGATCAGAAGGATGATCAGATGCACCCCGGGGGAATTGTGTTTTATGGATTTTGCAACCTCCTTAAGCAGGGTTGTCTTACCTGCCTTGGGCGGGGATACGATCATACCACGCTGGCCCTTGCCTACAGGGCTGACCAGATCCATGACCCTCATTGCCACGCTGGCTCCCGGCATTTCCAGATGAAGTCTTTCATTGGGGAAAACAGGGGTCATATCTTCAAAATTATATCGTCTTGCGGATTCCTCCGGCGTATACCCATTAATGGATTTCACATATAAAAGTGCGGCAAACTTTTCTCCCTGGGTCTTCACTCTGGTGTTTCCGTCCAGAATGTCCCCTGTCTTCAGGCCGAAACGCCTGATCTGGCTGGGCGCCACATACACATCATGGTCTCCCGGAAGATAGTTTTCACATCGGATAAAGCCGTATCCGTCAGGCATTACCTCCAAAATTCCATGAGCCGACACTCCGCTGTCAAGCTCGGTGGGGAATTTCTCATCCTCCAGCCTTGCCTCTTCCATGCGCCGCTCCGGCCTGTACTCCTGACTTCCTTCGGCACGCTCCGGCCTTTCTGATCTGTCAGTTCTTTCCGGCCTTTCTGTTCTTTCTGATCTTTCCGGTCTCTCGCTTCTTTCAAACCGCTCGGTTCTTTCCGGTCTCTCGGCTCTGGCAGGTCTTTCCGGCTTTTTCATAACGCCCTTCGGCTCTATCTGCTTTCCCTCTGCCTTGTCCTTCTCGTCCTCCGCAAGCATCAGCTCTACCAGATCCGCTTTCTTCATGGTAGAAGTCCCTTTCAGTCCCCTGGCCTTTGCAATCGCCTTCAGGTCAGCAAGTCCCAGAGACTCATACTTTTCTCTCATAAAAAATCTCCATTCCGCAGATACTATGCGTCGAAGGAAGCGTAAACCGGCTTTTGTTCCAGTTCCGTAAGTTCAGCACATTTGTGGCATCTGCGGCACAAACTGCCCTGTGAAAAATGACGGCGTCCGCCTCACTTTTGCACGATCCTCCTACCAATTTTTCTTTTGGGAAATTGTTGTGATGTGTACAATGAAATGTCTACAACTGGCATTATACAACAGTTTCCAGAAAATAGGAAGTATTTTTTATACATTAATCTCCGCTTTCACCCCAAGAAGATCTTTATTTTCCTTAAGGACCGGTGCGATCACCTTTGTCAGGAAAGCGTCTACCTGTTCCTTTGCGCGTCCTACATACCTGGAAGGCTCCATGGTCTTTTGCAGGTCTTCCAGGGACATATTAAAGGCGGGATCTGCGGCGATCAGCTCCAGCAGATTATTTTCCTTTCCCTCCACCTTGACATTTCTGCCGGCTTCCATGGAAAGCTCCCTGATCTTTTCGTGAAGCTCCTGTCTGTTTCCGCCCATCTTTACCGCATCCATCATGATGTTTTCCGTTGCCATGAAAGGCAGCTCGCTCATCATGTGCTTTTCGATGACCTTGGGGTAAACCACAAGTCCGTCCACCACGTTCAGGCACAGATCCAGGATCCCGTCAATGGCCAGAAAAGCTTCCGGAACGGAAAGTCTCTTGTTGGCCGAGTCGTCCAAGGTTCTTTCAAACCACTGGGTAGCAGAGGTGATGGCCGGGTTCAGGGCGTCGATCATGACATATCTGGACAGAGATGCGATCCGCTCACTTCTCATGGGATTTCTCTTATAGGCCATTGCGGATGAACCGATCTGGCTCTTTTCAAAAGGCTCCTCCACCTCTTTTAAATGCTGAAGCAGTCTGATATCGTTTGACATTTTATGGGCGCTGGCTGCAATCCCTGCAAGCACATTGAGTACCCTGGTGTCCACCTTACGGGAATAGGTCTGGCCTGATACAGGGTAACACTCCTGAAATCCCATCTTTTTTGCGATCATGGGATCGATCTTGTCAATGGTCTCCTGGTCTCCGTTAAAAAGCTCTAAAAAGGAAGCCTGTGTTCCTGTGGTTCCTTTGGATCCCAAAAGCTTCATGCCGGACAGGACGTAATTCAGATCCTCCAGATCCAGATAAAATTCCTGCATCCAAAGGGTGGCTCTCTTTCCTACCGTGGTAGGCTGGGCCGGCTGGAAATGGGTAAATGCCAGCGTAGGCTGGGCTTTGTATTTATCTGCAAAGGAAGACAGCTCATTTAGCACATTGACCAGCTTTTTCTTCACAAGCTTTAAGGCATCCGTCATCACAATGATGTCCGTATTGTCTCCTACATAACAGCTTGTAGCGCCCAGGTGGATGATCCCTGCCGCCTTGGGGCACTGCTGTCCATAGGCATATACATGGCTCATAACATCATGGCGCACTTCCTTTTCCCTTGCCTTTGCCACATCATAATTGATGTCCTGCGCATGGGCCTTCAGCTCGTCGATCTGTTCCTTCGTGATGACCGGCTTTCCATCCTGGGAAAGTCCCAGCTCCATTTCCGTTTCCGCCAGGGCGATCCAAAGCTTTCTCCATGTTCTGAATTTCATATCAGGAGAAAAAATATACTGCATTTCCTTGCTTGCATATCTCTCCGATAACGGGCTTACATATCTGTCCGTACTCATTTTCATCCTCCATTTATTATCGATCAGTGATCGAATTCTCCTCTGATATCCTCCTTTGGCGGCTCTAACGGATATTTCCCGGTAAAGCATCCGGTACAGATACCTCTTCCTTCTACGATTTCACTTAATCTTTCTTCCCTGAGATACCCCAGAGAGTCTGCGCCGATCACCTTGCAGATCTGCTCCACGGAACGGTTATACGCAATGAGCTGTTCTCTTGCCGGTACGTCCGTGCCAAAATAGCAGGGCCATAAAAACGGCGGGGAGCTGACCCTCATATGAACCTCCTTAGCTCCTGCTTTTCTGAGCATGTGCACGATCCTGTCAGAAGTGGTTCCCCGTACAATG
>FR894523.1:5844-26332 GCA_000436115.1 Firmicutes bacterium CAG:534 | reverse complement strand
ACCGCTTCCTTCAGGGCGTTTAATTTGACCTGCACACTGCTTTCACGGTTTTTCTGTTTGGGCTTGATAAAGGTTCTTCCCACATATCCATTCTTCACAAAAGCCTGTCCATAGGGGATCCCTGATTGCAGGGAATATCCAAGCGCCGCACAGTTTCCGGATTCCGGCACTCCCACTACCAGATCCGCTTCCACAGGGGAGTCCATGGCAAGGAACTTTCCTGCCAGGATCCTGGAATTATAAACGCTCATGCCGTCAAAATAGCTGTCCGGCCTTGCAAAATAAATATACTCAAAAACACATCTGGCATGCTCTCTGCTTGGAAGGCACATGCTCGTATCGGACTCAATGCCCTTCTCCGGAGAAATGGTAACGATCTCTCCCGGCTGTACATCCCTCACAAACTCTGCCCCAATGGTATCCAGGGCGCAGGTCTCTGACGCCAGGATATACGCATGATCCCTTTTTCCGATGCAAAGAGGCCGGAACCCAAAGGGATCTCTTGCGCCGATCAGCTTTCTGGGAGACATGACGATCAGGGAATAAGCTCCCTTTAACTTTTTCATGGCTCTCCCTACCGCTTCCTCGACGGTTTTGGAGTTCAGTCTTTCTCTTGCAATGTGATAGGCGATCACCTCAGAGTCAATGGTGGTCTGAAAGATCGCGCCTGTATACTCAAGCTCCCTGCGAAGCTCCGGGGCGTTGATCAGGTTTCCGTTGTGTGCCAGTCCCAGGGTACCCTTTACATAGTTCAGCACAAGGGGCTGGGCATTTTCCCTGGTAGAGCTGCCTGCTGTGGAGTAACGCACATGTCCTACGCCAATATCTCCCTTTAATTTCTCCAAAATCTCCGGTGTAAAGGCTTCATTTAAAAGCCCCATGTCCTTAGAGCTTAATACCTTTCCCTTAGGGCCGTTTGTATCGCTGACCGCAATACCGCAGCTTTCCTGCCCACGGTGCTGCAAGGCAAAAAGACCATAGTAAATGGTGGAGGCCACATCGCCTCCATCAAAATCATACATGCCGAAAACGCCGCATTCTTCTCCAAGCTTACTCTCTTCCTCGGTGGTCATAACGCTGTACTTATCCATAAGCTCCTCACATTTTCTATTGATTTCTTCCCGGACTAGGCAAGTCCCAGTCTCTTAAACACCTCGTTATAGGCCTCTTCCACATTGCCAAGATCCCTGCGGAAACGATCCTTGTCCAGCTTTTCGTTTGTATGCACATCCCAAAGTCTGCAGGTATCGGGGGAAATCTCATCTGCAAGAAGGATCTTACCATGGAAACGGCCAAACTCGATCTTGAAGTCGATCAGCTTAATATCTGCCTGCAGGAAATAAGCCTTTAACACTTCATTTACCTGAAAAGCATATTTCTTGATGGTATCGATCTCTTCCCAGGTTGCAAGTCCCAGCGCTACGGCAAAATAGCTGTTGATCAGTGGATCGCCCAGGTCGTCATTCTTGTAGCTGAATTCAATGGTAGGCTCTTTAAAGGGAGTTCCCTCTTCCACGCCAAGGCGCTTGGAAAAGCTTCCTGCCGCCACATTACGGATGATCACCTCAAGCGGAACAATATCTACCTTTTTGACTGCAGTTTCTCTGTCGCTTAACTCCTCGATCAGATGGGTAGGCACGCCTTCCTTCTCCAGAAGCTTAAACACATGATTGGTCATACGGTTGTTGATCACGCCCTTGCCAACAATGGTTCCCTTCTTCTCTCCGTTAAAGGCAGTCGCATCATCCTTGTAGTCCACAATGACAACATCAGGATCCTCTGTTGCAAATACCTTTTTTGCCTTTCCTTCGTATAACTGCTCTTTCTTTTCCATGGTCTCCTCCATTCCGCCGTATCACGGCTGTCTCTTTGTATTTGATTGTATTTGATTGTTATGACTGAAACTTACCAATAAATCCCCGGACCCTTTCATTATCAGAGGAAAACAGCTCCTCCGGAGTTCCCTGGGCCTTCATCACGCCCTCCTCCATAAAAATGATCCTGTCAGAAAGCTCCCTTGCAAACTGCATCTCATGGGTAACGATGATCATGGTCATATGCTCTTTGGCCAGCTCCCTGATGACCTTCAGCACTTCTCCTGTCAGCTCCGGATCCAGCGCCGAGGTAGGTTCGTCAAAAAACAGGATCTTAGGCTGTCTTGCCAGTGCCCTTGCAATGGATACACGCTGCTGCTGTCCTCCCGAAAGCTGATAGGGATAAGCATCCGCCTTATCGGAAAGGCCAAGCTGTCCCAGAAGCTTTTCTGCCCGCAGGACTGCCTCCTTTTTGGGTACATGATCTACATTGACCGGTGCATCAATGATATTCTTCATCACACTGTAATGAGGAAATAAATTAAAGTTCTGGAAAACCAGTCCGAAATGCTTTCGGATCTCCCTAAGCTGCGCCTTGGAAGCATAAACGCATTTTCCGTTTTCTTCATGTGCCGCCTGTTCTCCCAGATAGCAAAGCGTACCGCCGTCCATCTGCTCCAGCATGGTAGCGCATCGAAGGAGTGTGGATTTTCCGGAACCGGAAGGCCCGATGATGGATACCACTTCCCCCTCCCGCACACAAAGAGAAATATCCTTTAAAACCCCAAGCCCGTCAAAGCTCTTGCGCATATGGTCAATTTGAAGTAATACTTTGGCTTCCTGCTTCATCGTTCCCTCCTACCTGTAATAATTCATGCTTTTTTCGATCCGCTCCATCACAAATGCAACCAGGAAGTTGAAAATGTAATAAAACAGACCGGCTGCCATCAAAGGAACCATGCTGGTCTCCTTTGCCGCAATCTGCTTTGCCATGGTAAACATTTCTGCCTGTGCCAGAACAAAGGCAAGAGAGGTGTCTTTTACCAGGGTAATGGTTTCATTGGTAACAGAAGGCATGATACGCTTACATACCTGAGGCAGGATGATCTTAAAGAAGGTCTGGGCCTTACTGTATCCCAGCACCTTTGCCGCCTCATACTGTCCCACTGCCATGGACTCAATGCCGCCTCTGTAGATCTCGGCAAAATAAGCCGCATAATTCACCGCAAAGGCAATAATGATCGCCGGGAAACGATACCCCCTCAGGTTCAGCCCGAACAGATAGTAAGGTGCAAAGTACACGACCAGAAGCTGAAGCATCAGCGGCGTTCCTCTCATCACAGAAATATAGAATTTCGTGATCCCTCTGATCACGGGATTTTTGGACATCCTTCCAAAGGATACCACAAGCCCCAGAGGAAGAGAAAAAAGAAGCGTCAGAAAAAAGATTTCTGCCGTTGCTATCATTCCTTTCCCCAGTTGCATCATCATGGTCGCTACACTCATTTTAACTCCTTCCGTTACTTAAGAAAAGGGCAGAATAAAAATTCTGCCCTGAATTTTGCATTTCACAGCTATTCAGCTGCCCTGCCATTTATTTTCCAAGACAAACGCTGTCTGTCAGATCGTATTTTTCAGCAATTTTTGTAAATGTGCCATCGTCTGCCATTTCCAGCAGTGTCTTTTCTACCTGATCCTTTAATTCTTCATTTCCAAGTAAAAATCCGATACCGTACTGCTCTGTTGCAAGCTTCTCATCCATGATCACATAGCCGTCGCCTCTGGATGCGATCTGATAATTTGCAACACCGATGTCTACTGCAAGCGCATCAATCGCACCTGCTTCCAGATCCATAAAGCCGGTATTGTAATCTGCGTACTGGTTCATCTCAGCAAAAGTTGCCGCAAGATCTGCCGCATCCCCTTCCAGCGCTGCCAGCGCGGAGGAATCCTTCTGAACGCCTACGATCTTTCCTGCAAGATCTGCCTGGGTGCTGATCCCTGCATCAGCCTTTACTACAAACACCTGACTGTTATCTACATAAGGTACGGACCAGGTATAAGCATCCTCACGTCCGTTCATGGTAAAGCCGTTCCAGATACAGTCGATCGAACCGGAAGAAAGCTCCATATCCTTGGAATCCCAGTCAATAGGCTGCTTTACAAGCTCCCAGCCGTTGCGGTCGCATACTTCCTGTGCAAGATCCAGGTCAAAGCCGGTATAATCCCCGTTTTCATCCATATAGCCATAAGGGGGGAATTCTGCATCAAAGCCTACCGTAAAGGTGGTTCTGTCCCCTTCCTGTGCCTCCCCAGCTGTCTCTTCCTGGTTTTCCTCAGCTGCGGCTGTTTCTGTGTCCGCTGCCGGTTCCGCAGAAGCGGCCTGCTCCGTCGAAGCGCTGCCACAGCCTGCAAGCATTGCCATTGTCATGGCTGCTGCCATCAATACTGTCGTAATTTTTTTCATAATCTCCTCCATTTCCGCATGGATGTCATTTTCACTGTGCCTCGTTATCACAGTAAAGTGTTCCATACGTTTAACATGCTACCATGACCCAAAATAGAAGTCAAGCGTAAGCTGGGAGGATTTTCTTACTTTTTCTCCGAGTCCGCATACTGGTCTACGATATTCAGGATCTCTTTTGCATACCTTGGATATTTCTCTGCCAGATCCTTGATCTCCGCCTGTGCCTTTCCGGCGATTACCTCTTTGTTGTAATCCATTCTTCTCCTTAAGGACTGTCTGCGGATGATCAGATTATGGCGGATCTCCACCATCTCCTTTTTGTCCAGGATCGCCCTGGTCTGATGGAGCCAGATCATGGGATCCTTTACCTGGTAGCGGCGCAGGGTATGGAGAAGCTCCTTCTGGTACTGATCCAGCTCCCTCTCTGCCTGCTGATAGCTGTGGCGCTCCTCCTTCTCATCCTGGTATCTCTGCCAGCTCTTGCCAAGCTCTCCCGCACTGGAAACATCATATTTCATATAAAGATAATCCAGAAGATGCGTATTGTTCACATAGCGGATCTTCACCGTATTCTGCAGGCGGATGATCCTGCTGATCCCGTTTTCCACCTGCTCCAGTTCCCGCTTTGCATCCATATGCTTTATATAAATAAGGGTGATGGCAACCGCTCCGATGCCTGCCGCCAGAAGATACCCTATTTTGGTGTCAAGCTGTAAGGTAAACTGCAAAAGCAGCAGAAGAAGGATACAGGCAATGACTGCCACGCTACACACGATGGTCATGGATCTTGTATCTGCGATCACATGGCGGAGCTCATTCTTCCGAAAGGTATACGCCTGCTTTTCTCCATCCAGCCTTCGCAGATCCCGCTTGATCAGATCCTGATAGTGCTCTGCCTCTGTAAGCTTCTCAAGCCCTTCCTGAACCTCTTCCTCCAGGCGCTGCATCTGGCGGAATTTCCCGTCATCCAGCCTGTTCTTTCTTTCCCGGAAGCCGGACTGCTGCTCCTCCAGGGCGTCGATCTTTTTGGCGCACTCGCACAAAATCTCCCTTTCTTCCTCCGGAAGGGCCTCGATCTCCTCCATATCCTTCAGATAGGAGGTCACCATGTTGTACTCAAATTCCAGCTCTTCCAGTTCCTTGGAGGCTTCTGCGATCTGCTCCAGGCATCCCTGCACATATTCCTTACGCTGCTTCTTGTCGTTGATCTGCAGATCGTCTCTGTCATAGACGATCTCATTCCAGTCCTCTATTTCATATTCCGGCTCATCATCTCTTCTTTTCCATTTAAAAATATTTTCAAAAAGCCCCATCTTTTATGCCTCCACCATCTGACGATATTCATCCTTTAATCCTGAAATGATCTTATCGATCTCATCATAATAGGACGCAACATTTCCCTCTTCCTTATAGAAACGCAGCGCCGAAAGCCGCCTGTTTTCTTCGGATGCTTCAAACAGCCCCTCCGACTCCTTGATCTTCTTTTCTACCATAAGAGAAAGCTCATGATACTCCCCATGCTCCGCAATAAAGGCAATATATTCCCCTTCCTCCATGCTTTTCCGCTTCGCAAACAGAAAACAGATCCCGGACTCCTTTTCCCCTGTAGCGTCATAAGCCTTCTTGAAATATTTGGCCGCCATTCCAAACAGGAAAAATCCTGCATAGGCAACGCCCATATTATGAAAAATCACCGGCCGCAGGGCGCTTTCCGTATCAGGAAGCTGCCTTGAAAGCGCATCATATTCCGTAATGGCCATCTGATACCTGCCGTTTTTCAACAGAAAATCCGCCTGTCTTTTCCTGCGCTCATACTCCCCAAGCCCTGCATTTCCAAGAAGGGTTTCGTCAATCTTTTTGATGTCCTCGGGGGTGCAGTAGTTTACATAACTTAGTATCGTATGAACAAAATTACCCGGCTGGCAGCCTTTTCCCAAAAGCTTTGTCAGCTTATGGGACAGCTCTGTAAGACCGCACTCCGCATCTAACCAGGTAATCAGGTTCTGATCCATGATGGAGTGGTCGATCATAAAGGGATTGCTGGCAAACAGATAGCAGAGCTCCTCCACGCTATAGACATTTGCGCACAAATTACTGATATGATATGGCTTTTTCGCATATTTTCCCGTGCATAACAAAATCCTGCCCAAGTTTTATCCTCCCGTCAGATCGTAATGGTAGATGACCAGGCTTTCCCGCTGGAAGGGAAAAGCTCTCCAAAGCCCAGATCTTCAATGGTCACATTGGCCTGATTAACGGAGGTCATCTCCAGATGCACACTGAGCCTTGTAGCCGCCCTGGGTCTTTGGGGGATCCCGGTAAGCTGTACCTTCCGGTCCATCACCTTTCCTCCTGTCAGCGGCGTGATAATAAATTCCACGGTGTCCCCGCTTTCCAGTATCACCTCATAGTCGGCGCTTGTCTCATACCAGCTGCTTCCCGCATCCAGCACCGCAAAATAGGCTTCCTGGCCGTTCCGGAGCGCCCGCATGCCTACATTTGATTTCAGCTTATCCTCCCCAAGGTAAACATACTGCTTCCATTTTTCGCTGGGAGAAAGACGCTCCAGCATTCCATAACAGGCTCCCTTGCTGTAAAGGTTGTTTCCCTGGAACACTCTCCGCCCCCTGCACAGGGTTCTTAAGGATTCCCTGGCCCAGTCCTCCTTGAAGCCGTCGCCAATGAGAAATACGGTGGAAACCTGTCTGTCCGCAAGGCTTTCCTTTATGATCCCGTCAAACAGCTCGTCCAGATCTTCCTTCTGGCTTTTGCAGGTTTCTTCCTCTGTAGACCAGACCCTGCGCAGCATCTGTTCATATTCCTGCTGCCCGATCAGCACCACCTTTGGCGTAGTGTGCTCATTGCAGCTCAGGCACATCATTTTCAGTACGCTGTTATATTCATAAACCACTACATCATTTTGATACAGCTCTTTATTTTGATGGAGGGTATAGGCATAAAAGCTTTCCAGATGGTTTTGAAAGCTCACATTTGCTTTTTCCAGGGAAAGCCCTCCCGCAACCCTTAAAAGCACATCCACCATCCTGGGGGTAAGATCCTCCACGGTAAACATGATCGCTTCGATCTTTGCCATGGGAACGTGCATTCCCAAAAGCCCAAGGCTCCGTTTCACAAACAGGGTCAGAAGGGCAACCGGGTCATAGGCGTTTCCTTCCACCATTACTTCTTCCCCTCTGTCTGCCAGCGTTAAAAGATCCTCAACAAGGATCCCCCCGGCTTCCTGCTGCTTTGCAAAATTCAGCGCTTCTTTTCCGTAATACCACTGTCCTACTCCGGCCCTTTTACAAAGCACAGCCGGAATATTATACTGCTCCGTGCCTGCCACAGCCGAAACGGTCTCCGGCTCCCCTTCCGTCAGGTCACAATAGCTGATCTGGGCATATTTCCGGCATAGATCATATCCAACCGCTATTCTTCTGCCTGTCTTCTTTCCGTCTTTCTGAAACATAGCGTTCCCCTTTTATCAGTGTAACTGAAAAATTTCCTTCACCATCTGCTCCTGAAGGAAATACTCTTCCAGCAGTCTTTCCATGGTGCTGTAATCATGAAGCGTCCTGCCTGTAGAAATATCGTTGAGAAGGTTAAACCTTCCTTCCTTTTGGACAGCGTCTGTCTCATTCCTGCTCAAGGTGCCGCTCTCGGTAAGCTGTTCCTTCTCCCCGTCTTTCTCTGTAATGTAATACTGAAGGCGTTCCCCGAAAAACAGGATAAACTGCTTTACAAAAATTCCATGGAACATATCCTGCATTTCTTCCTTCTGATACTCCCCGTCAGACTGGTCTTCTCTCTCTACCAGATAATGGATCTCCACATGGCTTCCCTCTTTTGCATGATATTCGATCATGGTCTTGTCCTCAAACCGCCTCATAAAGGCAATATGATCCGTATACTCCCGGAAATAAGGGAAATAAAGCTTTTTATCCAAAATCTCCCTTAAAAACAGGATCAGCCACCTGGAAATCTCTTCATTTATCAGTTTTTTGTTTTCCGCGTAATACTTGGTGTAAGCCAGCTTACATACAAAGGGAAGCTCCTCCCCCTGCCGGATCAGCCTCTGCATATCCTTCAGGATATAACCGTCTGTAAGCTTTTCCCTGACAAAATAATCGTAGGCGCTCTGGGAAAGGAACGCGATCTCTATCTGGCCTTTTGCTCCCGCTTCCACATATTTTCTGAAGATCGTTGTCTTTTCTCCCACATGGGCGCCAGAATAAAGAAGCTGCACCAGGATCCTCTCTCCCAGGGAATACACATCTACTCCAAAGCCCTCTGCCGCCTTCCAGATGTCCCGCATTTCCTTGCAGGTCCCCTTGAAGTAAAGACACAGATACTGCAATATATTTTCATCATATTTACCGGCTCTGAAGGCCATATAGGAAAGAGTCGTCATGGTTTCGTCCTCGCTCATTCCCTCCAGGGAAAGAAGTCTGCTGCAAAGACGCACGATCAGCTTTGCCTCGATCCCTTCGCCGCCTCTTTGTCCGATCCAGTCATATGCCTTTTCATACATCCCACGCATGACCATGATCCTGACTACCTCTGTAAAGCAGTTGTCCTCGATCTGGGAAGGAGTCAGCTCCTCCAGATAGCTGTCCAGATCCTTCATTCTGTCATGGTCATAATAATAGTGGATCAGCCTGCGCCTGATCTCCTTTTGCACCTCTTCGATCACTGCGGGCGCATGGGTGAGCCGGTTCATGACCGCTTCATTCTGCTCGCTGATTGCGGAAAGCTCCCGTCCCCTTGCGCAGAACCAGAGATCAAAATGCACGCAGTCCTCTACATAAGGCACGATCATATCCGCCAGCTTATCCGGAAGCATAAGCCTTTCCAGATGATATTCCTCTTCCCTGCAAAACCGGTTTCCCTGCCTGTCCTCTAAAATGATCCTGCCATCCTCTCCGTAAAGGGGAAGATAGGTCTCTGTTCCGGACATGGGATAGGTAAGCTCGTAGCGTTCCTTTTCATAAACCACGATCACCTTTCTGATGTCCCTGCGCTTTGCAGAAAGCTTATATAAGAACAAGGCCGTGGAAAGTCCTTTTGCCGTTTCCGGCGTCACCATAACAGGAGTGATCAGATTTTTGTAAAGGGTTGCAAGATAGGGGTTATTCTTTCCCTTCAAAAGCTGGAACACCATAAAACGCTCGATCTGTTCCCTGTAGGTTGCAAAAAGCTCCGGGTACTGCGCCTTGTTTTTGTACAGATAGGCGTATAGATATGAATTATGTAAACCATCCAGTGTGCTGTCAAAGGCAAAATACATCAGCACCATTCTGGGGATCTCCTGATCCTTTTCAAGATCAATGGACATCATGTAATATTCATAAAGCCTGGTGATCCTCAGTTCCTTTTCAATTCCCTTTGCATACCAGTTAAAGGCTTCCCCATCAGTTCTGCCGCCCTTGATCAGAAGGGTACAGATGGTCTGCAGGATCTCTCTGGAGGGAACCACCTGATAGCAGGCTTTCATGATCTCCAAAAGCCGTCCTGAGTATTCCTTCTGCTTTCCTGCCAGATAAGTGATCTGTTCGATCACTCCTGGTACTAACAGCTCGTTTTTGGCCGCATAGGTAAGCACCTGCAGTTCAAAGCCATCCAGATGCATCAAAAGCGTTGGGGAAGAAAGCAGAAGATTCCAGCTTTCAATATAAAGAACCGGACTGCTACACCCCTGGCGGAACTGTTCTCCCAGCATGATCCACTTTTTGGAGGGGCTTTTGGAATAGTCCTCCGACAGATACAAAAGCAGCCAGGCGATCCTCCAGTTACCGGGATTTTGGGCAAAAATCCTCTCCACCTGCTGGGCAACCTCGTCGATATAGCTGTCTCTCTTTTCGATCAGGGAGGTCAGATATAAGTAATAGCTGTAATTGGCCGGGGCAAATTCTACCTCGATCGCTTCTCTTTGCTGATCCAGAAGCCATTTTGCCTCATTAAACCGCTCCTGCGTAATTAAAAGCTGCACCCTGAAAAGCTTCAGGGACACATCCCTGTCATCTAACTCACACAGTCTCTGCAGCAGCGTATCTGTCTCCTTCATCCAGGAGGACGCACTGATCTTTTTGGTCCTGAAAGCCTCGTAATACTGCATCAGCTCCAGCAGGCCATGATTTTTCTGTCTGCGTATGCCTGTGATCCTGGTGGTGACCGGCTTGCTGACCGCCACAATTCTTGCCGTCAAAACGGTATAAGGATTTGACAGCTTAATGGTTCCGTAATTTCTGCCGGCATGAAGCTTCTGCTCCGACACATAAAAGGGCAGACGGTAACAGTTTCCCAGAAAGTCTTCTTCCCGGATGGTCTCCTTTTCCAGGGTGATAAAATCCCCTTCCGCTTCCACGGAAAGCTCCGAATACCCCCAGCCGTTCCGGTTGATCACCAGTCTGCTTTCCACTACCCCCTGGGGATTATCCAGTCTGATCTCTTCCTCCTCTAAAAGGAGTTCCACCTTTTGCTTTTTCTTGATCTGAAGAAGAAATTCCTCTACGTTCTGTTCTCTTCTTTCGCCAAGCAAAAGTCCTCTGTAACAGGAATAATGCTGCCTGTCCGCACCGTTAAATACTTTGTAAAAGTCTCTGGAATAAAAAAGATTTACCGCCTCTTCCCAGTTTGTTCTGGCAAGATTGGTAAAATGAAAGAGATTTTTTACATCCCCAAGACCGGACTGCAGAGTGCCTGCCTCTATGGTCACGGTATAAGGGATCATATATTCTCCCTGATTGGATACGATCCTGAATTCTCCCTTCAGGGTATCCCCCTGGGCCATTCCTGAAGTGTCAAAGTGATAGCCGATTTCCTCCTTCTGTCCGGAGAATGCCGGCACAAGGCATTTCATTTTAATCCTGCTGGAAGATACCGTTCCCTCTGTCAGTTCATTTTCAGGGCCGTAAATGGTAAAGCTCCCCTCGTAATCTTCTCCCTCTTTCAGCTTCAGTTCTATAATCGGACTGGAAAAATCCAGGGAATGCATATCATTATTAAAATTTCCTTCTAAGATCCTCTCTACGCCGTCCTGCACTCTTGCTTCCTCCAGCTCGTTTTCCACAGGCAGATGCCCTCAGGGCACCTGCCGTTTTTTCCTTTTCCAGTATACCATTATTTCCTTTCCCTGTGCAAGACTGTAACCTCTATGCATTATCGTCTTTACGGCTCCGCGATCCTGCTTACTCCCACATAAATATTGGAAATGCTGTACCAGGTAGGAAAATCCACCGCTCCGCTTACCGGCAGGTTAAAGATCTCCTGAAAGGTTCTGACTGCCTGGGCTGTTGCCGGACCAAAAATCCCATCTGCGGAGATCCTGGGGATCGCCGGATAGTTTTCCCCGATCCGGTTCAGCAGCTGCTGTATTTGTCTGACCTTTTCCCCGGTAGAACCTACGGTCAGGTCATAGCCCGGCCAGGAGGAGGGAACCCCCGCGATACTGTCTGCTGTGTTGATATACATATCGGAGCCGTAATAATAACGGATGATCTCAATGGCAGAATAGCCTTCCTCCCCCAGGAAGTTTGACCCCCACTGGCTCAGTCCCTTGCAGGTAACTCTTCTGCCGTCGCAGTAGGAGGTAAAGATAGGCTGTCTGACACCGGGCCTGGAAAGATAATTGTTAAAAATACTGTCCACGATCCGGTCGATATTGGTATAGATATTCCGCCCCCTCATCCACTTCTGGTCATATGCCGTGGAGGAGGTAATGGTAAAGTCATAGCCCTTGTTCCGGTACCACTCCGTATAGACCCTGTTCAGCGTAAAGGACATAATTGCCAGGATATTGGCATAGACCGTGCTCTCCGGCCAGGTAGCATAAATTTCCGAGGAAGCCACATTTTTAATATAATCCCGGTATTTCACATAGTAGTTTGCCGCTGTGCTGTCTTCCGGAACTCCATCATGGACGATCACATACTCCGGGATCACCACGCGGCTCAATACGATCTCTCCGCTCTCATCCACCGGCTTAATCTCATCCTCCGGGATCTTGGGCGGATACTCCCCATACAGGGTGTGATCCGGGATGACGATCACATCCTCGTCTTCCCTGGCCGTCTGAAGGGGCGTCATCTGAATGGGCTGCAGCGCAGTCACATCAGGCAGAAGCTCCGTTCCCGACACCATGACCGGCTCATATCCGGGAGCCGTCACGGAAACATTATATTCTGAATAGGGCATCTGCTCCACAGGCTCTAAGCTGTACTCTAGGGGCGGGGCCGGAAGCTCTATGGTTTCGGTCTGCCCGGACGAATTGGTTTTTAACTGCTCTATGGTCACATCAGGTACGCCGGTATAGGTAATGGTTACGGTAGCATCCTTTATGGGGATCAGCCCCAGGGAGGACGTGACATTCACCCGGAGCTTTCCCAAAGCATTTCCATCCGGTGACTGTGCACTCCTAAGAAGGTCTTCAGGCATAAAAATACCTCTGCATCACATACTTATCATATCCTATGCAGAGGTATTTACTTTGTGCATTTTGCGTATCAGGATCAGCGGGTCAGCAGCATCATAATATCATTGCTTCTTGCCACGAACTTGCTCATGGCTTCCGGCTCTAAGGGCGCATGCTGTAACAGCGCCAGATCATAAAGCTGTTCGCAGATCATTTCCACATTTTCACCCTTTTCATTTTCCAGGATATACTGTACAAGAGGATGGTTTGCATTCAGCACAAGGGTTTCGCCTTCCTTGCCATAAGCTCCCATATCCATGCCAGGCATTGCATACATCTTCATCATATCCTGCATTCTTCTGCTTTCCTCAGAAAGCGTGATCATGGAAGAAATCTTCTTATTCTTTAATTTTTCTACCTTAACGGTGATCTTATCCTTCTTTAAGGCTTTCTTCATGACCTTGCCGATCTTTTCGGCAGCCTCCTCCAGCTCCTTTTCAGCCTTCTTGCTGGTCTTGGACTTAAAGGTGTCTGTCAGATCCGCATCGATCCTCTGGAATTTAATGCCCTCATTCTTTGCTTCAAGCTGGGAGATAAAAGGCTGATCGATATTATGGGTCAGGATGACCGCATCCATCTTAGCCGCCTTAAACATGCTGATGTACTGGCTCTGCTGCTTCTCATCCGTTACATAGTAGATGACCTTTTCCTTCTTCTCATCCTGGGAAGCCTCTTCCTTCTCTGCTTCCTCTGCAACCGGATTTCCGTCTGCATCCACTACCTCAGCCTGCTCTTCCTTCTTCTCCTCTTCAGAGACTTCGTCGGGATCTGTCTTATTTACCTCCAGACATTCAGGCAGGGTCAGATATTTGCCATCCAGGTTCTTAAACAGAATATAATCAGTCATCTTCTCGCAGAACTTGTCATCCTTCAGACAGCCGTACTTAATGAAGGGGCTGATGTCATCCCAGTATTTATCATACTCTTCCTTTTCCGTCTTGCACATGCCGGAAAGCTTATCTGCAACCTTCTTGGTAATGTAATCAGAAATCTTCTTTACAAAGCCATCATTTTGAAGGGCGCTTCTGGATACGTTAAGCGGCAGATCCGGGCAGTCGATCACGCCTTTCAGGAGCATTAAAAACTCCGGGATCACCTCTTTGATATTGTCTGCAATAAATACCTGGTTATTATAAAGCTTGATCACACCCTCAATGGATTCATATTCCATGTTGATCTTGGGGAAATACAGGATTCCCTTAAGATTGAAGGGATAATCCATATTCAGATGGATCCAGAACAAAGGCTCCTTGTAATCCTGAAATACCTTGCGGTAAAAATCAAGATACTCCTCCTTTGTACATTCATTGGGATGCTTCATCCAGAGAGGATTGGTTTCGTTTAAAAGCTCCGGCCTTTTCACGATCTTATATTTCAGCTTATCCTCTTCCTTCTCCGGCTTGATCTCCTCCACAACCGTATCGGTGTCCAGCTTTTCCTCTGCATCGATGGTCTGAGTCTCTTTGGTATTTTCCTTGGAAAGATAAATCTCTACCGGCATAAAGGAACAATACTTCTTAATAACTTCTCTTGCCTTGTACTCGTTGCAGAATTCCAGGACGTCCTCATTTAAAAACAAAGTAATGGTAGTTCCTACCGTGTCCTTTGTGCCTTCCTGCATATCAAATTCTGTTCCGCCGTCACATTCCCAGTGTACCGGGGCTGCTCCCTCCTGCCAGGAAAGGGTGTCGATATGAACCTCGTCCGCTACCATAAATGCGGAATAAAAGCCCAGACCAAAGTGTCCGATGATCTGATCCTCATTGGTCTTGTCCTTGTACTTGGAAATAAAATCGGTTGCTCCTGAAAAGGCGATCTGGTTAATGTATTCCTCCACCTCATCAGCGGTCATGCCGATACCGTTATCTACAAACTTCAGGGTCTTCTCCTCCGGGTTAACAAAAACCTCGATCTTGCCCTTATATCCCTCAGGAAGAGAATACTCTCCCATCATATCCAGCTTTTTCAATTTTGTAATCGCATCACATCCATTGGAAATCAATTCTCTGAAAAAGATGTCATGATCCGAATAGAGCCACTTTTTGATAATGGGAAATATGTTTTCACTGTTAATTGATAAACTTCCGTGCTTTTCTGCCACAATAATCACTCCTTTTCTCGTCAACAGGCCATTTTCTTCCGGCCTATAAGGCTAGTGTAGTTCCCTTTTTTGTAAAAGTCAAGATAAAATTAGCACTCATTTTTAATGAGTGCTAACAATTCTCTGAAAACCGCGGAACTACGGCATTTCTTCAATTCTAAAATTTTTATTAACTAAAATACTGGTTATAAATATCAAAGAAATCGCAGGTTTTCACCTCTTCATTGACGGAGAAGGAAATGCTGTCCCACAGGGACTGGTTAATAGTTCTTGTGAGGGTAGACACAAAGGCGTCATACTCCTGTCCAAACACCTCTTCCTTCCGCTTTTCCACGATCTTGATCTTGTTGGCGTCTGTCTCTTCCCGGTTAAAGGTATTGATACATTTGATGATATGATAACCATACCTGGTCTCAATAATATCACTGATCTCCCCTTTTTCCAGGTTAAAAGCCGCCTCCTCAAAGGCCGGATCCGTTTCTCCCTTTCCGAAGGAGTAATTGCCCTTATCCCCCTCGGAATAGTTCAGCACAAGCTCCTCGAAGTCCGCTCCTTCCTCCCTGGCGAGGGCCAGGATCTCCGTTGCCCTCTCGTAGGCTTCCTTTTTGTCCTTATCGGAAAATTCTATCTTTTTGCCGGTGCCATCCTGTACATAGGTTCTGATCAGGATATGCTGCACCGTAATGGTTCTTGCCTCATCATCGCTGATCTCCGGGTTGATGTCCTTAATGATGTACTCGTATACCTTATTGGCAAGCGCAAATTCCGCATAAAGCTGGGCGATCACTTCCCGGTCCACCTGCATCACTTCCCGCTCCGTCTGATTCAGGGAGCTGTAATAAGTATCTGCCGCTTCCTCAGTGAGCGCAAGCTCCTCCTCATCCAGCTGTACGCCGTGGCGCTGTGCCAGAAGGTTCATGGTCTTGATCTGGGCAAGCTGCGCCAGCACTGTTTCCTTAATGTTATCCTCCAGAGACACATCCCCCAGGTTTGTCTGCCAGATCTGGCTTCCAAAGGCATTTTCATACTGATCCTGGGTATTGGTCAGGTAGACCATGACCTCCGGAAGCATACAGGACATGGTTTCAATCCGGAAAACCTCATCCTTCTTAAACCCGGTATAAAGGATCACCTTGGTATCTGTTTCTTTTCCTCCGCAGCCCCCAAGCACGGGTGCCAGCATGCAGAAAACAAGGAAAAGCGCTGCAAATCTCCTTTTCTTCATTACGCCTCCAGCTTGCTTAAAATACTCCTTGCCACGCTGATGCCGTTTGCAGAAGCCTGCTGCAGGCCTCTGGTCACCCCGGCTCCGTCTCCGATGGCGCGCAGCCCCTTTATGCTGGTCTCAAAATCCTTGTTTACAATGACCTTGTTGGAATAGAACTTTACTTCCACGCCGTAAAGAAGGGTCTCATCCCCCGCAATACCGGGCGTGATCTTATCCAGTGCAAAGAGCATCTCTTCAATATCCACCATGATCCTGTGAGGGAACACCAGTGAAAGATCTCCGGGCACCGCATCCTTTAAGGTGGGCATCAGGTTATTCCGGTACAGTCTTTCCTCGGTGGTTCTTCTTCCCCTGCGGAAGTCTCCAAAGGTCTGCACCAGAATTTTGCCTCCGCACAGCATGTTGGAAAGCTGTGCAATATGCTTTCCGTATTCAATGGGCGTCTTAAAGGGTTTGGTAAAGTTCTTGCTTACCAGAATGGCAAAGTTGGTGTTATTGGTCTTGTAGTCCTTTGCCTTATATGCGTGGCCGTTTACCACAGCAAGGCCGCCCTCATAATATTCCGTAGCCACTTCTCCCGAAGGGTTGGTACAGAAGGTACGAACCTTATCATCAAAGGTAGGGGTATGGTAGATCAGCTTTGCCTCATACAGATTTTCATTTAAGAACTGCATGATCTCGTCCCTTACCTCCACACGGACGCCGATATCTACGGTTCCCGGTGTTGTCTCAATTCCGATCTCATGGCATTTGTCCTTAAACCAGTCTGCTCCTTCTCTTCCAACTGCGCAGACGATCTCCGGCGCATAATAGGTCTCGCCCTTATCGGTTTTGATCCCCTTAGCGACACCATCTTCCACAATAATGTCTTCTACCATGGTGTTAAACAGCATGGTAACGCCTTCTTTTTCCAGATGATGTTGCAGCTTTTCGTAGATCTTGTACCCTTCTTCCGTTCCTAAATGGCGGATCGGGCACTCTACCAGCTTTAAGTTGGCAATAATGGCCTTCTTGCGGATCTCTCTGATCTCGGCCTGCTTATCCACGCCGTAAACACTCTTGTCTGCGCCGAATTTCAGATAAATGCCGTCAGATTCCTTGATCAGGTCTTCTGTTGCCTCATAACCGAGAATGGACGGCAGATTGCCTCCTACGTCAGGAGAAAGAGAAAGCTTTCCGTCGGAAAATGCTCCTGCTCCCGCAAAGCCCGTAGTAATAGAGCAAGGCTTACAGCCAACGCATTTCTTCGTCACTCTCTTAGGACATTGCCTCTTTTCAATGGAACGTCCCTTTTCTATCATCAAAACCTTTAAATCCTTTTTCTTATCCATCAGCTCATACGCACAGAAGATCCCGCCGGGGCCTGCGCCTATGATGATCACGTCATAATTCTGCATATGATCTCCTTTCTTAATCCCAGTATTTTTAGCATACCACAACTTCTGCCCTGCTTCCAGCATTTGTTTTGTAAATCCTGATCTGGCTGCTGATCTTTTCAGAAAGTTCCGGTACATGGGAAATCAGTCCGATCAATCTGTCCTTTTCCACCAGGCTCTCCAGCGTTTCGCAGGCCTGCTCCAAGGACTCCCCGTCAAGGCTTCCAAAGCCCTCATCCACAAACAGCGTTTCCACACGGATCCCGCCGCTTCCGGCCTGAATCACGTCGCTCATGCCAAGAGCAAGAGCCAGGGATGCCTTAAAGCTTTCTCCTCCGGAGAGGGTTTTTACAGAGCGGTACTTTCCGGTGTAATAATCCATTACCTCCATGTCCAGGCTGTCCTTGCTCCTTCCGTCGCCCACCTCCTGCACTCTCCGCAGGCGGTATCTTCCTCCGCTCATGGTCTCCAGCCTTAAGTTGGCCGCCATGAGAATTTCTTCAAAGTAAGCCGCAAGCACATACTGTTCAAATACCAGTCTCTTTTTGTTATTTCCGTTTGCCGCATCGTCCAGTCTTTTGTAAAGACTGTACTGTTCCATAAGCCCTGTCTGCTTTTTATTCTTTTCCTTCAGGGAGGAAAGCCCTTTCTTTAAGGAGGACCATCTGCTATGCAGGGCAAGCTGCTTTTCGGAAAGCTGCTTCTTCCTTTCTCCTGCCTTTAAAAGAGCCTGTTCCATGGCCGGAAGATCCGGAAGGGTCCTGCCTTTTGTTTCTTCCTCAAGGTGCGAAAGGAGCTGCGCATTAGCGCTGCAAAGCTGTTCATATCCGGCAATTTTGTCTCTGAGCTGCAAAAGCTCTCCTTCCTTTGGCTTTGCCATACGGTAATCCTGTTCTCCTTCAAAGCCTGCCTGTTTCTGCTTCAGCAGGAAAGCCTGCCGCCTTTGTTTTGCAGCTTCCCTTGCCTCTAAAAGCTCCTTTTCCTGCTTTTCCAGATTGCGCTGCTTTTCCGCAAGCACAGCGCTTCTCTCCTCCTGTTCCCGAAGCTTCTTTTCATAGGAGGCTCTGTCATGCCCTGCCACATACTCCCTGACCGTATCTGAAAAGGCGGAAAGCTGGTCAGAAAGCTCTCTGCCCCTGCATCTGCTTTCTTCTGCCTGTTTTTCCTGTTCCTTCACACCTGCATAGGAGGCTGCCGCCTTTCCGTGAAGGGCAACCTTTTTCTGCTGTTTTTGTTCAAACTCCTCCTTCAGCTTATTCAGGCTCTCCTTATCCGGCACCTGCTCCTCGCGCACCGCTTTTACCGGATGGTGCACGGAACCGCAGACCGGACAGGGCTGTCCTTCCAAAAGCTCCTCTCCCAGGATCCCTGCCAGGCCGTGAAGGTATTTCTTTTGCGCCTGTTCATAAATCCCCTTGGTCTTTTCTTCTTCCTCCTCTGCCCTTAAAAGGGCCTGCTGTAAAGCAGTCAGCTCCTTTTCCGCTTCTGCCAGCCTTTTGGTAAGCACGGCCTCCCTTTCCTTTTCCTCCGTCAGTTTTTCTGACAGGGTATAGGCCTGTGCGATCTCCTGCCCAAAACGAAAAATTTCCGCTTCCTCCTCTTTCTTCTTCCGCAGCGCTTCTATTTCTGCCTGTGTATCCAGCTTTTTCTTTTCCAGGTTTGCGGCGAGCAAAAGAGCCGCCTCACACTTTTCCTCTTCGGGAAGAAGCTCTGCCGCCTTTTCCTTCCTTGTAAGGGTCTTTTGGCAAAGTGCAATTTCTTCCTTTCTTTCCTGAAGCTCCGCTCTTTTTTTCTTTTCGGCTTCCAGCTTTTCCAAAAGGCTGCAAAGGTTCTTTGCTCCCTCCTGCTCTGTCAGAAGGCTTCTCATTTCCTCCTCCGCCTTCTGGCAGTCCTTTTCTGCCTGTCTGACTTCTCCTTCCAGAAATGCTCCCGCTTCCCCTAACAGGGAAAGGATCCCCTCATAATAATAGCCTTCTGCTGAGATCAGCTCCCGAAAGCGTTCTTCCTTTTCCTGATCCTCAAACAAGGCTTCCCTGGAAAGCAGGGAAATATCCTCCTCCATCTTATGACGGCATTCCATCACCTTCTTATAAAGCTCAAGGGCTTTTCCCTTCAGCTTTGCTTCCATGCGCTCATAAAGCTCTGTTCCGAAAAGCTCCCGGAAAATCCTGGTCTTTTCCCCGGGAGGCGCTACCAGAAGCCTTGCAAACTCTCCCTGTGCAATCATGGAAAGCTGCTTAAACTGGCGGAGATCCAGCCGCAAAAGCTCCTGGACAAACCGGGTGACCTCGCTGCTTCCCTCAAGCGCAGTCCCATCTGCGCAGGTGATCCTTGCTTTTTCCCTTTCCTTCGTAAGCCCCTTTGCTCTTTTGCTGGGACGAAGGTATTCCGGGTTCCGGTAGATCTCGTAACGCTTTTCCCCATGGCTCATCACAAGCTCCACATAGGTCGGCGTTTCGGGATCCGCAAAATCACTGCGCACACTGTTTTTTTCCCGCATTTCACCACTCATGCTGCCATAAAGCGCATAGGTAATGGCATCAAAGATGGTAGTTTTTCCTGCGCCGGTAGGCCCTGTGATCAAAAAAAGCCCTCTTTTTTCAAGTCCTGTAAAATCGATCTCCTGTTTTCCCTTATACGGCCCCCAGCCACAGATCGTCAGCCTGATGGGTTTCATAAGCAGTCCTCCAATTCCCGTATGATGTCCGTTACCGCTTTCTTCCCCTCTGCCAAAAGCGTTTCCCCTGTTACTTCCTCATAAAAGGCCTCAAACAAAGCCACAGGATCCTTTCTTCTTGCAAGCATCCGGTCTGCCTTCTGCTCTGCTCTCTGCTCCTGTTCCCATTCTCCGGCACGCAGGATCTGCATCATATTGGGATAAACGCTGCGCAGGGTTCCCATAGGATCGATCAGCTCTCCACGATCCGTAAGCACAGCCTGCAGATAGTCGGATCTTCTTTCATCCTCCTGTCCCTGACGCAGAAGCTCTTCCAGGCTTCCCCGTATGATGCGGAACTCCTTTGCGGGGTGCA
>FR894523.1:1177-5789 GCA_000436115.1 Firmicutes bacterium CAG:534 | reverse complement strand
CAGATTTACAAGAAGGGCGCACTTTTCCTGGCCGCACTCCCCGAAGGAATACTTTAAGGTAGAGCCGGAATACCAGACGGGCCGCTCCCCGATCTGCTGGCACCTGTGAATATGCCCCAGCGCCACATAATCAAAGCCATCAAATAAAGACGCCTCCACATTATCAAGTCCTCCCACATGGATCGTGGTCTCGCTTTCCGAAAGGGCGGGCTCCTTCCCCTGATCCGTCACAAAGAAATGGGTGATCAGAACTCTCTGTTTTTCCAGGCTCTCTTCCTGCTCCTGCTGCCAGTAGCGTTCCAGCGCCCTTGCAACAGCGCTGTTGCTGTCGGTTTCTTCTTCTCTCACAGGCTTAAAAAAGGGAAGGAGCACAAACTCCGTATCCCCCAAGAGTACCCGCTTTGCCTGTCTATTCCATACCCCTGCAATGTGAACGCCCCTTGCACACAAAAGATGCTCCCCAAAGCTGATCCGCTCCGGCGAGTCATGATTTCCGCTTATCATTATAATTTGAATTTCCTGATCAGACAGCTTTGTCAGAAACTGATCAAAAAGGCTGACCGCCTCTCCGGGCGGAATCGCCCTGTCATAGATATCTCCTGCAATAACCAGCGCATCAACTTTATTCTCCGCTGCCAGAGAAACAAGCTGATCCAGGATCAGCTTTTGTTCCTCCAGCATGGAAAAATCATTGACCACCTTGCCGATATGCAGGTCAGAAATGTGTAAAAACCTCACACCATCCTCCGCTTTGGTAAGTATTTTTCCTGAGTATAGGGATTCAGCTTTCTGTCATACCATCCCTCTCCGCTGCACATAATGAAATCGCCGTTTTGAGCCACCGTCATGATGTAGTCCACTACGGTCTTCCATTTTTCCTTTACGGCAATGCCGGCCCCTAACATCTGCACAGAATGGACATCTGATCCGGCAGTCACCTCAACTCCGTATTTCCTTGCATATTCCACTGCCTGTCTGTCAAAGTCAGGATTGTAATGGCTTGTACTCAGCGGGCTGGAATGGGCGCCGTTAAAGATCTCCGTCAGATCCGAGTCTGTAGGATAAAGGCGCACCCTTGGTATGTAATCGGCCTCCCGGTAGGGATGTGCCTGTATCACAATGCCTCCTCCGTCATGAACCATCTTGAACTGCTGCTCTACGGTTGCCTTTTTGATCTGCGGGTGCCTGATCAGCCACTCCTTGTCCAGGCCATAAACCAGGAATTCCGTTCCGTCAAAGTTGGACTCATACCCGAAGAAAACGGAAAGGCCGATTTTTTTGCCCTCCTTCTTGGCGTTTTCATAGCCCTTGCAAAATGCTTCCACCCAGGTTTCCCATGGAAGTGACGGATCAATGCAAGTATTCCCGTTCCAGGCGTGATCGGTGATAATGATCCCGGTATAGCCTGCCGCCTTGGCTGCCCTGGCCATTTCTGCCCCTGTGTTCTTTGCACAGGCGCTGGCCTCGCTTGTGTGTACATGCGTGTCGTAAAAATACTTGTACCTCTTTCTTTGAAATAAATTCATACTCCACTCCTTTTCACTTACTCATATTCTACATACTATTGTACCTCATCTCAAGCCCGCCGTGGAAAAAGTCTACCAGACGGTATGTATTTTTGTTGTATTTTCCAGGTGATTATGCTATTCTTTATGCGAAATAAAGAAAGGAATGATTTTCATGAGCGATATAATGAAAAAACTGTTTTATCAGCAAAGGCTAGATTTTGAGCGCATGAGCGCCCTTTTTGACAGTCAACATTCCATGCCGGAAGATGTCGTAGAAGAGAAAAATATAGCCTATTTACCCGATGCAAAAAATGTACACGAACTGGATGTGTTTTACCCGGTTCGGTCGGTAAAACAGCCCATACCAGTGATGGTGAACATTCACGGAGGCGGTCTTTTGATCGGAAACAAGGAATTTAACCGTTTTTTCTGCGCCCGTTTCAGTGAACTTGGATACCTTGTTTTCTCTGTTGAATACCCTTTGGTTCCCGATTGTCAGGTCTATGACCAGTTTGCTGCTATTGCCGCAGCCCTGAAATACATAAAAGAACATCTTTCAGAATACCATGGGGATCCGGACAGGATCTATGGAACTGCAGACAGCGGCGGCGCTTATCTTCTGACCTATGTCAGCGCCATGTCCGGCTGTCAAAAGCTGGCAGATGCTGCAAAGGTTACGGCTCCTGATCTGCATTTTAACGCCCTAGGCCTGATCAGCGGCATGTTTTACACCACAAAGCTTGACAAGATCGGCCTGTTTCTTCCCCCTTATCTGTATGGGAAGCATTACAAAAAAGGCCCCTTTGCTCCTTATATCAACCCGGAGCATCCGGACCTTGTCACCGCCTTGCCGCCCTGCTTTCTGGTGACCAGTGAGTGCGACTATTTAAAGCGTTATTCCATGCAGTTTGAACGTGCCCTTTCCAGGCACAATGTACCTCACAAGCTTTTATGCTTTCCTAAGGATAAACGGCTTTCCCATGCCTTCAGCATGTTTAAGCCGGATCTGCCCGAAAGCCGGGATGCCATAAACGCCATCCACAGCTTCTTTCTGGAGCACGCAGACAAATCCTGCTCTTAGGCTTTCCTCTTATTCTTCTGCTGCCTCTACAAAAGAAGAAAAGATCCTGCGGCTGTTTTCATCTGTCTGATAGGAAAACTCCGGGTGCCATTGAAACGCCCATACATATTTTTTATCCGGCAGATATGCGGCTTCCACAAGTCCATCCTCAGCTGTTGCCATCACAGAAAGAGCCGGTGCGGTCTCCTTCACTGCCTGATGGTGATAGCTGTTCACACCTATGCATTCCTTTGAAAGCAGTTGATACAAGGGAGTGCTTTTTTTAATCGTAACCTTATGGATCTCCCTGTCATAGGGCGGCGTCATATGGTGCTCTGTCAAAGAGGGGTGCTGCCGTGAAAGATCCTGGTACAGGCTTCCCCCCAGAAAAACATTGACAAACTGTAGTCCCCTGCAAATTCCAAGCACGGCTTTATCCTCTATAAGCGCAGTCTGCAGCACGATCCTTTCCATTTCATCTAATGGCTCATAGGACTTTGACAATCCCTCCAGATTTTGCTCCCGATAAAGCTCCGGGCTTACATCCTGGCCTCCGGTAAACAAAAAGCCGCTGCATAAGCTGCAAAGCTCTGTAAGCTCGTCCTTTTGCGTTGTCAGCGGGAAGATCACCGGTATTCCTCCCGCCATCCTGATGCCGTCCAGGTATCCGGGAAGCACCCAAAGACTGTTTTTCTCTTCGTCCCAAAGGGGCATCACTCCGATCATGGGTTTCTTTTTCATCATAGCCTCCATTTCTATCCTGATATCAGAAAAAGAGCAACAGCGCCTCTGGCGCCATTGCCCTTTGCTTTGTAATCTTTTTTTATCTTATTCCTATTTGCCGCAAATTGCAATGTATTTTTAGAGGGCTTTCCTCCAAACCATTACAAAGGACATCCTGTCTGTATTTCCAGGCTTGCATGATCCAGTGCGTAGATCCTGCTTTCTCCTTTTCCATATTGCTTCACCGCATCTTTTACGATAACAGCCATTTTCCTTCTCCTTCTACTGTTTCTTCCAATCGTTTATTGCCCGTGTAACCCGTTTATCAATGTCAATTCGTGCCTCCTTGCACTCTTTGGGATACTTTCTTCCGGCGGCAAAAACCCTTGTGATCAGATCGCCTCCAACCGGAAGCATGCTCTTTACCATTCCCTCCGGGAAAACGAAATGAGTTGCATGCTCATAAATATAACTCCCCACACTGCACTCATGCTCGCGCTGTGCAAGACGCTTTTCCATTCTGCGGATATACTTGCCAGCTTCCCACAAAGCATCATCCTCTGACCCGATCATCAAAAGCTTTCCCTTTATTTTCTCAACCTTGATCATCTCCTCTTCCCTGAGCGGATGCGCTTTTTCGGAGTCAATAAAGATATTTACAGAGGAAATCATATCTCCCCCTGCCTTTGCATCCTCCTTCATCTTCATTCCATATTCCGGATGACGATAAGCATAGGGAAGATACGGCAGCGGTTTTCCTTCCCAGGATGCGGTAGACTCCCCTTCTCCCGGCCATTCCGTCTGTCCATCCCTTTTTCCCTGATAAAAGCCCTCCATCACAAAATCGCAGGGCGTCATGGCAATGGTAAGAGTGATCTGAGGATAATAGGAAGCTGCAATCAGCGCAAACATTCCTGTGGTGGACGCTCCGGCAATTCCGATCTTTTTCATTCCTCTTTTCTGCAGATAGGAAATAGCCGCTCCAATTCTCTCTACCGGCAGATTATGATGACTGTAATCCTTATGAGCCGGACTCAGCGTCAATACGCTGATTCCGAATTTCTTCTGAAGCCACTTTACAGAGGATCTGGCCATATAATCCTCGCAGTCGTCTCCAAGCATTGCAATGATGGCACAGGTCGCTCCCTCTAACGGAAAGTAACATCCATAAAAGCCTTTTTCAGTCTCTTTTATCTTTTCATATGTTTTCACTCCTGATGTTTTAATTTGTTATCATATTGACACCTTTGTGTTAGTTCAAGCTAACCGTCGTGTCAACCCCCATTTACGGAAGATCCGCAGCGTACCAAAAGGCGGCATG
>FR894523.1:0-1154 GCA_000436115.1 Firmicutes bacterium CAG:534 | reverse complement strand
TGGGATCACTCCCATGCCGCCTTTAATACACACGGTCTTTTTTCTTTACTTACTCATCCCGATCCTTTTTAAAAATCAGATAAGCTCCTATGCCGATAGCTGCACTGGCAAGCAGGATCAGGGCAATGATCAGGGCCGCCTTGTTCTTATCCTTTGCAGGCCGCTGTTCTGCGGGACGGCTCATGATTTCTTCAATCGCCTGATCTGCCTCTTCCATCTGCTGTGCCCTCTCCGTAAGCAGATCCTCTCTTGTCCGGTCGCTGATCACGATAATATAATCAGAAGCATGTCCAAGCACAAAGGCGGCTTCCTTCCGGCTGCTGATCTGTGCTGCACAGATATATTCAAAGGCTTCCTCCGCTTCGTTATAGTAGAACAGGTTTGCATACTGTCCCTCCATGGCCTGATCCAGGGTAACGGTAAGAACTGCCTTTAACCCAAAGCTTCCTTCATGGGCCAGGGAAAGCTCTACATATTCTTCTCCTCCTGTTAAGGCTTCTATCCGCTCCGCAGGGATCCTGGTTGCTCCCTCTCCCATGGTTACCCTAAGATCCATGCTGGACATAGGGCCTTCCTCTATCTCTGCTCCGTCAATGGCCCACTTTACACCGTTTCCTACATCCAGTACCACCTTTGTTTTCTGGTCGCGGATCTGCTCTAAGGTCTCCGCATAGATCACGCCGGTAGCGCTCATATCCATGTTCAGAACGGCCGGATCCTCAGAGAGTGTCTGGGGCTTCGGTGTGGCTGCCGTCACGATTGCATTTCCCTTTTCGGTATTCTCTGCCTCCGGCGCTTCTAAGGGCTCTGTCACGGGTACTGCGGTAGGCTCCGCAGTGGGCGCCTGAGTCGGCTGTGTCACAGGCTCGGTTTCCTGGGTCTCCGAAGCGGTTCCGTTTCCTTCCGGAATGGGTTCCGGTGACGGAAGGGAAAGCTGTCCCACAGGGGTCGGTGCCGCGGTTGCCGTGGGCTTTGCCGTGGGCGCTTGGGTTGCTTTCGCTGTGGCTGTCGGTTTTGCTGTTGGCGCCTGGGTCGCCTTGGCTGTAGGCGCTGCCGTAGGCTTTGCTGTGGGCTCTGGCGTTGCTTTCGCTGTTGCTGTTGGCGCTGCCGTGGGCGCCTGGGTTGCTTTCGCTGTTGCTGTGGGCTTCGCTGTG
>FR894522.1:78367-92497 GCA_000436115.1 Firmicutes bacterium CAG:534 | reverse complement strand
CAACAGAGCGTATTACTGGAATTTTGTATTATGTGTAAATTTGAATTGTCTGGTCATCTTATTCAACTGACAACCAGACAATTCTATTAAAAGTCTGTTAAAAACATTTTTGCAATACTGCTTAGACCAAAGCTATCAGCAACATTTTCTAAACCTAATTTGATTTCATCTCTGCTGAAGTTATTTACTTCTAAAAAATCGTCTGTTTTGTCATTCAAATAGGAATAAAATAATAGTGCAATTTCTAAACTATTCACATCTGTATTACTGGTCAAATCATATAATCTATTTTCAGCTTCATTGATTTCTCCAGCGTCAACCATGTCTAACAGATTTTCCAATGTTTCCTGTTCTTCTTTATTTTCCAACAATTCTACTGTTGGGGACTCCGTATCAATGTTGAATAATAGTTTTAAAATAGCTCGCACCATTTCTTTAATGAGTCTCATTACATAATCTTGCTCAAACACAATTATTCTCCTTTCTGCTTTCTATTTGCAGAAAGGATTTAATCGTCCATGCGAACCTTTAATGTAACTATGGTATCTCCTCGTGGTAGTTGGATTAAATTAGCACAAAAGCTGATGCATACAACCGTTATCAGAATTTCTAACCAAATATTGAGAATGTTTCTGCCTTTTACAGTTTGGACTTTTTTATGGTCTACGTCTTCGATACTGACAATTTCTTGTTCTTTATCTTCGACCACTACATATGTGGTTATCTCACCAAATAAGCCATGAACATTTATTATTCCACAAGGAAGTATTGCAACAGATACGGATATTGTAAAAAGCACAAAGAATAATCGGATTATCCAATACTTTTTCTTGTCCATAATTCCTCCGTAAAATTCAAATTCATGCGCGCTTTCAATCTCACCGGAAGACTGAAAGTTGTCTGTCTGATTTCTTCGTCAATTTTTTTCATAGAATACTATATCCATTTTTTCGTTTATATGCTCAACCTTTCCAGTTTGAACATATCCCATTTTCTCATATAGATGTAGATTTCCCTTTTCTTGTAAAATTGTATCCAAACACCAATGGTCAGAACCATATATATTTTCAAGTTCAATCATTGCTTGTTGAGCATATCCTTTATTGCGAAATTCACCCATAATCCAAATTGGCGAAATTCTTTTTCTACTTCCATCGTTTTTATTAACTATTCGTACTGCGCCAACAACTATATCATTCTCAACGATATAATAATAAGTTGTCCAAGGCTGTTCAAATTTAGCGATTATTTTTTCTAAGCTTTCAGTTGCCGGACTCATATCGAAATCTTGATATTCATCTAAAAGCTCTGTAAATGCCTCTACTTGCATTTTCCAGATGGTTTCTATATCTTCTCTCGTTGCTTTCTTTAATGTGATAGCCATTATCCTTCTCCTTCCTGTAATCGGTCGCACAAATTCAAATTCATGCGCGCTTTCAATCTCACCGGAAGACTGAAATTTTCTTTTCTCTATAAATCAAAAACCATAATAGCAATTTTATACAACCCATTTGTATCAAAAAGCTATGTAATTTTCACTTTCCTTTATTATATCAGGTAGATATTGCCAGCTGTGAGAAATTCTATGGAGATAAAACAGCTCAAAATGAAACTATTGTTTGCTTAATTCATCCCTAGAGTCTTACGAAGCTCCTTAAGAGTTGGAGCCTTAGAATCCTTCTCAGAAATCTGATTAAAATCACTAGTCTCAATAGGAATCGGCCACTTGATATCAAGTTCAGGATCCAACGGACAAAGTGCTGTACCGGGCATTCCAGGAGCCCATTCATTGTCAAAGAAATATAGATATTCTGTATCTTCCAGTGCCTGAAAACCATTACATACGCCTTGTGGCACAAATACTTGAACGCCAGGTGTAATATGTACAGTCTGAACAGCACCGAAAGTCTTACTGTCCGGTCTTGTATCAACATACGCACCGAAAACAGAGCCATAAGCTACAGTAACTAATTTGGACATCGCCTCGCCATGAAGTCCACGAACAGCTCCCTTCTTAGTTCTGGTTAAGTTAATCTGCTTCCATCCTGTTACAGTCTTCGGAAGAACTTCAAAATATATGCTACCACGAAACAATTCACGAACAGTTCCACGGTCATCGGTTGACATTTTGGCACTGATTATTTTAAGTCCTTCAATGTTAGAATCATTCACCGCAAAAGGCTCAATATGTAAACTCATTTTTTACTTCTCCTTCAAGTTTAATTTTTTCTTTCCCTTAACTTTAATGTTTTCAATAGTTTGTAGAGATTTTTATAACAAGATATAGCAGTTATTAAATCCTTCAAAATACCTCAAGTGAAACTTCAAATTCTTGCATGCTTTCAGACTAACCAAAAGCCTGAATTTTTCCGTTGTATTACTTAGTAAAAAATGTAACTGCTCCACCAATTATAGCTGAAAGTAAAGGAAACATAATGAGAGTACCAACCCATTTTTGATTTTTACCTTTACTGGAATATATGGCATTAAATCTTCAGTCCCTGGAATCAACCAAGCTTTTGTATGTCCAACCCAAAATTCATCTATGAAAAGACGGTCAAATATATTTCCTATCATAAAGATTGCTGTCATCTGCCAAAATGCACTCCAAAAATCGGATGCTCCATTGATACAGTATACCATTATGGGTACAAAGATTAACATAGGAACAAACAATCCAATTCCTGAAAGTGCACATCGCTTCTTTAATTCTTTCTCTGTGATATACCCCAATACCACTACTCGCTTCTTTACATCTTCTTCATGAAAGACGCTTATAGGTTATAACACCCTTACCGGCGCCATCCATATTGTGGACAATGAAGATGGCGGCGTAACTACGGAAGATCATGCCGTGCTTACCATTGAGGAAGGCTGTACCTTCACCCTTACAGGGGACTGTACTCTCTCCTCCCTTACCTGCGAGGGAACCATTCTCTATAATGGCTATACCATTACCCTTGCAGACGGTACGGTCCTTGGATAAAGTAATTTAAAGAAATTCATATTGAACAAGCGTCAGTCCGCAGGCCGGTGCCGTAGGCCCTGCGGCCTGGCGGTCTAAGGCATTTAAAATCCCCGGAAGCTCTTCCGGCTCTGTCTTTCCCATTCCCACTTCCATCAGGGTTCCTGCAATGATCCTGACCATATTATAAAGGAAACCGTTTCCCCTGACCCGGATCACGATCTCTTCTCCCTGTTCTTCCACCGCCACGCTGTCAAGTCTGCGGACGGTGCTTTCTACTACGGTATTTACAGAACAGAAGCTTTTAAAATCATGCTCTCCCACCAGATAAGCTGCGGCCTCCTGCATCCTTTTTACATCCAGCTTATGATAAGTGAAATAGCTGTACAGACGCTTTACAGGCTGTGGAAATTCCCTGCACAGGATCCGGTATTCATAGGTCTTGCGGCTGCTGCAATGCCGGGGATGGAAGTCCGGCTCCACCTCACAGGAGCTTTGGATCCTGATATCCTCCGGTAGCTTCTGGTTCAGGGCATAGGAAAGCTTCTCTGCGGGTATCCTGCATTCCGTATCAAAAACAGCCACATTCCCAAGGGCATGTACCCCCGAGTCTGTGCGGCTTGCCCCAATGACCTTGATCTGCTCCCCAAGCAGCCTGCTAAGCGCCTTATTCAGTTCTCCTTCTATGGTAGGCGCTCCCGGCTGAAGCTGCCACCCGTGATAGGCGGTTCCGTCATAAGCAACCACCAGCTTGATTCGTTTCATTGATACCGACCTTTTAAAATAAAATTTTTCCAAATACTACGATCACTGCCAGATAAACCAGCACTGCGCCATAAGCGCACCAGTCTCTTTTCCGGTAGATCAGCGGCTTCATCTTGGTTCTGTGCTCCCCACCCCGATAACATCTGGCCTCCATGGCCATGGCAAGATCATTGGCCCTGCGGAAAGCAGAAATAAATAACGGCACCAAAAGAGGAACCAGGCTCTTTGCCTTCTTGATCAGATTGCCGCTTTCAAAGTCCGCACCTCTGGCAATCTGGGCTTTCATGATCTTATCCGTTTCTTCCATCAGAATGGGAATAAAGCGCAGCGCTATGGACATCATCATGGCGATCTCATGCACCGGCACCCGCAGATGCTTTAAGGGGCCGAGCAGCTTTTCCAGGCCGTCCGTAAGCTGATTTGGCGTTGTGGTCAGCGTCATCACCGAGGAGCCCATGATCAGAAGGATCAGGCGCAGCGCCATAAAGGAGGCCAGAAAGATCCCCTCCTTTGTGATCTTCAGCTTCCAGAAGCTTACAAGCACCTCTCCGGGTGTGAGAAACAGATTAAAGCATCCGGCTACGATCAGCAGAAACAAAATGGATTTCATTCCCCGAACCATAAATTTTACGGGAACCCTGGAAAGTCTGATCACCAGCGCCAGAAACAGGATGGCGATCAGATAGCCGATCCAGTTATCTACTATGAACAGCGAAATGATAAAGCAGATCGTTGTAACCAGCTTTACCCTGGGATCCAGTCTGTGGATCACCGACTCGGTCTGATAATATTGTCCTAATGTAATATCGCGTAACATGTCATCTGATGCCTTTCTCTATTTCCTGCCAAGCGCTTTCAAAATGGCCTCTCTGGCTTCCTCTACCGTAGTAATATCCGTATCCACCAGAAGTCCCTTTTCCCTCAGGGCGTGCATGATGTAGGTGATCTGGGGCGCCGCCAGCCCTACCCGCTCTAATTCCTTATAATGATGGAACACCTCTCTGGGCACATCATCATAAAGCACCTGTCCCTTATTCATCACAATAATGCGGTCCACATATCTGGCCACATCCTCCATGCTGTGAGATACCAGGATCACCGTCATGCCGGTTTCCTCCCGGAGCTTTGCGATCTGATCCAGGATCTCATCCCTGCCCTTAGGATCCAGGCCCGCCGTGGGCTCGTCCAGCACAAGCACCTCCGGCTTCATTGCCAGAACTCCTGCAATGGCAACTCTTCTCTTCTGTCCCCCGGAAAGATCAAAGGGCGACTGATAAAAGTACTCATCCTCCAGCCCCACCTGCTTCAGCGCCGCATAAGCCCGAAGCTGGGTTTCCTTTTGATCCAGTCCCATATTCTTAGGGCCAAAGCATACATCAGAAAACACATCCACCTCAAAAAGCTGATGCTCCGGGTATTGAAACACAAGTCCTACCTTGCTTCTTAATTCCTTTTTGTTGTAATCACTGTCATGGATATCCGCACCGCCAAAATATACGTTTCCGCCGGTTGGCTTTAAAAGTCCGTTCAGATGCTGCACCAGGGTGGATTTTCCGGAACCGGTATGCCCGATCAGGCCGATAAACTGTCCCTGGGGGATCACCAGATTGATATCCCTAAGCGCTGCATATTCCATTGCTGTGCCCTCTTCATAGACATAGCTTACATGATCTAGTATGATTTCTGCCATTTCTGTCCTCGTTTTCTGCTCATTTATAAGCCCAAAGCCCGGATCAGCTCTTCCGTGCGCAGGATCCCTTCCGGTATGGGAAGTCCGCTTTCCCTAAGCTCATGGGCTAAAAGCGTCACCTGGGGAACATCAAGCCTAAGCTCCTTTAACCTGTCCACCTGGCCAAAGACCTCCCGGGGCGTTCCCTGCAGGGCAATCTTTCCCTTGTCCATTACAAAAACTCTGTCTGCGTCAATGATCTCTTCCATATAATGTGTAATCAGGATGATGGTGATCCCCTCTGCCAGGTTTAAGGCCCGGACCGCCCGGATCACTTCCTTCCTTCCACTTGGATCCAGCATTGCCGTAGGCTCATCCAGTACAATACATTTGGGATGCATGGCGATCACGCCTGCAATGGAGACACGCTGCTTTTGTCCCCCGGAAAGCTTGTTGGGCGAATGCTTTCTGAATTCATACATTCCCACTGCCTTAAGGCTTTCCTCCACTCTCTCCCAGATCTCCTTTGTGGGCACGCCTAAGTTTTCGGGGCCAAACCCTACGTCCTCCTCAACCACCTGGCCGATGATCTGGTTATCCGGGTTTTGAAAGACCATCCCGGCCTCCTGACGGATATTCCACAGGTTTGCCTCTTCACAGGTATCCATGCCATCCACCCATACCGTTCCTTCTGTTGGGTATAAAATAGCGTTGATATGCTTTGCCAGGGTGGATTTCCCGGAGCCGTTGTGTCCTAAAACCGCAATAAACTCTCCCGGATGCACCTGAAGGCTTACCTCGTCGATCGCTCTGGTAATGCCCTCCACATTTCCCTCGTCATCTCTTCTGATATATTCAAAAACAAGATCCTTCGTCTGAACCATTTCCATAGATCTTTATGCCTTTCTGCCGATCATACCGCAGCTTTCCCATTTTTACTGCACTTATTGTACAGGATATTGTTTTCATTTGCAATAGAATGTATTTTATCGTATCATTATCACATGTAGCTTAAACGGAAAGGAAGTATTCTTATGTCTAAATGGTTAAAGCCCTTTGGGGCTTTGCTTCTTATGATTATCGTCTGCTCTGTGATCGTCAGAGTCACTACCGGCGGACAGACCCTCAGCGAATATGCACAGGAAAATCCGGAGCTTGCCTATGCCACCCCTGAGAAAACAGCATCCCCATCCCCCTTTGCTTCACCCTCACCCTCTGCCTCCCCTTCGGCGGCTCCTGACGAGGCCACGCCTGAAATTCCTTCTCCGGAAAGCCTTTCTGCTATCTGCTATGAGCCGGGCTTTTTTTATGAACCTCTCTCAGAAGAGATCATTACCCGGATCACCGGGATCTCCTATCCCGTCCCGGAAGAGGAAGCTATGGGAGGAACTGTTCCCGCTGTCAATATCATGCCCTCCGGAAAGGAAGCTGCCATAAATTACGGAGATCTTTGTTACTTAACTGTGCTCCATTATGATTTTGAAGGCCAGGTACAGACGGGAAACCTGATCTGTAACTACGGCATTGCCCAGGATCTTCTGGAAATTTTCTATGAACTTTATCAGAATGAATATCAGATTGAAAAGATCAGGCTGATCGATGAATATGACGGGGATGACACTGCCTCCATGGAGGATAACAATACCTCCTGCTTTAACTACCGGGTGGTTGACGGCACGGACAGCCTTTCCAAGCATGCCCTTGGCTGTGCCATTGACATCAATCCCCTCTACAATCCCTATGTGGTTTATGACTACAAAGGGACCGGTGAAACCTATATTTCTCCTTCTGAAGGAAAAACATACGCTGACCGATCCCTTGATTTTCCATATAAAATTGATGAAAATGATCTTTGTTATAAGTTATTTAAGCAGCATGGCTTTATTTGGGGCGGCGACTGGAATTCCTGTAAGGATTACCAGCACTTCCAGAAAACCGACTTTTAAGCCTGCTCTCTTGCCCTTTCAGAAATAGACAGGATCTTTTCTTTTTCGGGAGCTTCCGGTTCGGAAGCTTCCGTTTTTTCTGTCTCCGGCGCTTCCACGGTTTGCTGCACCTCTTGATCCTTTAACAGACCGCTGAATTCTGCTTCCAGGATCTGTCTGGCTACTCTGCTGCGAAATACCTTCTTGCGGATGGAAATGATCATCACACAGGCTGCCACACAAAGAGCCGCCATGATCACAGCAGCCAGAACCCTGGTGCTGAGCTTGGTTCCCTGGCTGTATAACATGGTGCTTCCAAACAGTGCAAAGGTCAGGATGGCCAAAACGATCATATAAAGCCCGCTTCCGCTTTCCTGCATGCAGGCATGCTCATAATAATACTGCTCTTTTGTCTTCACCCGCGCTGCAAGCTGCTCTCTGATCTCTGTTACCATAGTCACTCCGTTTTCCTTTACTGCTCTGCTTTCCTTTGCAGCTGCGCCCTCCTTTTCTGTGCCAAGGCTGTGCAGCCTTTCTGCTGCTTTGGGCTTTAGCTTTTCAAAGAGAAAAGCAATCCCGTTTAACAGTCCCGCAAACAGATCGATCACCGCCACAAATAAATTGATGATCGCCTTAAAAAACGCCTTTATAGCCTGATAAATATTGTCCATGCCTGCTTATACCTCAAATACTTCCATGCTTTCTTTCAGCTTTACGGCAATCTTCTTCTGCTCTTCTGCGATTTCTGCAATATCTCTGATCAGCTCGCCCACCTGGGTGATGGACGCTGCGGATTCCTGGGTGCTGGCTGCATTTTCTTCTGCCACAGCAGTCAGGTTCTGCACCGTATCCGTGATCACAATCCTGCTTTCGTTAAGTTTATCGCTCTGCTCTGCAATTCTGCCGATAGCGGCAATGGATTCGTCTACCTGTCCGATAACCTGGCGGACCTGCTCGTCCGTCTTAAGCACATTCTCATTCTGCTGGTGCATGATCTCCTTCACTGCTTCCATGGTATCCACTGCCTTACCGGAGTCAACAAGAAGGGAGGTAATGATCTCCTCGATCTGCCTTGCAGACTCATTGGACTGCTCTGCAAGCTTCTGGATCTGCCCTGCAACTACGGCAAAGCCTCTTCCCTGCTCTCCTGCCCTTGCCGCCTCAATAGATGCGTTTAAGGAAAGAAGGTTGGTTTCCTCTGCGATCTCGGTGATCAGTGCAGTTGCTTCCTTGATCTTCTGGGCAGAGGAATTGGTGGTGTTGGTCTGTTCATAGATCATGTCAATGGACTCTCTGGTCTTATCGCTGATCTTCTGCAGCTCTTCCAGTGTCTGAACCGCATTCTGACCGGAAATCTTGATCTGTTTTGCATTTTCATTGAGGGTATCCACCTCTCTGGAGGTATCCTCGATCATATTCCCCATGGTAATGATATTCTCGGTAGCGCTCTGGGTCTCCTGCGCCTGGTTTCCGGCGCCCTCTGCAATCTCCTCCACAGCGCGCTCAATCTGGGTAACATGCTCTGCACTGGTGCTTGTCTTTTCATGTAAAGCTTCTGAATTGTCATGAAGAGCCTTGCTATCATCCATAATTCCAGACATAACACGGTTCAATTCATCCTTTAATTTGGCAACAGCTCCGCTGATCTGTCCGATCTCATCCTTACGCTTTATAATCTTATCATCCATCTTTCCATTCAGCTTACCGGAGGCCACTTCTTCCAGAGCAGCAGTTCCCTGCTTCAGGCTTTTTGCCATTCTTCGAACCACCAGAATGGTAGAAGTGGAAAAGAGCAGTACAAAGATGCACATAATCCCGGCGATCAGACCAATGATCTTGTCTGTTTCAGCCTTGGCCTCTGCCTGCGGCATTCCTGCAAATACCATTCCTACAGTGCTTCCATTTTCCGTAACCGGAACGTAATAGCCAAAGTAAGGCTTGCCATTTACATTGACATCATCTGAAAAGTATTCCTGATTCCCCTTCAGAACCTTCTCTGATACTATGTCCTGCGCAGTGGTTCCAACGGCTCTCTTGCCGCTCTCGTCCATAACGGATGTCATGTATCTGATGTCCCCGTAAAATACAGTAATGTCCATATCTGATGCACTTTTCACATGGTCAGCAATATCCACAGCCTCTGATATGTTAAACTCGCCCTTGTAGAGAACGCCATCCTCCACATGGTATTCTCCTTCATCTGCATAAGAGATCGTATCCAGGACAGCAGCGGCAGCGCCTTGAAGCCCGTTTTCAATGTTGTCCGTAACAACCTCTTTGATTCTGGCGTTTCCAAAGAAAATGGTGGTTATACCAAGAATAATCAATGGAAACAGTGACATTGCTAGCATTTTTGATTGCATTTTCATAATATTTCACAGCCCCTTGTTGTATGATATGTATAAATTTAATATAATCATTATACCATATCTTGTAATTTTGTCCATATTTATTCCGTTTGTATTGTGTAAAGGACACAAATAAATGCCGTGTGAAATACTTCACACGGCATTTAACTGGTTCAATTTAATTTAAACAAGCTCAAGAACTACTTCCATAGCTCCGTCGCCCTTACGCTGGCCGATCTTGATCACTCTGGTGTATCCACCGTTACGGCTTGCGTACTTAACGCCATACTCATCAAAAAGCTTTGCAACAAGGTCAACTTCCTTGGTTCCCTTCTTGCGTCCAGCCTTTGTAGCAGGTACTTCCACTACAGGGTAAAGAACCTTGAGCATCTGACGTCTTGCATGAGATCTGCTGGGAAGATCCTTCTTGATCTCCTTCTCAACAGTTTCAAACTTGGTTACCTTCTTGCCATCAACAACTTCCTTTACTCTCTTTCCGTCCTTATCCTTTACAGGAACCTTTGCGGAAACCTTAACAGTTTCAAAGTTGTCCTTTTCCTTTACGGCAAGTGCGATCAGTCCGTCAACGATCTTCTGAACTTCCTTTGCTCTTGCCTGGGTGGTAACGATCTTTCCCTTATAGATCAGGCTTGTAACCTGGCTTCTTAAAAGAGCCTTTCTCTGATCTGATGTTCTTCCAAGTTTTCTGTACTGTGCCATTTTTCATCCTTTCCAAAGAAGCCTCAGCTTCTTTTCTCAGCGGGCAAATGCCCTTCATGGTACATCCGGCCACGCGCTTTGGTCTTATTTGCCGAATGCATGGTTACCATTTATGAGAACATGGGGCATGCGCATTGGTCTTACTGCCCTGTGTTTCATATCGTTACTGATTACGCTTCATCACTGGGATTTAACTGTAATCCTAATTCTTTTAATTTTGCAAGCACTTCTTCAAGAGACTTGCGACCAAGGTTACGAACCTTCATCATGTCCTCAGAAGTCTTATTGGTAAGCTCCTCAACTGTGTTGATACCGGCTCTCTTTAAGCAGTTATAGGAACGAACAGAAAGCTCAAGCTCATCAATGCTCATTTCCAGAACCTTTTCCTTCTCATCCTCTTCCTTCTCTACCATTACCTCTGCGGTCTTGGCATTTTCAGAAAGGTCAATGAAAAGACTTAAATGCTCGCTCAGCACCTTTGCAGCTAAGCTCACTGCCTCATCAGGAGCAAGAGTACCGTTGGTGTGTACATCCAAGGTCAGCTTATCAAAATCGGTAATCTGTCCTACACGGGTATTCTCAACAGTAACATTGACTCTCTCAACGGGAGTATAGATAGAATCCACAGCGATCACGCCGATAGGCAGGTCTTCGCTCTTATTCTTATCTGCGCTTACATAGCCTCTGCCTCTTGTGATCGTAAGTTCCATGTAAAGCTTGGTATTCTTACCGCTCAAGGTAGCGATAGGCTGGTCAGGATTTAAGATCTCAATGTCCTGATCACACTGAATATCGGAAGCTCTTACAACACCCTCTCCCTCATATTCAATATACGCTGTCTTAGGCTCGTTTGTATCGCTGTTATTTTTGATAGCAAGGCTCTTGATGTTCATGATAATCTCAGTCACATCTTCCTTCACGCCTTCCATAGAACTGAACTCATGAAGCACACCCTCAATCTTTACCTGGCTTACAGCAGCACCAGGAAGGGAAGAAAGCATAATTCTTCTAAGAGAGTTCCCCAGTGTAATACCGTATCCTCTCTCAAGAGGTTCTACCACGAATCTGCCATACTTCTTATCCTCAGAGATTTCTGCTACCTCAATATTTGGTCTTTCAAAATCAAACACTGCAAATACCCTCCTTTACGAACAACTCGAGTTCCTAAGCTAATTACTTGGAATACAACTCGACGATAAGCATCTCATTTACAGGAACATCAATCATTTCTCTTGTAGGAAGGTTCTTAACTGTTCCCTTTAATGCTTCCAGATCTACATCCATCCATTCGGGTACAAGTCTTCCTGCTGTAATTTCAACAATATCCTTGTATCTCTGTAAGGACTTGGATTTCTCTCTGATTTCGATCACATCACCTGCTTTGATCAGGTAAGAAGGAATATTTACGCACTTTCCATTTACCAGAACATGCTTATGTCCAACGATCTGTCTTGCTTCTCTTCTGGTTCTTGCAAAGCCCATTCTGAAGATAACGCTGTCCAGTCTGCGCTCCAGCATAACCATCAGGTTTTCACCTGTCATTCCCTTCATTCTATCAGCCTTTTCATAGTAGTTTCTGAAAGGCTTCTCAAGAACTCCGTAAATGAATTTTGCTTTCTGCTTCTCACGAAGCTGTAAGCCGTACTCACTTACTTTCTTTCCTGCTCTTGCATTTGTTCTGTTGGACTTCTTGTCATAACCCAGATATGCGGGCTCAAGTCCGAGTGCTCTACATCTCTTTAATACCGGAACACGATTAACTGCCATTTAATAAATCCTCCATTATACTATTGTTTACAGCGCCTTCGCGCCTTCTTCCAACTGACAAATTGTAAATTCAGATCAAACTATACACGACGACGCTTGGGCGGACGGCATCCATTATGAGGAACCGGTGTTACGTCCCTGATGCTGGTAACTTCAATGCCGCAAGCAGAAAGGGCACGGATTGCTGCCTCACGTCCTGAACCAGGACCCTTTACCATAACGTCAACGGTCTTAAGGCCGTGTACGATTGCTGCCTTTGCTGCTGTCTCTGCTGCCATCTGCGCTGCATAGGGAGTAGATTTCCTTGAACCTCTAAATCCAAGACCACCGGCACTTGCCCAGCTAAGAGCGTTTCCTTCGTTGTCTGTCAATGTAACAATGGTATTGTTAAATGAAGACTGGATATGTGCCTGTCCATGTTCAACGTTTTTCTTGACACGTTTCTTTGTCACTTTTTTAGTTGTAACTTTTTTTGCTGCTGCCATTTAAACTAACCTACTTTCTCATTAATCAAATTTACTTTTTCTTGTTTGCTACTGTACGCTTAGGACCTTTTCTGGTTCTTGCGTTTGTCTTTGTCTTCTGACCACGAACAGGGAGACCCTTTCTGTGACGGATACCTCTGTAGCATCCAATCTCCTGAAGTCTCTTGATATTCATAGCAACCTCTCTACGGAGATCACCTTCTACCATGTAACCAGACTCAATAACCTCGCTGATTCTCTTAACCTCTTCGTCTGTCAATTCTCTTACACGAGTATCCGGATTAACCTTTGCTGCCTCCAGAATTTCCGGTGGCGTTTCCTCCTGCCGACATAATCAGGGACGCTCCTCTCCGAAAAGAGCTCATAGAGCTTCCGGCAGTTTTCAATAAGGTAAGCTCTTCCTTTAGCTGCTTGGCCGAAAGCCTTCCGATCTGATCTGCCGCTTCAAGCAGCCTTAAAATATAAGAAAAGCTTGTAATATAGGGTTCAATTTCTTTTCTTTCCCTGAAATAGGTCAGGTTATTGATCACAAGGACGCTGACAAGTGCAAAAAGCCCTATGGGCAGATTGAAAAACATGATCAGCACTGTGACCAGAAACAACAGGATTGCCAGATAATGGCTGCGGTTATTCCGCTCCCCCAGGTTATCCAGGTATTCCAGATAATCGTAAATAGAAAATTTCCCGCATCTTCCCAATTTATGAAAATGATACTGGCAGCTCACTCTTTCCTCCGGATGCTCTGTAAAGAAAGTAATCAGTCTTTCCCGGTCTGCCATTTCCTCTTCCGGTGCGCACGGCGTACGGAGCAGATAATAAAGATATTCTTCACCTGCCCCGGAATAAGCCGCATTCATCTTTATAAAGATCTCATCCATATCCAGATCGTTCCATGTAATGTCATCTACATAAAAACCATCTTTATGTCTTTCAAAATAATGGGAAATGGTGGCGTACTGCTCTGGCTTGTATTCCTTCTCCGGCAATACGCCATAATTTTCATATAATTTTTTGATAAATATCTTTTGATCCTGTTTGTAATCAAGATAGCCCTTTCCCATCAGACATACAATGATAAGAAGCGCAGCTACCGCAAAAATAAGATATTCCATGCCATTCCTTTTTGCCAGTATTCTTTTTGTGTGAAGTCACCTGATACCTTATTCGATCAGGAACTGGCTTATGCTCTCTTTCAATTCATCCGCAATCACGTTAAGCTGTTTTGCGTTATCGGAAATATTCTCCATAATTGCTCCTACCTCAGATGCAGAAGCGGAGGTTTCTTCTGTACTTGCAGCATTTTCCTCGGCAATGGCTGTCAGGTTCTGCACCACATCCACCACCTTCACTCTGGCTTCATCAAGCTGCTTGGTCTTATCGGTCAGCGTCCGCACGCTTTCAATGGACTTGTCGATGCCGTCCTTTACATCCTCAAATGCTTTTTCCGTATTGGCAACGTGCTCGTCCTGCTTTGCAATGACGCTCT
>FR894522.1:46964-78351 GCA_000436115.1 Firmicutes bacterium CAG:534 | reverse complement strand
GCTCTTCACATCTTCCATGGTGGAAACCGTCTTTTCAGAATCCGCAATCAGGAGATTGATAATATCTGCGATCTGTCTTGCAGACTCATTGGACTGCTCTGCCAGCTTCTGGATCTGTCCTGCCACAACTGCAAAGCCTCTACCCTGTTCCCCTGCTCTTGCAGCCTCAATGGACGCATTTAAGGATAACAGATTGGTTTCCTCTGCAATATCCGTGATCATGTCTGTTGCTTCCTTGATCTTCAGTACAGAGGTATTGGTGGTATTGGTCTGCTCGTAAATAATGCCAATGGCTTCCTTGGTATTTTGATTGATCTTGCCAAGTTCCTCTAAAATCTCCATTGCCCTGTTTCCGGCATCACGCATTGCACCTGCGTTTTCTCTTAAGCTTTCCACTTCTTTTCCGGCTTCTTCGATCATATTTCCCATAACGATTACATTTTCGGTAGCCGTCTGGGTTTCCTGTGCCTGGGAGGTGGCTCCCTGCGCAATCTCGGAAATTGCCTTTTCAACCTGCTCAACAGATTCTACCGTCTGGGCTGCGCTGCTGTTCATAGTGCTTGCTGCTTCATAAAGTTTCCTGCTCTGTCCTGTAATATTTCTGACTGCATCAGCAAGCTCTGTTCTCAAAACGCCAATGGCCTTTCCCATGACGCCGGTCTCATCCTTTTTCTTGTCCATGGTCTTTTGCAGATGATCCTTGTCTGTAAAGTCAAGGTCTGCAAGCTTGGCAACCATGTTGGTAGCATGAATGATCGGCTTCACAATAATAAAGGAGAAAAACAGGCCGATCAGTCCGCAGATCACCAGTGCAACCACACCGCTCATGACGCTGTTTATAGTCATTTCGTTTACACTTTCCATCGCTTCATCCTGATCTGCTGTGACGATAACAATATAATCAGAATTTTCTCCAATATAATAAGATGCATACTTGATCACACCCTTAAAATCATAAACGATCACATCCGGCGCCAGTTTGTTTCCCTTGGAAAGCTCCCCGAGCACCTGCTTCACTGCAGCGTTTTCCACTGGCTGTCCGATCTTATCCGCCGTGGGGTGATACAGCATGATTCCGTCTGCCGATACCACATAGGCATAGCTGGACTCCATCCCGGAAACCTTAATATCCGCCACGCTTTTTGCAAGCTCCTCCGGAGTCAGGATCTGCTCCGCACCCATATATCCCATTTCGGCATCAATGTTGTTGCCTGCGAGGATGGCCATATCCTTCATATAATTCTTTGTGATCCGGTTCACATCCTTCTTCATCTGAGGAACGCTCATAAAAATATTCATAAGTGCCGTTAGGGCGATCATGGCGATCACCAGCAGAACGATCTTGGTTTTGATGGAATGGATAAATGCTACTTTTGTGTTTTGTTTTTGGGTTACCTTTGTACTCATTTTTACTCCCTCACTTCTATTTTTCTTTTACGAGCCGTTCCTTTATCTGTCCAGCCTTCCGGTAAATATCCTCCGGCTGCTCCGCAAGGAAGAAACGTCCCTTTTCATACAGAATTCTGCCGCCGATCATGGTCATTGCCACATTCGACTTGCTGCCGCTATATACAATATTCTTAGGAATATTGTTGATCGGCTGCATATTGGGCTGCATCAGGTCGATCATAATGATGTCCGCCAATTTCCCCGCAGCTAATATATCGGCATCCCGAAGCCCCATGGCAAGAGCTCCGTTTACAGTTGCCATTTTCAGAACCTCCATGGCATCCACCGCAGAAGCATCCTTCTGCTTCAGCTTTGCAAGTCCCGTTACCAGAAACATCTCCCGGAACATGTCCAGACAGTTGTTGCTTGCCGGGCCATCTGTTCCAATGGCCACCGGAATTCCCGCTTTCAGGAAATCAGAAATAGGTGCAATGCCGCTTGCAAGCTTGACGTTCGATCCGGGATTAGTCACTGCATAAAGCCCCTTGGCCTTCATGATCCCGATCTCCTCCTCTGTCACATGAACACAATGATATCCACCGCCTCCATAATCGAAGATCCCAAGCCCGTCCAAATACTTAAGCGGCGTCACTCCGTACCTTTCCCGGCATCCCGCCACCTCCTCTTCCGTTTCCGAAAGATGGGTAAACACCGGCGCCTTGTACTTATGTGCCAGGGCTGCAATACCTTTAAGCAGCTCCGGAGAGCAGGTATACTCTGCATGAAATCCAAGCATATAGGATTGCAAAGAACTTTTCTGGTTCAGCTTCTGGTACATCTCCTCCACAAGCTCAAGGGACTGGCTGAAGTTATTGACAGCCCCTACCTGCACGCACCGCATCCCCATCTCATCAAAGGCTCTCGCAATGGACTCCGGCGTCAGGTACATATCAAATACCGCCGTAATTCCGCTTGTAAGATATTCCAAAACTGCAAGCTTTGTCAGTTCACAGATATCTTCTGCTGTGAGCTTCGCCTCCACCGGAAAGACCTGTTTATTTAACCAGTCCTTCAGGGGAAGATCGTCTGCATAGGATCTGAGCACCGTCATTCCCGAATGGGTATGTGCATTTTTAAAGCCCGGCATCAGCAGATTTTTTTCACAGTCCACCTCCCTGTCCCAGATCAGGCACGGGATCTTCAGTTCGTTATAGACCCCGCCCACGTTCTTACCGTCCCCCACATAAAGGATTCTGTCATCACGGATCCAGATCTCCCCTTCAAAAATCTGTTCTCCTTCCTGCATTGTGAGGATACGGGCATTATATAGTCTGATGTTCATAACTAGTCTCCACTTTCGTTTGTCTCTTTGTGCAGATATTCCGGTCCAAAGCTTTGCGGTAACAGGTCAGAAAGATGAAAGATGCGGTAATCCTCTTCACTTCTGGCCACGATCACAATAAATTTATCAGGATCGGTAAATTCTCTCATCACCTGTCTGCACACTCCGCAGGGATAAGCATATTCCTCCATGGGCTTTCCTTCTGCCCCTCCAACGATGGCAATAGCCAAAAACCGCTTCCAGCCTTCACTGACCGCCTTAAAAATAGCCGTCCGCTCTGCACAGATCGTTGGGGTATAAGAAGCATTTTCAATGTTGCAGCCTGTATAGATGCGAAGCTCATTGGTTAAAAGCGCTGCTCCTACCTGGTAGCCGGAATACGGCGTGTAGGCTTTCTTTTTCGCCTCCATTGCTGCTTTGATTAATTCCTTTACCGGAAGATCCAAATGTTCCATTTTCTCTCCTTCTGATCTGTCTTCTGATTTTCCGCCGCTGTCTGGCGGGGATTAAAATGCGGTAATGGATTCCGTTACCAGCCTGCAGAATAAAGGCGCTGCCTTATTGGCCGCCTCCTGTACCTCCTCATGCGTAAGAGGATTATCCGTCATACCCGCAGCAAGATTTGCCACGCAGGAAATGCCGCAGATCTTCATGCCCATATGATTTGCGGCAATGGCCTCTACTACCGTGCTCATGCCCACTGCATCTGCTCCCAGAGTCCTCAGCATTTTGATCTCCGCAGGAGATTCAAAGGAAGGCCCTGTAAGCTGGACATAAATTCCTTCTTTCAGAGGAATGCCACATGCCTTTGCCGTTTTTCTTATGGTATCCTGAAGGTCTTTGTCATAGACTGCGCTCATATCCGGAAATCTGCACCCAAGCTCCTCTTCATTTGGCCCAACCAGAGGATTGGGCGCAAAGCAGGAAATATGATCTGTAATCAGCATAAAGCTTCCTGCCCCAAACTGGGGATTGATGCCTCCCGATGCGTTGGTCAAAAACAGGATCTCTGCCCCCATCAGCTTCATAAGCCGGGCCGGAAGCACTACATCTGAAATTGGATAGCCTTCATAATAATGTACTCTGCCTTTCATGCAGACAACCGGCACTCCGTTTACATAGCCAAAAATAAATTTCCCTGCATGCCCGGGAACTGTGGATATGGGAAAATTCTTAATGTCATGATAATCAATCTCAGCCTTAACCTCCATGGTATCCGCATAATTACCAAGTCCGGAGCCTAAAACAAGGGCAACCTTGGGAGTAAAAGGTATTTTATCCTTAATACTTTCATAGCAATCTAGTACTTTTTGATATACTTCTGTCATAAATGGCCTTCCTTTCTGTTTCTTTTGTATAATATCATAACATAAAACAGTGCATCAGACAAGGCGAAGTCCGCAGGACTTCGCCCTTTTTGTGGATTTATATAATGATGCAGACCATACCTCCATTGGTATCATTTACGATCTTCTGCATGGTCTCCTGAAGCTTTTGCTGGCTTTCCTCGCCGATCATGGCAAGCTTTCCCGTAATGCCGTCATTTACAAGCTGTTCCACAGTCTTTCCAAAGATATTGGTCTCCCAGATCCCATCCTGTTCCTTTTCTGAACCGGTGATGAACCGGATCAGATCCTGGGCCTGCTCCTCCGAGCCTACGATGGGAGAGATTTCTGTCTCAATATTGGCCCTGATCATGTGGATGCTGGGACTTTCCGCCTTAATCTTGACCCCGAATTTATTTCCCTGCTTTATGATCTCGGGCTTATCTAAGCGGATCTCTCCCCTTCCGGGCGTGACAACGCCGTATCCCTTCTGCCTTACCGCCTCCACCGCATGAAGAACCTTCCCGTATTCCCGCTTCATTCCGGCCATTTCTTTAAGCACCGTCAATAGCTGATACTCGCTTTCAATGTTTTCTCCCACCATATCACTGAGCATTTCGTAATAGCAGGCGTCATCCACCTCAAGCCAGATCTTCACACAGCCGTCGGAAAGCTCTACGCTGTCTGTTTTGCATTTTTTGATATAGGGCCCATCCATGGTAATGGGATGGGTGTTCAGATCGCGGATGCAGGAATAATGCTTCATGATCTCCCGCACTCTTTCCACAATATCGGTCTTCATCCGGTGCCCTGCGGGAAGCATTTCCACCCAGCGGGGCATATAAAATTCCATTCTTGTAAGAGGGAATTCATACAGCACATTCTGAAGGATCTGGTTGATGTCTTCTTTTTTCAGCTGCTCACAGTTGACCGGCTGCACAGAAACGCCATATTTATTTTCCATCTCTTCGGCAAGCTTCCTTGCTTCTTCACTGTAAGGCTTTGTGGTATTGAGCAGAACCACAAAAGGCTTTTTTAGGGACTTCAGCTCCTCAATGGTCCGGTCCTGTGCGGGCTCGTAATTGCTTCGCTCGATTTCTCCAAAGCTGCCGTCACAGGTGATCACGATCCCGATCGTAGAATGATCGGCGATCACCTTTCTGGTTCCGATTTCTGCCGCCTTGGTAAAGGGGATTTCCTCGGTAAACCAGGGCGTTTTGACCATCCTTTCCGCCTCGTTTTCCATATGGCCGCTGGCGCCTTCCACCATATAGCCTACGCAGTCGATCAGCCTTACCTTGGCCTCTATCCCCTCTGAAAGCGTGATCTTTGCCGCTTCCTTTGGAATAAATTTAGGTTCTGTGGTGGTGATCGTCTTTCCTCCTGCACTTTGCGGCAGCTCATCCACCACCCGTTCCTTTTCATAGGATTCCTGCATATTGGGAAGGACCATCAAATCCATAAACCGCTTGATAAAGGTAGATTTTCCGCATCTGACAGGTCCTACCACACCTATGTATATCTCTCCGCCGCATCTTTCCCAGATGTCCTTGTAAAGATCATATTCCTTTTTAATCGTGAAATCCATAACAAAACCCCTTCCATACTTAGTTAAATGTATGTAAAGGGGTTTTCATTTATAACTGTCTTTTTTTGAAATTTAAAAGGGATACAAAAGCCCGCCCTTTTCCTTAAGCCAGCTTTTATACTGACCATACTCCGGGCACAGTCCTTCCACTTCCTTCCAGAACTCCCTGGAATGATCCATATGCAGCAGGTGACAGATCTCATGGATCACAACGTAATCGCACACCGGCTCCGGCGCCATGATGATCCTCCAGTTAAAATTCAGGTTTTTCTTACTGCTGCAGCTTCCCCATCTGCTTCTCTGATCCTTGATCCTGATATCCGCAAAGCTTACTCCCAGGCGTTCTGCATAAAAGGCTGCCTTTTCACTAAGGAGCTGCTCTGCCTGTCTGCGGTACCATTTCTCCAGAAGAATTCTTCTCTGCTCATAATCAGCATCATAGGGAATCCACATCAGGATCTTTCCCATGACTTCCTTCACCTTTCCTCTGGTTCTGTCCTCTCTTAAAACCATAAGCATATGGTTTTCTCCCAGATAAGGCAAAAGGTCTTTGCTTTCCAGCCTGATCCTATCCTGCACCGTCACATTTCCTCTCCGTATTTCAGTCCAAAAGAACCGGTTGCGATCAGGAAGCGGCCAAATGCCCTGCTGTCTCCGTCAATGCTGTTAATATCCCCAAACTGCTGCGTTTCGTCATTGATCTTTTCCCAACTTTTCCCATCATCAAAGGAACGGAAAAATCCATAGATATCCTCAATGACTCCGCACAGATAAATGGCTTTCGGATCTTTTAAGTAACTGCTTTGAGGAGATAAAACGCCAAGTCCTACCCGGTAGGCTTTTTCTCCCTCCTTGGTAAGCTTCACCGAAAGAATGCTTTTTTCCTCCAGCCGGAAGGTCAGCTTATAAAGCCCGTACTCTCCAAGCGCTGCATAGAAAACTCCTTCTTTTCCGGCTTCTCCTCTGATCTCTGTTTTGTTTGCACAGTTGATCAGTCCAAGGCAGAGACTTTCCGGGAACATAGGCTTTTCCCACTGGTAGAAGCTTCTTCCTGCATCAGTGCTCACAAAAATCTGCATTCCATCTCCAAACCCGTAAAACACATGAGGTCTGACACGATCTGCATAGACCTTAAGGTGTTTTTTGCTGTTTGTTATCTCCCTGCCGTCCAGATCAAAAACTCTTGTTTTGCAAAAGCTCTTTCCCCGGTCATTACTGGTGATCAGTCCCTCCATAAACAGGTGGATCCCATCTGCCACGCCATATACAAAGGTTTGGACATCGCTGCTCATAGCTGCCCAACCTGAATTCACATTAGGCTTTTCTATTTCATGGAACCGTTCATCCAGATAATCGGAAATTCCAAAAGGAAGGGGAATTCTATCAAAATCCAGACCATAATTTTGTGACAGGATCAGTCCGCCCTTTGTCTTTCCCTTCCAGTTTCCTCTTGGCGTAGCGATCACGTTCTCCGGATGACTGTCCGAGAAATCTGCATTAATACAGGTAATATAGCGGTTCCCCTGTCTGTCTGCAAAGGAATTCTCACAGGCTTTGTCAAACTCTTCAAACGCAAATCCTCCCAGATCCCCCACAATATCAAGAGCTTTTACCGGTCCGTCTACCGGGCTGTATACATTTAAATGAACGGTTTCTTCAATCCCCCGGCAGCAATCTGTAAAGCTTCTGTCCTCATGAAGGAAATTTCTGCTGACAAACACTCCGGTTCCGCTGTTAAACCATACTTCTTCCGGATCAAAAGGATTGATCTTCACATCACTGAGCCAGTGAAGCAGAGAATGCCCCCCGTTATATTCGGGCTTCATATAGGAAGTCTCAAAATGCAGGTTTCCAATGACCAGATCAAAAAGCGCTACCTCCCAGGTCTGTCCATAGTCCCGTGAAAGGTAAAGCATATCCCCTTCCTCACGGCACAGGGTACTTGCTGCCAGCAGTCCCGGCATGCCAGGGCAGGCTGAAATACCGCCAAAGCCATAGGAAAGCGCTTGATCCGTAACCTCATAAATCCCCTTCTCATCTGCTGCGATCCGGGGCGTAATATCCGTATAGCCGCTGATTTTTCCCTGCTTGTCAAAGGAATACCGCAGGATCCGGCCGCCTACCACATCCCCGCAGTCACAGCTGTATCCCACGTCCGTAATATAAGCGTTTTTACCTGTACAGGAAAGAGTGCAGTAAAAATACGTTCCGTCATAATCATATCTCTGTGCTACATAGCCGTTCCACTTTGCCTTTGACATTTCCCTGTTTTCCGGCATAGGAAGAGGTTCAAAGTTCTCCCCGCCATCATAGGAAATATAAAGACTATGCCCCCGGAACCGTTCATTCCCGGTGGTAACGCCGGCTGTTCCCGCAAGGATCACCTTCCCATCCTCGCTGCACCAGACAAAGGCCATAAACTGTTCTCCGCCGCATTTCAGCCTCTCCCAGCTTTCTCCCAGATCTCTGGTCCGTAAAAGTCCGTCCTTCTGGCTTGCAAAGTAAAAGGTATTTTCCCGGGAGGGATCCTTGATCAACCGGAATCCTGTTCCCCGTCCGTTCATATTGCCATGGACATAAAAAGGAACCTTTCTGCTTTCAAAGGTCTTTCCCCCGTCCAGGGAAACAGACAGCTTTCCACAGAAAGCGCCGTTTTCATCCACAGCGCCGTCCGTTCCGCTCATCACATAAAGACTGTCCGCATTGCTGGGATCTGTTGCAATGGCAATGGGATAGGTTTCTGCCAGGTCAAGCATATTGACCTTTTCGCTCAGGGAGCGCCAGGTTTGACTACCATAGTCAAACCTGTAGTTTCCTCCTATATCTGTCCTCAGATACAGTACTTTCTCTTTTTTCGGGTGAAACAGAAAGCCGGTTACATATCCGCCACCCGGAATCGGCAGATTGCCATAACGATATTTCTTTTCCTTCATGAAATGTCTCTTTCCATTCCCGATATCTTCTTACTTTAAGATCAGCTTGCGGAAATTCTTCTTTCCTCTCTTTAAAACAATTCCTTCTCCGGCAAAGGTATCCTTGCCAAAGGAAGCCTTTACATCTGTGATTTTCTCTTCCCCAAGGGTAACGCCGCCCTGCTCGATAGCTCTTCTTCCTTCGGATCTGGTTTGTACCAGGCCGGATTTGCACAGCACGGAGATCAGATCAATGCTTCCATCCGTGAAGTCTTCCTCGAAAAGCTCGGTGGTAGGCATCTGTGCTGCTACGCCTGAGCTGAACAGTGCTCTTGCGCTCTCCTGCGCTTTTTCCGCTTCCTCATCTCCGTGTACCAGCTTTGTCAGCTCAAAGGCAAGAATCTCCTTGGCGCGGTTAAGTTCGCTGCCCTCCCAGTGATCCATTTCATCGATCTGTTCGATGGGCAGGAAGGTAAGCATCCGCAGACATTTCAGTACATCCGCATCAGCCACATTTCTCCAGTACTGGTAAAACTCGAAAGGTGAAGTCTTATTGGGATCAAGCCATACAGCACCCTTTTGCGTTTTCCCCATCTTCTTGCCCTCGGAGTTTAAAAGAAGGGTAATGGTCATGGCGTAAGCATCTTTCCCCAGCTTTCTGCGGATCAGCTCTGTTCCGCCAAGCATATTGCTCCACTGATCGTCTCCGCCAAACTGCATGTTGCAGCCGTATCTCTGGAACAGCTCGTAGAAATCGTAGCTCTGCATCAGCATGTAGTTAAATTCCAAAAAGCTCAGTCCTTTTTCCATTCTCTGCTTGTAGCATTCTGCACGCAGCATGTTATTCACAGAAAAATGCGGTCCGATCTCCCTTAAAAATTCAATATAATTGAGATCAAGGAGCCACTCGGCATTATTGACCATCATGGCTTTTCCCTCGGAAAAGTCAATAAAGCGGCTCATCTGCTTTTTAAAGCAGTCACAGTTATGCTGGATGGTCTCCTTTGTCATCATGCTGCGCATATCGCTTCTGCCGGAAGGATCGCCGATCATTCCCGTTCCGCCGCCAAGCAGTGCGATCGGCTTATTTCCCGCCATCTGAAGACGTTTCATCAGGCAGAGGGCCATAAAGTGTCCTACATGCAGAGAATCTGCTGTGGGGTCAAAGCCGATGTAAAAGGTTGCCTTTCCGTTATTGATCAGTTCCTTAATTTCTTCCTCATCTGTAAGCTGAGCCAAAAGGCCTCTTGCTTTTAATTCATCAAAAATCGTCATTTTCTAATCCCTCTTTTCTTTTAATTCCCTGCGGCCGGAATATTTGCACACCGCTATATCCATCCTGTATTTTTCCTATCGTTCCTCACGGAAATAATTCAGTCCAAGAGCTGCCGGAAGATTGATCCTTCCAGATTTCCTCATGGAGCTGATCACCAGAACAAGAGCCGTCATCAAAAACGGAAGCATATCATAAAACGCAACCGGGAAGGGCAGCACGCTCTGGGGTATATAATATTTTAACACTCTGAGCGCTCCAAACACAAAGGAACCAAGAATTGCATAAGCAGGCTGCCAGTTTGCAAATATAACTAACGCTACCGCAATCCATCCAAGTCCGCCTACATTGTCGCTGATCCATACGCCGCCATTGATGATCATGGAGCAATACACACCGCCAATTCCGCAGATGGCACCGCCTAAAACAATATTGGCATATTTTACTCCTGTTACCTTAATTCCCGCCGCGTCAGCCGCACCCGGATTTTCTCCCACTGCCTTCACGTTCAGGCCTGTCTTGGTTCTGTTCAAATAATAGCCGCAGACCAGTGCGATCACAATACCGATATACACGAAGGGACTGTAAGAGAAAAGCAGCTCTCCCACTATAGGAAGATCGCTGAGTCCCGGAATATGAATTCCCCTCATGGCAGCCGTGATCTTTTCCGGAAGCTTTAAGGTTCCCTCCGGTGTTTTATTCAAAACAAAAATTCCAATAAAATTGGCAAGTCCAATCCCGAAGATCGTCAGCGTCAGGCCGGTCACATTCTGGTTTGCCATAAAGGTTACCGTAAGCACCGCATAGATCAGTGCGCTCAGCGCTCCAGCAAGTGCTGCCACCAGAAGGGCCAGTGCAAAGTTATCCGTATAATACCCTGCCATAAAGCCTGCGCATGCACCAATGGACATCATTCCTTCCACGCCCAGATTTAAGTGCCCGGTCTTTTCCGTCAGGATTTCCCCTACCGTTCCAAAAAGAAGAGGCGTCCCGGCGCCTACTGCCGCAACTAAAAATTTAATGATCATATCCATTTTCAGGCCTCCTTTCCTTCTGAAGCTTCTATTTTCTGCTTACGCCGAAATGTAAAGCGATACCTTACAAAAAATTCACAGCCCAGAATGAAAAACAGGATGATTCCCTGCAGCACATCCGCACAGTCCGTAGAAAGTCCAAAGCTGGACTGGATCACGCTGCTCCCCTTTTCCAGAACGCTGAACAAAAAGGAAACGATCAAAATGGAAAAAGGATTAAGCTGTGCCAGCCATGCCACGATAATGGCTGTAAATCCAACGCCTCCGGCTACAGAAGTGGTTAAGGTGATATCCGAACCGGTTGCCTGGATCATTCCTGCCAGTCCGCAGATCCCTCCACTAAAAAACATGGTTCTGAGAACGATCTTTTTCACGTTCATTCCCGCATATCTTGCAGTATCCTGACTTTCTCCCACTACGCTGATCTCATATCCCTGCTTGGTATACTTTAAATACACAAACAGAACTACAACAAGGATCAGGGCGATCAGCCAGCCAAACTGGATCCCAAAGAGCTTATCCAGGGAAGCATTCTTGTCAAATCTTGCGATCTTGGGAAAGCCCTGGGCACTGGGATCCATCCAGGGGCCGTCCCTTAAATAGGATACAATATGAAGTGCAATATAATTCAGCATCAATGTAAACAGCGTTTCATTTGTGTTGTACTTCACCTTAAAGACCGCCGGTAAAAGTCCCCACAGGCCGCCGCCTAAAAAGCCTGCCAGAAACATAATGATCACCAAAAGCACATGGTTCATGCCTGAGCAGAACAGTGCAAAGAAGGTCGCACAGGTGGCGCCGAAAATGATCTGCCCCTCTGCTCCGATATTCCAGAATTTCATTTTAAAGGCAAGGGTCACTCCGAGAGAGCTGATCAGCAGAGGGATCATGATCTTAATAGTTCCCTGAAATGCCATCACGCTTCTGCAAGCCCCCGACAGGATCGTTGCATAGATCACAAAAGGATTCTGTCCCACACAGGCAATAAAGATCCCCCCTGCGATCAGGGAAAGCACCACTGCCAAAAGGCGAAGCAGCAATATTTTTTTGGAGGGAAGCTCTGCCTTCTTTTCAATACGGAGCAGCGGCTCCTTTTGCTTATATTCCGCACTGCTCATTTATGCCTCCTCCTTTCCTATGGTATCCTCTGCGGTTTCCCCGGTCATCAGCATACCGATCTCTTCTTTTGTGGCCTTGGCCGCATCTACAATACCTGTGATCTTTCCATGGCACAGTACCATGATCCTGTCGGAAAGTTCAAGCAGAACGTCCAGATCCTCGCCGATATACATGACCGCTACGTTTTTCTTTTTCTGCTCATTTAAAAGATCATAAACCGTATAGGAGGAATTAATGTCCAGTCCTCTTACGGGATAGGCTGTGATCAGCACAGCCGGGGAAGACTCGATTTCCCTTCCCAGCAAAACCTTCTGTACATTACCGCCGCTTAACAGTCTGACCGGAGTTTCTGTCCCCGGAGTAGAAATGTCCAGCTTTTCGATCAGTCGTTCTGCCAGCTCCTTAGCAGGCTTTCTGCTGATAAACGGCCCCTTTCCCTTCTGATAGCTTTTCAGCAGCATATTGTCTGTCATTCCCATGGAAGCAACCAGTCCCATTCCCAGACGATCCTCCGGGACAAAGCTCATGCTCACGCCCTTTTCAATGATCTCCGAAGGGGTCTTGCCAAGGAGGTTTTCCTTATGGAACAAAATAGCTCCTTTTTGCGCCTGCAAAAGTCCTGCAATGGTTTCGCAAAGCTCCTTCTGTCCGCTTCCGGCCACTCCTGCCACTCCCAGGATCTCTCCCTTTTTGATCTCAAAGGAAATATCGTCAATGGCAACAGAACCGTCCGCCTTCTGAACGCTCAGATCCACCACCTTCAGAATGGTCTCGCAATCCGGCATCACAGGCCGTTCTATTTCCAGGCTCACCGGTCTTCCTACCATAAGCTCTGTAAGCTTTCTGGCGTCACAGGAAGCCGTATCCACCGTTTCAATACTCTTTCCTTTCCGCAAAATGGTCACTCTGTCACTGATGGAAAGCACCTCCTGCAGCTTATGTGTAATAATAATGATTGCGCAGCCCCTTGCCTTCATCTTACGCAGAATATGGAACAGCTTTTCCGTTTCCTGCGGCGTGAGCACTGCTGTAGGCTCATCCAAAATCAGGATCTCCGCCCCTTTATATAATACCTTCAAAATCTCAACGGTCTGCTTTTCTGACACGCTCATATCGCTGACGTATTTTTCCGGTTCGATTTCAAGTCCATAGGTCTCGCTGATCGCTTTGATCTTTTCGCTTGTGACCTTTGCTTTTTCTTTTTTTCCTTTGGTGCCAAGGACAATGTTGTCCATTGCCCTGAATGCCTCTACCAGCTTAAAATGCTGATGGATCATTCCAATTCCCAGGTTCATGGCGTCTACAGGAGAATTGATCTTGACTGCCTGTCCGCCGATATAAATCTGACCGCCATCCGGATGGTAGATGCCGGACAGCATATTCATAAGTGTGGTCTTTCCGGAACCGTTTTCTCCAAGTAACGCCAGGATTTCTCCATATCTGACATTCAGATCAATTTCATCATTGGCTATAACCGTTCCAAATTTTTTGGTTATCTTTTTACATTCGATCGCATAGGTTTCTTTTGCCTGTTCTGCCATGCCATCCTCCCCCTGTATTATTTTATCCGGCCAATCATTAACTAGACAAAAATGGGCGGCCATTTCATGACCGCCCAATATGAAGCTTTCTCTTATTTAACTACAACGTTCTTGAAATACCAGTTCATATTTCCTGTGATATCGGAATCACTTAAGGTAGAACCTTCCTCGCCTACGGTGCTTCCGTCATTGGTCTCGATTACGCCGTCAAATACATTGAAGCCTTCTTCTGTGATCTGCTTTCTTGCAGCATCAACAGCTTCCTGGGTGCCTTCTGCGCAGATATCAGACAAAGGTGCGATATCTACAAGGCCGTCAGCCATGCCGCCGAAGTAATTTTCGCCGGTCCATGTACCGTCAATTACAGACTGTACTGCGTAGGTATAATATACGGACCAATCCCACATTACGGATGTCAGGACAGCACCCGGAGCATCCTTGGACATATCGGAGTTATATCCAACGCCCCATACGCCGTTCTGCTCTGCAACGGTCTGAGGGTTCGGTGTATCACAGTGCTGTGCGATCACATCACATCCAAGGTCAACAAGTGCCTGTGCTGCCTGTGTTTCTCCTTCGGGATCGAACCAGCTGTTTGTAACCTTTACATATACTTCACAATCAGGATTTACGGAGTAAGCGCCCATTGCAAATGCGTTGATACCGCCAGTTACCTCAGAGTTCTCCTGACCCATAGCAGCTACATAACCAAGCTTGTTGCTCTCGGTCTTCATACCTGCAGCAATTCCTGCAAGGTATCTTGCCTGATAAATTCTTCCGAAATAGTTATTGAAGTTTACGCCATTTGATTTATAGCCGGTACCATGTGAAAAGATCACATCGGGATATTCCTCTGCAAGTGCTTCACAGGTATCCATAAAGCCCCAGCTTGTTGCAAAAATAATGTTGCAGCCTTCCTCTACGCACTCACGCATTGCATTTTCAATAGCGGTTGCATCAGAGTCGCTTACATTGTTCTTACGAACGATCTGGCTGTCATCCAGTCCAATGTTCTTCTGCATTCCCTGAATGCCAAGGTCATGTGTGTAAGTATATCCACTTCCCTCTGCAGGATCTGTAATGTGGATTACGCCAACCTTGATGTCTTCCTTTGCAATAGCCGGCATAACGCCTGTTGCTGCTGCTTCGCCATCTGCTGTTTCTTCTGCCTGTGTGCTGTCCTCGGTTTCAGCTTCCGTGGTTTCGGTTGCGGTTTCTTCCGTTGCATCTGCAGCATCTGCATTTCCGCTATTTGACGTGCTTCCGCATGCACAAAGGGAAACGACCATAGCAGATACGACGAAAAGGCTCAAAAACTTTTTCATTTCTCTCCTCCTGATTGTGTGTTTGCGCAAAAAGTATCATGACTTTCTTCCTGCGCTTTAATAAATTACCTAATTACTTTATAACAAAATGTTTTAAAGTTCAACAATTATTTTTCCCTTATGTGCCAAGGCAGCACATCCGGGTACTTACCAAGGAAGTGCTGCATTACTTTGATTTAACTGTCTTAAGTCAATGTTTTCTACCTTTTTGTCACGGAGCATCAGTTCCTTTACCGCCTCTGCAGGCGCTTTTCCTTCAAACAAAACCTGATTTACCTGCTCAATGATAGGCATGCTGACCTGATATTTTTGGGAAAGGGCATAACCTGCCTTTGCGGAATAAACGCCCTCCACCACCATCTTGACCTCTTTCATGGCCTCTTCCATGGTTGCTCCCTTGCCGATCAAAATCCCGGCTCTCCGGTTGCGGGAATGCATGGACGCACAGGTCACGATCAGGTCGCCAATGCCTGTCAGGCCGTAAAAGGTTTCCAGTCTTCCGCCCATCTGAAGACCCAGCCTTGCGATCTCTGCAATGCCCCTGGTGATCAGGGCTGCCTTGGTATTGTCTCCATAGCCAAGTCCATCGGCAATTCCGGCGGCAAGCGCCACAACATTTTTCAGGGCTGCCCCCAGTTCTATCCCCAGCATATCAGAGCTGGTATAAACACGGAACACCTGGCTCATAAAGAGGTTTTGCAGATACTCTGCGGTTTCCTTTGTTTTAGCCCCCACTACGATGGTTGTCGGAATTCCCTTTCCAACCTCTTCTGCATGGGACGGGCCGGAAAGAACCGCCACATCTGCAGCCGGGATCTCCTGTTCAATAATCTCCGAAAGCGTCATAAGCGTTTTTTCTTCAATGCCCTTTGCAACGCTTACGATCTTTTGCCCTTCCTTTATGTAAGGAGCCATTTTTGCCGCAGTGCTTCTGGTAAAGGGAGAAGGAACTGCAAGAACCAGCACATCCTTTCCGTTTATTGCTTCCTCCAGATCTGTGGTAAAGATCATATCCTCCGGCAGGATCACGCCCGGAAGCTTATCCAGCTGCTCGTGACACTCCTTCAGCATCTTGATCTCGTCTTCCATCACGGAAAAAACTGTGACCTCACAGCCATTATTGCTTAAAAGCCATGCCAGCGCCGTTCCCCAGCTTCCTGCACCGATAATTCCAACCTTTTCCATATTAGTCCCCTTTCTTTTTCTTGGTTAAATATGTTTTTCTTTCCTGCCCCTTTACAAGCCTTACAATATTTTCCCTGTGCTTATAATATGCCAGTGCTGTAAGAAGCGCTGTCAGGATATACATTTCATTTAAAATCGCCTGGGGCGCATGAAACAGGCCCATCTGGCCGCAAACAACCATCTGGATCATCAGTCCTGCATAGACAAGCAAAGACCCCAGGGACACATAATGCGTTGTCAGGAAAGCGCCAAAGAAAAGGATCACGCCTACCGGAATAAAATAAGGATGGAATGCCAGGATCAGCCCTGCTGTTGCAGCAATTCCTTTTCCTCCCTTAAAGTGCAGGTAAAACGGGAAATTGTGTCCCAAAATTGCCCCGGCCGCAGCGTACAGCTTTAAAAGATAGACCTCCTGCGGATGGGAAGCGTCAAACAGCGCCCCGCAGAGCAGGATTGCCAGGATACATTTCAGAATATCTCCTGCCAGAACAAGTAACCCTGCCTTTGTTCCCAAAACTCTGATTGTATTTGTGGTACCTGCGTTTCCGCTGCCATGCTCCCTGATATCGATCCCTTTCATTTTTCCGTAGAAAAAGGAAGTTTGAAAGAGTCCAAATACATACCCGATCAAAATACAAACAATGCGTTCCACTTTTATTTTCCCTCATTTCTTTCTCTTATGATAAACCGCAGCGGAGTTCCTCTGAACCCAAAGGCCTCCCTGATCTGGTTTTCAATATATCTGGTATAAGAAAAATGCATCAGTTCCTTATCGTTAACGAAGATCACAAAAGTCGGCGGCTTCACGCCCACCTGGGTAATGTAATAAAGGCGGAGCCGTTTGCCCTTGTCTGACGGGGGCTGCTGCATTGCCACGGCCTCACTCATGATCTCGTTCAGTACTCCTGTGGCGATCCTGAGCGAATGGTTCTCGCTTACGGTTTCAATCATTTCAAAAAGCTTCGGCAGCCTCTGCCCTGTCTGGGCAGATATAAACAGAATTTCTGCATAAGGCATATAAGAAAGGACATTTCGGATCTTGGCTGTATATTCATTGACCGTCTTGTCATTTTTTTCAATGGCATCCCATTTGTTTACAGCTATAATGACCGCCTTTCCTCTGTCATGGGCAATCCCGGCGATCTTGGCATCCTGCTCGGTTACCCCTTCCTTGGCGTCGATCAGAAGCACCACGATGTCCGCGCGTTCCACTGCGCTTACCGTTCTTACGATCATATAGTGCTCCAGTTCTTCCTTGATCTTATTTTTACGCCTGAGTCCTGCCGTGTCAATAAAAATGTATTCCTTCCCGTGATGCATCACAGGAGTATCCACTGCATCTCTTGTGGTTCCTGCAATATCAGAGACAATCAGTCTGTTTTCGCCGATCAGCTTGTTGATCAGGGATGACTTTCCTACATTGGGCTTTCCTACAATGGCCACCCGTATTCTTTCGTCCTCCTCATCCATTCCGTCAAAGTCGCCAAAATAGCCGATCACCTCATCCAAAAGATCGCCGATCCCCATTTGATTTGCCGCGGAAATCGGATGAGGATCGCCAATTCCAAGATTATAGAATTCATATACATCTGCCATGTACTTTTCCAGATTATCGACTTTATTTACTACCAGGAGCACCGGCTTTGCGGATCTGCGCAGCATTTCCGCCACACGGCTGTCCGCATCCACAAGCCCCTGCTTTACGTCTACCATGAACAGGATCACATCTGCCGTGTCAATGGCGATCTGCGCCTGCTCCCGCATCTGGGAAAGGATCACATCCTTACTGTCCGGTTCAATTCCGCCGGTGTCGATCAGGGTAAACTGCTTATCCAGCCAGGACACATCTGCATAGATTCTGTCTCTTGTGATTCCGGGCGTATCCTTTACAATGGAAATCCTCTGTCCTGCCAGCGCGTTAAACAGGGTCGATTTTCCTACATTGGGTCTTCCCACAACTGCCACTATGGGCTTTTTATTCTTACTCATCTTCTATTCTCCTAAAACGGTGCTTACAAAGTCATATCCGCTTGATTTTACAATATCTATTTTTACTTGTAAAGCCTTTTCCAGCTCCGGAATCCTTACGTCATCCAGGAAAACATCCTCTCCGCTCCGCAGGATATTTTCCGGGAGCAAAAGCACCTCTCCCAGTTCCTTTCCGGAAAGCTGCTGCTTGATATCTCCTCCTGTGAGAAGTCCTGATACCGTAATCCTCTCGCCAAAAAAGTAGTTGATGATCTCATAAACATGGATCTTAAGGCCGCCGATCTGCTGTTCCATCTGCTGTGCCATCCTCAAAATATAAGGATAAGCAAGCCTTCCTGTGACCATGGAGACCTCCCTGCTTCTGGAAAGATGATCCATGCCCTTTTCTTTCCTCTGCATCATGGCATCCTCAAACTCTGTCAGCAAAAGCCTCATCATGCCTACTCCGTTTTCAAGCTGAAGATACCCGTCATAATTTTCTTCCGGCGGCAGTTCTCTTTCCGCAAGAATGTACCATTCATCACTGGCCTGTACAAAATGGATCCCGTGCTGTTCCATGCAGATCTTCTGGAAGCCCTCGATCAGGTCAATGACCTGACAGGCATCCTCCTTTTCAAAGGGCTCTAAGGGGTATAGCCCCTCCCGGTATCTGGAAAGTCCTACCGGAACCACGGATACGCTTTCTAACACCGGAATATATTCCATCAGCTTTTGAATGCTGAATTCCAGTTCCTTCCCATCATTGATCCCCTTGCACAAAACGATCTGACCGTTCATGGTAATCCCTGCCCGGTACAGCTTGTCAACCTTTTTCAGGGCTTCTCCCGCAAAGCGGTTATTTAACATTTTGCATCTCAGCTCCGGGTTCATGGTCTGAAAGGACACATTGATGGGCGACAAATGATATTTGATGATCCGGTCAAGATCGTGGTCTGACATGTTGGTAAGGGTCACATAATTGCCCTGCAGAAAGGAAAGCCTGGAATCGTCATCCTTAAAATAAAGCGTTTCCCGCATTCCTTTTGGCATCTGGTCAATAAAGCAGAAAATGCATTTATTATGGCAGGATCTGTAGTCATCCATAAGACCGTTTTCAAAGACAATGCCCAGATCCTCATCCTCGTCCTTATCCACCTGCAGAAGCCACTGCTCTCCATCCGGCTTTTCCACCAGCACCTCAAGATATTCATTTTCCACATAATACTGATAGTCAAAGATATCCGTGATCTCTTCGTCATTTATGGCAAGAAGCCTGTCGCCCTTTGTGATCTCAAGTTCTTCTGCAATACTGCCCGGCTCAACCTTCTCTATTAAATGTCCCTTTTCTTTTTTCTTCATTATTTCTAGTTCCTTCCATACCAGTCTATTTTACAAGAATTTCCTTGACGTGTCACTAGCATAATGATATAAAATAAATTGGTATTTAACTACATTTTACTTCGGAGGTTGTCATGCCTAATTTATCAGAACTGGAGGCTGCTATTCCGGTAGCTCCCCTAAAGCTTATCGTTTTAGACTCTGCCATGAAGCTTGGCCAGAGCGTCAACAATCACCTGGTTCATTTCAGACGGGACGTCAAAAACATTGCCAAAAACGATCCTGCTTTTGAGGGATATGTGTCCGATAATTTTATTGTAGATGCCTCCTGTTGCCGCTTCGGTTCCGGTGAAGGCAAGGCTGTCATTTCCGAATCCGTCCGTGGAAAAGATCTCTTTATTCTTGTAGATGTTTGTAATCACAGTATTCCCTATACCATGAATGGTTATATCAATTATAAATCTCCTGACGATCATTATCAGGATTTAAAACGTATTATTGCCGCTGTCAACGGAAAAGCACACAGAATCAATGTGATCATGCCCTTTTTGTACGAGGGGCGCCAGCATAAGAGAAACGGCCGGGAATCCCTTGACTGCGCTTACGCCATTGAGGAACTGAGCAATATGGGCGTTTCTAATTTTATCACCTTTGATGCCCATGATCCCCGGGTGCAGAACGCAGAGCCTTTGTGCGGTTTTGACAACTTCACTCCTCCCTATCAGTTTATCCGTGCGCTTCTCCACACGGAAACAAACCTTTTGATCGACAAGGAGCATCTGATCGTAATCAGTCCTGACGAGGGCGCTCTTGACAGAGCCGTGTATTTTGCGAACGTTCTTGGTGTTGACACCGGAATGTTCTATAAGCGCCGGGACTATTCCACCGTTGTCAACGGAAAAAATCCCATTGTTGCCCATGAGTTTCTCGGAGACAACATTGACGGCAAGGATGTCATTATCATTGACGATATGATTTCTTCCGGCGGAAGCATGATCGATACTGCAAAGCAGTTAAAGGAAATGAATGCAAAGCATGTTTACATCTGCTGTACCTTTGGTCTGTTTACTGATGGACTGGATCGTTTTGATGAAGCCTACGAGAAGTGCTACTTCGACAAGGTGATCACCACCAACCTGACTTATCAGATCCCTGAGCTGAAGCTCCGCCCCTACTATGTAGAAGCAGATATGAGCAAGTTTCTGGCTTCCATCATTGATTTTATGAACCACGATTCTTCTATGTCCAACGTATATACTCCAACGGAAAAGATCCATGAGATCCTGGCCAAGTACAATAACCGGGATGAGGATATTCAGTTTTAAATTTTCTTATGTAGTAAAAGAGCCGGCACCTTATTGTGCCGACTCTTTTTTATAGAAAACTACCGTTACAATTTGTCTATTTGATTTCTGTCAGCAGTGGGAAGGTCAGGTTCACCTTAAACAGATCCCCGTCTACTGCGATCTCAAATTTTCCCTTCTGGATTTCCGTCAGGTTCTTGGCAATGGAAAGTCCCAGTCCGCTTCCTTCTGTTGTCCTGGATTCATCCCCTCTTATAAACCGCTCCGTCAGTTCACTTGCCTGAACCTTCAAAGGCTTCTCAGAAATATTTTTGATAGAAAGTCTGACATACTGCTCCTTTTGGTCATCTGCCAAAAGCTCCAGGTCTATATAAACCCTGGTTCCCTCAAGGGCATATTTGCAGATGTTGTTAAACAAGTTCTCAACCACCCGCCAGATCCGCCTGCTGTCTGCCAGGATGCAGATCACATTCTGAGGCGTTCTGAGTACAGGGATCAGCGCCTTTTCCCCAAACTTCTCGGAAAACTCTCCTATGGTCTGATTTAAAAGCTCCACAAGATTGATCTTTTCCCATTGCAGGACAATGTTCCCTGAGGAGATCTTGGAGGCTTCCACCAGATCATCCGTAAGCTGTTTGAGCCTCTGGCTCTTTGTGTCAAGCACCTCAATGTATTCCCGTATTTTGGGATCGCTTATATTCTCTCTCTTGATCAGATCCACATAATTGATAATGGAGGTGAGAGGCGTCTTGATGTCATGGGAAACGTTGGTGATCAGATCTGCCTTCAACCGTTCATCCTTCATACTGGTTTCCACTGCTGCGCGCACGCTGTCTCCAATGTGGTTCACTGCTCTTGCCATCACCAGATCATCGCCATACATTCCCTGTTCTTCGATCTTCTGCTCCAGATCGCCTTCATTGATCTTGCGGATGCCGTAAAGGATCTTTTTCCTGGAAACCGCTGACCGATAAAGTATGGCGCCGCATATCCCATCAAACAAAAGCAGAAGCAGGAATATCAAGATCTTTGACGCTTTCCCTCCGTCTCCAAACAAAAGCGATAGGAACAGGCCGTTAAGCAGGACAAACACTCCAAAGGGAAGCCATACCCGAAGCACAGCGCCTCCGTTTGCATAAAGCCCTCCGATCCATTTTATCAGCCTTTGACCGCCCTTTCTTAAAAGACTGTTCTTCCACAGGGTTCCCGCCTTCCATCTCCGCACAAAGCTGAAATAAAAGAAGGAAATGAATAGGCTGATCAGAAATGCTGCGCAGGCCGTCAGAAGAAGAATTACGCTGTCCCTGGTCTCCCCTGTGATCTCATTTGCCAAAAGACCTCCTGCCTTTGCAAGGAGCACTCCGATCCCACAGGCCAGCAGGATCATTACCTCTGTAAAAATCCGATCCTCCTTATGCAGCCTTATGATAAGTTCACCGGTTTCCTTTTGCCCTACAACGCCCTCCTGTTTTGTCAGAAGCACCATAAGCAGTACATAAAGCAGTGCAAAGAAAACAGCGCCTCCCACATACTGGATCCTATTGGGCACATACCGTTCAAATTCCCCATTCCCCTTGGAAAAATTATCCTTAACAGGATAGGAAAGGTCTACCCCGATCATTACCTGGGTATCCTCCGGATAAGCGTATTCATATCCGTTCAGAACATAGCGGAGGGTAGCTTCCTCGATTTTGGTATTGGTATCATACTTCATTCCGGCGGGATCATAATACACATACTTTCCGCAGACAGCTGCAAGCTGCTTTTTCAGCGCCTGAAGCTCTTTGCTTTTCGTGTTCATATTCGTGTAAACGATCACCTGGTCTCCAATGGTCTTGCGGATAAAGTAAACCACATTGCTTTTTCCTGCGCCATAAAGTTCCTGATATTTTAGATATTCCTCATAATTCGTAGCAAGATCGTCTGCCGCCTTGGTCAGATGGCTGCACAGATCATAGTATTCCTCCCAGTCAGCCACATAATCTTCAATGTTTTTGCCCTCCACCGTATGATACCGGTTTTTAAGGATTGTGGCGGTGCAGTCCTCCCTGCCGGATCCACCTTCCATAAGGCTGTTGCCGGATACATCTTTTACTTTCACTGTCCCTTCCAGGTCGGAATTCAGATAACTGACCGTTCCCCCATTATAAACTCCTGCATTTAAGTTCACATAAGTGATCCTGTTATTCTGCTGCAGAAACTGATCTGCCTGCTGTGCCGTCATGGCAACCTCAGAATACTCAAAGCCGTTCTGAGACCACTTGATCAGATCATCCAGGTAATAATCTGCCGTAATATATTCCGACGGAAGACCGCTGTATCTTCCGGCAAAGGCAGTCACATCCACTACCTTTTTAGTGTCAAACTCACCCTCTGTTTCCATCTGCCCTCTGATCGCTCCAAAGCAGATGATGTCCGTGATACTGTTTCCCAGGATCTGATCAAAAGCACCGGATTCCTCAAAGCCGCTTCCGCTTCCCTCTCCATCCAGCCGATACAGCATGGTTCCCTTCTTTGTGTCCACTGCGACATAAGAGCATACAAGCACGACTACTGCAAGAACTGCCGCTGCCACAAGGGAAATATGCAAAAGGATATGCAGCAGAACATTTCCCTTTCTGGTACTGTTTCTTTTCTTTTGCTTTTTTTCCGTTTCCATTTCGGATCAACCTTTCCTACTGTTTTTCAATCTTGTAGCCTACCCCCCAGACCACTTTCAAATACCTTGGCTCCTTTGGGTTGATTTCAATTTTTTCCCTGATATGGCGAATATGGACAGCTACCGTATTATCTGCACCGATCGCTTCCTCATTCCAGATGTTTTCATAAATCTGGTCAATGGAAAAGACCTTTCCCTGATTTTTTACAAGAAGAAGCAGGATATTATACTCGATGGGCGTCAGCTTTACGCTTTCGCCATCCACGGTGACCTCCTTGGTCTCATCATTGATGCACAAGCCTCCTGCTTTGAAAAGGGCATTGTTGTCAACATTCAGGTTTCCAAGCTGTGTATATCTTCTGAGATTGGATTTTACCCTTGCCACAAGCTCTAAAGGATTGAAGGGCTTGGTCACATAATCGTCTGCCCCGATGTTCAGTCCCAGGATTTTGTCTGTATCCTCCGACTTTGCAGAAAGGAAAATGATCGGAATGCTGCTGTACTCCCTGATCTTCAAAGTGGCATGGATTCCGTCCAGCTTCGGCATCATAATATCAATGATCAGGAGCTGAACGTTCTGCTCCTTTAACATTTTGATCGCCTGCTCCCCGTCATAGGCCTTAAAAACCTGAAATCCTTCCTGGTTTAAATAGATCTCAATGGCATCCACTATTTCCTTATCGTCATCGCATACTAAAATATTCGTCATGGTAAGCTCCTTTTGATAGTTTAAGTAAACCATATAAATGTTAAGTGTTCCTTACGGAAAAAGTTAAGACTTTCTTAATTCCATAAATGCGCCCAGATTTCCCCGCTTTCCATTGCTTGCCCTGTGGGAAAACAAAAGCTCCCTGTTGCAGCAGGTACACAGATCTGTGATCTCCAGGTGTTCTCTCTTAATCCCGCTTTCCAGAAGAACCGTTTCATTTGCCTTCCACAGATCAAGATCGTACTTTCCTTCCCGCTTCCCTTTTCGCAGCATGGCCTCTGCGGCCGCTCCAAATTCCTTATAAAACGCTTCGGCCACTTCCTCTCCGACCTCGTAGCAGTCCCCGCAGATAGACGGGCCGATGGCAGCATACACATCCTCTGCCTGTGTTCCATAAGCCTCCTTCATGGCAAGAAGGGTCTTTTGTCCCATTCTCTGCACAGTTCCCCGCCAGCCGGAATGCGAAAGCCCGATGGCTCTTTGCTTCACATCCACAAAATAAAGGGGAACGCAGTCCGCAAAAAAGGTGGCAAGGATCACGCCCTCCTCATTTGTAATCAGGCCATCCACATCCGTATAATCCAGGGGCCTGGTAACGCCTTTGCCACAGTCTTTTTGCGTTACCTTCCGCACATTTGTGGTATGAGTCTGCTTGGAGCATACGATATGATCCGGCGTTTTTCCGAAAATACCGGCGATCCTTTTAAAATTTTCATCTACTGCTTCCTTCAAGTCCCCTCTTGTATAGCTTAAATTCATGGAAGAATAAATTCCCTTGCTGGCTCCGCCAAGTCTGGTAGAAAAAAGATGATCTACCATTCCGGTCTCTTCCAGCAGAGGAAACGTCAGGTATGCGACCTCTCCGCAGGTGTTAACCTGCATGGGCAATTCTCCATTTCTTTTCCGTATCCATTCCATTCTCTTTCTTTCCTTCCTGTCACACTGTTTACATCTATATTGTTACCAGCTGCGTTTTCCCCTTCCCACTGTATAAGGGAAGGCATTTCGGTACCACCGGTACTCCTCTCCGCAGATGGCCACAACATCATAGCGCACCTGCAGATGTCTGTATTCAGGATGTTTCAAAAGAAACAGACTGCTGCATCTGCAGATCCGTTCCTGCTTTATCTGATCCACCGCTTCCTCCGGAAAACCCATTGCAGAAGTTCTGCGATACTTCACTTCCACAAACACCAGCTCATCCTTCTCTATCCCGATCAGATCGATCTCTCCCTGTCTGCAGCTAAAATGAAAGGAAAGCGTTTGAAAGCCCTGTTGTTCCAGATAGGCTGCCGCTTTCCTTTCGTATTCTGAACCTTTTTCTCTTTTATTTTGCATCTGCTCGATCCATCTTTGCCTTTATTTTATCCATGGCATCCACAAACACCAGAATTTCTGCTACCACCTCATAAAGCTCCGGAGGGATCATTTCTCCGATCTCTAACCTGGACAGAGTATCTGCCAGCTTATCATCTCTGTGAAGCGGTACATTTGCTTCTTTTGCCTTTTCAATAATTCTTTCCGCTAAAGCTCCCTTTCCGCTGGCGATCACCGTAGGTGCATTGTCCTTGGGATCATAGGAAAGGGCTACTGCCTGTTTGATCTTTTCTTTTTTTTGCTGTTCCATCCTTCCATCTCCCACATTTATCTTATCTCCACTGGCTATGCCCTGGCATCAAAGGAACGTCCGGAAAGGACCTTCACGCCGCTGCCCTTGGAAAGAATTTCTGTAACCACATTCTTTTCATCCGGAGACTGTAAAAACTCGGCCTGAAATAAATATCCTCTTTTTTGCAGTCTTTCATTCAGCATGTCAATATGAGCCTCTACCAGATCCAACGCTGCGTCATCCTTCAAATAAAACTTGGTGGAAACCTTTTCTTCCCGTAAAGTTACATGGACATCCACACTGCCCAGGTTTTCCATATCCAGGTGAAGCAGCGCGCTCACAGCGCCATCCTTTTTTGCGAGACTTTTCTTGTTGGTATAAACAAACAGCTCTCCATTTGCATTTTGGTTCTGCATCTTAAGGGGAAGCTGGATATAAGTAAACATCTGGTTAAGCTGATGCATAAACTCCAGGTTCCCGGACAGATTGGAAACTGTTTTGGCAAGCGGTGTTCCTTCTGCCCCCGCCTCAGAAAGGGCTCTGGATAGCTGCCTGAGCTGTGTATTCATCCGTTCGTAAAGACGTTCCACACTATGCTCCTGTCCTACTTCCTCCGGTTCCAGTAAAAACCGCCCCTTCAGCTCTCCTTTCAGAATCTGTTTAAATTCCCTGCCCTCCATAACAGAAAGAAGCTTTTCTTTCTCTGGAAGCTGCTCCTGCGTCAGCAGGCCTTGCGTCTGTTCAAAAAGCTGTTTTCCCGTGATATTGCCGGTTAAAATCTCTTTTACCAGAGAAGCTGGCGCTCCCGCCTGTCTGTATGATCTGGAAAGATTTTGCAATTCCCCTTCTGATAAGGTTTCCCTAAGTTCCTTTCCGTTTTCCTGTACCGTCTGGTTTTCGCTCTTTTCCCCGTTTTGCTGTACCACAGTCTGGTCATCCCCATCAGTAAAGCCGCTTATTTCTTCCCCGCCGGCATTTTCCTGTCCCGAAAAGATTTTCAGGATATTTTCAAAAAAGGAAATCCCCTTTTCAGGATCCTGTGTTCCAAGCATTTGTCCGATACTTTGTCCGAACCCTTCCGTAAGATCCGTTATACTGGAAAGGAGCTGATGCTCCAGATTTTGATAGTGTTCAAACTGCTGGATATTTTCAGCAGTTACAGGGATCTGCAGCTTCTGCATTCTGGAAAGCGTTTCCACAGGAGTCTGCGGATTTGCACCCATAAGTCTGTTCATCTGATACAGGGATTGTCTGTCTATGGGCAGCCCCTCCTGCATCATAGCCCGAACCATGCCTGCCATATTCCCGTTCTGAGGCAGCCCTGCTTCCCGAAGCGCTTTAAGCACATTGGGATCACTGCTGGTATTTTCAAAGAGAGGGGATAACAAAATCTTATTCCCACTATTGTTTTTAATCTGAAAGGTAAGAAGCTGGCCAGGCTGAGGCATCATGCCTCCATCTACCTGCGCTTTCAGAACCTGATTTTTTCCGATAGACAAAAGAACCTCTTCCCCAAGAAGCTTTAAAACCTCTCCTGCCACGGTCTGCCCCTGGCCTTTGCTCATAATGGTCTCCATTCCATTGCGAAGGCTTTGCTCTAAGGCAGCATTTCCCTCTGTCATTCCTGTTTCTGTATAGGTTTGGTTGATCTGGCCGATCAGAGAAGATAAATTCATGTTTTCTCCTGTTCTTGCATCCTTCCGCTTCTAAGGCTGCAATAGGTACGATTACAGTAGATTTTTCAGAAAGCTTCTGCGGTGGATAGGGGTAGGACCATATTTTTTCAGCGCTTCTAAATGCGCCGCTGCTCCATATCCCTTGTTGGAGGCAAAACCGTATTCCGGATAAATCTCATCATACTGCACCATCAGCCTGTCCCTTGTTACCTTGGCAATGATGCTTGCCGCTGCGATGGAAACGCTTTTGGCGTCTCCCTTGATAATGGGAACCTGCCTGATCTCCACACCAGGGATGGTTACGGCATCATTCAATAAGAGATCCGGCTCTTTCTCCAGTTTCCCGATGGCCTGGCGCATGGCTTCATAGGTAGCCTGCAAAATATTAATCTCGTCAATTCTTTCCGGCGAGACAAAGCCAAGTCCTGTGGAAACCGCATTTTCCATAATCACCTCATAAAGCTCTTCTCTCTTTTTTTCGGAGAGCTGCTTGGAATCATTTAGGTATAAAATCCGGCAGTCTCTTGGCAGAATCACGGCTCCCGCTACAACAGGGCCTGCAAGAGGGCCTCTTCCCACCTCGTCTATTCCGCAGATATAAGAAAAGGAAGCATATTTCCGCTCATATTCCTTCATTTTTTCTGTGCGCAAAAGCTCCTTTTCATAATCCAGACGCCTTTTTTTCGCTTTGTTTATAAGAGCCTGTACACCGGCTCTTTCATCTTTTTCATGGGCAGCGATAAAAGCAGGCAGCTCGTCTACGCTGGCTGCCTGCAAAATTTCCCTGATTTCACCGATCTTTTGTTCCATTTTCTTTTCCTCATTCTGCAAACGCTTTCTTCGTTTACTGATGCTTGATCATTCCCATTTTGGAAAAAGGCCAGATCCTCATCCAGGCTTTCCCCACAAACTCCTCCCGGTGAATATTTCCTACCACGGGATCTCTGCTGTCAGAGCTGTTATTGCGGTTATCCCCCAGAACAAAATATTCGTCTTCTCCCAGGGTAATCGGCTCATACGCCCTGCCTGGATCTGCAATCACTTCCTTGCCATAGTTTTCTTCCAGCGGCGCACCATCAATAAAAATGGTTCCCTCTTCGTCAATATAAACGGTTTCCCCGGGCAGACCGATGATCCTCTTAATGTAGTAGGTTTTTTCAGCATACCGGAAAGGAAATACAATAATGTCAAAACGCTGCGGGTCATGAAAACGGTAGGAGATTTTGTCCACGATCAGATTATCTCCATCACTGAGCATAGGCTCCATAGAACTTCCAATGACCATTGTTCTCTGTCCTACATAGGTGACCACCAGAAAGGTCATAACAAGAACCGCCAGCAAATATAAACTTGTACTTAAAATATCCTTTAATCTCTTATTCACTTCCACTCCTCCGGATCCTCTAACGTAATCCTGCCGATCTTTCCACTTCTGAATTCTTCCATGATCATACCGGCTGCCCTCATCACATCAGGTTCTCCTCCCTTACCGAGGCATTTTCTTGCAAGCGCCGCCTCTTCCAGCATTCTGTAAGGATCCTCTATCTCTGCTACAGGATAGCGCTCTGCAAGCAAAGGAGGATATTTCCTCTTCAAATAGCCAAGCAGCGTTACTGCCAGTTCATCCGCATGAAGGATCTCATCATTGATTGAACCGATCAAAGCCAGCTTTTCTCCCACCATCTGATCCTCAAACTTAGGCCACAAAATCCCCGGAGTATCCAAAAGCTCCAGGCTTTTATTCAGGCGGATCCACTGCTTTCCCTTGGTAACTCCCGGTTTATTTCCGGTCTTTGCACAGGCTTTTCCCGCCAGGGCATTGATAAAGGTGGACTTTCCCACATTGGGAATTCCTGCTACCATTGCCCTTATGGGCCTGTTTTTAATCCCCCTGCGCTTATCTCTTTCTATCTTTTCCTTACAGGCTTCCAGCACCAGGGACTGAATATTACGCACGCCGGCTCCTGTCCTTGAGTTGATCTCCAGTGCAAAAAATCCTTTTTCCTTAAAATAATCCATCCATCTGGCATTTACGGAAGGGTCTGCAAGATCCGCTTTATTTAAAAGAATGATCCTTGCCTTATTCTTTCCAAGCTCATCAATATCTGGATTTCTGCTGCTCATAGGAATGCGGGCATCTACCAGTTCTATTACAAGATCCACCAGGGAGATATTCTCCTGCATCATTCTCCTGGCCTTCGTCATATGTCCCGGATACCACTGATAATTCATAATTCCTCTCATTCTGCCGTGGCTGCGGGTTATTTTACAAAGCCAAGCTTCTCCTCGGCTCCTCCCATATAAAACCATGCTTTCCCGGCAATGTCGCCTTTTTTCACAGCGCCGATATTGCCGGAACGGCTGTCCTCGCTGTTATTTCTATTGTCACCTAAAACAAAGTATTCATCGCTGCCCAGTGTGATCTCATTTTCCGCAATTCCGGCATCTGCGATTTTATCGTAAAATTCCTCTTCCTCCAGAAGTTCTCCATTTACATACACATAACCGCCTATGATCTGGATTTTTTCTCCCGGCAGGCCAATGATCCTTTTCAGGTAATAATAAGAATTTTTATTTCCGTTAGGAAGGAAAACCACCACATCCCCTCTCCTTGGAGAAAACAGCTTATAGATAAACCGGTTGACCAAAACCTCCTGGCCGTTTTGAAGGGACGGCTCCATGGAAACGCCGATCACACTGATCTTCATTCCCACCAAAAAAACGATCACAAAGGCAAGCAGGACAGCCGCAATGCAATAAAAAACTTCAGCGGCGATCTCATGAATCATTTCCTTGCTTATTTTTTTCTTTTTCTCATAAAAAGTTAAGCCCTTGTGCTTCGCCATCCGGTCTCATTCCTTTCCATACTTTCTTATTCTATCATATTTTATTTCATAAAAAAAGGAGAAAAAAATGCGGGCTTAAAAAGCCCGCACCAAAATCTCAGATTTATTTTACAACTTCTTTTACTTTAGCCTTCTTACCAACACGGCTTCTTAAGTAGTTCAGCTTCGCTCTTCTGACTTTACCCTTGCGAACCACTTCGATCTTCTCTACGTTAGGAGAATATAAAGGCCAAGTCTTTTCTACGCCTACGCCGTTAGAAGCCTTTCTTACGGTAAAGGTTGCTCTTGCGCCGGTTCCCTGTCTCTTTAAAACGGTTCCTTCAAAGACCTGGATTCTTTCACGGTTTCCTTCCTTGATCTTACCGTATACCTTTACGGTATCGCCTACGTTAAATTCTGCAACTTCCTTAAGCTGTGCATCTTCAATGCTCTTAATGATCTCGTTCATTTTCCTTTTCCTTTCTTCCTATAGATGTTCTTAATACATACCGTAACAGAGGACCATCACAATTCACAACATTAATAATTTATCACATTCTTCTAGTGATTGCAAGTGTTATTTTCTTTCTTTTTCAGCTTTCGGAGCGCGTTTTTTCTTGCCCGCTCCTCTCTTTTTTTCTTCTTAATAAAATACTCCTGATTCGCCGCAGCCCACTTTTCATACAGGTCAGGTCTAAGCCTTCTTGTTCTTTCCAGGGACTGTTCCAGCCTCCATTCATCCACCTTTTCATGATCTCCCGAAAGCAGCACTGCAGGCACCTGCTTTTCCATCCATATTTCCGGTCTGGAATACTGCGGATATTCCAGAAGATCATTGCTGAAGCTTTCTGTTTCCCCTGACTGCTCATTGCTAAGCACTCCCGGAACCATTCTGGATATGGCGTCCATCATAACCATGGCCGGAAGCTCTCCTCCCGTCAGGACATAATCTCCTATGGATACATAATCCGTCACGATCTGCTCTAAGACTCTTTCGTCAATCCCTTCATAGTGGCCGCAAAGAAAAATCAGGTCTTCCTCCCTGGCAAATTCCTTTGCCATTTGCTGCTGAAAGGTTTTTCCCTGGGGCGTCACATAGATTACTCTGGCCTTCTGACCCTTTCTTCCGCTTTCTGCAATCCTCTGTACGATCGCATGGTAGCAGTCATATACCGGCTGAGCCTGCATAAGCATGCCCGCCCCTCCGCCGTAGGGATAATCATCTACCTTCTTATGCTTGTCAAGGGTATAATCTCTGATATTAAC
>FR894522.1:0-46908 GCA_000436115.1 Firmicutes bacterium CAG:534 | reverse complement strand
CTTCCGATAATGCTGGTATCCATGCCGCTTCTTATCATTTCCGGAAATAATGTCATCACATGAAAATTCATCTGCCGCCTATATTCCTTTCAGTTCTTGTGTTCGTCCAAAAGTCCCTCAAGGACATGGATCTTCATTTCCTGCGCCTGCAGATCTACTGATAAAACGCACTCCCTGATCGCAGGCAGCAGCAGTTCTCTCCCATCCGAAAGAGCAATCACATAAACATCATTTGCCCCTGTCTCGAGCACATCCACAAGTTTTCCTTCCAGCTTATTCTCGTCATCGCTTACATGAAGTCCGATAAGATCCGCAATAAAATACTCATCCTTATTCAGCTTAACGGCATTTTCCCTTGTGACCATCAGGCTGCTTCCCTTATAAGCCAGCACATCGTTTATATTATCTATTCCTTTAAATTTAAGGATCACATACTGTTTAAAAAACTTTACGTTCTCGATCCCGATCTTTCTTTTTTCTTTTCCGTTGTCCAGAATAACTTCTTTCAGCTTCTTAAATCTTGCCGCGTCATCCGTTGTGGGAAAGACCTTTACTTCCCCTTTGATGCCGTGTGTCTGTGTAATGATGCCTACCTTCAGTAATGCTTCCATTTTCCTCCTTACAGCCGCAAAAAAGGGATGCTGATGCAGCAAAAAGCCGCCCGGCATCCCTTTGCATGAACCTGTCCTAGACGATTTCCACGTCTACTCTCTGGTTATCCTTAGATGATGCTGCCTTTACAACAGAGCGGATCGCCTTTGCAATTCTTCCCTGCTTTCCGATCACTTTTCCCATGTCGGATGCAGCAACATGAAGCTCAAGGGTAATATGTTTCCCTTCTTCCTTCTGAGTTACAACGACCTCATCAGGATGCTCAACAAGTGCCTTTGCAATTACTTCTACTAATTCCTTCATCGTACACCTCCAAACGAGCCGTCAGCCACAATTACTTCGAGCCGTCAGCCACAATTACTTCTCAATGCCTGCCTGCTTGAAAATCTTGCTGACAACTTCTGTGGGCTGTGCGCCGTTTGCAAGCCACTTCTTAGCCAGTTCCTCATTTACCTTAAAGGTACTGGGGTCTGTGTTGGGATCATAGGTTCCGATTTCCTCGATAAATCTTCCATCTCTGGGAGATCTGGAATCTGAAACAACGATTCTATAGAAAGGAGCCTTCTTCTGTCCCATTCTTCTTAATCTGATTTTTACTGCCATTTTTTTCACCTCCGTATTTTTGTTATATTTTGAATAGAAATCTTGTTCCTCTGGAACGGATTTCTCATTTCAACATGGTTTTAAAAAGGGAATTTCATACCGCCAAAGCCGCCTCTGCCTCTTTTGCCCCCAAACATTCCGGGCATCTGCTTCATCATTTTCTGGCTCTGTTCAAACTGCTTTACAAAGCGGTTTACTACGGCAATATCCACACCTGCTCCCTTTGCGATCCTTCCCTTTCGGCTTAAGTTTAAAAGCTTGGGATTTTCACGCTCCTTAGGGGTCATGCTCAGGATGATGGCTTCTGTTCTGGCAAGCTGCTTTTCATCCACCATACCTTCCAGATTTCCCATCTGTTTTCCCATTCCCAGCATTCCCAGAATGCTTCCGATACCGCCCATTGATTTCATCTGCTTCATGCTTTCCAGGTAGTCGTTAAAATCAAACTTGCCTTTCTTCATGCGGGAAGCCATTTCCTTCCCCTTCGCTTCATCAATATCAATGTTCTCCTGTGCTTTTTCAATCAGGGAAAGCACATCTCCCATTCCCAGTATACGGCTTGCCATTCTGTCCGGATAAAACTGTTCCAGGTCAGAAAGCTTCTCTCCCATACCTACATACAGGATCGGCTTTCCGGTTACTGCCTTTACGGATAATGCGGCACCGCCTCTGGTATCTCCATCCATTTTGGAAAGGATCACTCCGTCAATACCGATCTTATCGTCAAATTCCTTGGCTACCGTAACAGCATCCTGTCCGGTCATGGCATCTACTACCAGAAGGCTCTGATGCACCTCTACCTGGGATTTGATCTGGATCAGCTCACTCATCATGTCTTCATCTATATGAAGTCGGCCTGCGGTATCCAGTATCACAACATTATGGCCGTTCTTTTTTGCATGCTCAATGGCTGCCTTTGCAATATCAACAGGGCTGTGGTTCTCCCCCATGGAAAACACATCTACCTGCTGTTTTTCTCCGTTGATCTGTAACTGCTTGATTGCCGCCGGTCTGTATACATCGCAGGCAACTAACAGAGGCTTTTTCCCTTTTTGCTTCAGCTTTCCTGCAATTTTGGCTGTGGTGGTGGTTTTACCTGCACCCTGAAGACCGCACATCATAATGGTGGTAATGGCCTTTCCCGGCTGCATCTTTATTTCGGTTGTCTCCGAGCCCATGAGCGAGATCATTTCCTCATGAACGATCTTGATCACCATCTGTCCCGGATTAAGGCCGTTCATCACATCTGCGCCTACGGCCCGCTCTTCCACTGCCTTTATAAACTGCTTTACAACCTTAAAATTTACGTCTGCTTCCAGAAGTGCAAGCTTTACTTCCCTAAGGGCTGTCTTTACATCCTCCTCAGTCAGTCTTCCCTTGCTTCGCAGATTTTTAAACACATTTTGAAGTTTGTCCGTCAGGCTCTCAAATGCCATGTGTTAAAGCTCCTCTAATATCTGATTGGACAAGGCGGTCACTGCAGCCTGCAGTTCCTCCCGGGTCATTTCCGTCTGTCTGGTAAGCTCTCCTAATTCTTTGATCTGATCTCTTATCCGCATAAAGCGTTCTACCAGATGCAGCTTATCCTCGTATTCCTGTAAAAGGCGGTCGCACCGTCTTTTCAAATCATGCACGCCCTGTCTGGAAATTCCGTTTTCCTGTGCGATCTCTGCCAGCGAAAGATCGTTATAGACCACATCTTCGTATATTTTCTTTTGATGTTCTGTGAGCAGTTCCCCATAAAAATCATATAAAAGACCCTGCTCTACGATTCTTTCCATTTGCAATCACCTATGAGATCATACTATAAACCAAAATAGCTGTCAAGTGTTTTTCCTTGACAGTTATCAGAAATTTTCCGCATCACTTTCCGACGGCAGGTATCCAAGCTGTTTCTTGTAAGCCCTGCTGAAGGTGGAATAATCCCGGAACCCGCATTCTACGCTGGCAATGGTAGCGGGCGTTCCCTGCAGAAGCTTTTTCCTTGCTGCCAGAATCCTCTTTTCCAGAATATACTGGTGCATGGAATAGCCTGTTTCCTCCTTGAACTTGCGCATCATGTGATACTTGCTCAGATAAAATCTTCCGGCCAGGGCCTCAATGCTCAGATCCTTTGCTAGATTTTCGTTAATATAATGGATCATTTCCACGATCTTCTGATCGTATCTTGCCGTCTTATGAAAAACCTCCGGGCTTTGAATGCAGGCTCTGTTTAACTCAATGAGGAACTTCAAAAACAGGATCCTGCAGTACATTTCCCGCCCATAGGCCTCCTCCTGCATGACCTGTTCCAGAAGCTTTACCGTTTCAAACAGCATTCTGCTCTCCTCAGGCCAGAGCCTGATTACATTTCCCTGCTTTCTTGCCATATGAAAGCATTGCTCTAAGTCGCTCTTTTCTTCGGAATGCTCCTCCAGAAAGTCTGTGGAAATGTAAAACACATACCGCTCATAGGTTTCGCCCGGATCTACAAAAGGCTTATGGATCTCCCCTTTATTGACAAGGAGAATGTCATAGGGCTCCAGCTTATAGATTTTTCCTTCAATGTGATATTCCACCCGCCCGGAAACAAACCAGATCAGCTTATGAAAATCATGATAATGATATTCATATTCCCTTGGCTCTCTGTCCTTTAGATGGAACAGCCTGAACCGCTCTGTCAGGTATCCTGTCTTAACGGAGTCCTGATAAAACGCTTCTGTTTCCTTCTCATTCTCCATACACTTTCATTCCCACATTCAGATCAACGTTGCCATCAATTCCATTCACCTTTCCCTTGGAGGTATACTGCCAGATGGTGAACTCGTAAGGAAAGTAAACCGGTTCATTATAGTAAGCAAACCACTTATCATACTCTTCCAGTTCCTTTAAATCCAGCATGATCATAAAGGTTTTCAGATTTCCATAGATCATAGGCGTATAGCCTGCATTTTTGATGGTATCCAGAAACGCAAGGGCTGCTCTTGTATATTCCTCTCTTGTCATGGAGGCGGTTCTTGCCGTATCGCTTTCCACCTCCTCCAGATCCAGGACGACCGGATACTGCACCTCATAATCCTTGATCAGTTCCAGCACAAACTGGGCTTCTTCCACTGCCTCCGCTTCTGTCATCGCCTGGGTATAAAAATAAATCCCCACATCAATTCCATTTTCAGCTGCGCCTTTTATGTTTGCCTGAAAGGTCTCATCCTCCACCAGCGTGCCTTCCGAGCTTCCCCGGTAACCGGCCCTTATAAAGGCGTATTCTACTCCGTCTGAAGCTACCTTTTTCCAGTTAATTTTTCCCTGGTGTTTGGAAACGTCAATCCCTTTTCTGGAGAGCACCTGATCCGTATCGTCCACATAGACAACCTCCTGGTCATCCTTCAGGATAAAATTGTCATAAACATAATCATGCTTTTTGAGGGTTTCTGATATGGGAAAAAAGGAATACTGTCCATCGGCATACACCACCACATCCTCCGGGAAGAGGCCCCGCAGCAGTTCGGAAGCGCTGCTTCCACTGCTCATCTGGCTTTTCACCTCATTTAAGATCTCCCGCTTTCCTTCTTCATTTGCGGTTTCTGATGCCTCGCTTACAAAGCTGTCTACATCTGTCTGGGTATAAATATATTTGGCGTCCCGCTCTTCATATGCACTGAGCTGGCTCATTGCCTCCTGGGCTTTATTTTTAAGCCCATAATTCTGAAGCACCAGCACAATGCAGCCCGTCAAAGCGGAAAGCGTGATCAGGCAAAAAATAATATTGGTGATCAAACTGATCCTCTGTTTTCTCCTGCTTCTTCTTCCTGTATCTGCCATTTGTTTTCCTTCCCTAATCTTTCAGGATCTTTTTTCAAATTGTATCATTATCAGGGGCTTTTTTCAACTGTACCCTTTTTCCAGATTTATGCATTTTTTCTCAGATCTTCTCCCCGAAATAGCTTTTGTAGCCCTCTCCGTAGATTTCAGAAGCCCTGGTAATGATCATAAAGGCTCTGTCATCCTCCTCCTTTACGATCTCCTCTACCCGGGCGCTTACCGGCCGCTTGACCACACACAGGATCACCTGCTTTTTGTCCTTGCCATAGCCGCCGCTTCCGGAAAGATGGGTGATCCCGATATTAAGCTCTGTCAGGATCCGTTTTGTAATCACCTCCTGCGCATCACTGATGATATAAATAAGCTTTGCCTCATCTCTTCCGTAAAGCACCAGATCCAGAATATAGGAGGTCACCATGGCAGAAAGCACACTGTAAAGAACCGTGTCAACATTTCCAAATACAAGGCCTCCAATACCGATCACCACTGCATCAATCATTAAGAAAAAGGTACCGGATTTCAAATAAGGTTTCTTTTGCCGCAGGCATTTTACAATCACATCCGTGCCTCCTGTGGTTCCTCCCGTTCTAAGAACAAGCCCCATTCCAAGAGCTGTCACTCCTCCTCCAAAAAAAGCAGCTAAAATCGGCTGGGTGGTTGCTGGAGAAAAATGCTTAAAATAATTGGAGAAAACAGAAACCAGCAGGATCGCATACAGTGTGGTAAGGGTAAAACCTGTGCCGAACTTTTTCCATCCAAGGACAAGGATCGGCAAATTGATCAGGAAAAAGAGCGTTCCCGTTTCCACAGGCAAAAGTCTGTTTAAGATAATGGCAAGTCCCGACACCCCTCCCGGCGCAAAATTATTCGGGTCAATAAACAGGCTGATCCCTGCGCCAAACAAAAGCGCTCCAAAAGTAATCTGTAAGTATTTCTTTAAAAAGTCTTTCATCCATTCTCCTTTCCATTTTGCATATCACAGCCTTTTCCTTGGCTTTGCTGTCCCTGAAACAAAAAAGCCGCACACCATAGTATGCGGCTTTTTCCTGTTAAAATATTCTGTCCCCGCAGCTAGATACTGGCTCTTACAAGTTTCGGCTTATATCCGTTTTCCTCAAGGGCATTTATGATCTGGTTTTTGTGCTCTGTTCCAAAGGCCTCCAGTGTAATCCGAAGTTCTACGGCAGCGTTTCTGTTAATGGAAACAAACTGGTTATGCTCCAGCTTAATCACATTTCCGTTCTGCTTTGCGATCACATCAGCAACATGGCTTAATTCTCCCGGTTTATCCGGAAGCAGCACGGAAACCGTAAAGATTCTGTCTCTCATCAAAAGTCCCTGCTGAACCACACTGGACATGGTGATCACATCCATATTGCCGCCGCTTAAAATCGATACCACCTTTTTGTTTTTAAAATCCAGATGCTTTAAGGCGGCCACCGTAAGCAGGCCGGAGTTTTCCACTACCATTTTATGATTTTCTACCATGTCAAGGAATGCCACCACAAGCTCCTTGTCTGGGACTGTAATAATGTCATCCAGATTTTTCATAAGATACGGGAAGATCTGCGTCCCCGGCGTTTTGACAGCCGTACCGTCTGCAATGGTATTTACTTTATCTAAGGTTACTACCTTCCCCTCTTTCAGGGATGCCTGAAGACAGCTTGCCCCTTCCGGTTCCACGCCGATCACCTTGATCTTGGGATTTAACAGCTTTGCCAGGGTAGACACGCCGGTTGCCAGGCCGCCGCCGCCCACCGGAACCAGGATCACATCCACCAGTGGAAGCTCTTTAAAAATCTCCATGGCAATGGTTCCCTGTCCTGTTGCAACTGCTTTATCGTCAAAGGGATGGATAAAGGTATAGCCCTTTTCCCTTGCAAGCTCATAAGCATGCTCACAGGCCTCGTCATATACATCTCCATGCAGAACCACCTCGGCTCCGTATCCCTTTGTCCTGTTGACCTTGATCAGAGGGGTGGTGGTAGGCATTACGATAACTGCCTTGGCTCCATAGGCCTTTGCCGCATAAGCAACTCCCTGGGCATGGTTTCCTGCGGAAGCCGTGATCAGTCCCTTCTGCCTTTCCTCCTCGGTTAAGGTGCTTAATTTATAATAAGCTCCCCGGAGCTTATAGGCTCCTGTAAGCTGCATGTTTTCCGGCTTTAAATAAACCTTATTTCCAGTTTGCGTGCTGTAAAAGTCGCTGTAGATCAGCTTGGTTTCCTGGGTAACCCTTTTTACCACTTCTGATGCTTCTTCAAACTTTTCCAGTGTCAGCATTTTATCATCCATCACTCTTCATCCTCTTTTTCTACATCAAACAATGCATTTACAAATTCCTCTGCATCAAACCGCTGAAGATCGTCCAGCTTTTCACCCACTCCGATATATTTTACCGGGATCCCAAGCTCTGACTGGATGGCAATAGCGATCCCACCTTTGCTGGTTCCGTCCATTTTCGTTAAGATGATCCCTGTAAGCTGCGCCGTTTCTCCAAACTCACGGGCCTGATTTAAGGCGTTCTGCCCCGTTGTTCCATCCAGAACGATCAGATTTTCCCGGTAGGCGTCCGGGAACTCCCGGTCAATGATCCGGTTCATCTTTTTCAGCTCTTCCATTAAATTCTTTTTGTTGTGAAGCCTTCCTGCGGTATCGCACAAAAGCACATCCACATTTCTGGCCTTAGCCGCACTTACCGCATCAAAAATCACGCTGGAAGGGTCTGCCCCCTGGGCTCCCGTGATCAGATCAGCTCCTGCCCGGTTTGCCCACTCTGTAAGCTGTTCGCAGGCAGCTGCCCGGTAAGTATCCGCAGCAGCGATCAAAACCTTTTTGCCCTGGGACCTATAAAGTCCTGCCAGCTTACCCACAGAGGTAGTTTTTCCCACGCCGTTGACGCCGATCACAAGCACCACCGATTTTTCCTGTTCAAATTCGTAGTCGGCCTCCCCTACTTTCATCTGCTCCTTGATGCTTTCAATGAGAAGCTCCTTGCAGGCTGTCGGCTCTTTGATGTGGTTTTCCTTCACCTGCTTTTTGAGCCGTTCCAGAATATCCCGGGTAGCGTTTACGCCAATATCCCCCATGATCAGGATCTCTTCCAGTTCCTCATAAAATTCCTCATCAATGGAAGAAAAACCGCTAAATACCGAGTCGATCCCGCTTACGATATTGTCTCTTGTCTTGGTCAAGCCTTCACGCAGCTTGCTAAAAAAACCTGCCATTAATCCTCTAACTCCTTATCGATCAGATTTACACTTACCAGAGTGGAAACGCCCTTTTCCTGCATGGTGATACCATAGAGTCTGTCTGCTTTTTCCATGGTGCCGCGCCTGTGTGTGATCACAATAAACTGGGTGCTCTTTGTAAGCTTATGTAAGTACTTTGCAAAACGGGCAACATTGTTTTCATCCAGCGCCGCTTCAATCTCATCCAAAAGGCAGAACGGGGAGGGCTTTAAGTTCTGGATGGCAAACAAAAGAGCGATCGCCGTAAGCGCCTTTTCCCCACCGGAAAGCTGCATCATATTCTGAAGCTTTTTGCCGGGCGGCTGTGCGATCACCCGGATGCCTGCTTCCAAAATGTCTTCGTCCTCCATCAGCTCCAGGGTTCCCTTACCGCCTCCGAAAAGCTCACGGAATACCTTGTCAAATTCCCTGCCGATCTCTGCAAATTTTTCATGGAACTGTTTGCGCATGGCGCTGTCAAGCTCTGTAATAATCCCTTCCAGCGTCTTTTCCGCTTCTACAAGATCATCATGCTGGGTTTTCAGGAACTCATAACGCTCCATCAGATTTTTATAATCTTCAATGGCATTGACATTGACATCCCCCAGCTTTTTGATCTGATCCTTTAAGGCCGTGATCTCCCTCTTCATTCCGGGCAGATCTGTCATCTCTTCGTTTCGGAGCGTCGAGGCATCCGACAGGGTGATCTCATACTCATCCCACATATAGTTGATCTGGCCTTCCAGTGCATCCTGGAATTTTTCCTTCTGGGAATTCAGACGGAACACTTCCTTATCCAGTGCATTCATTCTGTCTGCAAGAGCCTCTCTGTCTGCAAAGAAATTCTTTTGCTTTGCGGACAGCTGTTCTTTTTTCTCCACATCCTCTTTCAGCTTCTTTTCTGCATCGCTTTGCGTTGTATGGGATGCGGTAATAGTTTCTTCGATCTGTGTGATCTGCTCCTGCTTGTTCTGCGTATCCTCACCACTCTTTACAATGCCCTCTAAAATCTCGGCAAGCTCGGCTTCGTATCTTGCGATCTCTCCGTCGATACGATCTACATTCTGCTGCTGGAATTCCTGCTTTTGAAGCATCTTTTCCACTTCCAGATCCCAGCCGGAAACATGAGCGGACTGTTCGGATTCCTCTGTTCTCTTTTCTTCCAGTTCTTTCTGGAGCAGGCCGATCTGCTCTTCTACCTGTTTTTCTTTTTGAACGGAATCCTCTAACTCCTGCTGGATCTCATCCTTGCTCTGGTTTATCTCCCTGATCTGGTTTTCGATTTCACGCTCTTCATTTTTCAGCTCTGTAGAGCCTTCCATGGCTTCCTGCTTGCGCTCATTTGCCTTGATCACATTCAGTCTTGCCGTATTTTGTTCGATAAACTTTCTCTGAAGGGCTGCTTTATCCTCTTCAAGGGAAAGTCTCAGCTTATTTCGTTCTTCCTTGGTCTGCTCGATCTCGTTTAAGAGCCTGTCCACATCCTTCAGGTATTTTTTTACCTTTCCTTCCAGCTCCTCGATCTCGCGTCTTCTTCCCAAGAGATTACTGTTATTCTTAAACGCGCCGCCGCTGATGGCTCCGCCGGGTACCAAAAGTTCTCCTTCCAGGGTTACCATCCGGATCCCGTAATCAAACTTTCTGGCGATCTTTACTGCATTGTCAACATGATCCACAACCACGATCCTGCCCAGCATGGCCTTGGCAACATTGCGGTATTTATCCGCAATGGAAACCAGCTCGTCAGCCATTCCGAGCACGCCTTTTTCTTTCAGGGCCTCCGGGTTTTTAAACTCCTGAGGATGGGTGATGCTGGTAAGGGGCAGAAAGGTTGCGCGTCCTGCTTTTGTCTGCTTTAAAAAGCCGATCATTCTTTTGGCGGTTTCCTCGTCATCTGTGACAATATTCTGGATATTACCGCCAAGCGCCGTTTCAATGGCGGTTTCATATTTGGGCTCCACCTTGATAATATCAGCTACAACACCGATAATGCCCTTTTCCCTGTCCTTGCATTCCATGACCTTTTTTACACTGCCGCCGTAGCCGTCATAGCGTTCCGTCAGGTTCACAAGCGCCTCAAGTCTGGATTTCTCCTGATGATAGTTTACCTGGGTGTCACGGAGCTGCTTATCCTTTTCCGCCAGTGTTTCCCTCATAAGAGCAAGCTTCTCTTCCTTGCTCTCCTTCGAGGCGGTCAGATCCCTGATCTGCCCGTTGATCTGCTCAAACTCCTCGTTCAGCCTTGCAAGCTCCGCTTCCTGTTCCGCTTCGTTTGACTTGATCCTGAGGATCCTTGAGGTCAGTTCAGCCTTGCGGATATTGATCTGCTCTGTCATGGTATCATAACGGCCGATCTTGGATTTAATGGTTGCTCTGGAATTCAGTGCGTCAATAATGGTATTTTTGCCGCTTTCGATCTGGTTATTCAGTTCTTCGATCCTTGACTGAATGGCAAGCAGCTTTTCTCTTGCCTCATTTCTGCTCTGTTCGATCTCTGCAACCTTGTTATCAATTACCTCTTTTTCGCCAAGGATCTTTTCCTTGTCCAGAAGCTTTGCATCCATTTCCTTCTGCACAGCTTCCTTCCGTGACCGGAAATGCTCCTCATTGCTTCTGGCTGAACGGATCTGTTCCTTCAGCACATTGATCTGCCCTTCTAACTTTCCCCGGAGCATACCGGTATCTGTCAGTGTTTCCCTGGCAGCCTCGATCTCCTCGTCAAGCTGGGCTATGGTGCTTTCTATCTGTTCATATTCTTCTTTGGTCTTTTCGTACTGTTCGGAGGTTTTGGAAAGATCATCGCTTGCAATCTCAAATTTCCCCTGGACGTCCTGCAGCTCTCTTTGCAGCCTTTCGTTTTCCAAAAGGAACATATTTACATCCAGCGTTTTCAGCTCTTCCCTCTTTTTCAGGTAAACCTTTGCCTTTTCGGATTGCTTTTCCAAAGGGCCGATCTGTTTTTCCAGCTCCGACAGAATATCATTGACTCGGACCAGATTTTGCTTTTCATCCTCTAATTTTTTCTGTGCGGCAATCTTTCTTTTTTTGAATTTTACAATTCCTGCCGCTTCGTCAAAAAGCTCTCTTCTCTCCTCCGGCTTTCCGCTCAGGATCTTATCGATCTGTCCCTGTCCGATAATGGAATAGCCTTCCTTACCGATACCGGTATCATAAAACAGTTCGTTCACATCCTTCAGTCTGCAAGGCGTACCGTTTAAAAGATACTCGCTTTCACCGGAACGGTAAATCCTTCTGGCCACCGTAACCTCATCATAGCTGGTAGCAAGCTGATGATCGGAGTTATCCAGAGTGATCGCCACATAGGCATAGCCCAGCGGTTTTCTCATTTCGGTTCCGGCAAAAATAACATCCTGCATGGAAGCGCCACGGAGCTGCTTGATCCTTTGCTCTCCCAAAACCCAGCGGACAGCATCTGCAACATTGCTCTTACCGCTTCCGTTAGGGCCCACGATCCCCGTGATCCCATTATGAAATTTAAACACGATTTTATTGGCAAAGGATTTAAATCCATGGATCTCAATACTTTTTAAGTACATATAACACCTACTTTTCCTGTTTTCTCGCAAGCAGCACCTGATAGGCGGCCTGCTGCTGGGCAGACTTCTTGTTACGTCCCTGTCCTCTGCCCACAGTCTGTCCATCAATTCTGGCTTCTACGGTAAAGAGCTTATCATGCTCCGGCCCGCTTTCCTCCACAAGCTCATAGCTCAGCGTCTGGCCCACCTTCTGCACCTGCTCCTGAAGGATGGTCTTGCTGTCATAAAAGAGCTGTTTATTCTCCAGATCAGAAAGAATAAACTTTTTGATAAACTGATCCGCATGTTCGATGCCTCCATCCAGATAGATGGCTCCGATCACAGCCTCCATCACATCAGAGGTAATGGAATCCCGAAGGCGTCCCCCGGTGGCTTCCTCCCCTTTGCCAAGGAGAATATAATCTCCCAGCGAAATGTCCCTGGCACAAAAAGCAAGCGCCGGCTCACATACCATTGAAGAACGCAGCCTTGTCATCTCTCCCTCGGACATTTCCGGATAGGTTTCAAAGAAAAATTTACTGGATAAAAGTTCCAGCACAGCATCTCCCAAAAACTCCAGTCTTTCATAATTTTTAAACTTATTGATCTTTTGTTCGTTCGCAAAGGAGCTGTGCGTAAGCGCCTGCTTAAGCAGCTCCTTTTTGTGAAACTCATAGCCGATCTTCTTTTGTAATTCTGCTATTTTAGGCTGATTATTCGTCATTCTTTTTCACGATCCTTATGATACTCTGCATCACAAAAAAGCCCGTAACCGGGCTTTTAGTTGATTGCACTCTTAATCATGGCAACTGCTTCTTCCACATTTGTAATCTTTTCTGCTTCCTCCGCAGGAACCTCTATATCAAACACTTCCTCAATTCCCATGATAATCTGAAAAACATCCAAGGAATCGGCTCCCAAATCGTCTACAAATGTGGTTTCCATTGTGATCTCCTCCGGATCAACGTTTAAAACGTCAGCAATGATTTTCTTTAATTTTTCAAATTCCATTTTTGACTTCCTTTCTAGTTCTCTTCCATTGAGATTTTTTCTTGTATTTTTTGATTAATATTCTGTTCCGTGAAGGTAATACACTGTAAAACAGAATTCTTAATTTCAACTGCTTTGGAACTTCCGTGAGTCTTTACAACAAGTCCTTTTAATCCCAGCATGGGCGCTCCGCCGTACTGCTCCAGATCAAAGGCCTTAAGGGTCTGTTTCAGTGCGGGCTTTACAAGAAGTGCGCCGATCTTGCTTCTTAAAGAAGTCATCATACCCTCTTTCACCTTTTTGATCAGAATGCCTCCTACGCCCTCATACATTTTCAGGATCACATTACCTACAAAGGCTTCACACACAACTACATCCGCTGCGCCTGCCGGAATATCCCTGGCTTCCACACTTCCAATGAAATGAATATCAGGACAGTTCTTCAAAAGAGGAAAAGTTTCCTTTACAAGGGCATTTCCCTTTTCTTCCTCTGCGCCGATATTGACGATCGCAACTCTTGGGTTTTTAATCCCCATGACGCTTTCCATGTACACGGAACCCATTTTTGCAAACTGAACCAGATGAGAGGGTCTTGCATCCACATTGGCTCCACAGTCGATCAGAAGTGCGCAGCCTGTGGCTGTTGGAATAAGCGGTGCAAGCGGTGGTCTTTCCACCCCTTTTAATCTTCCTACGATTACCTGGCCGCCTACTAAGGTTGCCCCTGTGCTTCCTGCGGAAACGTAAGCATCACAGGTTCCTTCCTTTACAAGGTTCAGCGCCTTTACCAGGGAAGAGTCCTTCTTCTTTCGGATCGCCATAACCGGAGGCTCCGCCATTCCGATCACCTCAGTTGCATTTACAACCTCCACCTGTTCTTTATGATAGGTATATTTTGCAAGTTCACTGTTTATTAATTCTTCCGGGCCTGTAAAGAAAACCTTAACATGGCTGTTTTCATTTACGGCTTCGATCCCGCCCTTTACGATCTCATAAGGGGCATTGTCGCCTCCCATTGCATCAACAGCTACCTTAACATATTCTGCCATTTCATACCCTCCAATCAAATTCCTACTTTACTATACTAAACCACCCTATAAAAATCAAGCATATCTTTCCATTAATCCAAGGAGAGGCAGAAAGTTTCCGGAAAACAAAAAACAAGGGCCGCAGCTTACCGCTGTGACCCTTGTCACGTTCATACATTTTGAGATTGCTTACTCTACAGAGATGATTTCTTTCTTATTGTAAGAACCACACTTCTTGCATACTCTGTGAGGAGCCATCAGTGCGCCGCACTTGCTGCACTTTACGAGAGTGGGAGCGCTCATTTTCCAGTTAGCTCTTCTCTTATCTCTTCTGGCTTTTGAAGTTTTATTCTTAGGGCAAATAGACATCGTTACACCTCCTTATTCGCATTAAAGATATCTTTAATAGCCGCCATTCTCGGGTCAGGAACGAATGTATCGCATCCACACTCCCCTTCATTCAGATCATGCCCGCACACCTTGCAAATTCCTTTGCAATCCGGCTTGCACAATACCTTTACCGGCATATTGACTAAGATTTCGCTTTTCACAAGAGCCTCTACATCCAGCTCATACCCCTCCACAAAGCTCTGGGCATCCTGCTCTTCCTGCGGTAACGCATCCGGTGCATACACCTCCTGCATAAAGTTCACATTAAGCGGAACTTTCACGCTTTTCAGGCATCTGTCGCAGGGCATATCCAGACAAAGCGTAAGCTTTCCATCCACCAGAACCTTGCCTGTCCCAACATTGGAAAGGGTTAACTGGATCAGACTCTTTTCCAAGATGTCGTACTCCTCTCCCATGTAAGAGACTGCTTCGGGTTCAAACAAGAGGCTTTCTCTTCTGTCTTTTCCCTCGGATGTAAATACATCAGTCAGATTCAATAACATATCAGACTCCTATGATCTGCAATCTAATTGCACACTCAACCAATTATAACGATGGTCGTATTGTTTGTCAATACTTATAGAAGAAATTATTTTACCAGGGCATATGTCTCTCTGGCAATGGCCAGTTCCTCATTGGTCGGGATCACAAGCACCTTGGTTCTGGAATCCGGTGTGGAGATCAGTATGTTTTCTCCTCTTTTCCCATTGGCTTCCTGATCCAGGGCAATCCCAAGATACCCCAGGTACTCACAGATCATATTCCTGATAAACGGACTGTTTTCGCCAAGCCCGGCAGTAAAGCAGATTGCATCCACACCATTCATTGCCGCCGTATAGGCTCCGATATATTTCACTACCCGGTAAGCAAATGCCTTCATGGTTCTGACTGCATTTTCCTGTCCCTCCTGATAAGCGTCCTCCAGATCTCTGAAATCGGAAGAAAAGCCGCCAGAAAGTCCAAGCACGCCGGACTCTTTATTTAAGACGTTTAAGATCTCATGAACCTCTTTCTTTTCACGGTTACACAAAAACTCAATAATGGCGGGATCCAAGTCTCCGCTTCTGGTTCCCATGATCAATCCCTCTAAGGGGGTAAGCCCCATGGAGGTGTCCACGCACCTTCCGTTTTTTACTGCTGATACGCTGGCTCCATTTCCCAGGTGGCATACGATCAGCTTCAGCTCATCATAAGGCCTTCCAAGGAGCTTGGCCGCTTCCCTGGAAACATAGGAGTGACTGGTTCCATGAAAGCCATATCTTCTGATCTTGTAATTCTCGTAGTAATGATAAGGAATTCCATAAAGATAAGCCTCCTCCGGCATGGTCTGATGAAAGGCCGTATCAAATACGGCTGCCATGGGAACTCCCGGCATCAGAGCCTGGCACGCTTCAATCCCAATCAGATTGGCAGGATTATGTAAGGGTGCCAGATCATTGCATTCCCTGATCGCTTCTAACACATTCTCATCAATCAGGGTGGAGGCTGCAAACTTTTCTCCTCCATGTACAATCCTGTGGCCCACTGCGCCGATTTCCTTTAAGTCCTTGATCGCCCCAAAAGAAGGATCCGTTAAAGCTTCCAGCACAAGCTTGATAGCTGCCTTATGATCCGGCATGGGAGCGGCCTGTTTTTGTTTTTCGCCTCCTGTGGGCGTATAGGTCATCTGACTTCCCTCGATGCCGATCCTCTCGCAAAGCCCCTTGGCAATCAGCTTTTCTGTTTCAGCGTCGATCATCTGAAACTTTAAAGACGAGCTTCCACAGTTGATCACTAATATATTCACAGCCGTTTCCTCCTATGATAACTGCGCCTGCACTGCTGTCAGTGCAACAACACCCACAATATCTTCCCAGGAGCAGCCTCTGGAAAGGTCATTGACCGGTCTTGCAATTCCCTGAAGCATAGGGCCGTACGCCTCTGCGCCCCCTAATCTCTGCACCAGCTTATATCCGATGTTGCCGCAGTCCAGATTGGGGAAGATCAGCACATTTGCCTTGCCTGCCACTTCACTGCCCGGCGCCTTGGATTTGGCAACCTGGGGAACCAACGCTGCATCTGCCTGCAGCTCCCCGTCCAGCGTCACTCCCCGTCCAGCGTCAGGTGTGGATACTTTTCGTGAGCGATCTTGGTGGCCTCTACCACCTTGTCCACCAGCGGATGCTTTGCGCTTCCCTTGGTAGAATGAGAAAGCATGGCAATGATCGGCTTTGCGCCTACAAGAGACTGAAAGCTCTTTGCAGAGGAATCCGCAATCGCTGCCAGCTCCTCTGCTGTGGGATCCTGGTTCAGACCGCAGTCCGCAAACAGGAAGGTTCCGTCCTTTCCATATTCACACCCCGGAACACAGATCAGGAAAAACCCGGATACCAGTTTCACACCAGGCGCTGTTTTGAGGATCTGCAGTGCAGGTCTTAAGGTCTCTGCAGTTGCATGACAGGCTCCTGCCACCATTCCGTCCGCATCATTTGCTTTTACCATCACAACGCCAAAGGTCAGATTATCCGTTAAAAGGATCTCCCTTGCCTTTTCCGGCGTCATTCCTTTATTTTTCCTGGTTTCATACAGAAGATTGACATACTCATCTAATTTTTCACAGGTATGAGGGTTCACAATGGTCACTCCGTCAAGCTCGATCTCCAGCCAGTTGGCGCCATCCATGATCTTCTCTTCATCACCGATCATGATGATGTCCGCTATCCCCTCCTTGATGATTTTGGAAGCAGCAATCAGTGTTCTTTTGTCAGTGGTTTCCGGCAAAACGATGGTCTTGCGATCCATTCTTGCTTTTTCCTTAATCACATCAATATACGACATTTTTCTTCTCCTTTCGGCCCCCAAATTTCCAAAAAATCCTAACAAAAAAATTATAGCTCAATCCCCCGCTTGTAACAAGTGCTAAATTCGATACAATTCATTGCAGGCAGCCTGAAAGTATGGTACATTGAGGACAGAAAACAAGCAAAAAAGGAGCTCCCATGGAAGTTGCAGCCATCATTGCCGAATATAACCCTCTTCATAACGGCCACGCCTATCAGATCGAGCAGACCAAAAAAGACACCGGCGCCGACTATGTGATTACTTTCATGAGCGGAGACTTTGTACAAAGGGGCGCTCCCGCCCTTTTAGATAAATATACCCGTACCAGAATGGCACTTCTTTGCGGCGCTGACGCCGTGATTGAGCTGCCCACGCTTTATGCAGCTGCAAGCGCTGAATATTTTGCCCAGGGTGCTGTTACCCTTATGAGTCAGCTGGGCGTTGTGGACCTGCTTTCCTTCGGCAGTGAATCAGGAGATCTTTCTTCTCTCACAAAGGCTGCAGAGCTCCTGCTTTCCAGGGAGCCTGCAGATCTGACGCAGCTTTTAAAAAAAGGACTTTCTTATCCTGCGGCCAGAACCCAGAGCTTTTCTTCGCTTTCCGGGGATCTGCAGGATCTGCTTGTGTCCCCCAACAATATCCTGGGCGTGGAATACTGTAAGGCGCTTTTCGCTTCTCGCAGCCAGATCAGGCCCTTTACCATCGCCCGTAAGGGAAATGGATACCATGATCTCTCCCTGCAGCCCGGCCCGGAGGACTTTTCCTCTGCCAGTTCCATCAGGGCTTTTTTGTCCCGGGAGGCTGCCGGAAATGCAGTAAAAAATCCTGACTTTTTACTGCCCCTGCATCAGCAGATGCCAGAGGAAGCCTTTGCGCTTCTTTGCGCCGCTGTCAAAAACAGGGCTTATCTTTTTGAGGATGATTTTTCAGCGCTTCTTTACTATCAGCTTCTTAAGGAAGCCGACAACGGTTATTCTGATTTTCTGGACTGCAGCAGCTCCTTATCTGACAAGATCAGCAAAAATCTATGCTCCTATCAGGGCTATGAGGCCTTTTGCACGCAGCTCAAATCAAAGGATCTTACCTATACCAGGATCAGCCGCACGCTTCTTCATATTCTGTTAGGCATCAAAACACCCTCCTGCTTCCTGGAGCCCTATTCCTCCCGTAAGCTTCCGGTTCCGTACGCAAGACTTCTGGGCTTTCGCAAGAGCGCTGCGCCGCTTTTGTCTGCAATAAAGGCAAACAGCTCCATTCCGCTGCTTTCCAAAATGGCAGCTGCCAGGGATCTGCTTTCCGGAGAAGATCTTGCTTTCTTTCAGGCAGAGGTTCGTTATGCGTCCCTTTATCAGGGCGTTCTTGCTCTTAAAACAGGCTCCCCCATTTTAAATGAGTATTGCTGTTCCCCTATCTGCATAGATTAATTTTCTTTTTTCCCTTTTCTTGCCATCAAATTATAAACCCGATATAATAAACCTATCCGTAGCCTTAAAGCATCAGGCTTCAAGGTTACCATCAGGAGGAGGTTACAACAATCATGAAAGCTTTTATGGATGAAAATTTTCTTTTATCCACCGAAACGGCTCAAAGGCTCTTTCATTCTTATGCGGAGACAATGCCTGTTTTAGACTATCATTGTCACATCAGCCCGGAGGAAATTGCCACAGACAGACGTTTTGAAAACATCACTCAGGTATGGCTCGGAGGGGATCACTACAAATGGCGCTTTATGCGTTCCTGCGGAGTTGACGAGGCCTACATCACCGGCAATGCTTCTGACAGGGACAAGTTCTTTAAATGGGCAGAGGTTCTCGGAAAGGCCATTGGAAATCCCTTATATCACTGGAGCCACCTGGAGCTTCAAAGATACTTTAACTATCACAAGCCTCTAAGCCAAAACACTGCTTCCGAGGTATGGGAGCTTTGCAACAAAAAGCTTGCAGAAAAGGATATGAGCGCCAGAGGCCTGATCCGTAAATCCAACGTAACGCTGATCTGTACTACCGATGACCCCATTGATTCTCTTTGTTATCACAAAGCGATCGCAGAGGATCAGAGCTTTTCCGTTCAGGTTCTTCCCGCATGGCGCCCTGACCGGAGCATTGCCATTGAGAAGCCGGATTTTGCAGCTTACATGGAACAGCTTTCCTCTGTTTCCCATATAGAGATCAACAGCTTTCCTGCTCTCTGTAAGGCGCTGAAGGTTCGTCTTGACTTTTTTGACTCTATGGGCTGTGTGGTTTCTGACCACGGCCTTGATTATGTCATGTATGCTCCTGCAACCGAGCAGCAGGCCGATATAATTTTGAAAAAGCGCCTTAGCGGAGCTGCTCTTTCCCAGGAAGAAATCCTGCGGTTTAAGACCATGCTGCTTCTCTTCCTTGGCCGGGAATATGCCAGAAGAGGCTGGGTGATGCAGCTTCATTACGGAGTAAAGCGCAATAACAATACCAGGTTATTTCAGGCTATTGGCGCTGATACAGGCTATGACTGTATTGGGGATCAGGCTCCTGCCGGAGAACTTGCGGATTTCCTAAACGCCTTAGAATGCACGGACGAGCTTCCTAAGACCATTCTTTACAGTCTAAGCCCCAATGACAATGCAGCCATTGAAACCATTATGGGCTGTTTCCAGAACAGTCAGGCCGTTTCCAAGCTCCAGCACGGCAGCGCCTGGTGGTTTAACGATCACAGGCCCGGCATGGAAGCCCATCTTCGCTCCCTTGCAAGTCTCGGCAACCTTTCCGGCTTTGTGGGCATGCTGACAGATTCCAGAAGCTTTCTGTCTTATACCCGCCATGAATATTTCCGCCGGATCCTTTGTGAGTATATCGGAACGCTGGTAGAAAACGGGGAATTTGCAGATGATGAACAGATCCTTTCCGATCTGGTAAAGGATATTTCCTATCGGAACGCCGTAGCATATTTTGGATTTTCATTATAGGAAAAACAGCACCCAGCGCCTTTCCGGCTCTGGGTGCTGTGATTTATGTTTGTCTTTCATTCTATTTTTTGTTTCTATATCTACTTTACAATCTGGTTCTTTCCATTGTTCTTGCCATAGTAAAGCTTCTTATCCGCTTCGCTTACAATACGCTCCAGTCTCTCTGCATCCCCTGTTACAATTCCAAAGGTCATCGTTACCTTCACGATCTGATCGTTAAAGAGGATTTCCTTTTTGCGTACCTCCCCAAGGAAGCCTGAAAGCACATCAGATGCCGCATCCAGATCCATGCCCTTAAACACAAGCAGAAACTCCTCGCCGCCCCATCTGGCCGCAAAGCCCTTGCCAAGCATGCTTTCCTTCATTAACTTGGATATTTCCTTTAATACAACATCCCCACACCCATGGCCATAGTTATCATTTACATGCTTAAAATCATCAATGTCTCCGATCGCCACATGAAAAGCAACGCCCTGCTTGATGCTGCTTTTTTGTGCCTGGGAAAGCAGCTTTTCTCCGCTTCTCCGGTTGTTCAGCCCGGTCAGGATATCTGTCTCCACCAGACTGCGGAGCGCTTTTTGCATTCCCACCGCATGGCGTCCCATTTCTCCCAGCTCGTCAGTCCTTCTCAGTACCGCAGGATCCAGTCTTGCATGCAGGTTGCCCCCTGAAACCTCCTCCAAAAAATGCCTGATCTCATGAACGGTAAATAACAGCTTTCTTGCAAAGCATATGGTAACCCAGCCGGTTATGATCATTACAATAACCGCCACAATAAAAAGCGGGCTTACGGACTTCCATACCAGCTTATCCACTTCCTCTGACGGCTTTCCCACAAAGATCATCCCAATGCAGGTTCCGTCTTCTGCCTTCAAAGGAACATAATAGGCAAAAAATTTCTGTCCTTCAATGAGCGCATTGGCATAAAAGGTTGCCCGCTTGTTTTCCAGCACATCCTTGGCAACCTTTGCATTTGCCCTGGTTCCTACGGCGCGTCTGCCGTTATCATCCATAATGGTTGTTACCACTCTGGTATCCCCATAAAAAATGGTAATATCCATATTTGTTTTTTCTTTGACAGAATCAATGATGGAAAAATCCCCGTTCAACTGATAGTCCTCTCCCTTCAGGAGATAAATGGCCCCATCCTGTTCGATGGCATGAAAAGCTCCCGGATGCTCCCGATCATACATCAGTAAAATCGTATTGCATAGATCACGCATTCCGTTCTGAACCTCCCGATCCATAGAAGTTGCAAATCTGGTCGCACTAAAACAGGTGATCACCACAGTCAACAAGATGATCGGTACAATGCTCATCACAAGCAAATGGTAAAACAAGCTCCCTGATCTTGGTCTTTTTTCCATCCTTTTCCCCCGTACACTGGCGCTTTGCTTTTGTTCATTTCATTATAGCATATTCAAACGGGATGTTGCAAATATTTTACGCCTATCGGCTATCTTGTTTCATTTACATAAAGCTGCGCCCTGCTCTGGATGATCCCTGCCACATCTCTTGCACTCTTCTGTCCCGCAAAGAAAGGAGCTGCCTCCTCCTGCACGATCTGCAAAAGGGCTTCGTCTTCCATATAGACCTTATTACAGCTTTGTAAAAATGCCATATAGTCCTTTGTCTCCTGCTCGGTCATAGGAGAGATCGTGATCTCCGTATCACCAATATACCAGGTGTCATCATATTCCACTTTGTTTCCGTTCTCATCCATATAATATGGTTTCTGTGTAGCTTCCTGCGCCATTTTCTCCATCTGGGAAATGCTGATGGGCAGATATCCCATATCCTTCTGGTAGTCCTCCATCAAAAAGGTTCTGATAAACTGCCATGCCGCATCCTTGTTTGCCGATTTTGAAGACATTGCAAAGCGTATGCTGGGCATGATCACAGAACCGTTTTCCCCGTTGGCCGGAAATCCGATCAGCGTAATGTCTTCCCCGAAGGTTCCCTTTTTCAGGCGGTTAAAGCTGCCGAAATCCCCCAGATAAGCAGAGTAAGCAAGCACCTTTCCCTGTCTCCACATACTGTCGTAATTGTTATAATAGTCCTCATCAAAATCCTGATCGTCATACTTTTCAGGGAAGGTCTTGACAAACTCCAGAAGATTGATAAATTCATCGCTGCTGAAGCTGCACTTACCGCTTTCCTGATCCACAAACTGACTGCCTGCCATATTGATGCAGTAATTCAGCATCTGATCCCTTGTTGTCTCTGCAAGGAACTGGGTTCCCTCGGGCTTTGATGCCAGAACCTTTTGTGCCTCCTCAACAGTCCAGCTTGTTGCATTCCCCACATCAGCGGTCTTTACCGCAAGGGTCTGGATGCTGTAGCCCGGAACGATAGAATAAAGCTTTCCACCGGAAGAAAAGGCTTCAATGATATTGGGCATAAAATTGTCAAGCTCCAACTCCTCATCTTTTTCGATAAAGGGCTTTAGATCCTCAAAAAGACCTTTATTCTGATAGCTTTCCACGGGCATGCCGCTGTCTAAAAGCAGAATATCCGGAACCTTTCCGGATGCCAGATCGGCATTCAGCTTGGTCAGCCCCGCCCTGTAGTCTTCATCCGTTGCATAAGCCGAATAGTCCTGAAGCTCGATCCGATAGGTATCGCTGTTTTTATTGAACTTGATCACTTCTGTACGCACCTGCCAGTCAGAAAAGGCCATGGCAAGAGTGATCACCTGCTTATCCTTTACTTCTTCCGGCGGAACCTTGGTAAATTTTGCAATCACAGAGTCCACCTCGCTGTCTGAATAGGTGGCAAGAAACTGTGTTTCACTTAATGCAAGCAAATTTCCAAGCCCGTAGCACCCAAGATCCGAGGCCACAAAGTCAAAAAGCTTTGTTTTATCCTCCTGTCCTAAATTGTATCCGTATACTCCATTGCCGTCTGCAAGATACAGGTCATAGCCAATTCCCGGATAAAGAGAATATCCGTAAGAGCTTCCCGGCAGTTTCGATCCCTCCTGCATGGTTCCGGCCTCTAAATCCACCTGTGAAAGATAAACTCCGTCATCCTTATACGTTTCAGCCACAACGGTTCCGTTCTGCAGAGTCACCATATAGGCTCCGTCAAATTCCTCCTCATTGCTGCCGGATGTCAGAAATCCCTGGCAATTTCCTTCCTTATCAAATTTCACATATTTTCCCATACAGGAAACATACAAACTGTCCTTCGCCGCAAACATTCCGTAAACGCTGAAATAGCCTTCCTGCTGCTCTAACTCCTGAAGCTCCGGCACATCATTCAGCTTCACGGAAAAGGTTTCTTCTCCATTTAAGGAAAGCCCTGCCAGATAATAATCGTCATAATAATCCTCTTCCAGGGTTTCTCCTTCCGCTTCTGCTGTGCTGTCTCCTACAATGCCCTCTCCCTGGCTGCTTCCATATACGTTTTTGATACAGAAAAGATTTCCCGCATCATCTGCACAGATATTGCTGTAGCTCGTTCCATTCGGTTCCTCAAAAGAGAAAGTATTTCCCATACTTCCATCTTCCTTGATCTCATAAAAATCAAGGGTAGCGTTTGCATAATCATCCGACCAGTTATAGCCATAACCATAAATGGTGTCTCCCACCTTTATCATCTGGCCAAGAGCCGGAGCTTCCTGATTGATCGGAAGGATCTCGCAGGAATAAACATAATTTTTACTGTCGGAATTCTTCGTGCTGCCTCCTTCTCCATTGCTTTGCTGTTTCCCACAGCCTGAAAGGACAGCCGCCACCAGCACAAATGCTCCCAGAATTTGTACAACTCTTTTTTTCATTCTCATCTTCCTTTCTCCGCACTTAAAAGTGCTTCCATTTATCCTTTTCTCCCCTTGCACGCTTAAGCATTTGATCCTTCTTTTCCACCAAGGCATTTCCCAGATCTTTCATGGTAAAGGTTCTGTGTTTCCATTTTATGATCAGTGCCGGAATCAATATTCCCGCAGGGATCAGCAGTAGAATAATGCGAAGGACAAGCACAAGGGCTGCAATATCCTCATTGCCCCTTGCCACGTTCTCCCAGTAGGGGTAACGGATCGCATAGTCCTGCATAGATCTGGTTCCAAAGTCCAGAATTACCCCAAGGATCGCTTCAAACCCATAACGGGAGGAATTCTCCACCACCAGCATCTGTTCTTCCTTCGGTCCAAGCTTTTCCTTTACCGCAGAATAAACAAAGCTTTTTACCGGATTAGGAGCGATCAGCTCATAGGTTCCGATTCCATCGCTTGTTCCATACTGCGAAAGCGTTTCGTTGGAAACAAAAACAATAGATTTATTCAGCCCGGCTTTCCTTGAAAGCCTGTCATCAGGTCTTTCGATCACGCCTGCTACATGATGAGGCGTTTCCCCGATCATAACGCTCTGTCCCGCAATATCGCTTGAACCAAAAAGCTGCCAGGCAGCGTCCTCATCCAGTACCACCCCGTCGCTCATCAGATCCTCGCCGGTAAGATAGGCTCCTGACACCAGCCGGTAGGGATGGAAGTAAAAAAAGTCTCCTCCCACTCCCACAGCATTGGTTTCCAGCTTTCCGCTTTCAGAGGTTATGGTAATGGTGCCCAGGGAACTGTAGGCATCCAAGATCAGCCGTTTCCCATTTTCGCCGGAATAAGCTTCCTCCGGCAGCACCTCCATAAGCATGGTCTCTAACTGCCGTTCAAAGCTGCCGATCATAAAATCATCTGCCTCTACATCCTTTGTAAAATAGCAGCTGATCTGCGCGCTTCCCCCTGAGCTGTCCCATCTTGCCGCGGCCTGCTGATCCGACAGGCTTTTGATCCTGCCGCCGATCCAGAAAGAAAGGATCAGATACAAAAGCAGCGATGCAATGGTAATACAGGATAGAAGGAGCTGCCGGGGCGTCAGATTTTTTAAAAATAGTTTCAAATTATGACTCATTCAGTCTCACCTGTTTTCCTGCTTCTACAGGTTTGTTGGATGTAGTGATCACATATTCATATCCCGTAAGGGGCGCTGTGATCGCCGTATTGTTATCATCAGAAGCCTGTACCTGCACATCTACCCGGGTAGCAATATAACGGTTTCCAAGGGGACTGCTCTTGGATTCCACGATCAGTACAAACTTACCATTATTATCCTCCCTGATGGCGCTGTTAGGCACTACCAGATCATATTCCGCACTTCTTTGTCCTACGGACACACTAAGCGCCTGTCCGTTCTGGATGCTGGCTCCCGTCACGCTAAAGACCAGAAGCTTTTTCTTGCCGGGATCCTCAGTATCCGGCTTAATGGCCGTAAGGATCACCTGCGCATCATCATAGTACCAGGAGTTCTGAAGCTCTGCCACATCTCCCACCTGTACCTTCTTGGCCTGTTCATTTGTTACAGAGAACGAAAGACTAAAGCCCTTTCCTTCCGGCAGGATCACTGCAGCGGCCTCCTCCGGCTTGGTAGTCTCTCCTGCCACATAGGCAAGACTTGAGACCGTTCCGGCTACAGGAGCTGTAACTGCCGCTCCCATCGACTTTTCTTCCAGCTTTGCAATCTCTTCCTTTTTGTCCTTAATATCCTTGCTTGCTTTGGATAGATCCAGCTCTGCATTAATGTCCGCGCTGAGCTGCGTCTGCTCCTCCTTCAGCATATCATATACGGCCTGCGCAGCCTTTAAAGCTGCTTCTGCGTTGGCAATTTTGTTCTGCCATGCCACGCTTGCCTGGCTGTTTGCATTTTTGATCTCTGTCAGGTTCTGTGTTGCCTGATTTAAACGGTTCTTGGCATTCTGCACTCCCTCGCCGGACTGATAGGTTACGGCCGTCAGTGCCGTAACGGCAGCCTGCAGATCGGCAAGCTCCTTCTTCTCATTTGCCAATTCACCGGTTTTACTGCCATAATCCGAAAAATTTTTTGCCATTTCCTCCGCCTGCTTAACAGCGATTTCATATTGGGACTTTGCAGCATAATAATCTTGTAAAAGAGTTTTATAATCACTCTTTCGCCCTTCATCTCCATTAATCCAATTTTCAGCTTGGCCTATAGTTGAAAAATTGTTACCAGCCTTATTTGTGGCAGTTAAAATATCATTAAGCTTATCTTGCATAATTTTTTTAGCCGCTTCACGTTGATTAATGTATATATCTATTCCACCTGATGTAGTAGTTGTGCCTGATGTTCCACCACTGCCAGTAGATCCGCCTGTACTTCCAGAAACACTTCCAGCTACACTTTCAACATTTTTGACCAATGTTTCCAGATCAGAAATATACTTTTGCTTCTCCGCTATCTGATTATTCAGCGCTGCAAGCTGCCTTGCCTTTTCGTTTTCAAACTCCTGCTGGGCGTTGCTTTCAGCCGTCTGTGCATTTTCCAGATTGGTGGTTGACTGTGTGACTTCATTTTCGTAGGGGATGGTATTGACCGTGGCATCATTGCTGCTTGTAGTACTCTGTAGGTTCAGCTTATCCAGGTTATCCTGGCATTCCTTCACTCGGGCCTGGGCCGCATCCAGACGGTTCTGCATATCGGTTACTTTGGCCTGAAGGGCAGAAAAGCTGTCCACATTTCCGTTTGCCACCTTGGAAATAATTTCAGGAGACACATTCGCTCCAAACAGCCCCTTCATGTAATTTAATTCCAGCTCCTCAAGTTCATCCTTGGCCTTGGTAAGCTCATCGCTTTCCGCATCCTCAAGGTAATAAAGAACCTGATCCTTTTCTACGGTATCTCCCTGCTTTACTGCCACACTGGAGATCACCCTTGATTCCTTTACCATAACATTATAGGGATCAGCCGCTTCCACATTGCCTGTTCCTCTGACCTTTGCCGTGATGGTCCCCCTCTGTACATACTGGGTTGCCACCTCTGGCAGGGAATAGTTCATAATCGTATTGGAAAAAAAGGTCAGGACCAGCATGATCGACAAAAAGACGATCGCTGCGTTTTTGACCCATTCCCTTTTCTTTTTGGTTTCCTTCTCGTTCATTGCTTCTTTTCCTTCCCTTTATCCCTTTATTCCTCCCTGGTAGGTAATTCCTTCTACCAGATAATCTTCTCCATATAAAAACACCAAAATAGGCGGTACCATGTAGATCGTTGCCACTGCAAAGGCCAGTCCGATCTCACCGGAATTAATCTTTGACAGGAAAACGGACAGCGGATGCTTTTCCGGATCCGACAACAGGATCAGTGGCTGCTCCACCATATTCCAGTAATCAATAAAAATCAGGATCGCAATGGAGCACATGGCTCCCTTACAAAGGGGCATGCAGATCTTTCGGAAGATCTGCCATTCTCCTGCTCCATCAATCTGAGCGGCCTCCATAACAGACAACGGGATCCTCCTCATGTACTTTGTCAGAAGATAAACCGCAAAAGGAGAAAAAATTCCCGGAAGCCAGATGGCCCAGTTGGTATCCAGAATATGAAGCCATTCCGAAACCAGATAGTTTGGCACCAGGGTTACCTGATAGGGCATCAGCATCAAAATGATATAAAGGAAAAAAATGATCTCCTTCACCCTTCCCCGATACCTGGTAAAGCCAAAGGATGCTCCTGCCGCTACCAATAGCTGGAACAGCACAATGGGCACCACAAGGATCACAGAATTCCAGAACTTTAAAAGATATTCCGGACTCTTAAACAAAACAGTCACATATTGGCTGAAGGATACCATGTCAGGGATAAATTTCAGGTTCACCCTCTGTGAAATATAAACCTTTCCTCCCGTGTCCGTTGTTGCAAATACCTGTCCGTAATTGGCCGAGATCTCTGACGCCGACATAAAGGAATTTGTGATCGTAAGGACAATGGGCATCAGGAACAATACGGCAAAGCATCCAGCAATCATGGTGGCTATGGTCAGATGGAACATCTGCCTCGTATATTTTAATTTCTTTTTTCTCTTTACCCGCTTATGCCATCTCTCCAGAGAAAGCTCCGAACGCATTTTTTGCTTTTCCTGTTTCATCAGCCCTCCACGTCCTTTCCGAAATAGTTCTCCGTCAAAAACAAAAGACCGATAATAAACACCATAACAATGGCCATCATAATGGCGGCTGCCGACATCTTCTGGTAATCCAGCTTTCCAAAGGTGTTGTTCATAAAGTGCTGCAGCATATACATGGTATCATAAGGATAATCTCCCTTTAACAGATAGATTTCCCGGAACACCTTAAAAGAATTTATGAGAGACATAATTGTCACAAAAAGGATGGTCGATGACATATAGCGCAGTTTGATATGCCAGAAGATCTGAAACGGCGTTGCGCTTTCCAATACCGCCACCTCCAATATGTCCTTGGGAATACTGCTTAAAGCTGCCATAAACAGGATCATGTTATATCCCAGGTTTTTCCATAAAAACAAAATAACGATCACCACCTGGGCATAACCAGAATTCAGCCAGTCGATCTTGTCGATCCCAAAATGTCCCAGGATCTCATTCATCATTCCGTTATAATGAAACAAAACCTGCCAGATCAGTACCACAGACGCAATGGGAACCATCATAGGGCTTAAAAAGAAGGTTCTGAACTGACTTTTGCAGGGGATCCTGCTTTCCATCAGCATGGCAAGCAAAAGGGACAGTACCACTGCAAGGGGAACCGCTGACAATGAAAATGTCATGGTGTTTTTAGCTGCCTGCTGAAACGCTGCATTATGAAAAACGTTGATAAAGTTGTCCAGAAAAACAAATTGATGGCTGATGGGATTATCTACCACCGCATAATAAATTACGATCAAAAAGGGAAGTACAAAAAATAGAAGTACCCCCGCAAAGCTGGGAAGAAGAAACAGATTTGCGATCCTTCTTCCCCTTTTTTCTCTCTGGTTCCTGCTTTTTTTCATGCTGTTACCTGTTTTCATTTACATAAATTTGAATTCTGTTCTGAATGACTGCCGCTGTGTCCTCAGCGCTCTTCTGCCCCTTAAAGAATGGCTCTGTCTCCTCTGTAATAATATTGACCAGTTGATCGTCCACATTGCCCGTTGCCCGGTCTGCGGTTTCTAAAAGCGCCCTTATGGCATCTACCTCATCACTGGTGGCGGCGTAAATTTCCATATCAAAGTCATCATATCCCCAGGTTGTCTTGGGACATTCTATCTTTTCTCCATTTTCATCCTCTGTATATTCCGGCGTCATATCCATTTCAAACTGCTTTTCAAGGGCAGATCTTTTCACCGGGAAGCCCCAGCTTCCGTGCTCTGAAACCAGGGAATTCTGGTATTCGTCAGAAAGCAGGCTCTTTACAAATTCAAAGGCGCCCTCTTTATTCTTTGATTTGGCAGAGATCCCCACGCAGCCTCCCTGAGGAGAGATCAGATTTCCCTGGCGCTCCTGGTTTGGATAACCAACATAAGACACCTCTTCTCCAAACAGGCCGTTCATCATCTGATATTCCTGTACGGAGCTTACATAATCTTCCATCAGCAGGATCTTGTCTGCCCGGAGTCTTGCAGAAATGCCCATATCACTTTCTCCGGTATCCTCCTCCGGGAAGCGTGCTGCAAATTCAAGCACTCTGGCAAAGTCTCCTCCGTCAAAGGAACATTTTCCTGTTTCCCAGTCAATGAACTCATCTATATTATTGTAGATGCAGAAGTAAAAAATACTATATCTGTCCCCGTAAGGAAAAATGTTTTCCGCATCCTGCCCCTCTGCAAAATCAAGCATCTCCGAAAGCGTCCAGCCGGAAATCTTTCCCACCTTATCAGCCTTTGCCATAACCGTTGAAACAGAAAACTGAGGGATAACTGCATAAAGCCTTCCGTCTACCTCATAAGCCTTCAGTACGTTTTCAAGATAATCGGATTTTTTCATGGAATTGCTTTCCATATAAGGGTAAAGATCCTCTAAAGCTCCTTTTTCTGCATACTGCTTATAATTCAAAGAAGAAAGATCTATAATATCCGGGCAGTTACCCGTAGTGAGGTCAGCGTTAAATTGTGCAAGTGCTGCGCTGTAATCATCATTCCCATACTCTTTTACTATGATACGATAGTCCTTGCTGTTTTTATTGAAGTCAATGATATTTTTCTTTAAATTGTAGTCGAGCCACATGGCTCCATATGTAATTTCGGTCTTAGGCGTCACCTCGGATGCCTTCACCTTTTTTATCAGCACCATGGAAATGCTGTTCTTCTCATCCGATCCGTCATAATCATTGAGAAGAAGCCAGAGCCTGCCATCTGCAAGCTCACCTGCCGCCTGCACATAGTCACTGTTAATATCTACCTCAAGGCAGTTAAAAAGCTCTTCCCTGCTTCCGGAGCCGAGATCATACGAGAAAAATTTTCCATCCTCGGAAAGTAGAAGGCTCTTTGAGGTTCCGGTATAAAAACTGATATTTCCGTATCCCTCCGCAATCCCTTCTATTTTTTCAGAGAGCCCTTTAGCAGCCAGGTCTATCTTTCTGATCTCCATGTCGTTATCACCGTAAATAGAGACATAAACGTCTCCTTCCTTAGACACCGTCATATCATTGATCCAGTTATCCACCTGCACATCGCAAAGCTTTGTTCCATTTCCATCAAGGACCATAATTTTGCTGTCCCCGTCAAATATATACAGATTTCCCTTAGTATCTACACACATTTCCTGCACATACTGTTCCGGCGACAAGAAGGGGGAAAGATCTATGGTCTTTTCTACAGATGCTCCATCAGCCGACAGAATATCCACCTCATAAGCGGTTTCCCAATTTGTCACTTCTCCATTTTCATCCTCATCATATGTGGTTCTGCAGATCAATGCAACAAGCTTTCCATCCGGCGTAGCTGCAATATTATAAACAGATTCATCCTGATCCAGGGAATAGTCCAGCGTTTTCAATTCTTCCTTCTGAAAATCATATGCAAAAATCTGATCCGTGGAGGTTTCATTTTCCTCATCATAAGAAGAGCTTTCAAAATAAACGGTGTCTCCGGCCGCTGCTACCCTTCCGATATAATCTATCTGCAAATCTAAATCCTTATATTCAGGCACATACACTTCTTCCTTAGGAGTGCCGGTTGTCTGCTGTGATTTTCCACAGCCGGCAAGGCCTGCAAGAACGCCTCCTACGATCAGCATCAGTGCGATTTTATTCTTTTTCATGCTCTCTCCGTTCCGGTATATTCCCCCATTTTGTACTTTCATAAAAGCTCTATACAAACTATAGCATACAGCGATATAAGAAACAATGGCGTTAAATCTTAATTTTTTACTAATATCCTCTGCAAAAATAAGCCTTTCCGCCAAAGTCATCTTCCCATAATGACCTTGACAGAAAGGCTCTCTTTCGTACCTATGCTGTTTGACTTTTAATTTTTAAAGCTATGGATAGGGGCAGGAATTCTTCCCCCTCTGTTAATAAATGCGTCACAGGAAAAAGGATTTACCGGCATGATAGGGGCATATCCCAAAAGGCCGCCAAACTCAACAGTCTCTCCCACACCCTTTCCGATGACCGGAATAATCCGGACGGCTGTTGTTTTCTGATTGACCATGCCAATGGCCATCTCGTCTGCAATAATGCCGGATATGGTAGTGTCCTTTGTCTCTCCCGGAATGGCGATCATATCAAGGCCAACCGAGCACACACAGGTCATCGCCTCCAGCTTTTCCAGGGTAAGCGCTCCGGCTTCCACTGCGTTAATCATTCCCTGATCCTCACTGACCGGAATAAAGGCTCCGCTTAATCCGCCTACATAAGAGGAGGCCATGACGCCGCCCTTCTTCACCTGGTCATTTAAAAGAGCCAGCGCTGCGGTTGTTCCCGGCGCTCCTGCATATTCCAGGCCGATCTCACACAAAATATCGGCTACGCTGTCTCCAATGGCCGGCGTGGGAGCCAGAGACAGATCCACGATCCCGAAGGGAACGTTCAAGCGTTTCGATGCTTCCTGTGCAACAAGCTGGCCTACACGGGTCACTTTAAAAGCCGTCTTTTTAATGGTCTCGCAAAGCACCTCAAAGTTCTGGCCTCTGACCTTACTAAGAGCCGTCTTTACAACCCCTGGACCGCTGACACCTACATTGATGATCTTGTCAGCTTCCGTCACTCCATGGAACGCTCCTGCCATAAAGGGATTATCATCCGGCGCATTGCAGAATACCACAAGCTTGGCACAGCCCAGGGAATCCTGTTCCTTGGTATATTCTGCCGTTTCCTTGATAATACTTCCCATCAGCTTCACAGCGTCCATGTTAATACCGGTTTTGGTAGAGCCCAGGTTCACGGAACTGCAAACTCTTTCTGTCTGTGAAAGGGCCAGGGGAATTGATTTGATTAAAAGTTCATCCGCCTTTGTCATTCCCTTGCTGACAAGTGCGGAATAGCCGCCGATAAAGTTTACCCCTACCTGATGTGCCACCCGGTCCAAGGTCTTTGCAATGGAAGCAAAGTCCTCAATACTTTTGCAGGCTGCGCCTCCGATCAGCGCTATGGGCGTAACGGAAATCCTCTTATTGACAATGGGGATCCCGAATTCCCTTGATATTTCTTCTCCGGTGCTTACCAGATCCTTTGCCGCCTCATATATTTTATCGTAGATCTTTTGATTTAACCTTTGCAGATCAGAATCAATGCAATCCAAAAGGCTGATCCCAAGGGTAATGGTTCTCACATCCAGATTTTCCTTGGTGATCATTTCGTTGGTTTCTACCACTTCAAATAAGTTGATCATGCTTTTCTTCCTCCGGCATTATATTCTGTGCATCTTGTCAAAGATCTCTTCCTTTTGGCATTTAATATCCACGCCGATCTCTCCGCCTAATGTTTCCAGTTCATCTGCCATCTGTCCAAAATGCTTATCCATCTGATTAGTATCCACGATCATCATCATATTAAAATATTCCTGTACAATGGTCTGGGAAATATCCAGGATATTGATCTTATTTTCTGCCAGATAGGTACAAACCCTGGCAATGATCCCAACGGTATCCTTTCCTACTACGGTAATAATTGTTTTGTTCATAATCTCTCTCCTCTTTTTGTTTTCTTATGTGAGCGTTTTATGCAATATGGATGACCGGTGAAACCTGGCCTCTTTCTGCCACATACATGGGAAAATCAGTAGCCTTCATATCGCAGGAACGGCCTTCTTTCTGCTCTGACTCTGTTTTCGCCATGGTAACCTCTACCCGTACCGCCTCATAGGCAAGCTCCGGCAGGTTATTTTCCTTGCTGAGATGCCCAAGCACCACTGCCTGCAGCCCATCATGCAAAAGACTGCAAAGGAGCTGCCCTGCACGTTCATTGGAAAGATGCCCCCGGTCGCCTAAGATCCTCTGCTTTAACCGATAGGGATATGGCCCTACCTGCAGCATATTGACGTCATGGTTTGCTTCCAGCAAAAGGGCGTCCATCCCTTTCAGGCATTCCACCGTATAATCATTGTAAGTGCCCAGATCTGTGACCACCGCAAGCTTCTGCTTTCCGTGTGAGATCCGGTATGCCACCGGTTCTGCGGCGTCATGGGAAATCCTCATGGGGTTGCACACAAGATCCTTTATCGTCACCTTTTCTTCCGCCTTTACCGGACAGAACAGTTCCCTGGGGATCTCACCTATGCCGGAGGCATTTTGTATTGCCTCAATGGTACCGTTTGTGGCATAAATAGGCACCTCATACTTTCTTGCAAGAATCCCAAGTCCTGCAATATGATCTGTATGCTCATGAGTGATAAAGATCCCGTCAATATCTCTCATGGACAGGTCAAGCACTTTTAAACCTGCTTCCGTCCGTTTTCCGCTGATCCCCACATCGATCAGAAGATGGGTGGTATCAGAGCCAACATAGATACAGTTTCCGCTGCTTCCGCTGGCAATACTGCAAAGTCTCATCTTTCTCCTCGTTTCTGTTTCTCTTAAGCCCGCGCTCTATTCCTGCCAGTAGATCTCGATCACATCCCCATCTGTAATAGGCTCCATATATTGCGCAGGCCTGCCGTTTAAGGTTGTGACAATCCCCTTTCCTCTGGGTCTTGTCCTGTCAAACTCGATCTGGTCAAACACATCTACATAAACATAACTCCATTTTCCGTCAAGTACAACAGGTTTTTTGTTTACCAGTACATGAACCTGCCTTACCGTCTTTTCTTCGGATGCGTCCTGTGCCTGCTTTTCGTGATCTGCATCTTCTTCCTTTGGGGAAGCTTTTTCCGGGTCAGGCTCCGATCCTGCAGCCTCCTTTTCCAGCTCTGCTTCCGGCATCCTCTCTTCCTCTTCCATTTTCCAGATCAGTGAAAAATTCTCATAAACAGGCGTGTCCAGATCTGCCAGGGCATTGTTTACATACAGATTGATATGGGGATCTAACACCACATCCATAAATTCTGCCACCTGGGCCACCGTGTAGTAATCCAGAAACGTAATTTCATCTCCGTCCTGAATTTCATAATAGCCGGACTGCAGGTTTCCGTTTACGCTGGCAAACCGCGGCACCTGAACCTTCCTGCCATTTACATTTACATTCAAAATATCCCTTGCTTCCGACAATTCAGAAATGGTCAGCTTTGCTGCTTCTCCCATGGTGGATTCCTTTACACAGATCAGATCATTTGCATGGATCAGCGTATGGATATCTGCCGCTTCCCCGTTTAAGGTGATCACTGCCGCTTCGCCAAGCTGCCCTCTTGCCATCTTTGAGGTTCCGTTCAGGGTATAGTGAAGCTCTTTTCCGCGCTTGGGGAAAAGACCGTCATTGGGGAACTGGATCTGCATTGCAGCATCCCCGATGGTCAGTTTATTGTTGTCATAGATCTTTAATCTCTCTCCATTAAAGTTTACAAATATAAAGTTATTGCTCTGTTCGTAAAAGTTAAGGCAGATACCCACAGGAGTAACCAGAAGGCTGTCCTTCTTGATCTCCTCTTCAAAGATGATCTGCTGCATAACCTCTTCTCCCCGCAGTGCCACACGTTCCTTGGCAATCCCCAGTTTTTCCGCAATGGCCTCCGTGTAGCCCGGGATCTTGCCGCCTCCGCCTACTACAAACACTGCGCTGACGGGCTTTCCTCCGTTCAGCTCCAGGATCCTGTCTGATGCCTGCTGTGCCATATCTTCTATGATGTCTGCGGTGATCTTTTTTACTTCCTCTGCGGTGATCGTCTGTGGAAGCAGCATAATGTCCATATAGGAGATCTCCTCCTGGCAGCCTGCGCTTCGCTTGATCATTTCTGCAGTGGCAAAATCTACCAGACAGTGCTTTGCAATGGTCTCTGTCAAAATATCTCCTGCCATGGGGATCATGCCATAGGCAAGGATACAGCCGTCATTGGTAATGGAGATATCGGTGGTGCCGGCCCCCACATCCAGAAGCGCAATATTCAGCATCCGAAAACGCTCCGGTATTGCAAGCTGAATTGCCGCAATAGGCTCTAAGGTCAGGCTTCCCACCTCAAGTCCTGCTATTTCCACTGCTTTATAAAGGCCGTCTACTACATCCTCCGGCAAAAAGGTTGCGATCAGATCCACTCCTATGGTTCTGGCCTTATGCCCTTCCAGATTTCCCATAGGATACCCGTTTAAATAATAGCGGACAACAGAATGCCCTACACAGTAAAACCGGATCTCTTCGCCGGTCTGTTCCTTCAGAAAATCCTGATACGCCTGCTCCACACCGGCAGCAATCAGGGCATAAATATCCTCCCTGTCAACCTCGTTTTCCCCGGTAAAGGGATATTCTATATGGGTGGTCACTGTTCGGAGCACACGGCCTGCCGCTGCAATGCAGACCTCTTTAAGCTTACGGCCGATTGCCGCCTCAAGCTGTTCCTTTACTTCCGCTATGGTTTCTCCTACCTTTTGGATGTCATGGATCTGCCCGTCCAGCATGGCTCTGGTCTCATGCTCCTTGCTCCTTTGAGCGGTCACAATAAACTGATCTCCCTTTTTGTAGCCCACGGTTCCCACAATACTTCTGGTTCCGATGTCAAGTCCGAATACAAGCTGTCCCGTATACTTTGCGTCTTCCATTAAAGCATTTCCCCCAACTTTCTATCAATCTGATCATAGGCTTCCTGCAAGCTGCCGCTGTTGTCGATCACAGTATGGCAGTTTGCCCGATATTCCGCTTCTCCAAGCTGCGACCTCATAATGGCGTCGATTTTTTCATCCGAATAGCCTCTTGCACGCTTTAAGCGTTCTCTCCTCACCTGCTCGTCTGCATAGATATACCACATTTGATCCACAAACTCCAGATAACCGCATTCTATCAAAAGCGCTGCCTCCAGAAAAAAGAAATCTGCCTCTCCTTTTTCCTTTTCAGCCAGAAGCTCTGACAGAATATATTCCTTTACTGCCGGATGGATCAGATCATTTACCTTCCTGCGCAGGGTTTCATCTTCAAAGATCATGCGTGCCATTTTGGCCTTATCTATCTGCCCATCCTCTGAAAGGACCTGCTTAGAAAGCAGGGCGACCAGCTTATCATAGCATGGCTGTCCCGGTTCCTTTACCTTATGCGCTGCTTCGTCTGCCATCAGGATCCTGCAGTTATATTTTGTTTTTATGTAGGCAAGAAGCTCCGACTTTCCGCTTCCTACGCCTCCCGTCACTCCAATTATCTTCATTGTCTTATTTTGCCTCGTACCAGTCCGCTCCCGTGTGCAGATCTACCTCAAGCTTTACGGAAAGCTCCGCTGCATGAACCATTTCCTCTTCCAGGATCCGTTTTACCTGCTCCTGTTCCTGGCAGACTGTTTCAATCAAAAGCTCATCATGCACCTGCAGGATCAGTTTGGAACGAAGTCCTTCCCTGGCAAGCCTTCTGTGTACCCTGATCATTGCAATCTTGATAATATCTGCAGCCGTTCCCTGGATCGGTGAATTCATTGCCACTCTTTCACCAAAGGAGCGCTGCATAAAATTGCTTGAGCTGAGCTCGGGAACCGGTCTTCTCCTGCCATACATGGTGACTGCATATCCTTTTTCCTTGGCATCCACAATGGTCTGATCCAGGAAATGCTTTACGCCCGGATAGGTTGCAAAGTACTGGTCAATATACTGTGCCGCTTCCTTTTTGCTGATGCTCAGCCCCTGGCTTAAGCCAAAGGAGCTGATCCCATAAACAATTCCAAAATTAACGGCCTTGGCATTTCTTCTCTGGAGATCCGTCACCTCATCGAAGGGAATGTGAAACACCTGGGAAGCTGTTGTTCTATGGATATCCGCATGCATCCTGTAGGCATCTATCAGGCTTTGATCCCCAGACATATGCGCCAGAATCCTAAGCTCGATCTGGGAGTAATCCGCATCCATGAAAAGACACCCTTCCTTTGGCACAAAGACCTTTCTGATCTTGCGCCCCAGCTCCATTCTCATAGGAATGTTCTGAAGGTTTGGATCTGTAGAACTGAGCCGCCCCGTAGCCGTGATGGTCTGGTGGAAGGTCGTATGGATCCGATCATCCCCGCCGATATACGATCATCCCCGCCGATATAGGCTGCAAGGCCGTCTGCATAGGTAGATTTCAGCTTTGCAAGGCCGCGATATTCCAGCACGTCCGCTACAATGGGATGTTCCTCCGCCAATTTTTCCAGCACATCCGCTGCTGTAGAGTAACCGGTCTTTGTCTTTTTTCCTCCGGGCAGGCTCATTTTTTCAAACAGGATCTCTCCAAGCTGTTTGGGGGAATTGATATTAAACTCTGTTCCCGCCTGCTTATAAATGCTTTCCTCTAACTCCGCGATCCTTCCCGCAAGCGCTTCTCCATAGGCCTTCAGTTCGTCCGGCTTTACAAGCACTCCTTCCTTTTCCATGTCATAGAGCACATAGGTCAAGGGCATTTCTATTTCTTCCATCAGCCTGTCCATGCCCTGTTCTGCAAGCTTTTCTCTTAAAACAGGCGCTGCCGCTGCACACACATAGGCAAGAAAGCAGGCATATTCCGTAAATTCCCTTTCTTTCTGCATAAGAGCGTCATTTACAGAAAGCTTTCCAAATACCTGATGATATTCCGGTATCATCAGCCCAAGCTGCTCATTTGCCACATCCTCTGTGGTATAATCGTTTTTCAGCGGGTTCAGCAGATAGGCCCCCAGGATAATGTCAAAAAAACGCTCTGTGGCTTCGCTTTTCAGTGCAAAATAAGCTTCCTTTATATTGGCACAGGCAAGACGGTGCTCTTCTGCCAGCATCTGAAGCTGATCAAGAAGCCACTTTTCTGAAAGCTCCTTTCTGCAGTCGATAAACACGGTTTCTCTGCCTGCTACGGAAAAGGAAGCCCCCAAAAGTTCCTCCTTTTCCTTTTTGATCAGTGCAAATCCAATTTCCTCTTCTGTCTCTGAAAGCCTCTTCATAAAGGCTTTTCCTTCAGCTTCCCCGTCAATTCTCCTAAAAGCCGCTGTGATCTTTTCGTTGGAAACTCCCTTTTCAAAGCGGGAAAGCAGATTTTTAAATTCCAGCTTTTTAAACAGGACATAAGCGTCCTCCGTGTAAAAATCCTTTACCCTTGCCTTCTCAAAATCAAGTTCGATGGGACTGTCCACATTGATGGTGGCAAGTACCTTGGAAAGATCTGCCAGCTCTTTATTTTGGATCAGAGATTCCCGTACAGCTTTTTTGGTAACCTCCTCCACATGCTCATACAAATTTTGAAGAGAAGAAAACTGAAGCAGCAGCTCTGTGGCTGTTTTTTCCCCTACCTTGGGAACGCCGGGAATGTTGTCCGCCGTATCTCCCATAAGGGCTTTCAGATCGATAAACTGCCCTGGAGTAACCTGATACCTTTTCTCTACATCCTCTGCATAATAATCCTCAATCTCTGTTTTGCCGCCCTTCGTCTTAGGGATCCTGATCTTAATGTGATCCGTTGCAATCTGCAAAAGATCCCGGTCTCCGGAAACAAGACTGACCTCCATTCCGTCCTTTTCTGCACGCTTTGCCAGAGTTCCCAGAATATCGTCCGCCTCATAGCCAGCTTTTTCCACCAGGCAGATCCCCATGGCGCTTAAAACCTCTTTCATCACCGGAACCTGCTCCCGCAGTTCCTCAGGCATGGGCTTTCTGGTTCCCTTATAAGCCTGATAAATCTCATGCCGGAAGGTGGGCGCATGTACGTCAAAGGCAACCGCCAGATAATCCGGCTGTTCCTCTTCTAAAATTTTAAACAGGATATTCAAAAAACCATAAACAGCATTGGTGTGCAGTCCTGCACTGTTGCTGAGATCAGGCACTCCGTAAAATGCCCTGTTCAGTATACTGTGTCCATCGATCAAAACCAGCTTTTCCATTCTCATCCTCATTTCTGATGCGCTCATCCGGCGGCAATATTATCATCCCTTACAGCTCTCCGCCCCAGGATCATAAAAAAACAAGCAGTGCAATCAGGGCGAGCAGCGCCACTCCCACAAGTCCTTCTCCCGCATACAAAAAAAGCTGCATGTTTTCCCTGAATTTCAGATTATGCTCTGCGTCCTCTATTTTGTATTTCAATTCATTTTGAAGGTCGAACACATTGCCGGATTCCAGCCTTGCCATACCCTCTGTCACAAGAAACTGAATGGTAAGCTCTTCCTTACAGTCCTCGCAGCTTTCTATGTGTTCCATGAATTCCCGAAGTTCTTCTGTTTCCAGTTCGTCTTTCAGAAAAAGGGGAATCATTTTCTCCGTTTCCTTACAAGTCATGTTCATTCCTCGTCACAGTGACATCATTCCATCCCACTTTATTAAATATACACTATAATGAAAAGAAAGTAAATCTTACAGGCGTCGCCAAATCATTTTTGGCATCAAAAAAGACCTTACAAATCAGATGATTTATAAGGTCTCATGCCGGCGATGGGACTTGAACCCATACGCGGTTGCCCGCAACAGATTTTGAGTCTGCCTCGTCTGCCATTCCGACACGCCGGCGCACTTAACAGCCGAGTAATATCATATCATACCAGGCTGTTATTGGCAAGTTAAAAATCAAATTTGTTATAGATGTCAAAGCAGTCCAGCGTTGCAAAATAGTCCCTTGGAGTCTCTGCCCTTCTGATCAGTTTTACGCTTCCATCCTCCTTAAGCAAAAGCTCCGCAGACTTGAGTTTTCCGTTATAATTGTAGCCCATTGCATACCCATGCGCTCCGGTATCATGGATTACCAGATAATCTCCTTCTTCAATTTCCGGAAGCATTCTGTCCACAGCAAATTTATCGTTATTTTCGCAAAGAGATCCCGTAATATCATATTTATGATCACATGGCGCTTCCTCTTTTCCAAGTACCGTAATATGGTGATATGCTCCATACATGGCAGGACGCATTAAATTAACGGCACAGGCGTCTACACCGATATATTCCTTATGGGTATGCTTCTCATGAATGGCTCTGGTTACAAGCTGTCCGTAAGGCCCCATCATAAAGCGTCCCATTTCCGTATAAATAGCCACATCTCCCATTCCGGCAGGGATCAGTACCTCCTCATAAACCTTTCTGACTTCCTCCCCGATCTTACGGATATCGTTTGGCTCCTGATCCGGCAGATAAGGGATCCCCACTCCACCGGAAAGGTTGATAAAGCTGATGTCAGCCCCTGTTTCCTTTTCCAGCTTTACCGCCAGTTCAAAGAGCTGCTTTGCAAGCATGGGATAATATTCATTGGTAATGGTATTGCTGGCAAGGAACGCATGCATTCCAAAATGCTTTACGCCCTTTTCCTTTAAGATCCGGTAGCCTTCAAACATCTGCTCGGTGGTAAATCCGTATTTGGCATCCCCGGGATTATCCATAATGCCATTGCTCATCTGAAAAACTCCCCCCGGATTATAGCGACAGCTCATGGTCTCCGGCAGCTTTCCAAGGATCTTCTCCACAAATTCAATATGAGTAATGTCATCCAGATTGATGATTGCCCCAACTTTTGCCGCATAGGCATATTCCTCCGCAGGGGTATCATTAGAGGAAAACATGATGTCGCTGCCTGTTACCCCCATGGCCTTACTCAGCATTAATTCCGTCAGCGAAGAACAGTCACAGCCGCAGCCGTACTCCCGCAAAATATCGATGAGAAACGGGTTTGGCGTAGCTTTTACAGCAAAATATTCCTTAAATCCGGGATTCCATGCAAAGGCTTCCTTCACTGCCCTTGCATTTTCCCTGATCCCCTTCTCATCATAAAGATGGAAAGGCGTAGGATAGGTTTTGGCGATCTCACAGACCTGCTCTTTTGTTACAAATGGTGTCTTACTCATGTTTGTCTCCTCGTTAGATATTTTCGATCTGCCAGTCAATGGGTTCTATCCCATGACTTTGTAAAAATTCATTGGTCTGGCTGAAATGCCTGCATCCAAAAAAACCCCGGTAGGCAGAAAGCGGGCTTGGATGAGGCGCCTTTAAGATCAGATGCTTTGGATTGGTCAGCATGGGGATCTTGCTCTGTGCCGGTTTTCCCCAGAGCAGATATACAACGGGTCTGTCCTGCGCATTTACCGCTTCAATGATCGCATCCGTAAACTGCTCCCAGCCTTTTCCCTGATGGGAGCCCGCCTGATGCGCCCTGACTGTAAGGACTGTATTTAAGAGCAGTACTCCCTGGTCAGCCCATTTCTTCAGATAGCCATTGTTCGGAATATAGCATCCCACATCTGTTTCCAGTTCCTTGTAAATATTCTGCAGGGAAGGGGGGATTTCCGGCTGATCCGGCAAAACCGAAAAGCAAAGGCCATGGGCCTGATGCTCTCCGTGGTAGGGATCCTGTCCCAGAATGAGTACCTTCACCTTGCTTAAGGGCGTAAAATGAAAGGCATTAAAAATATCATCTGCCGGCGGATAAATAACATGGGTATTGTACTCCTGCCTGATAAATTGATATAACTCTCTATAATATGGCTTTTTAAATTCTCCCTGCACGCAGGGAAGCCAGTCATTGTCTATCATGGACATTTCCGTTTACCTCCTGACAGATATTCCCTTCTTCCACAGATATTCCTTCAGATCCATTATTTCCATCTCTTTATAATGAAATAAAGATGCGGCTAAAACAGCCTCTGCCTGTCCTACCGTAAGCGCTTCATAAAAATGCTCCATTGTGCCTGCGCCTCCTGATGCGATCACCGGTATGGAAACATTCTCAGCAACCGTTTTCGTCAGGGCAAGATCATATCCGGCCTTGGTTCCGTCACAATCCATACTGGTCAGCAGGATTTCCCCGGCTCCAAGCTTCTCTGCCGTTCTCGCCCATTCTATGGCATCCATTCCCATATCTACCCGTCCGCCGTTCTTAAAAATATTCCATCCGCTGCCGTCTGCTCTTCTTTTGGCATCAATGGCAACTACAACGCACTGGCTTCCGAACTTTTCTGCCGCTTCACTGATCAGGGTCGGATTCATAATCGCCGCCGTATTCACAGCAACCTTATCTGCCCCTTCCCTGAGGATCATCTTAAAGTCATCTACTGTACGGATCCCACCGCCTACCGTAAAGGGAATAAACACTGTTTCCGCTACTCTTCTTACCATATCTGCCTTAATTGCCCTAGCGTCTGAGGATGCTGTAATGTCCAGAAACACCAGTTCATCTGCTCCGGCTCTGTCATATTCCTTTCCTACCTCCACCGGATCTCCGGCATCACGAAGGTTCACAAAATTGGTTCCTTTTACCACCCTTCCATTATTGACATCCAGGCAGGGAATAATTCTTTTTGTATGCATGCTGCTTCCTCCACTGCTGCTTAAAATCTAAAGTGCAATAAAATTCTTTAGTATGGTAAGTCCCACCTCAGAGCTTTTTTCAGGGTGGAATTGGCATCCGAAAATATTGTTTTTTTCTACGGAAGCATGGATCAGCGTGCCATACTCTGTTGTGGCCGTTACGATTTCTTCTTCTGCAGCCTTCAAATAATAGGAATGCACAAAATATACATAGGACTCTTCCGGAAGTCCCAAAAACAGCCTCCCCTTGTGAGGGAATTTAAGCGAATTCCATCCAATATGAGGGATTTTCAGCCCAGGCCCGTCAGGGATCCGAAGGATCTTGCCCTTCAAAAGGCCAAGCCCTTTTACGCCTTTGCTTTCCTCACTTTCTTCAAACAAAAGCTGTAATCCCAGACAGATCCCTAAAAAAGGAGTTCCCTTCTGTACGATCTGCTTGATGGTCTCTACAAGTCCGTAATGGCAAAGCTTGTCCATGGCATCCCCAAAGCTTCCTACCCCGGGAAGGATCACATGATCCGCTTCCAAAAGTACTTTGGGATCTCTGGTAATGATGGCTTCTTCCCCAAGCGCCAAAAGCGCTTTTTCAACGCTTTTAATATTTCCTGCATCATAATCGATAATCGCTGTCATTGTTGTCTCTCACCCCTGTTGCTGATAATCTCGTATTGCCAACTGCAGCTTATAAGCTGATGATCTCTTCTTCCTCCGGCAATATGTCCTTCGGCCCTTCAGGCTCTTTTTGCTTTTCCTGTCCCGGCAAGGTAAATTCCGTTCCATTTATCACAGAATCCAGTTTTCTTGTATAGGTCTTGCTGTCATAGGTATTAATCTCGTCTGCTTCCTCAGGGGAAATTCCATATTCCGTCTGCAGGCACTCACAAATCAGCTGATATAAACCGTCCAGCTCCTTTTTCACACCATATTCATCTGTTTTTACAAGCTCCTCATAGCAGCTTACCCCCTGTAAAAGTGCATCCAGGGCCTCAAGGTTTCTGCCAAGCTCCCGGTTATTTTTGTAGGAGCTTAATTTTCTGTCTAACGTAAGCACGGTTCTTGCACGGTTGAAAATAAGGGTATCGCTTGCGTTTGTTCCTTTATCATACAAAAGCTCATAGGCTCTTTCGTAGTCGCCTGCGCAATATGCTTCTCTTGCAGCCGCCTTGTCAGAAAAATCAGGCAGTAGATAGCTGAAAAGGACGATACATGCGATCAGAGATGCGCAAAATGCTATCAGGATCAGAAGCTGCTTCTGGCTCAAAACCCTGACCGGCTTTTCCGTTTCGGCCTGCTGCAGTTTTTTCTCTTTCTTTTCCTGTTTCAGTCTGGCCTTTTCCTGCTTTTTCCTTGTCTTTTCATCAGGCTGTGCCTCTTCGCCTTCCTCGTCATTTTCACCGGCGCCAGCATCTTTTTCTTTCTTCTTTTTTCCCTTTTTGTTTTTCTTTTTATTCTTTTCCTCTTTTTCGGGAATTGCCTCCAGCTCTTCTGAATTTTCAACAGCTGCTTCCGATTGATCTTCCGTTTCTTCAGGCGCCGCCTCCGGCTCCTCCTGTACCTCTTCTGTCAGGAAATGAAAAAGCTTATTCCAAAAGCCCGGAGCTTTCTGCTTCTTTGCCTGCTCCTCCTGAGCTTCCTGTTCCTGGTTTTCGTCCTGCTGTTCCTGTTCCGGCTGCTCTGCCATTTTTGCCTTTTTTCTTGCTTTTTCTTCCTTCTTCTCTCTTTTCTTTCTTGCCCTTTTTTCTTTTCTTGTCTCCGCCGGGGAAGCAGACTCCTCCTCTGCCAATTCAGCGCTTTCGTCCTTTTGTCCCAAATCAACGCCGTCAAGTCCTGCAAGATAATTCAGGATTTCTCCTCCGGAGAGATCCTCCACATCTTCCTTGGACTCTTCATCCTTCTGCAGTTCCTGTTCCTTCGTGCTTTCCTCTGCGGGTTCAATCTCGTCCCATTCTTCCGATTTCTTTTCGTCCTTGGCATCTGCCTCTGCCTGTGCCAGCAGATCATCAATCCCGCTTTTCCAGTTTTCCGGCTCTGCCTCCTGCTCCCCGGGTGCAGCTACAGGCGCTGCTTCCTCTTCTGTAACAGGTTCTTCCAATGCAGGTTTCTCTGGCATGGGTTCTTCCGGCGCAGGATCCTCTGAGGCAGCCTCGTCTGTCCCTTGTTCTGTGCCTTGCTCTTCTGAAAAAGCTTCTGCTCCCGAAGGCAGCTCACTCTGCTCCGGTTCTGCCACCGGCACTTCCGGTTCCTCTATATGATCATTCTTCTCCTCTGCCCGGTTTTCCGTTTCCTGCGTTACCGCTTTCAGCAGATTATCAAGATATTCCTCATCTGTTGCCATAATTTCCCCTCACTTTCCTGATCTTTTTCTTAGTGTACCATACTAAAAACAATCACACAATTCTTTCATAAATTCTTTGGGATCCCTGGAAAAACCATAGGCCCTGTCTGCAATCTCCTCTGTAACCTGCCCGAGCATGCTGTGTACCCGGACCAAAGAAGCTTTCTGATTAAAAAAGACCACCTTTTCAAAGGGCCATCTGATCACGGTAGGAAAGGTCATTCCCGCTCCCAGTTCCAGCACACAAAGCTTTTTATTTACCGTTCCCTGCAGCCACTTTCGGTAATTACCCCACTGCTCCAGATAACCTTCCTCCGCATAAGAAGGCGCCTCTACCCGGTTAAAAACAAGGGGCTTATGACAATAGGGACAAAGTGGCTCTGCCGGTTCCTCTCCGCCGCTTTCCTTTTTCCATTTCAGTATTTTCTCTTCCAGGTCTTCCGGAACCGGAAAAAGCTCCGGCGTGCATTTATCCATACACTGCATTTTGGTAAAGCCTCCGCAGGGAAAAACAATTCTATCCTGTTTAAAGCCATGTTCTCGCATAATCTGGTCTTCGCACAAAGAAACAATAAAGTAATTCTTGCCCTCCAGGCACCTTCCGAGCTGTGCATAAAAATCTGCCATTTCTCCTTTGGACTGCCGGATCCTATGCCTTTGTATAAAAGGAAGCATCCATTCTTTAAGCTGTTTCTTATCCTGCTCTTTAAAGGTTCTTTCCTTCCTTGACAAATCCAGTTCTTCTCCAATCCCTACCAGTACCAGATCCGCTTCCTTTATTATTTCTGCAAGTTGTTTCATCTCTGCTTCCATTGCCGTTCTCCGTTCCTGTTCTCTAAAAGCTCTGCATCTGTTCCTTACAAAATAAGAGCCGGAAAAATTCCGGCTCCCTTTTCATTTCTGTAAGCAATTATTTATTGGGCTTAACAAGTTCATCAATAATTCTGACAAGATTGCCTATCTCAGGTTTGGAAAGCTGTGCGTCTGCTCCAAGTGATTCTCCTTTTCTCATCATTTCCTCATTTACAAGTGAGGAGAAAATGATAACCGGAATATTCTTTGTTCTATCATCCTCTTTGATCAGCTTTGTCAGTCTATGTCCATCCATCATGGGCATTTCAATATCTGTGATCACGCACTGTACGACCTGGTCCAGTCTGCCTTCCTGCTCTGCCTGCTTAATCACATCATAAGCTTCCTGTCCATTACAGGTATGGGTCAGATTTACATAGCCGGCCTGCTTTAAAGAGTCTACGATCAGTCTGTTAAGCAGAACGGAGTCCTCAGCGATCAGGATCGGCACATTGCTTCTGCCTCTTACTCCAAGTTCATTGATCTCGCTGACCTTAAGACCTGTTTCAGGATTGATGTCTGCAACGATCTTTTCAAAGTCGAGAATAATGATCAATCTGTCATCTATTTTTACAATTCCTGTGGAAATACTCTCCTCTGCGCTGGACACTGTAGCTCCGGGCTTAATGATATGTTCCCATGAAACTCTATGTATTCCTCTTACTTCATCTACATGGAAAGCGATATCCAGCTTATTGAAGTTTGTCACAATGAAAAGTCCGCCAGCCTTGGATTTGCCTCTCTGGAGACAATTTCTCAGGTCAATGGCAGTGATCATAGTATCTCTCGGCATGAAAATACCTTCAATGCTGGGGTGTGCATTCGGCACAGGCGTCACCGGCTGATAATTGATAATTTCCTTAATCTTCGCAACGTTAATCCCATATGCGTTCCCATCCAATACAAACTCCAGAACTTCCAGTTCATTTGTTCCATTTTCCAGAAGAATTTTAGTATCCATCTTTGATAACCATGCCTTTCTTATAGTATGCAGATCCCCTCACATGACCTGCACCCCAAATACCTCTTTCAAAATTATAACATATAACCCTTTTTCAAACAATCATTTTTATGCAAAAAAAAGAGTTCCTTTCGGAACTCTCACTCTCCATACCTTCAAAACCGAACACCAAGCATTCTGTATCTTACCTTCCTTACTTCTTCCTATCTCTTTGGTTAAGCTTCC
>FR894521.1 GCA_000436115.1 Firmicutes bacterium CAG:534 | reverse complement strand
TGCGCAGAAATGAGGATAAAAATGTCTGAATCAAGAGTTTTCATGTTAAGCGGCACAGATGTACAAACCATCGTTTCACGGCTTGGCAATTTTTTTCAAACAGAAAAAGGCATGGAGGTTCAAAGCACCAAAACAACAGACGGTTATACCATGCAGGCAAGCCAGCCCAAGGACGGCTGGAAAACCTTAACCGGAATGCGGCTGGCAATCAGCGTCCAGCTCACAGTGGTCGGAAATCAGCTGAATGTCACGGTTGGTGAAGGGCAGTGGTCAGATAAAATCGGCGCCGGAGCCGTAGGTCTGTTCCTCGCATGGCCTCTGGCAATAACAGCGGGAATGGGAGCCTTTAAACAGCAGAAACTTCCTGCTGAAATCTTCCAGGTAATTGAGAGCTGCATTATGTCCGGTGGAAAAACTGTCGTGGTAAACAGCGCCGGCCCCGCCGTCGCAAGTGGAATGGTCATTTGTCCTAAATGCAAGGGGCAGATTTCCGCAGGCTCCAAATTCTGCAATCATTGCGGAACAAGGCTCAACAACACATGTCCGAACTGCGGAGCTCCTGTTACGGAAGGAAGCGCCTTCTGCTCAGAATGTGGGCAGAAGCTGTAAGCAAAAACCGCTCCTTCGTTCCCGGAGCCGGTTATCCGGCTTCCTTATATTACTCTGCAAGAGGGCTGTAATTGATCTTCACATCAATATTCTGATTATAATTTCCGAAATTCTTTCCATAGATCGTCAAACCGCCCACATGCTCCGCATCATCATTAACGGCAAGTCTGAACCTGATAGCGCTTCGATCTGTCAGGTTCAGATCCTTGATACTCACATCCGACATCTGCAACCCGTCAATAAAGGTTCCCTTATTGTTAATCACCAGAAGCTTCAGCATTCCATACTGATTCCAGTTCGGATACCACCAGCCCGGCGTAAAGATCCCCTTTGTTTCCCCAAAATCTCCCGGGCTTGTCCAACTGCCGATAAAAACATCATTCAAATAAAAGGAAACATCTGACGGCCAGATCTCATTGATTCCCGGCGCTTCACTTCCGAGCTCCGCAGAAATGGAAATCTGGTCGATCTTTTGCTGGGATGGGATAAAATTGGGAATCGCATATTCTACATATCCCTTTGTAAACCAGAGGATGTCGGCATTGTAGCGGTCGGGATGGGTAAAATAGCGCGGATCATCCACTTCCCCGATCAGGGCCGTTGCCGAAGCCAGGCCACAGGTGGGATATACCTCATAGTTTGTGTAATGTCCAATTTTAATGTTGGTAAAATAAGTATTCTGAGGCTTTTCCGGCGGCTCAAGATCGATCAGTATTTTGTCGAGGCAGACCGAGCATATTTTCTGGTTGCCATGCCCCTCTGACTCAATTGTAATGTTTACAATTCCACAGTCCTCCAGCTTTTTAATATGACTGGTCAGGGCACCGTTGGTAATATTCAGCTCCGAAGCCAGCTCGTTCATATTCATGTGGGAGTTCTTCATCAAAATCTTTATAATGTCAATACGCACACTGGATCCAAGCGTTTTGAAAAGCTCAAGTCCTTCATCAAGCGATTTAATATGCAGCATATGTGCCTCCTTAAGTCTCTATCCTTTATATTATTCTAAAATAATATAGTATTAATTATAACGTAATTTTATGCAAAAAGAAAGCTATTTTTCTTTTCGCAAAAGCAGACTGCAGATGCCGCTCCAAAATCAAGCAGTATCTGCAGTCCAGGATTATATGAAAATTTTGCTAACCCCCATTTATAAAAGTCCAAACAGTTTTGTTCCGTGGGCAGGTATTTTTATCGAAATTTTTCCTTCGGAAACCTGCATTTCCTCTCCGCTCCATACTTCACGAATTTGAGAAAACTTCTTCTCTCCTTCCATTTCCTTCAGGTCAAATTGCATTTCACGTTCTTCATCGCTTAAATTAAACAGCGCTACATATCGTTTTCCTGTTTTGGCGTTTTGACTTTCCCAGGCAGCCTCTTCCTCCGTACGGTAAAGCTATTTTCCCCTGAAATCCTCTCCAAGAAGGCTGAGCAGCTCACGGTTTGTAAGCAACGACATGGTAAAATCATCCATCTTGGTCAGTTCTGCTCCTGCCATGAGCGGAGAGCGGAACATACACCATAATGTCATCATGGTTTTCTGCTCTTCTTTCGTAAAACGGCAGTCCCATTCTCCGTGACCAAAACCGCCTCCTACCTTTCCAAGAGGGAGCATGTCGCAATCCGGGTAACAGCCCTCCTTCACATGATCCTGCCACAGTTCACAGCGCCAGAACATATTCTTAAGCAGCTCCCAGTTATCCCAGAAATCATCCGTTATACGCCACATATTGGCATATTTACAGTACTGCCATGCCCTGTCTACATGAGCAGGCCCCGGAGATAAGCTGAGCACTATAGGGCGGTTTGTTTTCTGGATTGCCTTGTAAAGCATTTCCGTCTCATGCCATCCTGAAAAACGGTCATCCGGATACATCCAGCTGTCGCAGATATCATCGCATTTTATAAAATCCACTCCCCAGGAGGCATACATGGCAATCAGCCCATCATAATATGCCTGCCCTGCCTGCGTATTTCTCACACCATACATATCCGGATTCCATCCGCAGATGGAGGAAGGGTCTGCCACCATGTCAGCAGTGTACTCCGTTCCGTAAACCGGAAGATGGCGTTCCGCTGCCACCCTCGGTATTCCCCTCATGATGTGGATGCCAAACTTAAGGCCAAGTCCGTGCACATACTCCGCCAGCCCGGTAAAACCGCTTCCGTCAGCAGAGGAAGGAAATCTGTGCGGACTGGGCTGAAATCTTCCCCACTGGTCGATTTCATCATCTCCGAAGGGAATATACTGAAATTCTTTTCTTTGCGTGCCTGCGTCGTTGGAATACCACTCAATATCCACAACCACATACTCCCATCCATACTGCTTCAAATTCGCAGCAAGAAAATCAGCGTTATCTTTTACCTGCTGCTCGTTGACTGTGGTATCATAGTAATCATAGCTGTTCCAGCCCATAGGCGGCGTAACTGCAAATTTGTTTTTGTCCATTTTTTTCCTCATTTCTGCGCACACTTTTTGGCACATGCCGAGTTTGTGTCAAGTGCGCGCAGACACAAATCCCGCGATTGAAAAACTTTATTTTTCAATCTTGTCTCTCCATTCTTTTCTGCTAAAATTGATGCCATTGATATATGAGTAGATTTCTTCCTGCATATTTTTCAGGGATTTGTTGCTGGAAGCCTCCACCTGCTCCACAATAAGCTTCGAAGAATTCAGGTAATTAAAAATAGCCTGTATGCTAAGCGCAAGCAATAGCATACCGGCAGAATAAATGATCAGCTTTTGTTTCAGGGTTATTTTATTTTTCATAGGGATCCTTCCGTAGGGAAAAACCTTTCGCTTACACAAGTATTTTACTACTTGTATTTCCATTTGTACAAGTTGTTTTTCCTACTTTTCCCTATGGTGATCAGGGATTTCCTACTCCTTCTTTTCTCCCTTTAATGCTTCCGAAAGAGTTCTCCACCCCAGCATGGCACATTTGACCCGCGCCGGCATGTGGGCAATATCCTGCAGTGCCGAAGCCTCCTCCAGGCTTTCCACTTCCTCCGCTGTTGCCTGTCCTCTGATCATCTTCATAAAGGTGTCGCACAGTCTGAGGGCCTCTTCCTTTTTCTGCCCCAGGATCATGCCGATCATAATGTCTGTGGACGCCTGGGAAATGGCACAGCCATCCCCTACAAAGGCGGCATCTGCAATCACATCCCCCTGAAGCTTCAGCTTCAGCTTGATCTCGTCGCCGCAGCTTGGATTTACTCCTTCTAATACAATATCTGCATCTGCAAGGTCGTGCTTAAATTCCGGACGCATATTATGCTCTGTTAAGATCTCATTGTAAAAATTCCTATTTTCCATATCCCATTCGCTCCCTGATGGTTTGCAGGCTCTCCAAAAAGCAGTCTGCATCTTCCCTGGTATTATAAAAAGCAAAGCTGACCCTTGTGGTAGAGCGGTATCCCAGATGATTTAAAAGGGGCTGCGCACAGTGGTGTCCCGCCCGCACTGCAATCCCATCTGACGCTAAGATCTCGCTGACGTCATGGGGATGCACCTGATCCACCAGAAAGGTGATGATCCCGTGATGCTCTGCGGCATTTTCCGAGCCAAGAATATGAATTCCCGGCATTTCCTTCATTCTATCCATAGTATATTCTGTGAGCTGCTGCTCCCGCTGCCTGATGGTCTCAAATCCTACGCCCTGCAGATAGGAAATGGCTGCCTTAAGCCCTGCTGCCCCGGCGGCGTTTACGGTTCCCGCCTCAAATTTATGGGGAAGCTCGGCATACACTGCATCCTGCCTGGTCACCGATTCTATCATTTCCCCTCCGGTAAGAAAGGGCGGCATTTCCTCTAACAGCTCCTGTTTTCCATAGAGCACGCCGATCCCCATGGGCCCATACAGCTTATGCCCGGAAAAGGCAAAAAAGTCTGCCCCAAGAGCAGCCACATCCACGGGAACATGAGGGGCGCTCTGCGCACCGTCCACTACCACCACCGCATTTTTCCGGTGTGCCATTTCCGCAATCTGACGGATGGGATACTCCCGTCCAAGCACATTGGAAAGCTGCGTGACCGCTACCAGTCTGGTCTTATCTGTTATGAGCTTTTCCACCTTTGAAAGATCCAGGCTTCCATCCATTTCACATTCCATAAACCGCAGACTGGCGCCGGTCTTTTTGGCCACCATCTGCCATGGCAGAAGATTACTGTGATGCTCCATTACAGATACCAGGATCTCGTCACCCTGTTTCAGGTTGGAAAGTCCGTAGCTGTAAGCCACAAGGTTCAGGCTCTCTGTGGTATTTCTGGTAAAAATGATCTCTCTTGCCGACCCTGCCCCAAGCAGTCCGCATACCGCCTCCCTGGCGTCCTCATACTCCCTGGTAGCCTCTACGCTTAAAGGATATAACCCCCGCAGCGGGTTGGCATTATAATTTTCGTAGAATTTCCTTTCTGCCTCCAGAACGCTTACCGGCCTCTGGGCGGTAGCCGCATTATCCAGATAAGTGACCCTGCAGTTTGAAAACAGGGGAAAATCCTTTTTATAATCCTTCTGTTCCATTTTCCTCCTCCTCGTCTTCCTCTGCCAGCAGCTCACGGATCTGCCCTGCAAATTCAGGATCGCCGCAAAGTCCCATGATCCTTTTGATGGCAGCGTTTGAAAGGATCTTTTCCGCTTCCTCTCTTTTGATCCCTCTGCTTTCAAAATAAAACAATGTCTCATCATCCAGCTCTCCGATGGTCGCCCCATGGGAGCCTTCCACAGACTCCTCTGCACAGAGGATTAAAGGCACGGTCTTATTGACTGCTTCATCACTTAGCATCAGTACGGTTTCATTTTCACTTCCTACAGAGTCAGAAGCGCCCTTTTTAAAGTCGATGGTGCCACGGAAGGTCTTCTTTGCAGCATCCTTAAGGGCTCCTGCTGCCTTTATTTCACTTTCCGTATTTTTCCCATAGTGATCCGCCGTCATATTATAATCCAGAAGCTGGTTTCCTTTTCCCAGATAGGCTGCCTGAACCTTCAGGCTGCTGTGGTCTCCCAAAAGCTCCACACCATGATCACAGTAAATATCTCCTTCTCCTAACATCACCGTTACCAGTCTGATCTGGCTGTTTTCCCCACAGCTTCCGCTTACCCTGTGCAAAAGCTTCGTCTGGGTCAAAGGGGTCAGAAGCTGGTAAAGAGTGATATCCGCTCCTTCCAGGGCTTCCAGCAAAAGCTCTGCGCGCAGCGGCCTTGCAGCCCTGCAGACCTCATATATGGTTATGCTGCTGTTCTTTTCTGCCCGCACCGTCACTTTTTTGCTGCTGTAATCTCCCTGATCCGTTATGGTCAGGTGGAATTTTTTATCTTCTCCGCTTGCAGCAGCAATTCTTTCTTCCTTCTGCGCTGCTTCCTCACTGTCCCATTCCACACTGGCGTCATTTACCTGCAGCCGGTTCCAGGTCGGTACTGGCAGCCGGTTTATCCTTAAATTTTCCTTCATGCTCCCTTCCTCCCTTTCAGCCAATACTGCCTTTCATCTCAAGCTGGATCAAATTGTTCATTTCCACTGCATACTCCAATGGCAGTTCCTTGGACACATTATCTGCAAAGCCGCTGACGATCAGGGCCCTGGCCTCTTCCTCCGTCATCCCTCTGCTCATCAGGTAAAAGATGGCGTCCCCGCTGATGCTTCCAATCTTTGCTTCATGGCCGATGGCCGCATCCTTCGTATGGATCTCCATAGCGGGAATGGTATCCGAGCGGGAATCCGAATCCAGCATCAGTGACTGGCAGGAAACCGAGGACTTTGTGCCTTTTGCGCTTTTTTCTACCACTACGCTGCTCCGGAAGGTACTGATCCCTCCGCTTTTACTGATGGAACGGGTATCCATAAAGGAGCTTGTGTTCTTTCCCACATGCACCACCTTTGCCCCTGTATCCAGATTTTGACCTGCTCCTGCAAAGGTCACACCGGTAAACTCCATTTTGGAATTATCCCCTTTTAAGATGCTCATGGGATACAGACAGCCCACATGAGAGCCAAAGGAACCGGAAATCCATTCTATGGTTCCGCCCTCCTCCACTAATGCCCGCTTGGTATTCAGGTTGTACATATTTTTGGACCAGTTTTCTATGGTGGAATAGCGGAGACTGGCATTTTTCTTCACATAAAGCTCCACACAGCCTGCATGCAGGTTTGCCACATTATACTTAGGAGCTGAGCAGCCCTCTATAAAATGCAGGCTTGCGCCTTCATCTACAATGATCAGCGTATGCTCAAACTGTCCTGCACCCTTGGCATTTAACCGGAAATAAGACTGCAGGGGAATGGAAAGATGCACTCCCTTTGGCACATACACAAAAGAGCCTCCCGACCAGACCGCTCCGTGAAGAGCCGCAAACTTATGGTCATGGGGCGGCACCAGCTTCATAAAATACTTTCTCACCATGTCGGCATATTCCCCCTTCATGGCGCTTTCCATATCCAGGTAAACCACGCCCTCTGCGGCAACCTCCTGCCGCACATTGTGATAAACAAGCTCGGAATCATACTGTGCCCCTACCCCGGCAAGAGACTTTCTTTCTGCCTTGGGGATCCCCAGTCTTTCAAAGGTATCCTTAATATCCTGGGGCACATTTTTCCAGTCATTTTTCATGTTGGTGTTGGGCCGCACATAGGTGGCAATATGGTCAATATCCAGTCCCTCCAGAGAAGGCCCCCAGTTCGGCACCGGCATTTCCTGATAGATCTGCAAAGACTGCAGCCGGAACTGCTGCATCCAGGCAGGGTCTTCCTTTTCTCTGGAAAGCTTTTCGATGATCTGCGGTGTCAGCCCGCTTTCCATACGATATGCATCATTTTCCTGATCACGGATATCATAGATGCTGCGGTCGATATCCTCTATCACACTCTTTTCCTTCATTCTCACGCACGCCTCTCTGATTCCTTTCCGAATCCGTTTTTGTTGATCTCCTCCACAAGCTCTGCTCCGCCGTTTCTGGTGATCACGCCGTTTTCCATTACATGAGCCTTGTCCACGGTAAGCGTCTCCAGGATCCTGGTGCTGTGGGTAATGATCAGAAGGGAGCCGTGCACCCGTTCCCGGAACAGCTTTACACCGGCTGAAACCGTTCTGACCGCATCCACATCCAGACCTGAGTCCGTTTCGTCCAAAATGGCAAGCTCCGGCTCAAGCATCAGCATCTGCAGGATCTCCGCCTTTTTCTTTTCTCCGCCGGAAAAGCCTACGTTCAGATCCCTCTCTGCATAGGACTCATCCATATCCAGAAGCTTCATCATCTCACCCAGTCTTTTTTTGAAATCCCACAATCTGATACGGCTTCCGCTCTTCTGTTCAAGGGCGCTTCTGATAAAGGCGCTCAGCGTTACGCCAGGCACCTCCAGGGGATTTTGAAAGGACAAAAAGATCCCCTTTTTTGCCCTTTCATTTACCGGCATGTCGTTTAACCTTTCTCCCCGGAACCAGATCTCTCCCTCTGTAACCTGATAAGCGGGATTTCCGGTGATCGCATAGCCGAGAGTGGATTTTCCTGTACCGTTCGGCCCCATCAGCACATGGGTCTCATCCCGGTTTATGGTAAGATCGATCCCATGCAGGATCTCCTTGTCTTCAACACTTACATGCAGTCCCTGAATTTGTAATAATGTATTCTTTTCCATCTTTATCCTCATTTCTGCGCACGCTTTGTTCTGTTTATTCTTCCTACATAAGTAATAGACCATAAATCCCTACAAAGTCAATAGGATTTATGCTGTTGAATTGATTATCTTTATCAATAAGGAGATCAGCTTACACTCCTGCCAGCACCGCAAAGGTTCCTGCAATGTCTAGGGCCCCATAGCCCCATTCCCGGTTGGGATAGGAAAGATCATTGCTTCTTCTTGCCCCTCTGATCAAATAATTTTTCAGCTCTCTGGTTTCTACAAAGCTTCTGTTTCCCTCTACAACCGCCCACTGCAAAAACTGGGCGGCGGCGCCTGCAGTCATTGCCGCCGAGATCCCCGTTGCTGTTCTGTTCCCTAAGATGGTGCTGACCCCCACTCCCGGCGCACAGATGTCGGGTTTGATCCTGCCAAGTCTGGTATATCCCCTTCCCGATTCCGCATAGAAGCTGTCATTGCGGTCGTCATAGCTGGTAACCGTAATAATATCTCCTGCGTTGGAGGGCTCTGTCAGCGTGGTATAAGGAGAAGGCCGCAGGAAATACACCTCCCTCTGCAAAAAATCGGAAAGAGGCAGCCATACATGAAAGGTGCTTTCTGAAACCCTTCCTCCGCTGATATACACCTGGATCGTCCAGATCCCCGGCGTAGGATCCAGAAAGCGAAAGAAGATCAGCTCCTCCCCCGAGCTTTGCTCCACCAGCACATGATCCACCTGGATCCGGGTTCTTTCAAAGATAAACCGGAATTCCTGACTTCCCTGTCCCTTAAAGTCTGCCCGCGGGGTGACCTCGCCTCCGGGAGCCCTGATGGCAATCGCATGGTTGGCAGAAACGCTTCCCCATAGTTCTCCCGTAAAACCGCCTACATTATTTCCTACCCGGATCTCCACATTGTCCACGGTTTCCGTCAGTCCTTCCGCGGAGCTTCCAATATAATGATGGGCGCTGTTTCCCTGATCCCCTCCACAGGCAATGATCACCCGGCTCCTCATGGTGGCAATGCGGTTCATATAATCGGCCAGAACCGAATGTCCCTCATGATCTCCAAGGTTTGTTCCCAGGCCAAAGCAGATCACAAGAGGCCTTACCAGGGAGATGGCATAGCTTTCCAGATATTTCAGCGCTACCAGAAGGTCACTTTCCGCATAAGCCGCCGCCCCCTGGGGTACCTGATAAAATTCCTTTAAATGGGGCTTTGCCTGCCGGAGCTTTACCACCACGATCTCCGCATCCGGGGCTGCCCCTACAAACTGCAGTCCGTTTCCCAGAACGCTTCCTGCCGCCACGCTGGCGATCTCCGTACCATGTCCGTTCTCATCATAGCTTGGAACGATCTCTCTGGGATTTTCACTTTGGAGCGCCAGATCGATCTGTTCCCTTTTATATTCTGTTCCGTACAAAATCCCCTGCGGCGGCTCTCCTGTCTGGATCGTCTGATCCCAGATCCCCAGGATCCTGGTGGATCCGTCCTCCCTCCGAAACACCGGTTCCTCATATCTGATCCCGGTATCCACAAAGCCAAGAACCACACCTCTTCCGGTAAGGTTAAGGGGCTGTGCCTGCACTCTTGTGATCCCGCTCCTGATTAACGGCGTGGGATCAAAGCCTCTGCTGTTACCCTGTGTTCCCGGCATCAGTCCGTAAAGCATGGGGATCACCGGATAAGTGTAGTCACTGACATTCATGGGGATCACCTGGCTGCGGTTTGCATAGATAATACTGATTTCCCCGGTGATCGGCTGCACTGCAAAATCCTCCACCGGACTGACCCCGGAAGGATAATTAAAGTCTACAATCAGATCATAATAATCATCTGATAGGATCTTTTCCCTGTCTGTCATAACCTGCATCCATTGTTTTTTACCATTATATGCTCCCTTCCTCTTTTGTCTCCTGAGGGCCGGCGTTAAAAAAGGAAGCCCACCGGTCTGTGAGCTTCCCTCCTGTCTTTCTTATTCTTTTTCCTCTGCGGGCTCCTGCCTGCTTTCGATGGCTTTTGGCTTTTCGCCTTCTCCTCTGATCTCGATCAGCGGCCCACCGGTTCCTTCAATGTATTCCCTGGTGATCGTCACCCTGCCGATATTATCATCCTTTGGAATTTCATACATGATGTCCAGCATGAAATCCTCAATGATCGCACGCAGCGCTCTGGCACCGGTATCCTTCTTCATGGCCTTTTCCGCAATGGCCTCCAATGCCCCTTCGTCAAAGTTCAGCTTGACCTCATCCAGCTCCAGGAGCTTTTGATATTGTTTCAGGATAGCGTTCTTGGGCTCCTTTAAGATCTTAATGAGCATGGACTTATCCAGCGCATCCAGCGTATAGATAATAGGCAGTCTTCCCAGGAATTCCGGGATCATGCCGAATTTTTTCAGATCATCCACCGTTACCCTGCTTATGATATTCTTTTCCTTATCATAGTGATCCTTCAGCTCTGCTCCGTATCCGATAGATGTCTGTTTTTTCAGCCTCTGCTTTATGATCTCTTCCAGATCCGGGAAAGCGCCTCCGCAGATAAACAGGATATTTCTGGTATTGATAGTGGTCAGCGGCACCATGGCGTTCTTGCTGCCTGCCCCTACCGGCACCTCCACATCCGCACCTTCCAGAAGCCTCAGCAATCCCTGCTGCACACTCTCTCCGCTGACGTCCCTGCTTGTGGTATTCTTTTTCTTGGCGATCTTATCGATCTCATCAATAAAGACGATCCCGCGCTCTGCCTTTTCGGTATCATTGTCTGCTGCCGCCAGCAGCTTGGAAAGCACGCTTTCAATATCATCCCCGATATAACCTGCCTCGGTAAGGGAGGTTGCATCCGCTATGGCAAGGGGCACATCCAGAAGTCTTGCAAGTGTTTTCACCAGATAGGTTTTTCCGCAGCCCGTAGGCCCGATCATCAGCATGTTAGACTTTTCGATCTCGATATCGTCCATGGTTCCCGTAGCCACACGCTTGTAATGATTGTACACCGCAACCGAAATTACCTTCTTTGCATGCTCCTGCCCGATCACATAATCGTCAAGCTGGGCTTTGATCTTATGCGGCGGTGGAATATTTTTAATATCCAGAACCGGTTCCTGTTCCTCTTTGGGCTTTTTCTTCTTGATCTTCTGTTTGTTGGGAATTCCGCCTTCACCCTGCAGATCCGTCAGATTGACAAAACGGATGTTGGGAAATCCCTGCCCCTGCATATTTTTATTCAGATCGTCCATCAGGGACGGATTATTCAGCATTCCCTGATAATCAAACTGGCTGACTGCGTCCATGGTTCTGTGCATGCAGTCATTGCAGACCGTAATATTGTTGGGCAGCTTGAACATTTTCCCTGCCTTGCTCTCCGGTCTTCTGCAGATAAAACACACATCCTCGTAATCCTGATCCTTCTGTCCGTTATTTTCCGTTTGGCTTTCCTTTGTTTCCTCTTTTGTCTTATCCGTTAATTCCTGGTCGTCCTTTTCTTCAAAATCTGACATATTCCTCTCCATTCTACAGACGTCCTGCGCCACAAAATCTTTTTTAAACGATCCGGCGTACCGACAGGATTTCCTTGTAGGTTGCCGTTGTAATCTTAATTCCGGTTCTCTGCGTACTGGCGTGTACGATCTGCCCGTTTCCGATATAGATCCCCACATGTCCCGCATAGCATACCACATCACCCGGCTGTGCTTCCGAATAGGATACCCCCGTTCCATAGCTTCTGAGGGAGTAGGAGGTTCTGGGCACGCTGTATCCGAAATCCTTATATACCCTCCATACAAAGCCGGAGCAGTCCGCTCCCTCTGTAAGGCTGGTTCCTCCCGGCACATAGGGGTTTCCTATAAACTGGCAGGCATAATTTGCAATCTGCTGTCCCTTGCTGCCGGAACCGGAATAGCTGGATGCCGAAGCATAAGAGGCGCTGCTGCTGCCCGAAGAAGAGGTCTGCTGTCCTTCTCCCGTGCCGGAGCTTTCCGCCTGCTTCTGCAGGGCCAGCTCCTGTGCCCTTCTTGCTTCCTCCTCTGCCTGTTTGGCTGCATCGATCTCTGACTGCTTTGCTGCAGATGCGGCTTCCAGTCTCTTGATCTCATCATTCTGCTTTTTGATGTTTGCTTTATATACAGCGGCTTCCTGCTTTGCCTGTGCAAGCTGCACCTCATAATTATCGTAGGTTGCCTTTTTCTCCGTCAGGATTTCTTCCAGGCTTTTCTGCTCTTCCTCCAGCTCATGCTGCTGCGCTTCCAGCTCGGCCTTTTCGTCCTCAAGCTGATTTTTCAGAGCCTCTACTGCCTGTCTTGCGGCAATATATTCCTCCAAAAGCTTTCGGTCATAGTCATACAGCTTTTCCACATATTCAACCTTATTGACCATTTCGCCGAAGTTCTGGCTCTCCAGCAAAAGCTGCAGGTAGGTGCTGTCACCCTTTTCATACATGAATTTGACCCGGAGCTTCATGGCTGCATATTGCTCCTGCTCCGTTTCCTGCGCTTTCTGCAGTTCCTCTGTGGTGGTTTTGATCTGGTCTTCCTTTTGGGATACCTCATCCCTGATGATCTCTACGCTGGCAATGGTCTCAACTAAGGATTCATCGATCTCATCAATCTCATCAGAAATTGCATCCACATCAGACTGGATGGAGCTTACCTTGCCGGATGCGTTTTGATAATTCTGCTGTTCCTGCTTCTTTTTTGCATCAGCATCTTTCTTCTGTTGTTCCAGCTCTTCTTTTTGCTTTTCCAGCTCCGATACCTTCGTGCTCGTTGCAAAGACCGGTATCGGCGCCGCAAGGAGCATGCTCCATGACATCCCCACTGCGATCAGCCTAAGAAGTCCTTTTCCCTTCCGCATCCCTTTTTATCCCCGTCAAATCTGTTACTCTTGTGTCCGTGCCACTACCTTCACATGCTCTGTCAGGTATTCCATCGCTTTCTGGATCAGCATATATTCTCTGTATGCCTCCTTATCCAGCCCGCTCTGTTCTACATAAGAATCCACGCCGTCATAGCCGTAGGAAGACGCATCGCTTTCCAGCTGGGCGTTTAACTCTTCATCAGAAACGGTAAGTCCTTCCCTGGAAGCCACTGCCGCAAGCATCAGGTATCTCTGTGCCATAAGCCTTGCCTGCTCCCGTAAGGTTGCCTCATAATCCTCTGCTGTCCCGCCATAGGTGCTTGCCACATAATCCCCGATTTCCATTCCATACATCTGGGCATAGGAAGTAATGCTTTTTGTCAGGGTGTCGCTCATACGGTTCAGCATTCCCTCCGGCACCTCTTCAAAGCCGCATGCCTTAACCAGTTCTTCCACTGCAAGGTTCTGCTTATCGCTATCATAGTTTGACTGCTGCTGTTCCATCAGGATGTCATAAACATACTGCCTGTATTCCTCTACATTTGTAAGGCCCTCCATCTCAAGGCTCTTTACATAGTCATCTGTAAGCTCCGGTGTTTCCTTGGTGCTGAGGCCATTTAAGGTTACCGTAAACACAACTTCCTTTCCGGCAAGATCCGGATTGTTATCATAGGGATCCGGGAATGTTAAATTGAGATCCTTGGTCTCGCCGATCTCCATTCCCACAACGCCGTCCTCAAATCCTTCAATAAAACGGCCTGAGCCCAGTGTCAGTTCCGTCCCCTTCGCGGTTCCTCCCTCAAAGGCAACGCCGTCAAGCTTTCCTTCAAAATCAATGTTAGCGGTGTCCCCCATCTGGGCCGCCCTACCCGTAACCGGCACATAAACCGGATCGTTCTGGAGCAGGTACTCCACATAGCCCTCCAGATATTCCTCGCTGACGGAAGGCTCGTCCAAGGCGATCTCCACATTCTGGTAATCTCCAAGGGTCACAAACTTCTCCGGATCGAAGTCCTTCATATAAACCAGGTCGCTGGTGTCCTTCTTTCCGCAGGCGGTAAATACAGTTAAGGTCAGCATGCAAAGAGCTGCTGCCATTATTTTTTTCTTCATTTTTTTCTCCATTTCCCTTTTTGTTTTTCTTTATTTTCTTTCTCATTTATACCATAAAACAGCCTCCGATAAAAGGCTTAATGCGCTATTTAAGAAATATTTAATCCTTATTCCTATAATCCCTTGCCTATTCTTCCAAAGGATGCTAAAATATTTTTTGCATCGCCGCTACCAGAAAATAAGGAAATCACAAAGCGGCAGGGAGGTTTCTAGTGAGTAAATTAGCGATCGTTTTGTTAGTCATTCTTGCAATTCTTGTAGTTGCACTGGTTGTTTTATATTTCCTTGGAAAAAAGGCTCAGAAGCGTCAGGAGGAACAGCAGGCCCAGGTAGAGGCCATGAAGCAGACTGTTTCCATGCTGATTATTGATAAGAAGCGCATGAAAATGAAGGAAGCCGGTCTTCCCCAGGTAGTCATCGATCAGACTCCCAAGCTCATGCGGGGTTCCAAGCTTCCCATCGTAAAGGCAAAGGTAGGGCCTCAGATCCTTTCCCTTGTCTGCGATGAAAAGATTTTTGACTCCGTACCGGTTAAGAAGGAAGTCAAAGCCGTTGTCAGCGGTATCTACATCACTGACGTAAAGGGACTCCACGGCAAGGCTCCTGTAGCTCCCCAGAAGAAAAAGGGCTTTTTCAAGCAGGCCCTGGAAAAGGCGCAGGAAAAAGCCGGAGCAAAACCTGTAAAATAAAGTATAAAAGGATGCCGCAGCCGGCATCCTTTTTTAATGCTCTAATAATTTAATTTCTTCCTTTCTTGGCAGAAGGTTCATCCTGATCTGGCAGTCTGCCAGGTACTGATAATTTGCTTCCAGTGTATAATCCACCTCCACGCTGATGCGGTCCTCCTGCTCGTCGATCCTGATCGTTCCGGTATCAATGCCGATCAGGATATTTCCGTAGGGCGTAGCATAGGTTGTAATATTCTTCTTATTTTCCTCAAAGATCATATGTACATTCATGCTTCCCCTCTTTATGACCTCCAGGCTGGAATCCTTGAATTTGATCATGTTTTTGATCGTTTCCTCACAGCCTTCTAGCAGTTCATCATAAACAACATAGTGACTGCCGTTGCGCAGATAATAATCTGCCGGAGTAATGGTTTCCAGTTCTTCCGTCTGTTCATTTACTCCAAACTGAAGTCCCTTTAAGGACAAAAAAATATCTTTCGTCATGTTCTCTCTTTCCTTCCCGGCATAAGCTCATCTGCTTTTAATACTGCTCTATATTGATGATCTTCGCCGAAAGAATTCCATATTTGATAATCGAATTTGCAAAGGTTTTAAACTTTTCCGCCGCATCGCTGACGTAAAACTGATAGCGGTTGTCTCCAAGCTCCGGCTCCTCGTCATTCAAAAGCTCCTTCTCTGTGAGCAGCTCCTTTAATTCCCTTGCTGTCTCATAGGCCGGATTGACCAGGGTAACCCCTTCGCCCATGATCCTTCCCACGGTGGATCTTATCAGAGGATAATGGGTACACCCCAAAATCAGGGTATCAATCCCAATATCGATCAGTTCCGTAAGATAGCGCTTGGCAATTTCATCGGTCACAGGATCCTGCCATAATCCCTCTTCCACAAGAGGCACAAACAGCGGACATGCTTTTCCGATAACCTTTGCCTCCGGTGAGATCTCATTTATGTATCTGGAATAAATGTGGCTTCCAATGGTTCCCTCTGTTGCGATCACACCCACCTTGCCGTTCCTGGTTGCCTCCGCCGCCACCTTGGCCCCCGGCTTTACCACTCCTATGATGGGAATATCGATTTCCTTCTCGATCTCCTCCAGCGCATAAGCGCTTGCTGTATTACAGGCGATCACGATCGCCTTTACTTCCTTGGACTGCAGAAAGCGGACGATCTGCCTGGAAAATCTTGTGACCGTTTCCTTGGATTTGCTTCCATAGGGCACTCTGGCCGTATCTCCGAAATAAACAATCCTTTCTCCCGGGATCTGCCGCATAATTTCCCTTGCCACGGTCAGCCCGCCTACTCCCGAATCAAATACTCCTATTGGTGCATTTTTATTGATCATGTTTTCTATCCCTTTGGGTTTCTTCTTTTCCCTTACCTTCATATACATATTCAAGCAGACGGCTTTTTATACGGACATCTCCGGAAACAACTCCTTCCTTCCCGAGCCGTTCCCAAAATGATTCTTCCTTCTGGGTTTCTTCTATGGTAACCGTTTCCGTCATGGAAAGCTCGGGATAAACAAAGCCCCAAAAGCCCAAGGTCCCCATGAGAAGGATCGCCGCCTCTGCTATTTTTGCTGCTCTTTTTTTCTTCACCTTTATCAAAATTTCCTTCCGATTTTTCATTTGATAAAAGTGTAGCCCTGATAAAGCTTATTTATGCAGTGTCCCTGACTTTTCCAGACGAAGCTGACGCAGAATGGAAAGCTCCTGATTATCAATGTGCAGTCTGGCTGCCCTGGCTGCGCGCTCCTTGTTCCTTTCTACAATGCTCTCATAAACCTCTCTATGCTCTTCGATCAGGTTTTCATACTGGTTCGCCTCCTGGATATAGACAAACCGGTAGCGGTACATCTGCTCCGACAAATTATTTACAAGCTGTTTTAATCTCTGGTTCCGGGTTGCATCCACGATAATATCGTGAAGCCTCACATCCGCCTGGGCGATCACGGAAGGCTCCTTTTCCCTGGCAGCCTTTTCAAACTCCTGGCATGCCCGGTAAAGCTCTTCCATTTCCTCCTTTGTGATCCGTTCACAGGCAAGCTCCACGCTGAGCACATCCAGCGCCCTTCTCACTTCCAGTACATCCTTTAAGCTCTTTTCTGTGATCTGGGCTACCTCCGCTCCCCGTCTGGGGATCATGGTCACAAGCCCTTCCAGCTCCAGCTTCCGGATCGCTTCCCGGATCGGCGTCCTGCTCACTCCAAGCTTATTTGCAAGATGAACCTCCATCAACCGCTCACCGGGCTTTAGCTGTCCCGTAAGGATCGCTCTCCGCAGGGTGTGAAACACCACATCACGAAGGGGCAGCAAATCATTCATTTCTATCTGTAAGTTTTCTTCCATTCATTCCTCCTTCGTTTTGTCAAAGGTGATTATAAAATCCGGTTACAAAGATCTGATCTGCAATCTGTTCCTTTCGGAGCTGCTCTGCCGCCTTCTCCGCTTTTTCTTTTGCGGTATAAATGCCAAAGACCGTAGGGCCGCTTCCGCTCATCAGCGCATTTTCAGCGCCGCCAAGCTTCATGATCTCCTCGATCCTGGTGATCACAGGATACTCTTTGGCACTGACCGTTTCAAGCAGATTTCCCATCCGCTCTGTGATCCCGCTTAAGCTGCCGTCCCTGATCGCCTGTACCATCCCGTCAATATCCGGATGCTCACATATAGGCTTTTTATCGATCTGCTCATACACATACTTGGTGGAGATCCCGATCTGCGGCTTGGCAATCAGTAAGGTGCAGGCAGGCGGCGCCGGAAGAGGCGTTAAGATCTCGCCGATCCCCTCAGAAAGCGCTGTACCTCCCATAATGCAGTAGGGTACGTCTGCCCCGATCGAAACGCCAAGCTCCATCATTTCCCTAAGGCTCATATGCAGCCCAAACAATTCGTTAAAAGCATGAAAAACCGCTGCTGCATCCGTGCTTCCCCCTGCCATGCCGGCAGCAATAGGGATCCTCTTTTTCAGAGTGATCTTTACTCCATCCGTAAGCTGCTTTTCCCTTCGGATCAGCTCTGCCGCCTTACAGATCAGATTATCTGCTCCCACAGGCAGCTCTGCATCCCCCACGGTCAGTGAAATCTCCTGATCCTCACTTTTTTCAAAGGTCAGCTCATCATACAGATCCACTGTCTGCATCACCATTTTCACTTCGTGATAGCCGTTTGGCCTGCGCCCGATCACATCCAGTCCCAGATTGATCTTCGCATAAGCCTTTCTTATGATCGCACTCATTTTCAATCTTCTCTCCGTTTTCTCCTGGTTCCACTGCATTTGCGTGGAAGATCAGCCTCTTTGGAATTGTATACATTATACAAAAGATTGTATTCATTTTAATACAATCCGGCTCCTGCTGTCAACGGCTGTTAAAATGCTCTTTGGCAAATTCCATATCCTGTACCAGCTCCAGCGTTCCCAGGTAATTTCCCTCCCGGTCCCGTACAGCCATATATTTCACCAGCATTGTCCGCCCGTTTTTTTCCATCCATACCGGAACCTCGTCCATGGTTCCTGCCTTAAATTCTCCTATGATCCTTTTTACCATTTTTTCGATCTTGGGAGGATGGCAGGAATAAACCTCTCTTCCAAGGGCCATAGCCGGACGCTTAAACACCTTATGCCCTTCATTAAAGTACCGGTTTTTGCCCTGTTCATCCACAAACGTAATCTCAAAGGGCAGGGTATTTAAAAGAGCGCTGAGCTGCTTTACGGTCATTTCGCCTCCCTTCATTTTAATTCTTCCGTCCGCTGCCTCCTCTGTCCCTTTTCTGTCCTGTTTTTCTGCCTCCTCCCATTTTTCAGGCTCTACCCCAAAGCAGCCCGGATAATCCTTTGCGTCATGGTAGATCCCCATCCATTCCTCCTTCGTAAAATAAGAGGCGCAGTTGGGAAACAGAATGTTTTCTTCCTTGTAGATCATATCCTCTGCCCTGTTCATCACATCCCCGAACTCTGCAAACCATTCCCTGCCGCGGTCCTTCCTTTTTAAAAGAGAGGAAAGGGCATCCCTGATCTCATCATCTGTAGTCCACATCACGTCAGAAGGCCCCGATACGCCATATCCTACCTTAAGCACCGGATAGAGCAGATCCCCTTTTCTGGCATAATGTCCGGCAATCTTCTGCAGGGCTTCCAGCGCCCCCCTGTCGATATCCTTTTCCTCCTTCCAGGTCTTTGCCTTTTCAATGAGCTTTTCAAGAGCCTGATTTTCCCTGTGAAAAGCGGAAAGAGGGTGACCTGTAGTTTCTGTCAGCTCCTTTGTTTTTTCCGCCCTTTGTTTTCTGAGAAGGGAAGGATCCGCTGTCTCTTCCGCATCAGGCGCCGCAGCCCGGAAAAGCGCCGCATGCACGTCGCACAGCTTCTGTACCTCTTCAAGGGGCGTCCCCTCAGACAGCATCTGCTGTTCTGCCTCCATGATCTCTGTGGCATCCACCTGGCTGAACTCCTTTACGAAATCTTCCCTTACCCTTTCCAGTTCTTCTCCTTTGTTCAGCCTGTTCAAAAACGCTTTCAGCTTTTCGGTCCGTTCCTTCTGTTCCATCATAACCGCTCCTTTTTCTTTTTTCTTCTAGTGTGTCCATGCCGCTTCCATTATATGACTGCTGTTTCCGACATATTGTACAATGACCTTTCTGCAATTTTGTCTGTTCTTTGCATTTCCCGGCAGAAAGGTAAAATGCTATAATCTGGAAAGAATACTTACTTTTGCAGAGGAAAGGAACTTCCTTTATGAACACGAGAAATGTAAATCTTGATCTGATCAAATGCCTTGCCTGCATCGGCGTTGTGGGCCTTCACAGTGTAGGCATGGTTCATTATACCATTTATTATCTTTGCGGTATCAGCGTTCCGCTTTTTTTTATGGTAAACGGCTATCTCATGTTCTCTAAGGACTCTCTTTCCTGCTCCTATGCCCTTCGTAAGATCGGCGCTCTTCTCCGGGTGGTTCTGTGCTGGAATCTCCTGATCATGCTGCCGGTTCTTCTGTTTCGTCACAAACTGGTAAATCCCCTGTCCTTGTGCGCAAAAAGCCTTTTTCAGCAGGGATATTTATGGCATTTCTGGTTCCTTGGCTCTTTCATGATCCTTGACCTGCTTGCCCCTCTTTTACACAGACTGCTGCATCGCAAAAAGCCTGCGCTTCTTATAACCTGTGGCTTTTTCATGGTTTTGTGCATTTCTATCAGCATGCTTTCCATGTACAGGGGCTATAGCATTCAGATGTATGTTCCTCAGACCCTGCGTCTGTGGACCTGGCTTTTTTACTATTTATTCGGTGCGCTTTGCGCCGACCTGCAGGTCTCCAAAAAGCTTCGGCTGCCCCTGTGGAGCCATGGCCTTGCCGTTATTCTTCTTGCCGTCCTTAACAATTTCTGTATTAAAAAGGTAGGGCTTTATCTGGTACACAGCCGTCTGGCAGATTTGTTTTATGATAATCTTACCTCTATTGCCTGGTACACCGTTACATTTCTCTTTTTGCTGCGGCTTCCTCTTGCCAGGGAAAAAACCAGGGCGCTTATCACCTCCTTTGCCACTTTGACCATGGGGATCTATATCCTGCATCCCGTTTTGCTTGCGGGAATTAACGTCGTCTTTGTTCCTTCTGCAGTTTCAGGCGCTGTGGCGCTGTGGGGCCTTTTGCTTGTCCTTTCCGGCATCTTATCCTATCTGATCGGCAAGATCCCCCTTGTCAATCTGCTGATCCATTTATAAGCCTTTTCTTTTGGATCAGGCCGATTTTTCCCTAAATTTTTTACCTTCTCTGCCGATAATAATAGTGAAACATAAAATAATCTGAAGACCAAGGAGGGTTCATCATGAGTGTAAACGGAATTACAGGTGCATCAGAGGCCTATAGCAGCTATACTGCCGCTCCTAAGAGCACCGAAACCAAACAGGAAAATGTACAGCAGCCCAAGACTGAGAACGAGACAGGCGTTGTCTACGAGCCTTCAAAGGAAAGCAAGACTGCTTCTTCCAAGAAGACCTACAAGACCGACACCAACCTGGTTGCAAAGCTTAAGGCTGATGCTGATGCTAGAAACGCACAGTTTAAGAGCCTTGTAGAGCAGATGCTGACCAAGCAGGGCAAGACCTTCAACAATGCAAACGATATCTGGAAGGTACTTGCAAGCGGTGATTTCACTGTAGATCCTGCAACAAAGGCTCAGGCACAGGCTGATATTGCCGAGGACGGTTACTGGGGTGTTTCCCAGACCTCTCAGAGAATTCTGGATTTTGCCACTGCACTGACAGGCGGTGATCCTGATAAGATCGAAGATATGCGCGCTGCCTTCAAGAAGGGCTACGAGCAGGCTGAGAAGACCTGGGGCGGAAAGCTTCCCGAGATTTCTCAGAAGACCTATGACGCTGTTATGAAGGGCTTTGACGATCTGGCAGCAAAGGCTGCGCAGGAAGCAGAACAGTAATTGAAATTTGTGTACACAATAAAGGAGCGTGTGAAAGCCTTCGTTTTTCACACGCCCTTTTTCTTTTCTTAAAACCCTCTTACGATCAGGATCTTATCCCCTGCCTTTACCTCATCCTCTGAAAGACCGTTTGTCTGTCTGAGGGCTGATACCGGTACATAATACCGCTTTCCGATATCCCAAAGGCTTTCTCCATCCCGCACCATGTACACGGCAATCCCGGGAAGCGCTGCCATCTTTTCCATGTCGGCAGGCTGCACCTGGATCTGCTCCACAATTCTTTCCTGCCATTTCTGATAGACGTTGGCCTTAAAATAAAGCACTGCCTTGACATCGATCTCCCTGCTGTCAATGATCGCAACCGTGATCTGATCCACACAGGCCATAACAGGATATTCACACTCTCCGGAAAGCCCCTCTGTCTCAAGAAGATACTGGAAGGGCAGGCTGCAGCGGATCACTCCATACCGGTCTCCCTCGCTGCTGCATTCATAAAACACCTGAAGCTCCAGCACGCCGGTAATCTCTATTCCGTTTTCCACCTGCTTTTTTTCCTGCAGGACCAACGTATTTCCGGTGTGGAGGATCTTGTGGATCACTGTCTTTTCCGATTCCTCTTCAAAGTGCCCGGAAAGCTTTGTTTTTCCGCTGCACCTCTGCAGCAGCCTCATGAAATCGGCATTCCGCTCTTTTACGGATACTTCCTTTAACACACCGTATACATCTGAAAGAATATCAATGCTTTCCTCCTCATAAACGCAGATGGAAAGCTCCAGACACTGCTCAAACGTGATCACACGCTCTTCTCCGTCAAAATCCGGCCTCACCTCTACCTCACGGCTTTGAGAAACGCAGCAGATCTCCGGCACCATTCCCTCCCGGCAGCCTTCACATTCCAGACTTCCCGAAAAAGGCAGTGTTGTCTCATAATGACAGATCTCCTCTTCCCCTTCCGCCCGGTATACAAAGAACGCCCGCAGCTCTCCCTGAATGGAAATCTTATCCTCGAGGACTTTATATTCAATGGTCCCGAGGGTGATCTCTGTCCAGATCAGGGACAGGATATTAGGAAAGCTTCCCGGTATTTCCACTTCCTCCTTGATCCTGAAAAGATCCTTCTTGCAGACCTTTGTGGACGCCACCTGAAGATTTCTTTTCCGGAACTCCACAGGCTCCTGGCTGCACAGATCCACTGCAATTTCCTCATCCCGCACTTCCTCGCAGTACAGCTCCAGGTTGACAAGCGCCTGCACGCTGAGCTTTCTGGAATTGATCAGCCCGGTGCTCAGATCCTCTATCTCCCAGGCAACGTTCACCGTATCTGTACCGGTAACGCCCTCCATGAAAAGATTTTCTTCAAAGGGGATCTTCCCCTCCATCTGGGCAAGCTCGCCCCGCCCGCTCTCTTCCTGCACCTGGTCGCTTAAATATAAAATGTGAAATTCCAGAGCGCCCTTTACATTCACATGATCCTCTGTAACCTTTATTTCAGAGACCACCACATTTCCTCTATCCAAAATCAGCTTTGCCGCATCCGGCCTGGAATCTGAAATATTGACGTCGTCCTCCAACGCGATCTGCATGGATGCCCTGCATTTGCGGCAATCCATATGTATATCCTGTTTCATCAGTTCCACACAAAAATACCTCCCTGCGCATCTTACTGTAATCTATGCCGCAGAAAGGTATTTTATTCATGGGGAATGTGTGCCTGTTTATTCTTCCACTGCCCCGATCAGTTCTGACAGATCCTTTATGCCATATTGCTTCATATATGCTTCGATCCCCTCTATGATCTCAATGGTCGCATAGGGATTTACAAAATTCATGGCTCCCACTGCCACGGCGCTTGCTCCTGCCAGTAAAAATTCAATGGCATCCTCTGCTGTGGCAATGCCTCCCATGCCGATCACAGGGATCTTAACCGCATGAGCCGCCTGATAAACCATGCGGACCGCAACGGGCTTAATGGCAGGACCGGACATGCCGCCTGTTTTATTTGCAAGGACAAAACGCCTTTTATGAATATCGATCTTCATTCCGGTAAGGGTATTGATCAGCGAAACGCCGTCTGCACCGGCCGCCTCTGCCGCTCTGGCCATTTCCCCTATATCCGTTACATTGGGACTCAGCTTCATGATCACCGGCTGCTTTGCCACCCGCTTTATCTGCTTGGTAATATCGTACAGGCAGTCTGCCTTTTGTCCGAAGGCAATAGCGCCCTCCTTCACGTTGGGACAGGATACATTGATCTCCAGCATATCTACCGGAGCCTCCCCCAGACGCTCCACTACCTCCAGGTAGTCTTCAACAGTTTTTCCGCAGACATTGACAATGATCTTTGTATCAAACTTTTTTAAAAAAGGAATATCTCTTTCCAGAAAGACATCAATGCCGGGATTTTGCAGCCCTATGGCATTGAGCATTCCCCCATATACCTCGGCCACTCTCGGGGTCTTATTTCCCTCCCAGGGTACATTGGCAACTCCCTTGGTCACCACAGCCCCCAGCCTGTTCAGATCTACAAATTCTCCGTATTCCATGCCGGAGCCAAAGGTTCCCGAGGCTGTCATTACCGGATTTTGAAAGGTTACTCCTGCAATGGTAATCTCTGTATTCATCAGATGTCCACCTCCCTTGCCTCAAACACGGGCCCGTCCGTACAGATCCTGGCATTCTTCACATGAGAATGGGGATCCTTTGCGGTGGTTGTGCACACGCAGCCAAGACAGGCTCCTACTCCGCAGGCCATTCTTTCTTCCAGTGAAATATATGCCTTAATGCCCTGCTGGACGGCATAGCTCTTAATGGCCCGAAGCATGGGCATGGGGCCGCAGGCCATGATCACCTCTGCATTCACCTTCTGCTCCTGCACTACGGTAAGCACATTTCCTTTGGTTCCCACACTGCCGTCCTCGGTTGCCACCAGAACCTTTCCGTAGCGCTCCAGATCTTCCTTCAAAAAAAGCTCCCCGTCTCTGTACCCTGCAATGATCACCGGCTCCGTTCCCATTTCCTTTAATTCCTTTGCCAGCTCAAGCATGGGGGGAATTCCAATACCGCCTCCCATTAACACTGTCTGCTTTCCCTGCGCCTCGCAAAGCGGAAAGCCGCTTCCTAATACCCCCAGCAGCTCTACCTGCTGTCCTTCCTGCAGGGTGGAAATTTCAGCCGTTCCCTCCCCCGCTATCCGGTAAACCAGCCGCAGCACGCCCTGCTCCTTATCAGCCTCACAGATACTGATCGGTCTTGGAAGGAGCTTTGACGCATCTTTCGTATAAACTCCCACAAACTGCCCTGCTTCTGCTTCCTTTGCCATCTCCGTGAAAAGCCTTAGGTCATAAATCCCGGGGGCAAGTCTGTTCTGGGAGATCACCCGGGCTTTTTCTTTTCGTTTGGTACTCATAAAGGATACCGCCTTTCCTGCTTATTTTCTGTGATATACGAGTCTGCCTGCGCAGATAGTGGCATGAACCACTCCCGGAAGCTCCTCCCCGATAAAGGGAGAATTCGCGGATTTGGATAAAAAATGCTCGACCAGATAAGTTTCCTCCGGATCAAAGACCACCAGATCGGCCGGCTTTCCCTCCATAAGCCTTCCTCCCTCTAATCCATAGAGGCGGCATGGCTCCGTACTCATTTTCCGGATCAGCCCTGGCAGCGTAAGATACCCTTTTTTCACAAGTTCCCTGATCCCAAGGGGAAGCGCCGTTTCCAGCCCGATAATGCCGCTTGGCGCCTCCGTGATCTTCTTTTCCTTTTCCTCTCTGCTGTGAGGTGCATGATCGGTAGCGATCAGATCAATGGTTCCATCCTGCAGCCCCTCCAAAATTGCCTGACGATCCTCCTGCGTCCTTAAGGGTGGGTTCATTTTGGCAAGCGTGCCCTTTTCGATCAGCGCCTCCTCCGTCAGGGTAAAATGATGGGGCGTGGCCTCCGCATGCACCCTTGCGCCCTGTTTCTTCGCCTCACGCACAAGGGCAACTCCTTCCTTGGTACTGATATGCTGGATCACTACCTCCGCTCCGGTTTCCAGCGCCAGCCGAAGATCCCTTTTTATCAGACTGATCTCCGCTTCCCTGGGGGATCCCTTCACTCCATAAAAGGCTGCTGCCTTTCCGGCATGAATGCCGTTATTGGTAATAAACGCCGGATCCTCCTCATGAAAGCTGATGGGCCTTTGCAGCCTTGCCGCTTCTTCCATGGCCCTGCGCACCAGCTCTTCCTGCAAAAGAGGAATACCGTCATCCGTAAAGCCAACGGCTCCTTCCCTTGCCAGCTCCTCCATATCTGTCAGTTCCTGGCCTTTCATTCCCACTGTAACCGTTGCACAGGAATGAATTCTGATGCCGGTCTGCTTCCCCTTCTCCAGCACATAGGAAAGGGTCTCCTTTCTGTCTACACAGGGCTTTGTATTTGCCATGAGCACCACCTGGGTAAAGCCTCCTGCCGCAGCCGCTCTGGCTCCTGTTAAAATATCTTCCTTGTAAGTAAAGCCCGGATCCCGGAAATGTACATGGGTATCTACCAGTCCGGGTGCGATCATAAGGCCGGGCACCTCCAGTACCTCTGCTTCCTTCGGAGCCTGTCCTCCCTCTTTCAGGATCTTTCTGATCCTTCCATCCTCTATTTCCAGATCTGCCCTGTAGATCTCTTCCTCCACAGGATCAATGATCTGGCCACCTTTTAAATACATCATTGCCTCTTTGTCCTTTTTGCGATCCGTTTCCAGCAGTTACTTTTTTTATTATAGCGCGCAAACCAAAATGCAGCAATACAAAGAAACGCCTCCGGCGGGAGGGCCAGGCGCAAAAATACCGCAGACTTTTCTCAAATCTGCGGTATCCTATGAGCTTACCTGGCTCTTCCGGCAAGCAGGGGATGTTAATCAAATACCACCGGCTTATCAATGAATTCTGTTTTCAGTACGATCATGGGGCAGGACGGCGCGTTCTTTCTTTCTGTTCCCTCCCCGGCCGGGTCCGGCCCGATCAGGGTGGTATCCACATAAATTGCATTTTCTGTAAGATAGAGCTGATCTGCGGTGATGCTGTAGCCACCGCCCTCCTGTTTTCCATATCCAATGCAGATGTACAAAAATCCATTGTCCTGATAGGTCAGCTTAAAGGGCATTTCCTTCTTTTCTTCAATAACCTTTTTCAGCTCTTCCGGGATATTTTCTTCCGCCAGCACTGTAAATTCCAGATCTTTGATCTTTTCTAAGGAATTACGTTCTTTTCCACATCCTCCGAGAAAGCACAGAAGCAGCAGCGCCGCTGCCGCAGACCCTAAAACTCTTTTGAAATTCCTTTTCATTGAAAGGCCTCCTCGCCTTTTTACCAGTTTATGAAGGCCGGAGACAAAGAATACCGCCCTTCCCGAAGGAAAGGCGGTAAGTTTATCAGGTCTGATCTTATTGTGCTGAAGTTGTATTCTGCGATCCCAGGGTCACCGTGACGGTCTTGCTCTGGTATCCTGTAGGACTTCCCTGCATGATGGTCAGCTCAATGGTTGTTCCTGCTGCGTAGTAGGAAAGCTCATCCTTCAGTTCTGCCATGGTGGTCATTTCCGTTCCGTTCAGCGCTGTGATGATATCGCCCTTTACAAGGCCTGCATTTGCTGCTGCCGTTCCCTCTATAACAGAGGAAACATAAATGCCCTGTGGAATTCCATAGATCTGGGAATATTCTGCGGCAACATCCACACCTGTAATGCCAAGATATCCTTTGCTCTCTTCACTGACTTTCAGCTTGGTCTGTTTGGTCATCAGATCTTCAATGATCGGCTTTGCATCTGAAATGGGAATTGCATATCCCATACCTTCTACACTGTTGCCGCCGATCTTATTGGAGTTGATCCCAATGACCTCTCCGTTAATATTCAAAAGCGCACCGCCTGAGTTACCGGGATTAATGGCTGCATCTGTCTGGATAAAAGTATTGATCTCGGTGTCCTGTCCGGCTGCAGCTTCTGTACTGTTTCCGTTGCTGTCCACTGCAATGGCTCTGTTCAGGGCGCTGACAACTCCTGTGGTTACAGACTGTCCATAGCCCAGGGCATTTCCGATGGCGATCACCGGTTCTCCTACGGTAAGGGCGTCGGAATCTCCCAGTGTAGCGATCTTGATCTGGCTCATGGTATCACTGCTGATATCGGAAAGCTGAACGGCGATCACTGCCAGATCCTTGTCTGCATCCGTTCCTTTGATCTGCGCCTGTACCTGTGACCCGTCTACAAACTGGACGGTCAGTTCTTCTGCAGAAGCTACCACATGGTAATTCGATACTAATAAAAGCTCTGTGTCATTTTGTCCTACGATAATACCGGATCCTCTGCTCTCTGCCTCATTGCTGTAGGACTGGCCGAAGAAGGACATGGTCTCTACATACTTGTTATTGACGGATACCACTGAAGGCATTACTTCCTTCACCACCTTTGTCACATCCGTAACTGCTGTGGTAACATTCTGGGTTGTTACCGCATCTGTGGCTCCGGCAGAGCTGTCCTCTTTCTTTGCTGTCTCATCCTTTGCGCTCTGACCTGAAGCTTCCTCCGTGCCCTGTAAGGTTTCCGGGATCTGTGCCGTTTCCGTGACCGCTTCCTTTGCGGAACCGGCTACCCCCTTTATCAGGCTGCTTGCCGTACTGACCGCTTCAAAGCCTACTCCTGCAAAAACACCGAAGCAAAGTCCGCAGCATAATGCAATGGCAATTTTCTTTCCGGCTCCCATTCCTTTCTTCTCCTTTTTGTCCGGAGCTTTTCCCGCATTTCCTGAAGGAGCGCTGCCGGTTTCATAATGATACATATTATTCTGATATTCGTTTTCATACATAACACAACACCCTCTTTTCTCTATCCTTTGCGGCTTTAACCGCTTTTTCTATCTGTTTATGTGTCTCAGTATAGCCGGTAATTGTGTTTAATCTGTGATAACTTTTTGTCAATTTTGTTATTTCAGGAAATAATTTCTGTTCATGGAACATCTTTTTACCATTGCAAGAGGAAGCTGCCGATAGCGCTTTCCTAAAAGATACCCCAGATACTTACAGCCGCTCTGCCAGATCAGCTTCACTACCAGATAGGGCTTTTTAATCCGGCACAGGTAGCCTGCCGTTTCCTTCACAAGGCGTATTCCCTCCGACTGCGCCGAAATATCGCCAAACACCTCGGGATGCTGCGCATGGGAAACTCCCAGATCAAAATTCCTGTGAAACTGCTGCCTGCCGCTGTAATTATGGGAGTGTGCCACACAGGCATCGGCAGCATAGGTAATGCTGTAGCCTGCATCAATCAGATGTCTGGCATAGATCATATCCTCATTAAAGATGGCTGGTTCTTCAAACCCTCCCAGCCTGTCAAAATATTCTCTGCGGTAAGCCGCACAGACATTGGACGCAAAGAACGTCTTAATCCCCAGCCTGTCAAGATCCTCCTTCGCCTTTGTAACCTTGTACTCCGGATAATTAAATTTTCTTGTATACCTTTCGATCACGCCGCAGTCCTCTGCGGGAAGCTGTCTTGCATAGGACATCCCCACCTTTTCATCAGAAAAAGGCTTCAGCAGCCGCTGGATCAAATGGGTGTCCGCTGGAATGGCATCATCCGTCATCATCACAAAAAAAGGGCTTTCCGACTGCTGTACCCCGAAATTTCTTGTGCCTGCGTGATCAAACTCCTGTTTTGCAATATGAAATACGGTAAGCCCCGGATATCTGTCCTGCAGCCCTTTGGTACCCGGAAATGCATCCCAAAGCGCTTTCTCCGTATTCACTACAATGATCTTTTCCACCGCCTGCGTCTGCCTGCCAAGCATTTCCAGCAAACGCAGAAATTTTTCTGTTGGCCTGTAAACCGGAATGATCACATCTGTCCTGATGTTGTCCATACCCTTCTCCTTTACTCTCCCTCAGATCTTTTCTGTTTAAAAAAGGGCCAACCAAGGTTGGCCCTTTCTTTCCGATCTTTATTTGCTTCCGATATATCCGCTTGTATCCGCTTTGATCTTTTCACTGTAGGACTTTACTTCCTCAGATGGTATATAAGCATCATCCTGAAACAGGAATTTATGCAGCCAGGTTACGTTGTCTGTCAGGTCTACCGGTACGACGCAGCTTCCCTTAGAGCCAATGGTTCCGGTTGCGCGGTAGGTTTCATCCGGGAAACCGCCCTCATCCACAATAGAATACTTGCTGATCTCGCCCAGCAGCTCTAAGATCTCGGAAATATCAAGTGAAGTATAAATTTCATTAAATACATTGTTGGCAATGGTATTTAAGGTTGCAGGAGAAGCGGTTTTTGCTTTGTCCGCTACCGCCATGAGTACCTCTCTCTGGCGCTCCGCTCTCTTAAAGTCATCTCCCTTGGTGTAACGGATACGGCAGTAAGCTGTTGCCTGTAATCCGTCAAGCTGCTGATACCCGGTGCTGGTAACCGGTGTGTAATCTCTCTTCAGATCCTGTGCCATGCAAAGCTGATAATTGTTAATATGCTGCAGCTCCGCATCATCCACATCGATCATAACTCCGCCTAAAGCGTCGATGGTATCGCTCAGGCCTGCAAATCCTACGGTTACAAAGTCTGTAATATTCAGATCCAGGTTCATATTCAGCATGTTGATAGCCTGCATAGGGCCGCCCTTTGCATAGGCAGCATTACATTTATTATAGGAATCATTACTCAGGTTCAGATAAGTGTCACGGTATACGCTGACCAGACGGCATTCCCCGCTGTCCAGATTAATGGAAGCGATCATAATGGTATCGCTTCTGGTATTCTTGGTCAGGGCTCCGGTAGTGGAATCCACGCCAAACAGCGCTATATTCCGGTATCCCTTCATGGTCGTTTCTTCCTTTTGTTCTACCTCAGGGTTGATCACAATATCCTCTTCCGGAATATCGACCTTTCCAACCTTTTCTGTCTTTAAAACGCCATATAACACAACAACCATCAATAAAAGGACGAAAATCTCCACAATAAACAGCAGAATCTTCGTTCTCTTTTTCTTGGAACGGGCCTTTGCGCTTTCCGGCGGTCTTTTCTTCTTGTTTCTGACTTCACCGGTACTATGGTTTACGGAGCCGCGGCCTTGGGTGCTGTGTCCTGATGAGCTGTGCCCTGACCCGGAGCGGGTATGGCTGCTTCTTGCATGCACTTCATCCTCATGCCTTACCGGCTTTTTCCTGACTGGTTTTTTATTAGATGTTGTAGTCATTGCCTTATTTTCTCTCCCTTTTCGTTTCAACTTGCTTTGACGGGACTTATCCTCTGTACTCGCCCATCCATATTGTAATATTTTCTCACAAAATAGGTTTTGGGGCAACCCCTGAAAAGCTATTTTAATATATGATTAAGATTTGTAGTTGTTCCCCCTAATATGCATTTTTATTAATGAAACCCTTAAAAATCGTCAGGAGCATGATCTTAATGTCAAATGACATGGTCCAGTTTTCAATGTAAAACAGATCATATTCGATCCTCTTCCTGATGGAGGAATCCCCTCTGTAGCCGTTTACCTGAGCCCAGCCTGTCAGTCCCGGACGCACCTGGTGCTTGATCATATACCTTGGGATCTCTTCCTTAAACTGCTCCACGAAACGGGGTCTTTCCGGCCTTGGCCCAACCAGGGACATCTCCCCTACCAGAATGTTAAAAAGCTGGGGCAGCTCGTCCAGACTGGTTTTCCGCAGGAACTTTCCTACCTTGGTCACACGGGGATCATCCTTGACCGTCCAGGCTTCCCTTTCCGCCGATTCCTTTTGTAGCTCCATAGTTCTGAACTTGTACATCATAAAGGGCTTGCTGTGCATTCCCACACGCTCCTGCTTAAACAGCACCGGGCCGGGGCTGGTCGCCTTGATGGCAATGGCCTCCGCCAGCATAATGGGGGATGAGATCAAAATTCCAAGAGCCGAGCCGATAATATCCACAGCTCTTTTTGCCACCCAGTTCAGGGTATTGGTAAGCGGTACATAGCGGATGTTGATCACCGGAAGTCCCATCAGATCCTCTGTATAAGGATGGCTCGGCACCAGCGAATTGTAATCCGGAATAAATTTCGTATGCACGCCGGATTTCTCACACAGATCCACAATGCTCTCCAAATGGTCATAATCATCCAGAGACAAAGTGATGGCAATTTCATCCAGCTTGTTTTCCGGCAGGATATACTTGATATTCTCGATCTTTCCTACGACCTTGACCCCTTTGTAAATGGTTCCTCTGGGGATACGGTCATCCAGGATTCCCCTGACCACATATCCCCACTGGGGATTGGCATTGATCCGGGTAATATATTCCTCTGCCGCCCTGGAATAACCGATCAGCAGCATATATTTTAAGTTGTAGCCCTTACGCCTGAAAAACTGCAGGGCGTTTCTGATCATGGTTCTGCTTGCCGTGGTAAAAATAATGTTGAACACATAAAAACAGCCCAGCACCACTCTGGAGAAATGAAGCTGCTTGATCATAAACAGACCTACCACAAACAGAACGATCCCCACGGTATTGGCCTTTATGATGTTTGCAATCTCATATTTTCTTCTTGTGGCCCGCTTGGGCGTATACATGTTAAAAAAGTAATATAAAAACACATAACCGGGTACAAGAAAATAAAGGGCGCTGAAATATGTTTTCATATCGAGTGCCCCTACTCCCGGTTCTGTATCCGCAAGTCCCGTACAGAATTTAATATACCATGCAAGCAGGTAGGAGATTGCAACAACGATGGCATCTACTACCAGGTGCATTTTATTAAAAAATTTCTGATTGTCCTTTATCATTTTCTGCTACCTTCTGCAGATATTTTACAATAAGATTGCCAAAAGCACAAGGGGACAGTTCTCCCCTACCCTTTCAGCCTGCGGATCATATTCAGCCAGAGCTGCCCCTGGATCCACAGATAGTTTCCGAGTCTCGTAACCCGGAACCTGACTTTGTGCTGCCTGCCATTTGCCGAAAAAGAAAGGGTAAAACCGTCTAAAAGTCCCTTCAGATAGGAAGCTCCCAGCCCTTTTCTGACAAAAAACAAAAGCTTTGCCCCATATCCTACCAGCAAAAAAGGCAGGTTCAGAAGCATCTGGAGAAAGGGCATATTCTTATAGATCAGATAAATACTGTTTCTGGCAGAAAGCTCCACCTTAAATTTATTATGCCTTGAGCCGCTGACACCGCTGCCTGCATGAAAAACCACTGCCGAGGGCGCATATCTGCTGGGATAGCCGTAAATGTTTCCCCGATAGCCCACATCCACATCCTCCAGATAGGCAAAATGCTCCTCATCAAACAGGCCGATTTCCTCTAACAGGCTCTTTCGGTAAAGAGCTGCCCCCGCGCAGGCAGAAAAGGTTCTGTCAGGCTCCCCAAAGCGGTTCCTGTCCTGATCCTTCCCCCTCGCAAAAGCCCATCCCAGAGCACAGTAATAATCTCCTGCACCGTCAAGATACTGGGGCTGACACATACTGACCATTTTGGCTCCTGCACAAAGCGCCTTTTCCTCCTGATCCAGCACTTTTTCCAGTTCGGCCGCAAGCTCCGGCTCTGATCTGGTATCATTGTTTAAAAGCAGAACATACTCCGTATCTGCTGCACGGATCCCGGCATTGACAGCTGCAGAAAAGCCCCTGTTTTCCGGAAAAGCCAAAAGTCTGACCTGGGGATAGCTTTCCTTCATAAACGCAATGCTTCCATCCTCCGATCCGTTATCTACTAGTATGATCTTTATGGGTATGGTACTCTTTTTCAGAGAATCCATACACTCCTTCAGATATTTCTTTCCATTATAATTGGGGATTACAACTGTCGTCCGAGGGTTCATCTTTTTTCCTTTTATTTGATCTTTTCCGTCATCTGCGGATCCCACAGGATCCTCATGCCCTGCCGTCTGATCTTCTCACAGAATTTTAAGCTCAGCTCCACATAATCTGTTTCCTGGTTCAGGCTGTCCTGCCAGTTAAATCTTCCGCTTTGGATCTCCCGCAGATAAGGCAGTCCCAACAGCTCCTCCATGATCTTTTCCGCCCTGGGGGACAGCAGCATGCACCTCACATCCACAGCATAGGCCTCCTGCCGCAGGACTGCCCTGTGCATGGGGCCGCTGTATTCCCTGTGAAGTCCCAGATAGGGGCATACCCCGTCATCATCATAAATACCGCCCGTTATTATATTTTTTGCATTCACAAGCTTTCCGCCGATCACAGCCACATCCGGACGGTTTGTCATAAGATCCGGCTGGAATTCTATCCTGTAAAAGCCCAGATGCTTCAGGCTCTGTACCGTTCCCTTCCATTCCCTGCTCCTTAAGAAGTCCTGTAATGCCCTTTTCCCCGCATCATAGGCATACTGCTTACTGTCCGGATTTTCTGCGGTGGAAGCCTGATGACATCTCCAGTGATAAAGCACTCCCGGCACATGGGCAATGGGAAGCTCCTGAATGGTATTTCTTCTCTTATCCTTTCCCATCATTCCGCTGACCGCCCGCAGCACCAGATCATAATCCTGCGCTCCGTCACACACGCTCCGAAAGCCCAGTTCCTGCATAAGCTGTCTCTTCATGACCAGAAAATGACAGATATAATTATTCGATAAAATTAAATCAAGATTAAATTCTTTCTTTTTGTTTACCTCAAAAAATTGTGTTCCGCTGCTGTCACATTTATCTTCATCGGAATATAACATTTGCAATTCTATTCCGTCTTTTTCCTGCCTTTCAATTTCTGCCGCCATTTCGTAAAGCGCATCCGGCGTCAGCGCATCATCATGATCCAGAAGCGCCGCATAATCTCCTGTAGCGTACATCAGCGCCTGGTTGGTATTTGCTGAAATTCCGTTGTTTTGTTTCAGTCTGCGGTATTGTATCCTTTTATCCTGATACTCCCCCACAATCTGCATCACCTGATCGCTTTTGCTTGCATCCGCCAGGATCAGTTCAAAATTCCCATAAGTCTGCTGCAGTACAGAGTCCAGCATTGCCCTTAAATATTCTTCTTTCGTTTCATAAGCCGGAACGATCACACTAAACCTGGTGTGAAGGGCTCCTGCCGCCTCCCTTTGTCTTTGCAGCTCCTTTTCCTGCGGCTGCTCATAGACATAGTGTTCCCCTTTTTCTGTCTCAATTCTTTCTCTGGCAGCATAATATGCACTTTTTATCCCATTTCGCTTAAGATAGCTCAGGGTTTTTTTCAAATTTCCCAGTCTGAAAATATTTGCCATAATATCTGTCTTACCCGAATTCATTTCTTTAGCCAAAAATCGTCCTGAATAACCAGGACGATTTTGGCATGCTGTGTTTTCCGTTCTCTTTTATAAATATGCTTTCAGATCTTCTGTAAGCTTTTCTACCTTTTCCTGTGCATCCTGCAGGCTCGTTCCCTTTACACCCATGTAGAATTTGATCTTGGGCTCTGTTCCGGAAGGACGGGCACAGCACCAGGAATCGTTGGTCAGATCAAAGTAAAGCACATTTGACTTCGGAAGTCCTGTAGGTCTCTTTGCGCCGGTCTCCATATCCGTCACCACATCCAGATCATAATCGCGAAGCTCCTTCACCTGAAGCTCTCCAAAGTTCTTAGGCGGATTGCTGCGAAGCTTATCCATGATCGCCTTGATCTGTGCAGCGCCGTCAATTCCCTTCAATGTAATCGCATACTGGGTTTCCTTAAAGTAACCGTACTTTTCATAGAGCTTGAGCATCTGATCCCATACGGTAATGCCCTGCTTCTTACACCATGCAGCCACCTCGCACAGACACATAACCGCAACAACTGCATCCTTGTCCCTTGCGTGGGTTCCTGCCAGACATCCGTAGCTTTCTTCCAGACCAAATACATAATTGTTAGAGCCGGACTGCTCAAAGAACTTGATCTGTTCTCCGATATACTTAAATCCGGTCAGCACTTCAATAAACTTCACGCCGTAATCCTTGGCAATCGCTGCCGCCATATTGGTTGTAACAATGGTTGTTACCAGTGCGGGATTTTCCGGCATAGTCTTTGTAAGGGTTCTCTCTCTCAAAATATATTCTGCAATGAGCATACCGGACATATTACCGGTAAAAGGCATGTACTCCCCGGTCTTAGAGTCCAGCGCATAAATTCCAAGTCTGTCCGCATCAGGATCTGTTGCCAGAACGATATCAGCATTCTTTTCCTTTGCCAGCTTTAAAGCCAGTGTAAAGGCCTTGGGATCCTCCGGGTTTGGATATTCCAGAGTGGTAAAGTCCGGATCAGGAAGCTCCTGCTCAGGCACTACATACACATGCTTAAATCCCAGTTCAGAAAGGATCCTTCTTACCGGCACATTTCCGGTTCCGTGGAAAGGTGTATATACGATCTTGATATCATCAGCCATTTCCTTAATGACTTCAGGATGGATGATCTGCTTTTTCAGCTCCTCCATGTAGGCATCGTCAATTTCCCTGCCGATCACCTGATAAAGTCCTGCCTTCATGGCCTCAGCTTTATCCATGGTCTTAACCTGATGGTAATCTGTTACCTTTTTCACTTCGGCAATGATTTCCTTGTCCTTGGGAGCCGTTACCTGTGCACCGTCCTCCCAGTATGCCTTGTATCCGTTATATTCCGGAGGGTTATGGCTTGCAGTGATCACAATACCGGAGATACAGCCTAACTTGCGAAGCGCAAAGGAAAGCTCCGGTGTGGGGCGAAGGGCATCAAACACATAAGCCTTAATGCCGTTTGCAGCAAGGCACAGCGCCGCTTCATCCGCAAATTCAGGCGACATTCTTCTGGAATCGTAAGCAATGGCAACTCCCTTTTCCTTGCCTCCCTGACTGATAATATAGTTAGCCAGTCCCTGGGTTGCCTTTCTGACAGTGTAAATATTCATCCGGTTGGTTCCGGCGCCGATCACGCCTCTGAGTCCTCCGGTTCCAAATTCCAGTTCCCTGTAAAAACGGTCTTCTATCTCTTTTTCATTCCCTGCAATACTTCGAAGTTCTTCCTTTGTCTTTTCGTCAAAGTAAGCATCCTTAAGCCAGAATTCATATTCCTGTTGATATCCCATTTCTTCCTCCATTCCGAAGCGGCCCCCTGCTTCCTGCAGGCAGCTCCGCTGCAATTCTTTTTGTGCCGGTATCGCTTGTCCTACCGGCACTCTTTTATATTGTACCATACTGCTCTTATATTTTCAAAGAAAAGTCGCTGCGATCCAATGAAAAATTAGGATTATAATAAGGGTCTCCCGCTTCCAGAACTTCCTTCCATTTTTCCCGGAACTTCTCGGATTCCCTGTTATAGCGCTCTGCCTTTTCCCCCTGGTCATCCAGTCCTCTTGACCTGGACTCAAAATGATAAAGTTCCGCAAAAGGCGTAAACACATTCAAATACCCCTTCTGCCGCAGCTTGATGCAGAAATCCACATCATTTAAGGAAACAGCAAAGCCCTCATCCAGTCCGCCGACCTCCAGGAACAGCTCCTTTTTCACCAACAGACAGGCTCCGGTCACCGCTGATACATTCTGGGCATAACAAAGCCTTCCCATATACCCCAGGTTATCCCTGTGCTGGCCATAGTGGCTGTGTCCTGCCGTCCTGTGCGCTCCAAGTCCCAGCACAACCCCTGCGTGCTGAATGGTCTTGTCTCCATAATAAAGCTTTGCGCCGACTGCGCCCACATCCTCCCTCTGGGCGTACATCAAAAGCTCTTCCATCCAATTTACCGTAATGACCTGGGTATCATTGTTCAAAAGCAGAACATATTCGCCCCGGGCCTTAGAAACTCCCAGATTGTTCACAGCCGAATAATTAAAGACTCCCTTGTAGGTGATCACCCTGATCTTTTCATTTGTCTGCAGCTCCTCATAATATGCAAAGGTTTTCGCATCCTGGCTGTTATTTTCCACTATGATGATCTCATAATTTTCATAGGTAGATTTCTCTAAAATAGAAGAAACACACCTGGAAAGATCCTCCACATGATCCTTATTGGCAATGATGATCGAAATCAGCGGGCTTCCCAGGATCTGATAGCGGATCTTAAAGATCGTGTCAAAGGCTCTGGTAGAGGTGATCTGAAAATGTTCAAACCCATGCCTTCTTAAGTGGTCTGCCACTGCCCCCTTGGCAGCAGCTACCGTATAGGGCTTCGCAGAAAGCCCTGCTGCAGTGCTTCCCGGATGACTTCTCCAATAATAAAGAAGCTTGGGAATATGCACGATATTCTGCGCCCTGTCCGTCAAGCGCAGGATCATATCATGATCCTGGCTGCCGTCAAAACGGGAACGGAACAGTTCTGTCCCGTCAAGCAGTTTTCGGTCAAACACGCTGAAATGACAGATATAATTATTCGCCCTCAGATTATCAATGGCAAAATCCGGCTTAAAATGCATAGTCAGCATTTTGTTCAGGTCGCCGCTCTTAAAAGTGGTCTCATCACAGTAGAGATAATCCGCATTTTTCTCATTGATGGCCTTCACATATTCAAACAAAACCGCAGGATGCAGCAGATCGTCATGGTCAAAAAGGCCGATATACTCCCCTGTGGCCAGCTTCAGGCATTCATTGGTATTTTCTGAAATCCCGCCGTTTTTGGAAAGCTTTTTGTAAACGATCCTTCCTCTTCCGTCCTGCTTTTCATATTCCTTCACAACCTCGGCAACATATGCGTGTTCCTGATCGGAGCCGTCCGCAAGGCAAAGCTCCCAGTTTTCATAGGTCTGCGCCGTTACTGACTCGATCATTTCCCTCAGGAAGTTTTCAGGCGTATTAAAAAGCGGTACTAAAATACTGATCTTTACCATTCTGGGAAACTGCGTATTTCTTTGCTTTTCCGCTTCCTCCGGTGAGGGAAAGCTGTCTGTGCCATACCGCTTCATGGCCTCTTTCTCTCTCTGTTTGTACCGGATCTTCGCCAGGATCCCCCTCAGGTTTCCGCAGTTTTTCACTCTGCCGTACTGCCGGATACAGAAATGCATGGCTTTCCGCGCAGGAGCTGATGCTTTCCAGATCGGATTATTCTTGATCCTTTTCAGCTTAAAATCCAGATCCTCACATTTTGCCTCCAGATCTGCCACCCTGCCTGCTAGGTCTGCGCAGCGCAGATGCTCCTTTTCGTATTCCTCCTGATAATCAACTGATCGTCCGTTCTTTTCCTCGTTCAAGCCTGTCTTCCTCCCGATTTTCCCTTAAATCTCTATGACCCAGCTGCTGAAATTTACCAGTCTTTGCCTGGAGCAGCGATCCTGCGCCAGCATCCCGAACTGGTACACTCCCTTGGCCAGGCCGCCGCTTTGCAGCTTTGCTGTAAATCCAGTTAAATCTACATTTAACTGATCCTTCAAATTATCACGAATATCCTTCCGGTATCTGTTTTCCACGGAAAGCGCATATACTTTGCCACTTTCCTGACTGCGCAGAAGCAGCTTCTTTTCGTAACATGCGTTATCTGCTCCTATAATGAAAGAATAGCCCTGGAAATAAAAGCCCTCATCCTCCGGCAGCGCCTTTTTCCTTCCCTTAGATGACGCTACGCCATATTTCCATTTGTAAATATCCATAGCGCATTCCATGCCCACCACCAAGCAGGAATCCTCTCTGGCCCTTTTTACCGCTTCTGTCACTTCCCTGGGTTCAGACCAGGCCTGCCTTAAATCTACCTGATAGTGAAAAGCAGGGGAATATCCGCTTTCCAGCATATCCGTGGTCAGGTAAGGATGATAAAAGGGATCCTGTCCGTAAAGCTCCTGATGCCTTTCATAGAGAATGTCCTTTTCCTTCAGCAGACGGAGCTGCTTTTCCCTGCTCTCCCCATCTTTTCCCCGGCTCAAGGATTCATGGTGATACAGACAAACGTCATTTCTCTGGATATTATAATAACCAAGCTCATAGATCCTGTAGCACAGGTCTACATCATTAAAGGCCACTGCAAGTCCCTCATAGAAGCCCCCGGCCTTCACAAACACTTCCTTTTTTACAAGCAGACAGGCGGCGGTCACTCCTATCATATCGTGTACGCCTCTGTTTTGTCCAAAATAATATACCTGTTCATCATCCAGATATTGCAGCTTATGGGCCGGCCCCACCCGCAGGTTTGTTATCCCCGCGTGCTGGATTATATGGCTTTCCGGATACAAAAGCTTGGCTCCCACAGCCCCTGCATAGGGAAGAACTGCCTTCCGGGAAAGCAGCTCCAACCAGTCCGGCTGTATGATTTCCATATCATCATTCAAAAACAGCAGCAGCTCCCCCTCTGCCAGCTCTGCACCCCTGTTGCACATCCGTGAAAAATTAAAGGGCATAGGTTCATAAAGATACCTGGCCTTGGAACCGCAGATCTGCCTCAGCTCCTTTTCGATCCTTTCCCTGTTCTCCTTGCTGCTTCCGTTATCCACCACCAGGAATTCATAAGGGATCCCTGCCTGTGTCCGCTCTGTAAAGGAACGGATACAGTTTAAAAGGATTTCAGGATTATCTTTGGAAGGAATAATAACGGAAACCATGGGAAGCTTTTCCTCTTCCCCATGATCTTCCTCCTTTGTGTTCCCCACGCCTGCTGTTATTTTACCGCTTCTATGGAACAGGATCTGCCTGATATGGCAGACCGGGCACCCCTCCTGGGTATCCCACACTTCCTTACCATCAGAAAGGGCGCTGTGCTTTTCAAAGCCTCCCGCCTTTTCGATCACCTCCTTAAGAAGCTGATACCAGCCGCTTCCTGCCACAATACCGGAAAGACTCTCTGTGCGGAGTGCAAGAACGCCTCCCAGGTAATAGGCGGACAAAAAGCTGTCGGGAGACCAGTCCGGCTTAAACCATGGATTTTGCCGGATTTTCTCCCCCTTTTCATCCTCATCCCCATAAACCAGCACAATGCCTTCCTGTTCCCTGAGTTTTCTGCTGCACAGGAAAAAGGCCCTGGGCGCAATCTCTCCCTCTTCCATTTTCATAAAAATAACATCCGCTTTCAAATCATGAAGGGACTGCAAAAAAACTTTGCTGTTTTCATTCATCTGCTGCTCCAAAAACTCTTTTGAACAAAGCAGAACCAGTTCTTTGGTAAGAGAATGCCCCCCTGTCTGCGTCATCGACAGGATGCGACATTTCTCGTCCAATTTTGCATTTTTTCCTTCATTTTTAATTTTTGTGCTTTCAAACAATATTTTTATCAAATCATTTGTCAGACTTTTTTCTTCTGTAATGGAAAAAGAGGTGTCAACTCCATCCTTTTCCTCCTGTTGCCTGATCCATTGATCATATGTGAGATTTCCTGCTGCCACCTCTTTTTGGTATTTTTTATGCTGTTTTTTTATTAAAATCTGTTTGACGCTCTGTTTCAGGGTACTCACTTTCATCTCCATTTCCAGACAGTCTGCCATGACAATGCTCTTAAAAAAGCTTCTTTGTTGCTGCCATTAAGTCTTCCGCCAGTGCGTCCGGCAGAGGTACGACTTCCATTTCTATCTGCAGCAGATTGTCTCCAGGCTTCATAAGCTCCCGCAGCTTTATGGTCATATTAGGATCCTTGGTATCAAAAACATAGCTGCCCTTCCTGAGCATCCTGCCATTGGTTTCAAAATATTTCCTGCTTTGGGGAACTTCCTGCTCGTTCAGCCTAAGCTCTATAAGCTTCACCATACACTTCTTGTCCGCCGGATCGATCCGCAGATTCCGCATATCCCCGTCAACGGCAATCTCCGTCTTTATCCGGTTTTCCTCTATATAAACATCCGGCAGGTAGGCCGACTGCTCCTCACAAAAGCCCTGCCCCTTATCATAGTAGACCTGGATCCTGCGATCTAATATTTCCTGTAAATGCTCTTCCATCAGCTTCTTGGGATCCACGCAGTAGGTTCCGATGGCTGCCCGGATTTCTCCCATGGACTTATGCTTTCCCGTAACCTGCTTTTGAAAGCTTTTTTCCTTCTCCCGGAACTCTTCCGCCTGCTCCTGTGTGATCTGAAGCTTTGACAATATATAATCAAGATTTAACTTATTTCTTTTTTCTTCCTCCAGGACATAACAGTAAACGGCCCGGAATGCAATTTCTGAAGCAGAGATCTCTCTTTCCATGGTCCATTCATAATCGATCACGATCCATTTATCCTGATCCACCAGGATATTGGCAAAGATCAGGTCATAATCCGCTACCCCGGATCCTTCCCCATAGGAGATCAGTTCCAGGTATTTGTCAAACAGACGGTAAAATCCATCCAGATCCTCTCTATCCAGACAGTCATCCAGAAGCTCCTCCAAAGTCACCCCATTTTCATAGGGAAAGACTGCGCTGTATCCATCTTCACTTAAGGTACAGGAATTGATCAGAAGACCGCCTCCTGCATAGCGCTTCTCCAAAAGCTCAAAGGAGCGCTTCAGCCGCTTTATATGCTCTGCCGCATCTTCATTCAGCGCCGTTTTCTGCACGACCCTCTGTCCATCCTCCTTATGAAGGATCTCCGTTCTGATCTCGTATTCCCTGGTTCTGTCATTGGAATACTTGACATAGGATATTTCCGGTTTATTTCCCAGCACCACCAGATAGGAATTGGAAAATACATCGTACAGTCCATCCCTGATCATCCCGTCATATACATATTTTTCCTGAAACAGAACCATTCTGTCCCGGTCAAAATTACGGATATTATCTGTCAGCTCTCCTTGTCTTGGAAGCCTTTCGTCAGAGTAAATCGTTGTAGGGAACTTATAATCCGGATAAGGATAATAAAAAGAATAATCGCTTACCCCGCAGTTACGGAAAATCCGCTGAAGCCCCTGCCTGGTAAAGGTTCTGGCGCTTCCTCCTTCCGGGTACCCCATCAGACCGTCAAAATACCGTCCGGTATGATCCTCCTTGCATCCGGCCCAATATTTCAGGCCGTATTTATTTTCAATGGCAATAACGATCCGCCCGTCCTTTTTCACATGCCTCTGCATGATCTTTAAAAAATCCTCATAGGGCGTTTTGGTATGGATATAAGACTGTCCATATTCAAACACCCCGATCATACAGGCAAAATCATAATCCTGCTCAAGGGAAGGCTCAATATCACTGAAATTTCCCACATGAATTTCAATATTGTCTCGATCCTGGTTGCGGTATGCGTTGATCTGGCTTCTCTTCGCCGACAGATCCACGCAGGTCACCTGTCCCGCCTTTTCTGAAAGCTTTTCTGTAATCGCGCCGCAGCCAGATCCGATTTCCAGCACCTTATGGTTTTTTCCAATAGGCAGCCAGTCAATGATATTTCCCCGCAGGGGAGACAAATGATAAAGGATCGGCCAGCTGTTCTTCTTTTCAATGATTTCCGGATATTCTATCCTGGCGCTTTCCTTTACGATCGAAAGTAGCTCATCCTCAATAGCCCCATCGCTGTAAAGATCCTCTCCCGGATAATAAGTATAATCAAGCTTTACCTTGCCGATCTGACCGGGCAGCCTGGAAAGAAGCTGCTCCTCCGATAAATGGATCGGCGCCGGACGCTTTACTGTTTCACTCATGCTCCCAATTCCTTCCTGTTTCAAGATACCGTGACGGCAGAATTCATATCATAATAGCCCACCGTATCCTTATCGGAGATCACGGTAATATTTATGACGTCATAAAGTCTGTGATATACCTTAAATTCTTCCTTTTCAAAGCCTGTGACCCCCAGGGACAGCAGATACTCCCCGCCCTGCAGGTTCATTTCCTGGGTAAAGGTGATCTGCTTAACGCTTCCCTTTGTTACTGATTCCAAAAACGCCTTTTCCACCATGGTATTGGTTCCGGTGATTTCCACACCCTTTATGTTCTTAATGGTAAACGCAAAAATAGGCGCCTGAATGTCCTCTTCAAACCGGACCGACATATGGATCGTGCATTTGCTTCCCTTCAGGATCGCCGTAGTCGCTCTTCCCTTATCGTCGGTAACCTGATAGCTTTCGATCACAGCCTGCTTGGTTCCATATTCCAAAAGCTCCGGGTTTACAGCCTCCTGGCCGTTTTCTTCTGCGGTCTCGTTCAAAGCTACTTCCTCTGCGTCCTCCTTTTGGGAAGGATACTGCCCGACCAGAACCTGCTTGTAGGCATCGATCATCTCCTTGGGAGTGCCTTCTCCCAGCTTGACGCCCTGATTTAAAAGGACAACACGGTCACAGTATTTGCTGATACTGCTCAGATCATGGCTTACAAAAAGAATGGTCTTTCCCATCTCTTTAAATTCTTCAAATTTATGGTAGCATTTTGCCTGGAAGAAAACGTCACCTACAGACAAAGCCTCGTCCACGATCAGGATTTCCGGGTCAATATTAATAGCCACCGCAAAAGCCAGCCGCACGAACATACCGCTGGAATAGGTCTTTGCAGGCTGATAAACATAATCTCCAATATCCGCAAAGCTTAAAATGTCATCCATCCTCTCGTCAATTTCCTTTTTGGAAAAGCCGATCATGGTGCCGTTTAAATAAATATTTTCAATTCCGTTATATTCCATATTAAAGCCTGCACCAAGCTCCAAAAGTGCGGAAATCCTTCCATTCACCTCGACCTTTCCGCCGGTAGGATTCAGCACGCCTGTAATGATCTTAAGGATCGTGGATTTACCGGAGCCGTTTGTTCCGATAATCCCCACTGTCTCACCCTGATAGATAGTCATATCCACCCCTTTCAGGGCGTAGTGCTCCTTATAACGTTTCTTTCTGGAAAGTCCCAGAGCTTCCTTCAGCCTGTCAGAGGGCTTGTCGTACAGCTTATATGCCTTTTCAATTTGATTTACCTGTATGGCAACTTCCCTGTTTTCCATTAACCGCACTCCTATAGGACATCTGCAAAATGTACCTTCAGCCTCTTAAAAATCAGCGAGCTGACGCAGAACAGTGTCACTGTAAAAATCCAAAAATAAGTAGAGGAGTAGAAATGTTCAAAGAACCATTCCCCTCCATAAATTGCATTGCGATATCCATTTACGATATAAACCAGCGGATTAAGCTTCACCAGAACAAGGATATTTTCATCCTTGATCATACCGATATCCCACAGGATCGGTGTCGCCCACATGCCAACCTGCAACGCAATATTGATGATCTGGGAAAGATCCCTGAAAAACACCACAATGGCACAGGTGCAATAGCTCATTGCCAGCACCAGCATAAACAGGCAGAAGCTGTAATACAGAACCTGGATCGTATAGATCGTGGGAAAATATCCGTAGCATGCCGCCACAATCAGCAGAACCCCCACAAAAAACAGGTGGATAAAGGTTGCTGCAATAAGCTTAATAATGGGAAGCACGCTGATATTAAAGACTACCTTTTTTACCAGATAGCTGTACTCCAAAAGAGCATTGGTGCCATTGGTGATCGCCTCCGAGAAAAAGAACCACGGGACAAGGCCTGCCGTCAGGTACAGCACATAAGGTACCTCCACCCCGCTTGCCACCATCTGGCTTCTGGTCTGAAATACCTTATCAAAAACAATATAATACATCAAAACAGTAACCACAGGCTGCACCAGCGCCCACAGAAATCCCAGATAGGAGCCTGCATACCTCTTTTTAAAATCATTCTTTGCAAGCTTCCAGATCAGTTCCCTGCTCTGATAAAGCTCTTTGGGCAAAACAAAGATCCTGTCATAATATATTCCATAGATAATGCATGCCGTAGCAAGCAGCGCACAGGCGCATATTTTTTTCAGCCTTTCCATCTCGGGGTACTGTGCCAGCGGATTCTGATGTGTAGCCACCAGGATCCCCACCAGAAGACAGACCGTGTAAAAGATGCCGATGCCCACCGGTTTCTTTAACTGCCATGCTTTCCTTGTGCCCGCTTTCTTCTGCTTTTTCTTCATCATGATAAATTCCGCTCTTCTTTATAGGCCCTGAGCCCCTGCCATTTTGTATCCTTTTCTGACATGATCAGCTCTGTTCCCTTTTCGAAGGGCCAGGCAACGCCAATATCCGGATCATCAAATTTCAGCCCGCCCTCATCATTAGGGTGATAAAAATCTGTACACTTATAGGCAAATTCCGCATAATCAGATAAGACAAAAAAGCCGTGTGCAAAATTCTTCGGAATGAAAAACTGCTTTTTGTTTTCAGCCGAAAGGATGACTCCATGCCATTTTCCAAAGGTGGCAGAACCCGGGCGCAGGTCGACGGCAACGTCAAACACCTCGCCTGATACCACTCTCACAAGTTTATCCTGAGGGAAATTGATCTGGAAGTGAAGCCCTCTCAAAACATTTTTAGCAGACGCCGATTGATTATCCTGCACAAAGATCTGATCAATGCCTGCTTCCTTATAATCATTATAATTATAGGTTTCCATGAAATAACCTCTGGAGTCCCCGAAAACCTGCGGCGTAATGATCTTCAGCCCTTCTATTTCACATGTTTCTACCGTTATTTTACCCATTTTCCCTTTCTCCCAAAAGCCTTACAGGCCCTCGGCAACCTCCTTCATATACTTTCCATAATTGGTTTTCATCAGCGGCTCTGCCAGCTCTAAAAGCTGCTGCTTGTCAATAAAGCCTCTTTTATAGGCAATTTCCTCGATACAGGAAATATAAAGCCCCTGTCTTTTCTGAAAAGCCGCCACAAAATCTGCTGCATCCAGAAGAGAGTCATGATTACCGGTATCTAACCACGCAAATCCTCTCCCCAGTGTCTCCACCATGAGCGTTCCTCTTCGCAGATATTCATTATTGATGCTGGTGATCTCTATTTCTCCTCTTGCAGAGGGTTTTACATTCTTTGCAATTTCCACTACATCATTGTCATAGAAATAAAGACCCGGAACCGCATAATTGCTCTTTGGATGCTCCGGCTTTTCCTCTATGGAAAGAGCATGTCCGCTTTCATCAAATTCTACCACGCCATATTCCCTGGGATCCCTTACATAGTAGCCAAAGATCGTGGCTCCCTTTTCTCTTGCAGCCACTTCCCTGAGTACCCTGGAAAAGCTCTGTCCATAAAAAATATTATCTCCCAGAACTAATGCCACGCTGTCCTTCCCGATAAAATCTGCCCCGATAATAAAAGCATCGGCAAGTCCTCTGGGCGTTTCCTGCACAGCATAGGAAAACTGCATTCCAAGCTGGCTTCCGTCCCCCAGCAGTTCTTCAAATACGGGAAGATCCCTTGGCGTTGAGATGATCAGGATCTCCCGGATCCCTGCAAGCATCAAAGTAGACAACGGATAGTAGATCATGGGCTTATCATAAACCGGCATGATCTGCTTGCTGATCGCCTTGGTAAGCGGATACAGTCTTGTTCCTGATCCTCCCGCTAATATAATCCCCTTCATAGGCTGTTCCTCCTGTTCTGGTATCCCTAACGGTTTTTGTACATGGCATCGTAATATTTCTGATATTCCCCGCTGGTTGCATTTTTCATCCAGTCCTCATGCTCAAAATACCATTTGATCGTCTTTTTAATTCCATCCTTAAACATGGTTTCCGGCTGCCAGCCGATCTCAGCCTTGATCTTATCAGGCGCAATGGCATATCTTCTGTCATGCCCCTTACGATCCTCCACATAGGTGATCAGGTCATCACTGACAAGCGCCTTTCTGGGATCTGAATCCGGCAGCATCTCACGCAGCGTATCCAGGATAATATGAAGGATCTCGATATTCTGCTTTTCATTATGGCCGCCCACATTGTAGGTCTCAAACAGTCTCCCCTGCTCCTGTACCATATCAATGGCTTTTGCATGGTCTTCCACATAGAGCCAGTCCCTGACATTTTTACCGTCGCCGTAAACGGGCAGCTTCTTGCCCTGAAGCGCATTGTTGATCATCAGAGGAATAAACTTCTCCGGGAACTGATACGGGCCGTAGTTATTTGAGCAGTTGGTAATGTTGGCCGGGAAGTGATAGGTATCCATATAAGCTTTTACTAACATATCCGAGCTTGCCTTGCTTGCAGAATAAGGGCTGTGAGGCGCATAAGGCGTTGTCTCATAAAAATAGCCGCCGTCCTCTGACAAGGAGCCATATACTTCATCTGTGGAAACATGCAGGAATTTCTTTCCTTCCTGAAAGCTTCCGTCTTCCTTTTCCCATGCCGCCTTTGCACAGTTCAACATAACCGCTGTACCAAGCACATTAGTCTGTACAAAAACCTCCGGATTTTTAATGCTGCGGTCTACATGGCTTTCTGCCGCAAAATGAACCACTCTGTCAATGTCGTTTTCTGCAAAGATCTTTGAGATGGCTTCCTTATCGCAAATATCAGCCTTCACAAAGGTGTAATTACTGCGGTTCTCCACATCCTTTAAGTTTTCAAGATTTCCCGCATAAGTCAGCACATCCACATTGATGATGCGGATCTCATCCCCATACTTGCGAAACATGTAATGAATATAATTGGAACCGATGAATCCTGCTCCTCCTGTGACTAAATAAGTTCTCATCTTTTTTCCTTTCCTTTCTTTAATAGCCCATATAGCTGATATTCATATCTACATTTCCCTTGATCCCTGTAACAGCTCCTTTGGAGGAATACTGCCACATATCATATTTGGTTCTGGAATAGGTCGGGGCCGCCGCATATTGGGCCAGCCAGATTTTGTATCCGGAAAGTCCCGGTGCATCCATCTTTTCATTCAGCCAGGTCTTATTGGCATAGATTCCTGATTTATAGCCCGAATTCTGTATGGTCTGGCAGAACGCCCTGCAGACTGCCGTTCTGGTAGAAGCGTCAATGCCGTCTGCCCTTCCTCCGCTGGATTCCACATCCAGGAAAACAGGATAGGAAATATTATACCCCTTTATCAGTCCCAGCACCATGGAAGCTTCCTCTACAGCCTCCACCTCGTTTACCGCCTGGGTAAAGAAATAAATTCCTACCTTCAGTCCTGCACCGGAAGCACCTTTGATATTGGTACGGAAAGTCGGGTCTTCGATCAAAGCGCCTGTGGTAGAACCCCGGTAGCCGCAGCGGATGATCACATAAGAAACTCCGCTGTTTTTTACGGCATTCCAGTCGATGGAGCCATTCCACTTGGAAACATCAATGCCAAGATGCCCGGATCCCGTATTCAGGGAGCCGTCACTGTTAAACTTGTATTTTGCCCCCTGAATGACCTGTTCTCCCGTTACCTTATTGCCGTTCTTGTCAAAGAAATAAGTCACTCCGTCAATCTGCTGCCAGCCGGTATAACGGTACTCGCCGGTAGTCTTTGTATTTTTCCTGTAAAACTTCTTAATATCCGTATTATAATAATCAGCATACTTTGCTTCCCGGAAGGTTCCGTCTGCATTCATTACATAAAGCAGAGCGCCATCTGTGGTCTTTAAGTTGCTGGTGGTATCATTCTTTGCTGCATTGGCCGTAGGAGACGGCTTTGCACTGGGTGACATGGATGGCTTTGCGGATGCGCTGGCAGTAGGCGAAGCGCTGGCTTTGGGTGATGCACTTGCCTTTGGCGTTACGGTTGCTGTAGGCGCTGCGGTTGCAGCAGGTGTTGCCGTTGGAACAGGCGCCACTGTTGCCGTAGGCGCTGCTGTGGGCGCTTCCGTAGGTTTTGCGGTAGGTTCCGCTGTAGGCTCCGCCGTGGGTTCTGCCGTCGGCTCCTCAGTGGGCGCCGCTGTAGGCTCCTCAGTGGGCGCGGGTGCAGGTTCTTCTGTGGGAACCGGCGTGGACTCCTCTTCCTGCGGTTCCGTTGCTGTCAAAAGCCGGAAGCCTATGGCTGACTTCTGTCCCGGATCTGCAATTTTGCTCTTATCCACTTCCTCATAGGAATCTTCATTCTTTTCCGTGCCTTCGATCAGTGTCTTCGTGGATTCTACCCATTCCACCGTATCTGTATTGGTAGATTCCACCACGGTCTCATTGACCTTCGTATCCTCCACGGCTACATTAACCTGCGCCTCCGTCTTGACCTCGTCTGCCACATCCACCTTTTTGTACTCGATCTTATCCCGAACCGTAATGGTCATTTCCTCTGTGGTGATCTGGTAAGCATCATCTGACTGCGGTGCAATGATCTTTACCTTGTATTTGCCGGGTTCCATGTCCGTCTGATAAATGATGCCGTCCTTGTCATCATCCTTTTTGGTATAGGTTTCCCCGGAGGGCTTTTTAATCTCAACTTCAAAAGCCAGATTGGCCACCAGCCTGTCTGTCTTCTTATTTACAAACTTAATTTTCAGATCCTTCTGGATGGAAGTCAGGTTCATTCCTACTTCCGTACCACCCTGCTCTTCCTTTTGATCCTGTCCCTGCTGTTCCCAGGTTTCTTCCTCAACGATCTGGGCTGTCATCAATTTGGCTGCCTGGGCATCTGCAATGGCAAGCAGTCCCTGCTCTCCGATTACGGAAACCCCTTCCAGATCCGTTCCCACCTCCGAAAAAGCAGCAACCTGCTTTTCATTATCCTTGGCTCCCAGGTACATGCTCCCTGTAAAGATCACAAGTGCCAGCACCAAACCCCCGGTAAGCGCCACAATATAATCTACCGGTGGCAAATGCGTCAGACGATACAGAACTCCCTTAAAGCCTGTGGGGATCCGTTCTTCCTCTTCGTCCTCGTAATACTCATCCTCGTCATATTCTTCGTCGTCCTCGGCCTCGTCATCCTCGTAGTACTCGTCCTCATCCTCGGCCTCATCATCTTCGTAGT
>FR894520.1:4413-8595 GCA_000436115.1 Firmicutes bacterium CAG:534 | reverse complement strand
ATCAGAAGAATTATTTAAAGAAGAGTTGGAGAAAATCACGGCATAATATTTTTTCAAAAAACTTGTCGCAAAACTATTGACAAAATATAATTTGATAAATATTTAGATTTATAGGTTGACACTCATAAGAAATAGTGCTATTCTATTTAAGCATGCGGATGACGCATAAAACAAAGCAGAGTTCCACTCTCACCCTGTGGCAATCGGGCTGACAGGCGTTTATAGTTTGAAATCTGATGTCACGAATTGGAAAGTGGCAGGGATTGATCGGGAAACTTTAAGTGGATGGCTTTGTTGCGATCCACTTTTTTGTGGAAAAAACAAAACAAGCAATACTGATGTGGGGAGGACACGACCATTAGCGAGTTATTCATTAACGAACAGATTAGAGACAAGGAAGTACGCGTAATCGGAGAAGATGGAGAGCAGCTTGGCATTATGTCAGCAAGAGAAGCATTGCAGAAGGCAGAGGAGGCAGGCGTGGATCTGGTGAAGATCGCACCTACTGCAAAACCTCCGGTCTGCAAATTGGTGGATTATGGGAAGTATAAGTATGAGCTTACTCGTAAAGAAAAGGAAGCCAAGAAAAAGCAGCGTGTGATCGAGATCAAGGAGATCCGGTTATCCCCTAATATTGATACGAATGATTTAAACACCAAGGTAAATGCAGCAAGAAAGTTTTTATCCAAGGGAGACAGAGTGAAGATCACGCTCCGCTTCCGCGGCCGTGAAATGGCACATATGGCAAGCAGCAAGCATATTCTGGATGACTTTGCCGAGGCCCTTTCCGATATTGCTGTGGTAGAAAAGGCACCTAAGGTGGAAGGCAGAAGCATGACAATGTTTTTAACAGAAAAGCGTTAGGCTTTTTCGTTAAAATAGAGGATGAGGAAACTTGTCCACAAGGTAATAATCAAGAATACAGGAGGAAACAGTTATGCCCAAAATGAAGACAAGCAGAGCTGCTGCAAAGCGTTTTAAAGCTACAGGAACAGGTAAATTAAAGAGAAGTAAAGCTTACAAGAGCCATATCTTGACCAAGAAGACTACGAAGAGGAAGAGAAACCTCAGACAGCCTGCGATCACTGACAAGACAAACGTTAAGAACATGAAGAAGATTTTACCTTATTTATAAGATTAAGTGTAACAAGTCGTTAGGAGGAATAAGACATGGCAAGAATTAAAGGCGGCATGAATGCCAAGAAGAAACATAATAGAGTATTAAAGCTGGCAAAGGGATACAGAGGCGCCAGAAGCAAACAGTATAGAGTAGCAAAGCAGTCTGTTATGAGAGCACTTACCTCTGCATATGCAGGACGTAAGCAGAAGAAGCGTCAGTACAGACAGCTTTGGATCGCGCGTATCAACGCTGCAGCAAGAATGAACGGACTGTCCTACAGCAAGTTTATGTATGGTCTGAAGCTTGCAGAGGTTGACATCAACAGAAAAATGTTAGCTGAAATGGCTGTAAATGATGCAGAGGGATTTAAGTCTCTTGCAGAGCTTGCAAAGAGCAAGATCGCATAGGATCTGCCTGAACGGATAAAGAATACGAAAGAAAGAGCTTATTGAAAAATAAGCTCTTTTTTGGTATATATGATACATGGATGTTAGAAAGCATATGATAGCAGATAAGAAATGGAGGCCAGCATGTTAGAACAGTTAGAGCCAAAACAGGTATTTCACTATTTCGAGGAAATATGTAAGATCCCTCATGGATCAGGAAATACAAAGCAGATCAGCGATTATTTAAAGGGTTTTGCCAAGGAAAGAGGATTGTACTGCAGGCAGGACGAATGGAATAATATTGTGATCATAAAAGAAGCAACAAGCGGCTATGAAAGCCATGAGCCTGTGATCCTTCAGGGACATATGGATATGGTTGCAGTAAAGGAGGCAGACTGCACCCTGGATCTGGAAAAGGATGGACTGCAGCTTCAGATCCTGGGAGACCGTCTTGCAGCAAAGAAAACCAGCCTTGGAGGGGACGATGGCATTTCCCTTGCACTGGGCCTGGCACTGCTTGACGGAGCGGAATATCATCATCCAAGGCTGGAGCTTGTGTTTACGGTAGAAGAAGAGGTAGGCATGGAAGGGGCAAGCGCCCTGTCTGTAGAGGATCTGACAGCGAAGAGGATGATCAACCTGGATCAGGAGGAGGAAGGGATCTTCATTGCCGGATGCGCAGGCGGTGCAAGAGTAGATATTCAAAAGGGGACTTCCCCGGAACAAAGAGAAGGAATGTTATGTAAACTTGAAATCAACGGCTTGCAGGGAGGACATTCCGGACAGGAGATCAACAAAGAGCGTGGCAATGCCATCTGCCTTATGGGCAGGCTCCTTGGTGTCCTGCAGGGAAAGGCAAGTGTATTTCTCAGAGAACTTTGGGGTGGAACGGCAGACAATGCGATCCCGTCAAGCTGCAGCGCTTCCCTGGTGGTGACAAGCGGGGAAGGATCCCATAGCCAAGGGAAGGATTTTGAAGAGGAGATCCGCACTTTCCTGGAAAAACAAATCAGAGGAATACAGGAAGAATTTCAGGGAAAAGAAAAGCAGATAGAGGTTACATTTGACATCCTGGTCGGGAAGGATGAGGAGCAGGCAGAAAAATATGAAGTATGTAGCCTTTCGGACTCCCGTCAGTGGATCCATCTGCTGAATGCAGTGCCTCATGGAGTGATCGCAAACAGTGTTAAAATGAAGGGACTGGTAGAAACATCCTTAAATCCCGGCATTCTCCGTGTGACGCCTCAAAGCGGGATATTGAGCACCTCTGTCCGCAGCTCCAATCAGGCGGCGAAGGAAGCTCTGATCGGCCAGTTATCAAGTCTGGCTGCGCTTGCGGGAGGAACCGTAGGAATCCGTGGGAATTACCCCGGATGGGATTTTGATCCAAATTCAAAGCTGCTTGCCGGAATGTCTGAAATTTACTGCCAGATGTACGGGGAAAAGCCTCAGGTCGAAGCCATCCATGCAGGTCTGGAATGTGGTATTTTTCAGAGTAAGATCAAAGGACTTGACTGTATATCCATTGGACCGGATATGGAGGATATCCATACCACAAGAGAAACTTTAAGCATCCCATCGGTAAAGCGAGTTTGGGATTATCTGCTGAGAGTGCTGGAAAGTCTTTAAAAACAAAAGAAAGGGGAAACTATGAATTTAGATAAAGAAAATATCCGGAAAATAAGGGGAATTATTCTGTTTACAGGGGTTGTGGTACTGGCACTGATCAAATTTGATCTGCTCTGGGAGACACTTGTTTTTATCTGGGAGATCCTGCAGCCTTTTGTTGTAGGTGGAATGATGGCCTTTGTGGCAAATCTTCCCATGACCTTTTTTGAAAAAAAGGTTCTGGCTAAGCTGGGAAAGAAAAGGAAGCATGCACCTGCAGAGGGCTATGTCAGCAGCCTTAGAAGGGGCTTCAGCATCCTGCTGGCTTATCTAGTGGTGGTACTGTTGATCACCCTGGTGTCAGCGGCGGTGATACCACAGCTGATCGCAACGGTTGCCGTGATTGCGGAGAAAGCGCCGGCTTTCTTCCAGAATGTCTTACTTCAGATCCAGAGGCTGTTGGAGAATAACCCTAAGCTTTTAGCGTACATCAATGAATTTGATCTGCAGAAGCTGGACTGGAATTCCATTATGGATTCTGTGGTGAATTTTTTAAAGAACGGAATGGGAAACATGCTTTCCTCAACCTTTACGGTAGCTTCAGGGATTGTCAGCGGTACGGTAAACGGCTTTATTGCGCTGGTATTCTCTGTGTATATCCTGGCACAGAAGGAAAAGCTTGGAGAGCAGTTTAAGCGTGTCCTGCGTGCGTATACCAGCCAAAGGATCAATGACGGGGTGCTTCATGTATGTACGCTTCTGTACCGTAATTTCAGCAATTTTATTATCGGACAGTGCACCGAAGCGGTGATCCTGGGTCTCATGTTTATTGTGAGCATGACTATTTTCCGTTTTGATTACGCAGTAATGATCGGGGTATTGATTGCATTTACTGCGCTGATCCCTATTGTGGGCGCATTTGTAGGCTGCTTTGTGGGAGCGTTTGTCATGCTTGTGGATGACCCGGTGAAAGCCATCTGGTTTGTAGTGCTTTTCATTGTCTTACAGCAGATCGAGGGAAATCTGATTTACCCTCATGTGGTAGGAAACTCGGTAGGGCTTCCGTCC
>FR894520.1:0-4389 GCA_000436115.1 Firmicutes bacterium CAG:534 | reverse complement strand
GGTGCTTGCCGCCGTAACCATTGGCGGAAGCCTTATGGGAATTTTCGGAATGCTGGTATTTATACCGCTGCTTTCCACCGTATATATGCTCCTTAGGGAAAACGTCAACCGAAGGGAAGGGCTGAAGGAATAGGAGAAGGGGTAGAAAGAGAGAATTTTTTCAAAGCTGTTTTTAACCATAAAATACCGGTCTTTAAATGTCAGAATTCGGATCTGGCATTTGGAGGCCGGTTTGTTTTCTTTGCTATTATATTATGAATATAATATAATGTTTTTAAGTGAGCGGGATAGTATGAAAAATAGAATTTTTCACACGCGAGATTTGTGTCTGCGCGCACTTGACACAAACTCGAGATGCGCAAAGAGCGTGCGCAGAAAAGGGGATTAATATGAAATACACTTTAGATTTATTGGACAAAATGGAGGGACATGAATTTGAGTATGCCGTTGCGGATCTGCTTAGACACAATGGCTTCCGTGAAGTTCAAGTAACACAAGCAAGTAATGACTATGGGATTGATATTCTTGCCAAACGGAAAAATACAAAATATGCAATACAATGTAAAAGATATTCTGGAAATGTTGGAAATAAAGCAGTCCAGGAAGCCGGTCTGGGAATGGATTTTTACCATTGTGATGCTGCTGCCGTAATAACGAACAGTGCGTACACAAGGCAAGCTGTCAAATTAGCAGAAACAACAGGTGTGCGATTATGGGATAGAAACTACCTTGCTGAACTTATTGATAATTATGATGAGGGTGATGAGGCAGAATATTCCAGTCGTGATCATGCTGCATCTGTTCCCGAAAGGAATTTAAACAAAACAGAAAATAAAGATGATAAAATTCAATTAGAAAAAGGGATCTGCTTACAAAATGATAAAATATACATCGGGCGTGAGTCATACTCGTTTATTGGCGCAGATAAATTTAGGGTGTTTTTGTTATGGAGTATTTGGATTATTTTAATATGTTCAAGCCTTATTTATTCATTAATACCAATAATGGGCATTATAGGAATCACAGGTGGGGTATATCTAATTTTTTATTACAAAAGAATAAAAAGAGCACTGGATAATTATTTAAAAATAAGAATTAAAAATAAAAAAAGCCGCTAAAGAGGTAAGTTCATATAAATGAAAACCTGATAAAATACCCGATTTTAGAAGATAAAAGATCGGAGTGACAAGGACTTGAAGCCCTTTGGAAACTCGAAAATATAGTAAAATAAGGAGGCTTGAGGATTTTGAATATTGCCCTACTAAATCCTACCAAATTTTTAAAGGTAAAAAAACAGCGGAACCCATTAGGGTTCCACCATTCTAAGAGATCGGAGTGACAAGACTTGAACTTGCGGCCTCTACTTCCCTAAAGTAGCGCTCTACCACCTGAGCCACACCCCGAAACGCAAGATTTATTATATATGGATGTGTACTTAAAGTCAAGTATTATTTTCACTTTTTTTCTATAGAGGAAAAGGTGTTTTCGGAAGCAAAAGCATTGCAGGAACAGAAGATATGTATTATATTAGAAATAATCAATCCGATAGGGGGAAGAATTATGTGGACGAGAGCTGAATTAAAAACAAGAGCAAAAGAAGTCTTCAAGGCAAACTACTGGAAGGCAGTTCTTACAGCACTGATCTTAGGACTTGTTTCAGGAGGTGGAAGCGGCATTACATCCAGAAACGTTTCAAATAGCTACTCAGATGCTGCGGGAGAATCCTTTACAGATATTTTTACAAATATGGATCCGCAGGTATTGATCACGGTGGTTTCTTTGGTGATCGGTGTAGTGGCAGTCGGCTGGATAGTGTCCATCCTGCTTTCCGTTTTCGTATTTCAGCCTATTGAAGTAGGCGCACAGCGCTTTTTTGTCAAATGTGATAAGGAACAGCCGGGACTTGGAGAAATTGTGTTTGCTTTTAAGAATTCCTATGGAAATGTAGTGAAAACCATGTTTTTGCAGGCCCTTTACATTTTCTTATGGTCTTTACTCTTTATCATTCCCGGGATCATAAAGTCCTATGAGTACCTGATGGTTCCGTACCTGCTTGCTGAAAATCCTGATATGGACAGTAAGGAAGCTTTTGCAAGAAGTAAGGAAATGATGATGGGAGAAAAATGGAATGCGTTCGTGCTTGGATTGTCATTCTTGGGATGGCAGATCCTTGCTGTATTTACATGCGGTATTCTTTCCATTTTCTATGTAAATCCTTATTATCACATGACTTTTGCACAGCTTTATGAGGTGCTGAAGCAGAAGCCTCATGTGGCATAATGTAGGAAGTTTTTTACTTATAGGTAATTTTCGGGCACCCTCTGTATTTTACGGAGGGTGTTTCAGGTAAATGTCATATGCCATGCAGATCATGGAAGGAGAACCTGCGGGAAAGAATTGCCGGAAAGTGATGTAAAAGGAAATGATAGAAAAAGAGAAATTTCATGTATTTAATTATGTGAAAAAAGAAGAATATTGTGCCAGTATGGACGGCATGCGCTATATGCTGAAAAAGAAGGCAAAGGGGGAAGATACGGTTTTAGAGGTGGTGGTCTGGCCGCAGCCTTACTGTTATGCAAAGACACCGGAGGAGCAGAAGCAGAGAAAGGAATTTGCATTTACGAAGGAAGGGGTGGAGGAAGCCGCTGACTGGTTAAATGAGCAGTATGAGGTTCAAAGACCTTTGTGGGAGTTGTCCATGAAAATGTAATTTACATATTTTTGTACTTTTTACATTTTTTTGTTGAAATAATACTATGAAATGGATTATACTAAATGTAGTTGACATAATGTTTTATGCCACATCATAATTTAAATTGAGGGGATCTAAATGACAGCACTGAGTTTTGACGACAAGGTTTTTAACAGAGAAGTTTCTTTTTGCAGAGTATACAGTCTCGAAAGCAAGGAAAAACTGGAAAAGCTTTTCTTAAGGAACAGAATTTCTTATTTTATTGAATGGCAGGACAGATCCTTTTTGTCACGTCTTTTGAAGGGCGAAAACCAAAAAGAAAAGACCACGTTTACCATTCGGATCAATGAAGCAGATGTTGAAAGGGCAACAGAGCTTGTTAAAGGACTGGAATCAGTCAAGCTGCGAAAAGTAAAAGAAAATTAAGCAGGTAAAACAGGTGCTTACAGCGCAGCCTGCATGGGTGAAATGCCCGCAAAGCAATATGCTATGAAAAGAGCCGGGAGCGGCTCTTTTTTTGCTTATATGGAAAGTGCGAGGAGAAGAAAAATGCCGGAACAGAAAAGAAAAGAGGGAAGCTGCCCTGTGTTTCAAAAGTGCGGAGGCTGTTGTTACCTTGATAAAAGCTATGAAAAACAACTGAAACTAAAACAGCAGCAGGTAGCTGCGCTTTTAAAGCCATATGGAAAGCTGGAAGGAATTGTGGGGATGGAGGATCCGTTTTACTATCGCCACAAGGTACATGCTGTTTTTGGAAGGGATCGAAAGGGGAAGGTGATCAAGGGGGTGTACAAGGAGGGGACCCATATCCTTGTTCCGGTAGAAAAGTGCCTTCTGGAAAATGAAAAGGCCGGAGAGATCATTACCACCATCCAAAAGCTTCTGCCTTCCTTTAAGATCAAGACTTATGATGAGGATACCGGATATGGCTTACTGCGGCATGTGCTGGTGCGGGTGGGACATGCAACTGGACAGATTATGGTTGTTCTGGTGCTGGGTTCCCCCATTCTGCCATCCAAAAATAATTTTGTGAAGGCGCTGAGAAAAGAGCATCCGGAAATCACAACGGTGATCGTGAATGTCAATGACAAAAAGACCAGTATGGTTTTAGGAGAGAAGGAGCAGGTGATCTATGGACCCGGCTACATTGAAGATAAACTATGCGGACTGACTTTTAAGATTTCCCCGAAATCCTTTTATCAGGTAAATCCTGTCCAGACAGAAAAGCTTTACGAATGTGCATTAAAATATGCAGGGCTTACAAAGAAGGACAAGGTGTTGGATGCCTACTGCGGAACCGGTACGATCGGCATGATCGCCTCGAAGGAGGCAGGGCAGGTCATCGGTGTAGAATTAAACCGCGACGCTGTTCGAGACGCAGTGTCAGGAGCCAGAAAAAATGGAATTTCAAATATCAAATTTTACCAGGCAGATGCAGGCGAGTTTATGGTCAAGCTTGCAAACGAAGGACAGAAGGTGGATGTAGTTCTGCTTGATCCGCCCCGCAGCGGCAGTGACGAAAAGTTTCTTTCCTCTTTGACTAAGCTTGCGCCTGAGAGGGTTGTGTATGTATCCTGCAATCCAGAGACCCTGGCCCGGGATCTGAAGTACCTGTGCGGCAAAGGATACCGGATGGTGAAGGGGAAGGCGTTTGATATGTTTCCGATGACGGGGCATGTGGAGACTGTATGTTTATT
>FR894519.1 GCA_000436115.1 Firmicutes bacterium CAG:534 | reverse complement strand
ACCTATGAAGAGATTGATCATGCGGTGGAGGTATTCCGGAGCTATAACTGTCCGTTTGAGCTGATGCATTGCAACAGCACATATCCCATGCCCAAGGAAGATGCAAATTTAAATCTGATTCCTGCATTAAGAAAGAGATATGGCTGTCAGGTAGGATATAGCGGGCATGAAGCAGGCAGGATCGTATCCACCTGTGCAGTGGCATTAGGAGCCACCTCCCTGGAAAGACATATCACATTGGATAATACCATGTATGGTTCAGACCAGGCAGCATCCTTAAACGTGAAGGATTTGTTAAGACTTACGGAGGATGTCCGGTTAATCGAAACGATCCTCGGGGATGGAGAGAAAAAGCTTTCAGACAGGGAAATGGAAACCAGAAAAAAACTGCGGGGATGTTAAATGGATACAAAAATATTGGAACATATCGATTATGAATCATGTATTGCAATCATTCCGGCAAGAGGTGGTTCAAAAACGGTACCGAAGAAGAATATCAGAAAAATATGGGGGCACCCGTTAATTGCATATTCGATTGCGGCGGCAAAATTGACAAAAAATATACAGCGCGTGATCGTCAGCACGGATTCAGAGGAGATAAGGGAAATTGCAAAAAGGTATGGGGCAGAAGTGCCCTTTCTCAGGCCTGCGGAGTATGCACAGGACACATCAGCGGATATAGACTTTATGAAACATGCCATACAGTGGTTATACGAGAATGAAGGGAAAGTGCCTGAATATCTAGTTCATATGAGGCCGACCACACCGATAAGATCCCCTAAGATAATAGAAGAGGCCATTATCAAAATACAAAATGATAAGGAAGCAACCTCTCTTCGATCTGGACACCTGTGCCATCATCCGCCCTATAAATGGTTTAAGGAGAATGGGGAATACTGGGAGCCCCTGATTTCGGGGATGACCTGTGATGAAGTAAATATGCCAAGACAGGATTTCCCGTCAATTTATATTCCAAATGGATATGTAGACGTTGTGAAAGCGGATATTATTATTCGGGAAAATTTATTGCATGGGGATAAGATGATCGGGTATAGAACCAATGAAATCCCTGATATAGATACAGAATTAGATTTGAAGAAAATGATGATATTTGATGATGTACGGGAAGATATTTCTGTTTTAAGAAAAGAACTTGAAAAGAGCTGTGGAGATAACAAATCATGAGAAATTATGTTGAAGTTGCATACCAGGTAGGAGAAAAACCTTTTGGGGAATATCCGTTACAACTGGCAAAGCATTTGATAGATAAATATACCTTAAAAGAGGGTATGAAGATATTGGATAACGGATGTGGGAGAGGAGAATTTCTGCATGCCTTTTCCACGTTAGGAATGCAAGTAGAGGGCTGTGATATCTCAAGCTATTGCCAGCAGGCCAAAATAGCAGATCTGAATAAGGAGAAGCTGCCCTTTCCAGATGAATATTTTGATGTTGTATTTACAAAATCAGTGATAGAGCATATCAGTGATACCGAGCATTATATGAATGAAATGAAAAGAGTGTTGAAAAAGGGAGGGCTGCTGATCCTGCTGGTTCCAGACTGGGAGACACAGTATTTTATTTTTTATCAGGATCCCACCCACATCCATCCCTATACAAAAGCTTCCGTCTATAAGCTTTTAAAGATGATGGAGTTTGAGAGTGTAGAGTCAGAGAAGTTTATCCAGCTGCCATGTGTATGGAAAAGCAAATTTTTGAAAGGCTTAAGCTATTGTTTAAGAATGTTTGGGCCGGTGAAAAAGATATATAAGCATAAATTTATCCGCTTTTCAAGGGAGCTTATGATTTTGGGAAGCGGAAGAAAAGGGATGTAAGTGCGATCAAACTTAGGAAAAGAGGATAGAACAGATGAATAAAGTGGGGGTAATACAAGGAAGACTTTCACCGAGACCGTATCCGAAATTGCAGGAGTTCCCATGGAGAACATGGAGAAAAGAATTTGAACATGCAGAGAAAATAGGATTTGATTTTATAGAATGGATTTTCGAAGAAAAGAATTTTAGTGAAAACCCTATTTGGAATGAGGAAGGACGGAAAGAAATAAGAAAGTGTATTTCAGAAACCAATATTCCTATTGAATCCGTATGTGCAGATTATTTTTTGGAAAAGCCTTTTTTTAGAAGAGAAGGGTATTCACTAGAGGAAAATATTGAAATACTAAAGGAGCTGATCAAGAAAGCAGGTGAAATCGGGGCAAAGACCATCTTACTGCCTGTGCTGGAGAATGCAGAAATAAGATGCCAGGAGGAAGAGGATATCCTGACAGAGGCGGTCTATAAGGTTTTGCCTACGCTGGAGGAGCAGGGAATTCGCATAGGCTTTGAAACAGAGCTTCCCATAGAAAAGTATTTGAAATTGGCATCCAAATTTAACAGCGAATATGTTGGTGCATATTATGATGCCGGGAACTGTGCAGCCTGTGGGCATGATATGCTGCAAGATATGAAAGTACTTGGGAGACATGTAATAAGCGTTCATGTGAAAGATCGGTTAAATGCAGGAAAAAGTGTTTTTCTGGGAACAGGAGATACTAATTTTAAAGAAGGAATTCCCTATTTAATAAAAAATGGTTATACTGGCAATTTTGTGCTGCAGACTTATTTTGAAGATGACTATATTGGAGCAGCAGCAGAAGGCCTTCAATATATCAGAGGGATCATAAAGGGTTAATGGGATGAAGTTTTTATTTGTAGGATTGGGCGGAATTGGGCAAAG
>FR894518.1 GCA_000436115.1 Firmicutes bacterium CAG:534 | reverse complement strand
GGAGGTCGGATGTCGATGGATTTTTGACCATATTTTACTCCAATTTACCTACATTCTCCCAAATTTAAAATATAATAACTTTTAAAGCTACTTCAAGTTTATAAAATAGTTTTTTCTTTAATATATACCTTTTCCCTTGGGGATGGGTTCCAAATTAATGGCTTTAATTCATATGCCAATTCAATTTCTTTTTTTTGATACTTCGAAATAATATCAACATCCTCATTACCATATTCTTCTTTTACTAGTACGGCAATTGCAAAATGAGGACATTTTTCTCGAAGCTTAGAATATTTTTGGCAAACAATATCCTTTCCTATTTCAACATCCATAATTGCACCATGAAACTTACTTGTCCATTTTCTAATATCCTTGTCTGAATCAAATGGAATCATTCTTTTTAAATCTGTTTTTATCTCTCTTCTAATATCACTTTTTTCAGCAGAAACACTTGCCAATTGTAACGGCAACCATTTTTTTGAATCAACGCTTCCTAATAAAACCCACATTCTCTTATTTATACATTTAGATTCAATTATTTCAAACAATTTTTTTAGTTCATCTGAACCATGAACAATATGTTTTGCATCTATTTGCGCTATTATTTGTAGTCCTTTCTCTTCAATATTCTTTCCACAAAGTAAAAGATTTTCTAGACCAAAAGGAAATCCTCTATCTAATAGATAAGTCATCTCCATCTCCTTAATTTAGTAATTATATAGTTTAAATAATACTTTTTAATTGCTGTATTTCACTTCCAATTATTCCTTGAAAATGTTTAGTATAATCTTCCGTAATAAATTCATGGTGATTGCTCAACAAATTATTTACCCATTCTGAAATTTGATGTCTTCCATTACATATACTATTTTCATAAATACGAATAGCTTCAATATTATAACAACCATTCAAAAAAATATTTCCTAGCATTTTATCGTCTGATATCAGTATCATTTCATATTGATTATAAGGTATTCGATCTATTGATAATTCAGTCAAATAACACAAATCTCTTGCTTGATTTTGACATCCTCTAATTACACTTTCTACTTTAGAACTATTTATATTCTTTGGGGCTTTATAACTTGGTTTTTGAGACAGAACAGAACAAATATAGGTTTCCATAAATCGTGATACTTTACTATTATCATAATACCACTGAAAAAATTTTTTAAATCGTTCATTATTTGAATTCTCAGTACGATAAACATACGCAAAATGAAGCAGCGATGCATAATTAGCTAAATAATCAACGGACTCTATATTAAAATGTGTATTAATTTTAGACATATCCACTATTGGATTCAATATTTTTTTATTTTCCTTTTCTGCTCCAATTGCTAATGCCATCCATGTAAATAAATCAATTTTATGAAAAACTTCTGAAAATGCAGCATACTCATACTGTGCCTTTTCTTCAGAATTACTTCCAGTTGCAAGTTCATTCAATGCATAATATGGCAATATATCTATATTAAGCATCGCACACCATGACATGAGTATTGCTATATCCTGAATATTTCCTTGATTAGTATTTCCTGTGGTAATAATTTTTATCAATCTGTCTAAAATATTTCTATCAGGTACAACAATATGTTTGTAAGGTGACTGCTGTATTATCTGTATTTTTTCTAAATCTACAACAGAATCCCTAAATGTTCTTGGACTATAAAACCACTCTAATTTTGATAATCTCGTACAAAGAAATATCAACATATTATAGTAATCTTTCATACTTACCATATTAACCTCAATCCTACAATCATGTATAGCTTAATCACACATAAAGATAACTTTTTTCACATCTTTACCTTACCCAAATTCACATTTTCTATTAATATCATAGTTCTTTGATTACCCCATTATCAAAATAGTAAATATTCTCTCTTTTGTATCCATATTTCGAACCTTTAACACTTATATGTGGTTCAAATGTAAAATAAGAAACATCCCCAAGAGCTATTTTATTTTCCTTTTCTATGTAAACCCTATCATTTTTTTGCCTCACAATAGAGTGTCCCAAGTTTCCCATAAAATCAAGATTTGTATACCCTTTTTCTTCTATAATGCCATTCATATAGTAATAAAGTTCTTCAAAAGTCGTTCTAGGTGTAACAAATTTGCACATTTCTTCATGCAAAAATTCTTCCATCAATAATCCCTTTTTCCATTCTGTATTGGATATATTGCTAGTTTCAACAACTCTGCCGTTTTCAATAATAATAGTTCTTGCATAATCTCCCCATGTATTTCCATTTTGTGGACTTAAATCGATGGTTATAATATCATTTTCATCAATAATTCTTTTGCTTGTAATATACTTCTTTCCTAAAACAGATAATGTAGTTTCATCTCCTGCAAAAACAAAAGCTCCTACATCCCAATACCAAAAAGAATCAGCTCCTAATTCCAGCATTTTATTTTCACATAAACTTCTTATCTCAAGTAATGACATTCCCGAATGTATGTTATTTTTAATGAATTCAATGGTTTTTTTTGCTATATTTTGCACTTCTACATATTGCATAACATTTCTCCTTCCAAATTTACTTCATTGAATATATAACTCTTACTTGCATAATTCTATATACATATATTAACATATGACATTATCAAAATACAGCCTTCTTATCATCACATTTTTACTTCAACCATTATCTACCTTCTGTATCCCAACATAATATTTTTAAAGTATCTACCCTTAATAGTACAAAAACGATACTGCACAGACTTTCCCATCTATACAATATCGTCTTTCTACTTATTTATTATACTTTCATTGTCTTCGCCAATGATGTAAGCAACGCAGCCATCTCCGGATTCCCCAGTACCTTCATCAGCAGTTCTGCATCCACTCCATCCGACACCGTGATCGTACTGTTGCCTTCATCCTGATTTTTCATCTGCGGATTGAGATTTTCCTTATTATAAAAGGCATTCTCCATAAGCTCCGCATTCTTTCTTCGGTCTTCATCAAGGATATGACCATACACTTCCGT
>FR894517.1 GCA_000436115.1 Firmicutes bacterium CAG:534 | reverse complement strand
GCATCAGCTTTCGTGACAACAGAAAGGTTCCGTCTTCTTCTATGGGCAGATCCATCTCCTTGATCTGCTTTTTCTGTTCCTCTGTTAAGGAAAAAACAAGCTCTACCAGGGCATATTCCGCTCCGGAACGGATGGCTTCTTTGTCTGCCTTAGCTCCCAGAGCCAGATTGATGGAGCCAATGATTATGGACTTTCCTGCTCCGGTCTCGCCTGTGAGGATATTCAGCCCCTTGCCAAACTGTACCTCCTGTTCTTCGATCAGTGCAAGATTTTTTACATGTAAACTTTCAAGCATAAATTTTCCTCCATAAGCCCCTTCTCTCAAAGCGCTCAGTCGGTTTTACTCCTGTAGTACCTCACGGATCTTGTCCATGACGATCTGGGTGTCCTCCACAGTTCTGACCGCCATCATAATGGTATCATCTCCGGCAATGGATCCCACAATCTCTTTCAGCTTCATTGCATCTATGGCCGCCGCAACTGCCATGGCCATTCCGGAAACGGTTTTAACCACCAGGATATTCTGCGCCATATCCATAGATACATAACCATCCTTCAAAACCCGGAGATATTTATCGCTGAGATAATGATCGCTGTGGATCAGTATGGCATATTTCTGTCTTCCGTCTCCTGTGGGCACTTTGGAAAGCTTCAGCTCCCTGATGTCTCTTGACACGGTTGCCTGGGTCACCACATATCCGGCTTCCTTCAGTTTCTCAGCCAGTTCTTCCTGGGTTTCAATCTCATACTCTTCCACCAGTTCCTTTATCTTCTGATGTCTGCTTTTTTTCATTGCAATCCCATGCCTTTCTACCCTGTCAGTCGCTCATTTTCCTATGCAGGATCTCTAAAAAGCTCATCTGACTGAGTTTGATAATTCCCGTTGTTTTACAGGATTTTCGTATTTCAAGCTTATCGCCTGTCCTAAGGCTTTGCTTATGGCTTCCGTCAAATATGGCCTCTACCTCCTGGATCTGTCCCTCCCTGCTTTCTTCCACCTCAATGGTAACCGTATCCTCCGGCGCTAAAACAATGCTTCTGTTCTGCATGGAATGGGGACAAATAGGAGACACCAGAATCAGCTTTGCACCGGGTGTTGCCACCGGACCGCCTGCAGACAGGTTGTAGCCCGTGGAACCGGTAGGCGTTGCAATGATCATCCCATCCGCATGGTATCTGTGCAAAAACTTACCATTCACATAAATATTAAAATTAATGATCTGCAGGGATCCTTTTCTGGTAATGACAATATCGTTAAGCGCTCTTGCCTCATCAATGCTTCTTCCATCCTTCTTACAGGTTCCGTGAAGCATCATCCGCTCCTCTACCTGATAATTTCCGGTGATCAGCTTATCTAAGGCTTCTTCAATATCCGAAACGTTCACCTCTGCCAGAAATCCAAGGGTTCCAAGATTGATCCCCAAAAACGGGATCTCTCTGTTTCCCAGATCTGCTGCGGCCTGAAGCAGCGTTCCGTCACCCCCCAGCACGATCACACAGTCAATCTCACCGGGAACTCTGCCACTGTCTGTATACCCTTCCGTCTCCCTGCCTTCACTTCCTCCGTCCACAATACAGGTCTTTCCTCTTTTTATGAGATATTCCCTGATAAAATCGGCATATTTCAGCCCCTTATCCTTAGACGGATTGGTGATCACATAAAAATGCTCCATATCATACCTCTGATCTCAGACATCCAAAGCTTCATGTGCTTTCTTTACCGTTTGCCCTATCAGTTCCTTTTTCATTTCTGTAAGTTCTTCTTCTGCTTCCTTTGTCCTGCCATTTTTCTGGATGTGCAGCAGATATTCTATATTTCCTTCCGGGCCCTTGATCGGTGAAAAATCCAGATGCAGAATCTCAAAGCCGATCTGATCTGCATGTTTCATCACTTTTTCAATTACTTCCTCATGAACAGAGGGGTCTCTGACAACCCCTTTCTTTCCTACCTTTTCCCTGCCAGCTTCAAACTGTGGTTTGATCAGGCACACCATTTCTCCTTCTTCCTTAAGAAGCTCCCTTGCCGGGAGCAGAATTTTGGTAAGGGAAATAAAGGAAACATCCACAGATGCAAAATCAAGGCTGTCCTCTATATCTCCCGGCTTCATATAACGAAAATTTGTCTTTTCCATGCAGACCACACGGGGGTCATTACGAAGCTTCCAGTCAAGCTGGCCATGCCCCACATCTACGCTGTAAACCTTACAGGCTCCGTTTTGCAGCATACAATCCGTAAAGCCTCCGGTGGAAGCTCCTATATCCATGCAGATCTTTTCCTTTAGGGATATGCCGAACTGATCCATGGCCTTTTCCAGCTTCAGTCCGCCTCTGCTCACATATTTCAGGGCAGCGCCCCTTACCTCTATCTGAATTTTGTCAGGATCAAATGCCGTCCCTGCCTTATCTTCCCTCTGTCCGTCCACAAAAACATTGCCGGCCATAATGATTGCTTTTGCCTTTTCCCTTGAAGCGGCAAAGCCTTTCTCTACAAGAAGCACATCTAACCGTACCTTCATGTTATTCCTCATTTCCGCGCAGTTCCCATTATTCGCCCTGGCGTTTCATTTCCTTTATGATCTTTTCGGAGATGCTCTGCGCATCAATGCCAAGCTCCTTTTTCAGGATGTCCACATTTCCATGCTCCACATACTCGTCCGGAATAGAAACAGGCAGAAAAGCTGTTTCTTCTCCCACTCTCAAAAGCGCTTCCCTGACCTTTTCTCCGTAACCGCCGCAGGCTACGTTTTCTTCCATGGAAACCACCATCTGATGATTTCGTGCCGCCCACTTCACCGCTCTCTCATCAATGGGCTTTACAAACCGGGCATTGATCAGGCTGCATCGATAACCGGCTTCCTGTAAAAGCTCCCGAACCTCACAGGCTGTTTTCACCATGCTTCCCACTGCCATCAGGCATATCTGACCCTCAGCATAAATAAGCTCAGCCTTTCCAAGCTCTATGGGCGCACGGAACTCCTGGAGCCCTGCATAAGCCTCTCCCCTGGGGTAACGGATGGCAACAGGCCCCTGAAGGTTCACGGCAAACTTCATCATATCAGACAGCTCCCATTTGTTTTTGGGTGCCATAATATGCATTCCCGGTATGGAAGATAAATAGGAAAGGTCAAAAATTCCCTGATGGGTTTCTCCATCACTTCCCACAAGTCCCGCCCGGTCTATGGCAAATATGACGGGCAGATTTTGAATACAGACATCATGCAGGATCTGGTCATAGGCTCTTTGCAGGAAGGAGGAATAAATTGCCACCACCGGCTTTAAGCCCCCTGCCGCTAAGCCTGCTGCAAAAGTAACCGCATGCTCCTCCGCAATCCCCACATCGAAAAAACGCTCCGGATAGGTATTGCGGAACCGTTTCAGTCCGGTTCCGTCCGGCATGGCTGCTGTGATCGCTACCACCTTTTCATCCCGGGCAGCCAGCTTCAGCATCACCGTTGAAAAAATATCTGTATAATTTGCCATTGTCCTTGGTTTGGTAGGAAGTCCTGTACTGATATCAAAGGGTTCCGTTCCATGAAATCTGGCAGGATGACGTTCTGCCGGTTCAAATCCCTTTCCCTTTTCCGTGATCACATGTACGATCACAGCATTCCGGATACGTTTTGCTTCCTGAAAGACCCGGAGCATGGCTGAAATATCATGACCGTCCACAGGCCCTAAATATGTGATCCCCATATCTTCAAAAAACATGCCCGGAACCACAAGCTGCTTAAAGCTCTTTTTGGCCTTGCGGATCCCTTCTACCACCTTATCGCCTTTTGGGATCTCCTTTAAGGTGTTGTAGACGCCTTCCTTAATGTCAAGGTATGCATTTGCCGTCCGAATGTTGTTTAAATATTTTGACATGCCCCCCACGTTTTCCGAGATGGACATGTTATTGTCGTTGAGCACAATGATAAAGTTCGTTTCCAGCTTTGCCGCATTGTTCAGGGCCTCATAAGCCATTCCGCCGGTCAGTGCGCCGTCGCCTATTACGGAAACAATGGTCTCATTGCCGCCCTGGATATCCCTTGCCTTTACAAGTCCCAGGCCTGCTGAAATAGAAGTTGAGCTGTGTCCTGTGTCAAAACAGTCGCAGTCGCTTTCCTTCCGTTTGGGGAAGCCGCTCATTCCTCCATACTTGCGCAGTGTTTCAAAGCCTTCCCTTCTTCCCGTAAGGAGCTTATGTGTATAGGACTGATGTCCCACGTCAAAGATCACCTTATCCTTTGGAAGATTTAAAGACAGATGCAGCGCCATGGTAAGCTCCACTGCCCCCAGATTGGAACCCAGATGTCCCCCCGTTTTGGAGATCTTTTCGATCAGGAAATCCCGGATCTCCTGAGCAAGCTCCGGATAATCCTGCGGATTTATTTTTTTAATATCCCCCACGCCTTTTATCTTGTCAAGCAACATTCTTTCAACCTTCTTTTCTTGTGTCCTTCCTGAATATGACAGATTACTTTTCCCGTTTGATCAAAGAATGGATCAGTTCTATCAGAAAGTCATTTTCCTCTCCAAGTCCCTTAAGAATATGGACAGCTTCACCGGAAAGCCTGCATACCTCTTCCTTTGCCTGATCCAGACCATGAAGGGAAACATAAGTCAGTTTATGATTTTTCTCATCGCTTCCCACCGGTTTGCCAAGCACCTCCGTGGTACTTGTAACATCAAGGATATCATCCTGGATCTGAAAGGCAATTCCAATATCATAAGCGGCCCGTTCCAGTTTATTTATGGCTTCCTCCGACGCACCGGCTAAGATCCCCCCGATCATAAACGCCGCCTGCATCAGCGCTGCTGTTTTATTCTCATCAATAAATAAAAGCAGTTCTTCTGTTATCTGTTCCTTGGACTCCGCTTCTATATCAGCAGTCTGTCCTCCGATCATTCCATAAACTCCGGCTTTCCGGGTAAGCACTTCAAGAGCTCTTGCCACCCTTTTCAGTTCTTCCCTGTCTTCCGTCATGGAAAAGGCTGTCACTGCTGTTTCATAAGCATAATTTAATAACCCGTCCCCGGCCAGAATGGCCATTCCGTCTCCATAAACCTTCCAGGTGGTCTTTCTGCCTCTCCGGTATTCATCATTGTCCATGGCCGGAAGATCATCATGTACCAGGGAATAATTATGGATCATTTCCAGCGCTGCCATAAAGGGCTCCACAAATTTCCCCCTGCCCCCAAGAAGATGGTAGCTTTCCTCCATCATAATAGGACGCAGTCTTTTTCCTCCTGCCATAATGCTGTAATTCATTGCTTCCAGAACCACTTTCTGAAAACCTTCTTCTTTGGGAAGGAAGCTCCCTAAAATTTCCTCCACATGGACAACCTTTTTCTCTAATGCTTCTTTAAAATTCATGGCTTTCTCCATCTTCATTCAGTACCAGCACCTTTTTTTCTACCTGGTCGATCTCCAGATTGCATTTTTTTAGAAGCTCCATTCCCTCCTGATAGATCCGAAAGGACTCCTCAAGGGAAATGTCCTCCCTTTCCAGCGCTTCCACTGTTTTTTCCAGTTTTTCAAAGGCTTCCTCAAGCTGAAAGCCCTCCTGCATTTCCTGCTCTTCCGCTTTCATGTTTTGCTCCCTATGCTTTCTCTTTCCTGCTTTCCAAACACTTTTGCATGGATTTTACCGTTTTTGACGTAAATCTGCAATCTGTCCTCTACCTGGACTTTTTGGATGTCATTGACCGTATTTCCCTTTTCATCTGTCACATAGGAATAGCCCTGGTTCAGCTTGTCAAGAGGAGACAGTCCCTTTAACATTTCAATATAAAGCGCCAGCCTGTGTCTGCGTTCCTTTAAATGCTCCTTCATGCCATTTTGGAGCCGGTCTTCCAATGCTACCAGATATGCCCGTCTTTCCCTGATCCTTCCAATCGGACTGTCTTTCGCAAGCCTTGCCTCCCATTTCTGAAGCCGCTCCCGGTACAGATGTATTTTGGAGCGCAGCTGCCGTTCCATGGTTCTTTTGATCGTATCCAGTCTTACAAAAAGAGCAGATATATCGCATACTGCCAGTTCTGCCGCTGCTGATGGCGTAGGCGCTCTTAAATCTGCTACATAATCAATAATCGTGGTATCTGTTTCATGGCCTACTGCGGAAATGATCGGGATCTGGCAGTCAAAAACCGCCTGCGCCACGATTTCCTCATTAAAGGCCCAGAGATCCTCAATAGAACCTCCTCCCCGTCCCACAATGATCACATCTACCCTGCGCCGCTCCAGCATTTGAATTCCCTTTACAATGCTTTCGGCTGCATTTTCGCCCTGCACCAGAGCCGGATATAAAATGATCTGTACATAGGGGTTTCTTCTGGATGCAATGTTAATGATGTCTCGAACCGCCGCACCCGTAGGGGCAGTTACTACTCCCAGGGTCTTTACATAAGCAGGGATCGGCTTTTTGTACTCAGGTGCAAACATTCCTCTTTCCAGAAGCTCCTGCCGCAGCCTTTCATAGCGTTCATAAAGGGCTCCGGCTCCCTCCCTGGAAATCTCCTTTGCATACATCTGATACCTGCCGTCCCGCTCATAAACATCAATGGTCCCTCTGACTACCACTGCCATTCCTTCCTGTAAGCGGAACGACAGCTTATTGCGGTTCCCTGCAAACATAATGCAGGAGATGGTTCCTTTGAGATCCTTTAAGGTAAAATAAATATGTCCGGAGGAATGGTACTTGCAGTTGCTTACTTCTCCCTTAACGGAAAGCTCCTGCAGTAAAAAATCCTGCGCGAACATATTTTTAATGTATGAATTTACTTGTCCTACGGTATAAACATTCTGCATATTCTGTCTGCCTATGCAAATTTTGCCAGCACTCCGTTTACAAAAGCCGGAGAAGAATCCTGCCCGAACTTTTTGGCAAGCTCCACCGCCTCGTTAATCGCCACTCCTGTGGGAATGTCCTCATCATATTTGATTTCATAAACAGCAAGCCTTAATATGGTAAGATCTACCTTTCCCATACGTTTCGTCTGCCAGCCTTCTGCCGTCATATTGAGTTTCTCATCGATCTCATCCAGCTTTTCTACGATCCTGTTTACCTTGTCCCTGATCTGGTCACAGTCCTTCAAAGCGGCAGTATTTTCTTCGTCCTCAAAGAAAAACTGCTCCTGCTCCGGCATTTCCTCTCTCTGATTGAACTCTACCCTGAAAAGCAGCTTAAAGATCTGCTCCCTCATTTCTCTTCTGCTCATGAGCATTCACCCTGCGTTCTTATTTTAATTTTTGCATATTGACTCCGGCAATGCGGACATCCACATCCGTCACCTCAAGTCCTGTCATATTTTGAATAGTCGTCTTAACCTTATCCTGTACCTTCTGGGAAACAGAAGGAATATTATAGCCGTATTCAACGATCAGCGCCAGCTCTGCCTTTACATTCTTGCCGAGCACTTCCACCTTTACACCTTTTGCCAGATTTTTCACACCTACCCGGTTCAAAAGTTCGTTGGTAACATTTCCTGCCATAGAAGCCACTCCCTCTACTTCTGTAGCGGCCAGACCGGCGATCATTGCCACAACATCATCTGCAATCTTCACAGATCCAAGTTCTTCATCTTCCTGCAATACATATGTGTTCTGTTCAAAAGTTTTTTCCATAATTTTGTTCCTTTCTTTCCTGCTGTCGCAAGCCCTGTTACAGATAATAATAACAAAAAAACATGTTTTTGCATAGTCCCGGCAGGGATTTTCTAAAGCCAGAAGCTCAGGCTCTGCTGCTCCTCGTTCTCTGCATAGGACACAGTTCCCTCTCCGCTGCTCAGGAAGCGAAAGATCTGCTGTTCCTCGATCAGATACTTCCGCATCTCAATGTAGCACCCTTCCTCTGCGCATTTCAAAGTGATATATCCGCTTCCGCTTTCATAGGCCCTTGCAAATACCTGGGAAAGCTTTTCTTCATCCACTTCCGTAAAATACAGGCCTTCACGCACATAATAATTATCCTTCATAGAGGTGCAAAGCGGCATTTCCACCATGGATTCCAGCGTATGCGTCTTTTGCATCTGCTGCGTAGTCACGCACAGGTAATCATAATTAATGGGAGGAAGGCTTCCGCTTTCTGCAGATCTGTCTCCCTCTACCAGCTGATAGGATGCGTCTCCCCAGGTGGTGTCCACATAATAGTACTGCCCGTCCAATTTTACCAGGTTCCATGCATGTCCCTCGCCGCCGGACACCCGCCCCATAACAAGGGTTGCCTCTATTCCCGCTCTGGCCAGCAGATACTGGGTTGCCTTGGCATATCCCTGGCACACGCTTCTCCCCCGTAAAAACACGGAGCAGATATTCTGGTTATCCGGCGCCTGGGCGTCATATTCGGTGCTCATAATGATATATTCATAAATATACTTTGTTCTGCCGTATTCATCCAGCCCATCCGGTATGCTTCCCAGGCAGTTCCCGGTGTATTCGTCAATGATAAGCTGTCTGTTATAGGCCTCTTCCCGGGATATCTGATAAGTTCCCGAAAAGGTGATCTTTTTTACCAGGTCGCCCATTGTATATCTGGTAAAAGTATACCCATCTACATAAAAGATTTCAGGGTGATCATTCAGCACACACTCAAAGACCTTTTCAATCTCCTCTGTCTGCGTGCTGGATATACCGATCCCTTCTCCAAACTCCTGAAGAATGGTCAGGATCTCCGCATATACAGTCTGTTCCTGTTCTGACAGCCGGTCATAATAAAACAAGCCTTTTTGCTGTGCCTTCTGGCGCTCCACTTCTTCTCTGGGCAGCACAGGCAGATTTTCAATGTTTGCATTGCCAGTCTCCTCGGCCTCCTTTGGCTGCTCTGTGATGCTGTCCTCTTTTTCCGTCCCTGCAGGATATTCCTGCAGCGTTTCACCCTGCTGCTCCTTCTCCTGTGTCTCTCCGGTTTTCTGCAGACTGCTGCAGCCGGTCAGAATAAGCAGGATCAAAAAACAGATTGTGCCAATATACTTCTTTTTCAAATGGATATCACGCCTTTCCGATCAGCTTCGACCGAATTCCGAAAGTACCAGTCCCTTATTCCGGTCCAAAGTCATTCCCACGCTCCATGCATTGACAAATAAAAGCAGAGGATTTCCCTTAAGATCCTTGATCTTCTTCATATCAGAGGTTCCCACAAGCGCTTTCAGATCCACATCCTTGTTTTCAATCCAGCGGATATGTTCATATGGAAGCGGTTCCAGCTTAATTTCTACATTATATTCATTTTCCAGTCTGTACTTCAAAACATCAAACTGCAGGACGCCGACCACACCCACAATGATCTCTTCCATACCGGTATTATATTCCTGGAAGATCTGGATTGCGCCCTCCTGTGCGATCTGTGTAATTCCTTTTACAAACTGCTTTCTTTTCATGGTATCCACCTGGCGCACCCTGGCAAAATGCTCCGGTGCAAAGGTAGGGATCCCTTCGTATTTAAACTGTTCCTTCGGCATGCACAGCGTATCTCCGATGGAAAAAATACCCGGATCAAATACGCCGATAATATCTCCTGCATAGGCCTCGTCCAGGATCTTTCTCTCACTTGCCATGATCTGCTGGGGCTGTGAAAGACGCATGACCTTGTTTCCCTGTACATGCCTTACCTCCATGCTGGCCTCATACTTGCCGGAGCAGATACGCATAAAAGCAATCCTGTCACGATGAGCCTTGTTCATATTTGCCTGGATTTTGAACACAAAGGCCGAGAAATCATGCTGGGTAGGCGAGATCAGTCCAATATCTGCCTTCCTTGCAAGAGGCGTTGTGGTCATTTTCAAAAAATGCTGCAGGAAAAATTCTACTCCGAAATTGGTCAGCGCCGATCCGAAAAAGACCGGGGTCAGGTTTCCTGCCTGTACCTGTTCCAGATCAAATTCTGCACTGGCTCCATCCAGAAGCTCGATCTCTTCTGTAAGCTTGTCCTTTGCTTCCTGTCCGATGGCCTCAAGCAGCGCCGCTCCATCCTCCATGGAGATCTCCCTGCTTTCCCCTTCCTTCGTTCCCTTCTCAGTATCCGAATAAGTGATCACAAGCTGCCTGTCCCTGTCGTACACCCCTTTAAAGCCCTTTCCTGAGCCGATAGGCCAGTTAACAGGACAAGTGGCGATCCCAAGCTCCTTTTCAATTTCATCCAAAAGCTCAAAGGTATCATTGGCATCCCGGTCCATTTTGTTGATAAAGGTAAAGATCGGGATTTTGCGCATAACGCAGACCTTGAACAGCTTTCTGGTCTGGGCTTCCACACCCTTGGAAGCATCGATCACCATCACCGCCGAATCGGCAGCCATCAGGGTTCTGTAGGTATCCTCTGAGAAATCCTGGTGTCCGGGCGTATCCAAAATATTGATGCAAAATCCGTCATATTCAAACTGCAGCACAGAAGAGGTCACAGAAATACCTCTTTCCTTTTCAATTTCCATCCAGTCTGATACTGCATGCCTGGCAGTGGCCTTTCCTTTTACGCTTCCCGCAAGATTGATGGCCCCTCCATAAAGCAGAAACTTTTCCGTCAGTGTTGTCTTTCCTGCATCCGGGTGGGAGATAATGGCAAAAGTCCTTCTTCTGTTGATTTCCTTTTCGTAATTATTCACGCTTTTTCCTCCAAGTATCTTTCTTCTACAGAAGTGAACTGCCGGCAATCCCACCTTCTACTCCCAGGTAATCAAGCACAGTGGCTCCAATGTCCGCAAAGGTATCCCTGGTTCCGTAATTTCCCGGTTTCACTGTTTTTCCGTACAGGAGAAGAGGGGTATGTTCTCTGGAATGATCTGTAGATACTGTATATCCCGGATCACAGCCATGATCTGCCGTGATCATCAAAAGATCATCCTCTCTCATTTTTCCGATTATGGACGGCAGCGCCTTGTCAAACTCTGTAAGCGCCTTTGCATAGCCTTCAATATCATTTCTATGTCCGTAAAGCATATCGAAATCTACCAGATTGATAAAGCAAAGTCCATCAAAATCCTGATCCAGGTATCCTAACGTCTTATCAATTCCATCTGCATTCCCCTTGGTGTATACATAGGAAGTGACACCCCGTCCTGCAAAAATATCTTTGATCTTTCCCACACCGATCACATCTTTTCCTGCCTCCTTCAGCACATCCAGCATGGTTGTTCCTGTAGGCTCCAGGGAAAAATCGTGTCTGTTTGTTGTTCTCACATAGGCTCCGGATTCCCCTACAAACGGTCTTGCGATCACTCTGCCCACACTGTGTTTTCCGGTCAGCAGCTTTCTGGCCATACGGCAGTATTCATAAAGGGTTTCCACAGGGACCACGCTTTCATGGGCTGCGATCTGAAACACACTGTCTGCTGAAGTATAAACGATCAGCTTTCCGGTCTTTACATGTTCATCTCCATAGTCCTTTATGACTTCTGTTCCGGAATAAGGCTTATTGCAAAGAACGCCTCTTCCCGTCATCTTCTCAAAGGCTTCTATGACGTCATCCGGAAATCCCTGGGGATAAACCGGGAGCGGCTTGTGAGAGATCAGGCCTGCTATCTCCCAGTGTCCAATGGTCGTATCCTTTCCCTGTGACGCTTCCGTCATTCTGGCATACCCTGCAGTAGGTTTTTTTACCCCTTCGTGCCAATCCATTCCGTCAATGTTAAATAATCCCATCTGTTCCATATTGGGTACATGGAAACAGGAGCCTCTGGATGCAGACCGTAAAGTATTGGTTCCTGCATCCCCAAACTTATCTGCATCATCCATAGCTCCTATTCCCACACTGTCCAAAACAATTAAAAATACTCTTTTCATAAGGCATATCCTTTCTTTTACTTCTGTAATAGGATACCACATTTTTCAAAATATAGCATCTTTTTATTTTACTGATCAGCAAGCGTGCTGATCACAATATTTTCCGGTGCAATTCCTGTCTTGCGGATCACAATATCCTCGATCTGCGCCCGCTCTGCCTCTGTCAGTTCTGCGGCGCTCACTACCACATCCACTGTATTATCGGTAATGCTCACCACTACGTCTTCAAATCCCTTGCTTTCCAGAAGGATTTCCGCTGCCGTTTCCTTTTCGGCAATATCCGTCATGGCAATCATATTATCCACTGCCTTCTGCTTTTGTTCCTCGGTAATATTTACATTATTGATGATCTCAAGAAGGGTCTCCTTATTTCTGGCCCTGGTCTGCTCCTTTTGCAGCCGCGCTCCGGAAAGCGTTCCCAGACTAGAGGCAGATGTAAATACTGCTTCCCCCGGCGTTTCTGTCTCAGAAATCTGATTTTCCGTATTTTGGGCCTCCAAAAGTCCTTCCTCGCCATTTTCAGCCATCATTGCTTCATCCATGGTTTCATCCAGATAGTTTTCTTCCAGCACCACCTGATCGGAATCAAGGCTTTCTATGTCGCCATACTGTGCCTGCTCCATGTCTTCATCTGAAATTTCAAATAAGGCAGCCACCTCCTGATCCGTTCCTGCGGCTGTTTCATTTGTCATCACTTTGTCTGCTCCGGTTGTAACGATGTCTTCCTCTGTAATCTTGCCTCCTGCAAAATTCAGATACCCTGCCACTGCGATCATAATCGCTAATGCCGTAATCATGATCTGATTTTTCTTCACCATATTTTTCAAGTCCGTATCTCCTTTTTCCCTTGATACTATTTTAACTATAGTAATTCTATGTATGGACTTTCCGTTTTAGCACCGATGGAGCAAGAGTGTCCGCTTAACTTTTTTCATTCTTTTTCCGCTCCTCCACTACGATCTTCTGCGGTTCAATTCCAAACAAAGCCTGGACTGCGCTTTTGACTTTTCTGGCTGTCTGCGGATTGCCTCCCCCTTCTGCGCAGATCACAGCCCCTTCCGCCCTGGGCAGGATCCGCTGTCTTACGAAAGGCGTTTCCCCGTTTACAAATACGGTTTCCTGCTGTTTTGTGACATCTGAAGTATTCCGGCTTCCCCCGGCAGAATCCACCTCCGTGCTACCTCCTATCTTTTCCTGATCATCCTTTTCTACAATCCACTCCCCTGTATCCTCAAAGGTGATCATCACCTGTACCTGTCCCACTCCTTCCATGCCGGAAAGCAGTATGCGCAGGCGCTCCTCCATTCTGCTTTCATAATCTGCGGCAAAGCTCTGTAACGCACTGTCCGCCACGGTTTCCTCCTCTGTCTTTTCTGTTTCTTTTATGGTAGCACTTTCACTGTCCCATTGACTGGACTTTACCGTCTTATCCTTTTCCACCGGCCATGCTGCCACCAGCAGCAAAACGCCCAGAAGAACCAGGATCAGAAAATTGTTTTTATTCAGTTTTCCCTTCCATTTCTCAAGCTTTTTCTTTTCCGCCGCCATCACCTCCCGTCCTATTTTAAGATCAGTTCGATCTGTTCGGGTGAAATGGAAAGACTCTCTGCATAGACCGTACGGAGCCTTTCTTCCTCCTTTGTATCCTTCTGTCCGATTTCGACCTGGCTTACCCATATCTTTCGATCCTTCCTTGCCACGGTCAGTTCGATCCGTAAGCTGTGATCCTTTTCCTCCATCAGCGTAACCTTCTGTACCGTATAGTCAGGATCCGTCTCTGCCAGCCTTTCCCTGATTTCTTCCTCAATTCCACTGTAAATTGCCATGGTTTCCTCCCCTGCTTCCATCTGACCTTCAAGGTCCCCGATTTGATCCGTAAGGGCCTTTTGCTCCTGCAGAATCTCATCCTTTACCGTGCTGTCTGTAAAAAGCTCAAACAGCGGCCCCACAATTCCCATGATCATCAGGATCCCTACCAGCACCCTTACATATTTCATATAGGAATTCCCAGGCACAAAAAAGAGGACCGCCTGTGCAATCAGCATGAAAATACAGATATTCTTTATCATCGTTATCATATGCTGTTTCTCCTATCCAGAGACCATATAGGCTACAACGGCGATCACGATCAGAAACAAGGCCATTGCCGTAAACACGCAGCGGAAAAGCAAAAGGCAGCCTTCTCCTACTCTGTCTGTGCAGCCTGACAGCCTTTTATCGCTGACAATCCCCGCCACCGCAGCTCCCAGCTTTACTGCCCCGGCTGCCAGCAGGATCTTTAAAAGAGGCAGGATGCTGCCTGCCAATAAGACCAGCAGCAGAAAAACGCCCATACTGTTCTTGATCAGCACCGCCGAACCGATCATCAGCTCCGTTACTCCCTCTGCCAGATTTCCCACTCCCGGCAGGGCTGACAGCGCTTTTCTCATTGCCGAGATCTTAAGCTGGTCGGCAACCGGAACGATCACTGCCTGTACCAGGCTGAGGCCGGTTACCGCTCCCAGAGAAATCTTTAATGCCATCTGTATGGCCTTTTTCATAAAGTCCAGAAGAAGCGTCAGTTTTTCCTCGATCCAGATACCGTTAAGCAGCGCCAGAAGCACATAGCTATAGATAAAGGGAATCAGGAAAGCTCCCAGAAACCGTTCCACAAGGTAAGAAAGCACCAGCATCATCTCATAATAAAAAGCTGCGGTTGTGGTCCCGCAGGCTGTTCCCACTGCTACAAAATAAGTGGGGATCAAAAGTCTTACAAACAGGATAATATTCTCAACTGCCTGGGTCGCTATTTCCGAGACCGTCATAAAAACCCTTGTGAGCAGCATGATCAGAAAAAGATACAAAAAATAAAACCCTGCTTCTACCATCTGCTGTCCTGCGAACAGATCCGAAAAACCGGAAAAGAGCGCCGACAGCACTCCCAGAACCAGAATGGATAAAAACACCTGGCGCATCCCCGCTATTTCGCTGACAAAACATCCCTTCAGCTGGGATGCAAGCTCTCCCACGGCCGTCAGCACCTTTCCCTCAAGGATCATCATAAACAGAGCTTCCGCATCTATGTGCATTTCCGGCAGAAGCTCCCGGATATCCTGATCCAGATTTTCAATTTCCAGTGAAGAAAGCCATTGATCTATGTACTTTTGCTCTTCCCCTGCTGAGGCGTGAAGCTCCTGCACTGGCCAAAGCCGGAAAAGCAATAAAAATGCTGTCAAAAAAACGCATATTCGTTTCATCCTTCCAGTCCTCACCCTGTAATCGCACTGATATTTTCTACCACCGAAACCAGAATCGGAAGCCCCAGCAAAAGCACTGACAGTTTTCCGAAGATCTCAATCTGTCCCGCCACCGCTCCATATCCTGCGTCCTTACAGATCGATGCGCAGAATTCACATACATAAGTGATCCCTACCGCTTTAAACAGCACTGCCAGATAGCTTTCACTGCCTTTCAGGTACTGTTCAAGCTGCCTTGTCTTATCCATGAGAACCTCCAGTCCTTTCAGGGAACAGGCAAAAATAAGGAGGCAGATGACTGTCCCAAGATAAATCCCGTATTCCGGTCTGTTTGTCCGAAACTGCAGCGCCAGAAGAACCCCTGTCACTCCCAGAATTCCTATTTTTATTACTTCCATGTTTTTCCTTTCCTTACATCCAGAACAGATCCTGTATCATCACAAACAGATCATAAATATAGGGCAGGATCCAGGTCAGAACCAGGATCAGACCCGCCAGGCTGATCAAAAAGGCATGTTCCTCCCTGCCACTGTGTTTCAGGACCTGGCTCAGGATCGTGATCAAAATCCCTACCGCCGCTATTTTAAAAATCAGGTTGATGCCCATATGTTCTCTCCTTATCAGCATGGTCTAAACCAGAACCAAGGAAAGAAGTATTCCTCCTGCAAGCCCCAGGCTCATTACCACCTTATTTCTATTTTTTTGTACTTCATAAAGCTGTGCGATCCTCCTTTGAGCCTCCCGCAGGGGCTCCGCAAACGCCTCTGCCTGCGCCTGTCCCTCCAGATAACCAAGCCGCCCCGGAAAATCAAGCAGCAGTCTTCTTTCCTCCTCCTTAAGCGGTGTTTTTAAAAGCGCCTCGCCAATGCTCTGCTGCCAGAGCTTTTGCAGCTCCTTCCCTTTTTCCATTCCTTCCGCGACCTCACAAAGAGCCTCCCCCAAAAGCGGCTCCTGCTTACGGGCCATGGCTTTCATTGCCTCTGAAACCGGGGTTCTCTGATAGGCTATGTAATACTGCAGTTCTTCATAAATCCTGCATATTTCCTTTAAAAATCTGATCCTGTCACTCAGTTCCAGGCACATAAGATATGCAAATCCCACGCAGCCTGCAATCACTAGCAGGCATCCAAAAAGCTGCCGCATTCCCTTTCCTCTCTTTCCGGATACAGCCTTTTTCCCTGGAAATCCAGGATTTCCCTCACCCGGCAGATCCCTCTTTCCTTTTCCAGAAACAGGAATCGTTCAAAAAGCTCCATCTGCTCCCCGTTTCTGCACCTCATATGTCTTCTGGCATCCTCCATGGAATTTCCGTGCATGGTGACCACCACGCTGCTTCCGCAGGAAAGCACCTGATAAATGGCTCTCATGTCCGTCTCGCCCCCCACCTCGTCCACTGCAACCACAGAGGGCGCCATAGAACGCATCAGCAGCATCATGCCAAGGGCTTTGGGACAGGCATCCAGCACATCCGTCCTGATCCCTACATTGTTTTGAGGAATGCCCATAAAGCTTCCCGCAATCTCTGACCGCTCGTCCACAACTCCCACCTGGCGGCCTTTTCCATACAGATTTCCTTCCGATATCTGTCGCACAATGTCCCGCAGCATGGTTGTTTTTCCACAGCCCGGCGGGGAGATCAGAAGCGTATTCTGCACCCTTCCTCTTTCATAAAGATAAGGCATGACCGGATTTGCTACCCCCAGGATCTCATGGGAAATGCGGATATTCAGGAAACGGATATGGCTCATATTTCTGATGCATCCGTTTTCCCCCATTATGACCTGGCCAGCCACGCCGATCCGGTGCCCTCCCGGAACTGTCAGAAATCCCTGCCTGATCTCATTCTCAAAGGCGTACATGGAATAATGACATACCTTTTTCAGGGTCTCTTCCATTTCCCGTTCTGTAATGTACCAGGCGTCCTCTATATTTTTACTGATATTTCCCCTACAGGATAAAAAGAACTCTTCCCCTGCGATCAAAAAACGGACCGGCCTTCCCACTCCCAGCCTTATTTCCTGAAGTTTGTCCGCACTGCGAAGCGGTTTTTCCCATCGATCCCGCATATAATCCGGAAAGATCCGTAATATTTCCTCTTGTCTTGTCATCGCATTCACCCCTTACCTCAATATATGTAAGCATGGCCAAGTTATTCCACAAAAAAGACGCACCCTCTGCAATCCTGCAAAAGGTGCGTCCTACTTTTTATACTCTTTTTCTTTCTTATTGCTGTGCTACATCCTTCATGGAGAAGCTCATTCTTCCCATCTTGTCTTTTCCAAGGCAGACAACCGTAACCTTATCGCCAAGTGTCAGTACATCCTCAACGCGGTTGATCCTCTGCTTTGCAATCTTGGAAATATGAACCATTCCTTCCTTACCGGGAGCAAATTCCACGAAAGCGCCAAATTCCTTAATGCTTACAACGATACCCTGGAAGATCTGTCCCTCTTGATAATCCGTTACAATGGTCTTAACATACTCAAGAGCCTTGTTCATCATTTCAGGCTCTGTTCCACAGATAGAAACCTTTCCGTCATCTGTAATATCGATCTTCACACCGGTGCGGGCAATGATCTCATTGATCGTCTTTCCACGCTGTCCCACAACATCGCCGATCTTCTCAGGATCAATCTGAAGAGAAATGATCTTCGGTGCATACTTGCCAACCTCCGGTCTGGGTGCTGCGATTGCTTTCTTCATGCAGTTATCCATAATAAAAAGTCTGGCATCACGGCATCTGGAAATTGCACCTTCTACAATCGGTCTGGTAAGACCGTGGATCTTAATATCCATCTGGATCGCAGTAATTCCCTCTGTTGTACCGGTTACCTTAAAGTCCATATCTCCAAAGAAGTCCTCAAGACCCTGGATATCTGTCAGCAGAACGAAATCGTCATCTGTTTCTCCGGTCACAAGACCACAGGAAATACCAGCTACCATCTTCTTAATCGGAACACCTGCCGCCATCAGGGACATACAGGATGCACAGGTAGATGCCATAGAGGTGGAACCGTTGGATTCAAAGGTCTCTGAAACCGTACGGATCGCATAAGGGAACTCTTCCTCAGAAGGAAGTACCGGAACAAGCGCTCTCTCTGCAAGAGCTCCATGACCGATCTCTCTTCTTCCAGGTCCTCTGGAGGGCTTGGTCTCTCCTACTGAATAGGAAGGGAAATTATAATGATGCATATAACGCTTGCTCACTTCATTTTCATCTAAGCCGTCTAACTTCTGCTGCTCAGACAAAGGTGCCAGCGTACATACGTTACAGATCTGTGTCTGTCCACGGGTAAACATAGCAGAGCCGTGTACTCTGGGGATAATGTCAACCTCAGCAGAAAGAGGACGGATCTGTGTGATCTCACGGCCGTCAGGACGCTTGTGATCCTTTAAGATCATCTTGCGGACAGTCTTTTTCTCATACTGATAGATTGCCTCGCCCAGAACAGCAAGCCATTCTTCCTTTTCTGCAAAAGCTTCTTCCAGCTTTTCTGTGATCGCCTTAATATTTTCTTCTCTTACCTGCTTTTCATCGGTAAAGACTGCTGCTTCCATTTCTTCCTGAGGCACCAGCTCCTTAATTGCAGCAAAGAGCTCTTCCGGAACTGCACAGCTTGTATACTCATGCTTCTTCTTACCAACCTCTGCTACGATCTGGTTGATAAAAGCAATGATCGTCTGATTGATCTCATGAGCCTTATAAATAGCCTCGATCATCTTTGCTTCCGGGATCTCATTAGCGCCTGCTTCGATCATGATTACCTTTTCGGAGGTAGATGCTACCGTCAGGTTCAGGTCACCCTTCTTCCACTGCTCCTGGGTCGGGTTAATGACAAATTCTCCATCAATCATTCCAACCTGTGTCATTGCGCAGGGGCCGTCAAAGGGAATATCGGAAATACATGTGGCAATGGCGGCACCCAGCATGGCAACCAGCTCAGGGCGGCACATAGGATCCACACTCATGACCATATTGTTTAAGGTAACATCATTTCTGTAATCCTTCGGGAATAAGGGACGCATAGGCCTGTCAATTACACGGCTGGTCAGAATGGCATTTTCGCTTGCCTTTCCTTCTCTCTTATTAAAGCCTCCCGGGATCTTTCCTACTGCATAAAGCTTCTCTTCATATTCTACGCTGAGAGGGAAAAAGTCAATTCCATCTCTGGGCTTGTCAGATGCTGTTGCCGTAGAAAGCACTGTGGTCTCACCATAATGCATAAACGCACATCCATTTGCCTGTTTTCCCACTCTGTTCACATCAACGCTGAGTGTACGGCCGGCCAGTTCCATTGAAAACGTCTTGTACATATTTTTTTCTCCTTTTCTCCTATTGCTGTTCAGTTTTTATGAAAGGAGCCATCGTGTTCACCGTCCGAGACCTTCCTGTCTCCTGTCAAAAAGCAACATACGCCCTCTTTTCCAAAAGAACTTATGTTACTTCTTGACGAAGCCGGCTGACACCAGGACACCTTTGCCAAAAAAGGCGGAGGCCGATAAACTCGGCATACTCCGCCTTAAAACTGCTGTTTTACTTTCTAAGACCCAGCTTCTCAATCAGAGCACGATATCTCTCGATGTCCTTCTCCTTCAGATAAGCAAGAAGACCACGTCTCTGACCAACCATCTTGAACATACCTCTTCTGGAATGGTTATCCTTGGGATGAGCCTTTAAATGCTCGGTGAGCTCCTGAATTCTTGCGGAAAGAACTGCGATCTGAACCTCCGGTGAACCTGTATCACCTTCAAATCTTGCATACTCTTTCATGATTGCTGTTTTCTTTTCTTTTGAGATCATTGTTTCTCCTCCTGTTTTTAATCACCTGTCACTAAGAAGTGGTCGGAGTTTCCGGCTTCCGGGTAACGGCTAAATATCATACTTAAAGATAATACCATAGTTTTTCTTCTGTGTAAAGAACTGTTTTAATCGTAAAGCACCCGCACCATTTTATAGGGAGTCCTGTAATTATAAGAGGAAATCTTAATTCCCGTCTTAGGGCTGCTGGCATGGATCACCTGTCCGCCTCCGATATAAATCGCCACATGGTTAATGCTTCCGCCCTTTGCATAAAAGACCAGATCTCCGGGCTTTAATTCCGATGCGGAAATGGAAGCGCCCATATTGGCCTGGGCCCTGGAAGAATGGGGCAGGGATACTCCGTATTTCTTGAAAACACTCAGTACAAAGCCCGAGCAGTCCGCTCCGTTTGTAAGGCTGGTTCCGCCCCATACATAGGGGTTCCCTAAAAACTGCTTTGCGTACTGGCAAAGATCTACTCTTACATCGGACACGCCCTGTCCATACAAAAGCTCTGTCATGGTAATGGCGGTATCCAAATCAGATTTCACATCCACATAATCTTCGGAAATATATACTTCCTCGTCATCCAGGAAAACCTTGATCCACCCATTGTTGTAGATTTCCGCAATCTCAAGGGACTCGCCGTTTGCAACCTGTGTAACCACCTCTGCCTCGGTACTGGGCTCCTCTCTGATATTCAGTCCGTCTGTCTTGGAAACGGCAATGGCGCTGGCAAGCTCTTCGCCCTTTTTCTTGGCTTCATATCCGGTAAGGAGATAGTCCTCCTTTACATAGCCTTCCACCTTCCCGGAGGTGATATAGGCCCATCCGTCCTCGCTGCTTACGATCTCGCAGGCAGCGTTTTTAGGCAGCTTTCCAACTAACTTTCCTTCTTCGTTTGGATCTTTCCTGATATTTAAGTTATTTTCATCTACATTGCAGATGCCCAGATGGGTATATCCCCAGAGCGCTCCTTCTGCCTCTTTTGCAATCTGCATGTACTCGGCCTCCGTCAAGGGAGCCGCTGCAAAAAGCTCGCCAACTCCTGCGGTTAAAAGCTCTGTACTGCCCTGCTCATATCTGACATCCCTGGCGTCACTATATTCTGCTGCATAGACTGGCTGCTGCACTGCTGTAGCAAGTACCAGAACTGCTGCTATGATCTTACCACTATATCTTGTGTATCTCTTCAAATCCGGCCTCCATTTATTACAAAAATGTTACATACAAACAAGGCCATTATAACAGGCTTACGCCCATCTGTCAAATCCATCAATTCTGGGTTTTTCAGCAGTTATGGTATTGTCTCCCCTGAGAAATGTCGCTCTCCATCTGAGTTTTCAGCTCAGAGATATTTTCAAACTTTTTCTCCGGCCGTTTATAATGTAACAATTCTGTCACAATTTCACTGCCATACATATCCCGGTCAAAGTCATACAGATAGGTCTCCACGCTGATCTTTTTTTCTTCATTGACAGTGGGCTTATAACCGATATTTGTAATTCCCGGATAGGTACCGCCTTCAAACAGCACCCTGGAATAATATACTCCCCGTGGAGGCAGGAGCTTTTCTTCCGGCGGATACAGATTTAAGGTAGGCATGCCCAGTCTCCTTCCGAGCTGTTTTCCTCTTTCCACTTTTCCGGTAAAGCTGTATGCCCTTCCAAGCAGCTCTTCTGCTTTTTCCATATCCCCTTTTTCCACGCACTCCCTTACATAAGTGGAGCTGATCTCCCTTTCTCCGTCAAAAACCTTATCAATGATCCTGACCTCATAGGAAAGATCCCCGGAAAACCGTTCCAAAAGCCTGCGGTCCCCCTTTCCCTGATAACCAAAGGAAAGATCCTGCCCGGCTGCTACATAGGCAAGGTTCATCTGCTTACAGAGGATTTTACGCAAAAACTCCTCCGGCTCTATGGCCGCCGTCTGCCTGTTTAATGGATATTCCACCAGAATATCGATCCCAAGCTTTTCAAAAAATGCCCTTTTTTCCTCCCTGGTTGTAAGCTCCCCGTCTTGTCCCTGTCCGAAAAAGACGCTTGCCGACGGGAAAAAGGTAAAGACCACGGCGGCCATTCCCTTTTTTTTCTGCTCCAGGATACAGGATAAAAGCTTTTCATGCCCCCTGTGGATCCCATCAAATTTTCCGATGGCTACAGCCGTTTTCTGTCTGATCTGAAATTCCGTTGTATCCTGTATGATCTGCATCTTTTTTCCATCCTACTCAAAAAACATTTTTACCGGACAAAACAGCTTCTCTTCCGCATCATACCGGTATATTCCAAAAAACTGACCGTCTTTGCCATATACCCGAAGCTCCTGTCCTTCTGCAGGTTCCTTCTCCCATACCACCTGCGAGGAAAAAAGCTTGTTTCCGTTTTGCAGCGCCTTAAGACCGCTATCTTTTACTTTGAGCGTCATAAACTGGGAAAACATGTTTTCCGTAGGCACCAGTATCTCCTGAAGCCTTCCTGCCTCTGCAAAGCTTTGTATTTCTGAAAGTCTGTAGGCATCCTCTACCCGGAATTCTCCTACACGGCTCCTCAAAAGATGCGTCATCACACCGCCGCAGCCTAATTTCTGTCCAATATCATGACACAGGGTTCTGATATAGGTTCCCTTGGAACAGCATACCCGCATGGTGTAATCCGGATGCTCCTCCTTTAGAAGCTCCAGCTCATATATGGTAATCTGTCTGGCCTTTCTCTCAACAGTTTTTCCCTCTCTTGCCAGCTCATACAATCTCTTGCCGTCTACCTTCAGGGCAGAATACATGGGCGGTATTTGAAGCTGATCCCCCACAAAGGAAGAAACCGCCTGGCGGACAGACTGCGGATCCCTATCAGGCGTATGGCTTTCCAGAACCTTTCCGGACAGATCCTGCGTGTCTGTTACGATCCCAAGCCGAAAGCTGGCCACATATTCCTTGGTTCTGTCTGTGAGCATATCGCACAGCCTTGTGGCATTTCCAAGACATACAGGAAGAACCCCCACCGCATCCGGGTCAAGGGTTCCTGTATGGCCGATCTTTTTCTGTTTACAAATTCCTCTCAGCCTGGCAACCACATCATGCGACGTAAAGCCGGCTTCTTTATATACGTTGATCACTCCATGGTACATTTATGCTTCACCTTCCAGCTGCTTTGCGATCTGTGCAGACAGATTGTTGACAATATCATAAAAGGTTCCCTGCATGGTCACGCCTGCAGCCCGTATATGACCGCCGCCCCCAAAGAAAGCAGCTACCTTTGCCACATCCACCTTTCCTCCCGAGCGAAGGCTTACCTTATACTCAAGAGCGCCGATCTGATACATAAAAATCGCACACTCCACTCCCTTTGTATTCCGGAGCTGGCTCACAATCCCCTCCAGATCACTTGGCACCACCTGATAGAAATTCATGGTCTTTTTGTCCACCATGCTGACAATGCACTGTCCATTCATAAACAGGATGCTTTCTAGCAGCGCTCTTCCCAAAATCTGATTTTGCACATAGGTTTTCTCATAAAAGGTTTCCTGGATCAGCGCCGGGAAATCAAACCCATACTGGATCAGCTGTGCTGCCGCCTGCAGCGTGGACGGTGCTGTATTGGAATACTGGAACACTCCCGTATCATGAATGAGACCTATGTACAGCGCTTTGGCGATTTCCTCGTCCAAAAGCTCTTTTTTCTCTATCAGCTCATACACCAGCTCACTGGCCGAGCTTGCCTTGGGTTTGATATAGTTCAGATCCCCGCAGCCCGGATTGCTGATATGATGATCAATGTTGATCTTCTTTTTTGCAGCGTCAAAATACTTTTCTGCCTCTCCCAGTCGATCCTTTGATGCATCCAGTGCAAAAAACACATCAAAGCAGGGGATCTCCGTCTTAAAATCGGTATGGATCTCTTCCATCCCTTTGATGCAGGAAAACACCTCTGCGGGCTGTTCCAGAAAAACCTCTATCGCAGCATCAGGGCAGAGCTTTTTCAGATACAGGTACAGCCCCATACAGGCACCGATACAATCCCCATCGGGCCTGATATGGCCGCTGATCCCAATGCTTCCTGCGCTTTTTACTTCTTCATATAACTTCATCACAAGCCTCCATCTGCTTCGCAGGCCGGATTTTTATTTCCGGTTGACTTCGTCGATCAGCTTTGACATTTTTACGCCATAGGCAATGGACTGATCTCCGATAAATTGAATCTGAGGCGTATTGCGCAGATTTACCTTCCTTGCAAGTTCATTTCGGATAAAGCCCTCTGCGCTCTTTAACCCTTCTATGGTCGCATCTAAAGCCTGCTGCTCTCCGTATACACTGATATAGGCCTTACAGGTCTTTAAATCCGGCGCAACCTCTACTGCAACCACTGAGGTAAGAGGACTGATCCTGGGATCCTTCAGATCTCCTCTGATGATCTCTGCAAGGGTCCTCTGCACCTCCCCGTTAATACGGGTGTTTTTCATACTGTTTTTTCTCACCTGGGAACCTCCACCATAATATAAGCTTCCACAATATCAAGCTCCTGCATCTGATCAAAGCCTTCAAATACAAGACCGCATTCAAATCCAGCCTTTACTTCCTTCACATCATCTTTAAATCTCTTTAAGGATGCCAGTGCACCTTCGTAAATCTGTTCGCCTTCTCTAGTGATCCTTACCTTGCAGTCTCTCTGGAAATATCCATCCAGCACATAAGAACCTGCAATGTTTCCGACTGCGGAAGCACGGAAGATCTGACGCACTTCTGCGTGTCCGATGACCTTCTCCTCGTAAACAGGATCCAGCATTCCCTTCATGGCAGCCTCGATGTCCTCGATCGCCTGATAGATTACCCTGTAAAGTCTGATGTCTACGCCTTCTCTTTCCGCAATGGCTTTTGCCATGGCATCGGGACGTACATTAAAGCCGATAATGATGGCAGCGGATGCAGATGCAAGAGAGACATCCGACTCGTTAATGGCGCCTACGCCGCCATGGATACATTTTACCACTACCTCTTCATTGGACAGCTTCATCAGGCTCTGTTTTACTGCCTCCACGCTGCCCTGGACATCTGCCTTGACAATGATGTTCAGTTCCTTCAGGTTTCCTGCCTGGATCTGGGTAAACAGATCATCCAGAGACATTTTTGCCTTGGTCTCCTCCAGCATTTTCTCCTTGTTCTGTGCCAGATAGGTTTCTGCGTAATTCTTGGCTGTTTTATCATTTTCATGGGCAATAAAGACTTCTCCTGCGCTGGGAACATCAGAAAGTCCCAAAATTTCTACAGGTGTAGAAGGAAGCGCTTCCTTCACTCTTCTTCCCTTATCATCGATCATAGCCCTGACCTTGCCATGGCTTGCTCCTGCGGAGATAAAATCTCCTACATGAAGGGTTCCCTTCTGTACCAGAACGGTTGCCACAGGGCCTCTTCCCTTATCCAGCTCTGCCTCGATCACAAGTCCTCTGGCTCTTCTGTTGGGATTTGCCTTCAGCTCCAGGATTTCAGCGGTTAAAAGGATGGTTTCAAGCAGATTTTCAATTCCTTCTCCTGATTTGGCTGATACCGGAACAAACTCTGTGGTTCCGCCCCAGTCTACCGGGATCAGTTCATATTCTGTCATTTCCTGCTTTACTCTGTCCACATTTGCGCCCGGCTTATCAATCTTGTTCACTGCAACAATGATTTCAATTCCGGCTGCCTTTGCGTGGTTGATCGCCTCTACTGTCTGGGGCATCACGCCGTCATCCGCTGCCACTACCAGGATCGCAATATCTGTGGAGTTTGCACCACGCATACGCATGGCAGTAAACGCCTCATGTCCCGGTGTATCCAGGAAAGTAATGGACTGCCCGTTTACATTAACGGTATAAGCGCCGATATGCTGGGTAATACCGCCAGCTTCCTTATCGGTAACGTTGGTCTTACGGATCGCATCCAGAAGAGAGGTCTTACCATGGTCGACATGCCCCATAACACAGATGACCGGAGGTCTGGAAACCAGAGTTTCCTCTGCATCCTCATCTTCCTTTAACAGTTCTTCGATCACATCTACCTTCTGTTCCTTCTCACAGATGATCTCATAATCGATTGCAATATTTTCCGCGTCCTCAAAGCTGATCTCTGAGTTTACGGTAACGATCTGTCCCTGAAGGAAAAGCTTTTTGATAATAACGGAGGGCTGCAGCTTCATCTTATCTGCCAGCTCCTTGATGGTGAGCGTCTCAGGGATCGTGATGACCTTGATCTGCTCCTCTACCTTATCTTCTACCTTTTTCTCCGGTTTTATGAATCTGCCTGCTTTATTTTTGCTCTTTGCTGCTGCCTCGTCCTCTTCATACATGAAGTCCTTCTTAGAGCGCTTATCCTTTTCCTGGCTGATTCTGCGCTTTTCTTCATCTCTGCGCTTTTCATCCTTAACCGGGGTTTCCGCAGTGAAACCTTTACCCGGCTTTTCAGCACGCTTAAATCGATTGTCCTGTCCCTGAGGGCCTCTTTCGCTGCGTCCCTGATTATTACCAGGTCTGTTATAATTCCTTTCACCGTTATTATTGCGGAAATCGTTCCTGCCGTTTTGAGCGCCTGCCCGACTACCTCCTTCAGGTCTGCGGGAGTCATTTCTGTTATTCCTTTCTCCCTGATTGTTGTAACTGCCCTGCGAAGATCTCTCATTCCTCTGATACCTGTCATCCCTTCCTGCGGGCCTTGCAGGTCTTCTGTCTCCTGCTGCCGGCCTTGCATTCTGATTTGCAGTGTTTTCCGTCGTAGCGGCCTGAGGTTTTTGCTGCTGGTTATTCTCCTGCGCCTGTCTTTCCGCTTCTTTTTCCCTTGCCTGGTTATTCTTTGCTGCAATCCGCTCATTTTCAAGCTTTCTGGCATTTTCCCTAAAGTCCACGCGGGTACTTTCCATAACAGAGGGTGCGGTCAGAGGACGGATGATCTTATGCGGCGCTTCCTGTGCCCTTCCCTGCCCCTGACGATTTCCGCCCGGTCTCTGTCCCTGATTCTGCATCGGCCTGTTATTTCCCTGAGGCCTTTGCTGGGATGAGAAATTACTGTTATGGGGATTGCTGACAAAAATAATCTTCTTTTTCTTCTTAGGCGGTTCCGACGTACCCTGGGCCGGCGCTTCCGGCTTTTCAGGCGCCTTTTCCGGCTCCGCCTTCTTGGTCTCTTCCTGTTTTTCCGCAGTTACAGGGGCAGCTTCCTTTTCCTTTGCTGTCTCTGTATCAGCTTTGCTCCCTCCAAAGGCTTTTCTTACCATGGCTGCCACATCATCCTCAATAGAACTTTGCGCCGCCTTTACTTCTATTCCTTTATCCTGCAGAAAAGCAATGATTTCCTTGCTTTGCTTTTCCAGTTCCTTTGCTATTTCATGCACTTTTATTTTGGCCATTCCAACCGTTCCTTTCTTAAAACCTGCTACTGCTTCCCTATTCTGCCGCTTCTTCCAGACGCTTTCTGATGTTCTTTGCCATTCCTTCGTCCGTCACCGCAACAGAAGCCCTCATTTCTCTTCCTATTGCCTGCCCTAAAGAGGCTTTCGTCCCGTAAAAGTAAACAGGCGTTTCATAAAACGAGCACATATTGGTAAAAAGCTTTCTGGTGTTATCAGAGGCATCCTTTCCAACGATCACAAGGTATGCTCTTCCTTCCTTGACCGCCTTTTCTGTGGAAAATTCACCGCTGACCAGATTTCTCCCTCTGGCGGCAAGGCCAAGCAGGGACAATACTCTGTCATTCATTTGCTTTTAAGAACTCCTCCTCCAGCTTATCATAAACCTGACTCTGGATGCTCATTTTAAAGGAGCGCTCCAGTCCCTTGTTTTTTCGTGCCAGCTTCAGGCATTCACTCTGTTTACAAAGATATGCGCCCCTGCCGTTCTTTTTGCCTGTAAGATCCAGAACGATCTCCTCCTCCGGCGTCCGCAGGATCCGCATCATATCTTTTTTGTTTTTCATTTCTCCGCAGCCGATACACTGCCTTACGGGAATTTTTTTTGCCATAGGACATGCCCCTTTACTCTGTTATTTCCTCATCGGGCGCAGTATTTTCTTCCTCGGAAAGGTCTTCCTCGTCATACTCATCGTACTCGTCATACTCATCCATGTAATCCTCATACCGGAAGCCGGGAGCATCCTTCGCCTGTGTTTCACTCTTAATATCGATCTTATAACCGGTCAGCCTTGCAGCCAGTCTTGCGTTCTGTCCTTCCTTGCCGATTGCCAGGGAAAGCTGATAATCCGGTACAACGACCTTCGCCGTCTTTTCGTCGGGATCTGCAAACACTGCTACGATCTTAGCCGGAGAAAGTGCATTCTGGATCAGATTACCGGGGTTCTCATCCCAGTTAATGATGTCGATCTTTTCTCCCCGCAGCTCTTCCACGATGGAATTGACTCTTGCACCATTTAATCCTACGCAGGCGCCTACCGCATCCACATTGGGATCGTTGGAGCGTACTGCCATCTTGGTTCTGCTTCCGGCTTCTCTTGCAATACTCATGATCTCTACCGTTCCGTCCTTGATCTCGGTTACTTCAGATTCAAAAAGACGCTTTACAAGTTCCGGGTGTGTGCGGCTGACCAGAATTCTTGGCCCCTTGGGAGTATTTTTTACTTCCAGGATATATACCTTAATTCTTTCTGTGGGCTTGAACACCTCTCCCTTTACCTGTTCGCTTTCATTTAAGATGCCGTCAGCCTTGCCCAGGTTAATACTGATGTTCTTTCCGATATACCGCTGAACGATACCGGTCACAACATCCTTTTCCTTTTCAAAATACTGATTGTAGATCACGCTTCTTTCTTCCTCGCGGATCTTCTGTAAAATAACATTCTTTGCATTCTGTGTTGCAATCCTGCCAAATTCCTTGGACTTGATCTCTACATTGATCACATCTCCCACAGCCGCATCCGCTTTGATCTTCTGTGCATCCGGAAGAGAGATCTGCAGCACATCATCCTCCACCTCGTCAACTACTTCCTTTTCTGCGTAGCAAAGGAAATCGCAGGTATCTCTGTCGATCACAACCTTTACATTGTCTGCTTTTCCAAAATGGTTCTTGCATGCAGTCAGAAGCGAATTTTCAATGGCCTCGAACAGTGTTTCCTTACTGATCTCCTTCTCCTTTTCCAGAATATCCAGTGCTTCCATTAATTCTTTGTTCATTTCCCTTATCCCTTTCCGCCCGTACTTCCCCGGACTAAAAATCAAGTGCCAGTTTGATAGTAGCAATCTCTTTTCGGTTAAAGACCTTATCTTCTATTTCCTTGTCATCTGACATCACCAGCGTAATCGTGTCCTTGTCAAACGCCTTTAAAATTCCTGTAAAATCCTTGCACCCGTCGATTGGCTTATAGGTTTTCACATCCACCTCCTGCAAAAGGCTTTTTTCCAGGTGCTTATCCTTTTTCAGCTGTCTTCCAAGCCCCGGTGAGCTGACCTCCAAAATGTAAGCATCCTCAATAAAATCCTCTGCATCCAGAAGATCTGACAGTTCACGGCTCACAGCTTCGCAATGATCGATGCTGACTCCGCCTTCCTTGTCAATAAAGCACCTTAAATACCAGTCTGCTCCTTCCTTCACATACTCCACGTCATAGATCTCTACTCCATTTTTCTGTGCAACAGGCAGAAGAAGCTTTTCTGTTCTTTCTTCGTAGCTTTCACGCTTTGCCATTCATTCACCTCTACTTTTTTCAGTTAAAAGCTCTTACATGTAAAAGAGTGGACCGCCAGGTCCACTCTACAAGTAATAACTATCATACCAGATTAGTTTAACACCATATTTTTCAAAATGCAAGACTTTTGTTGCATTTACATAAGAGAAAGTCCTTCTTCGCTGTTTTTCTCCTGCTGGTACAGCTTATATCCCATGACGCCTGCTGCCGCAATAAATCCTATTCCGCCAACGATCCCTAACGCCGTAGGTCCTACAAACACATTATAAGGATGCGTCAGGGACGTAAAATAAATTCCTACTGAGGAAAAGCCGTTGATCATGCCGTGTGCCATTGCTGCCGGGATACAGCTTTTGGTGTGGATAGTCAGATAAGAAAGGAGCGTTCCCATTACCACGCAGAAAACGCACATGGCAAGGATTCCCACCACCGGATAGCCCGGGTAGCCAACGCCATAGTTGTGTCCAAACACGATTAAAGGCGCATGCCAGAGTCCCCAGATCACCCCGCTGATCAGGAGAGTGGGAACAATTTTAAACTGCTTCATCAGCTTGGGAAGCAAATAGCCTCTCCATCCCCATTCCTCACCAAAGCAGTTGATGATATTCAAAAAAGGAGAAAACAGGATCCCAAACACCACCTGCTGCAGCATCATGTTCCAAAGTCCCGAAGTATCCGGCACCTCACCTGCTCCCGTCATTTCGATCTGTGCCTCATACATGGCTTTCAGATAGCCAAGCTCCGGATCAAAACACTTTCGGAAGATCAGGAAGTAAAGCACCGTTCCTACCACGGTCAAAAACGCCATGCCAAACCAGGCCATTCCATAATACTTCAGGTTTTTCTTGATGTTTAAAGCAATAAAAAGATTTCCTGCAAACCGCTCCTTGGTAAGCAGTCTGGTTGCGATCACTCCAATGGTGGGAATGTACATCATTCCCGCTATAAGGGACTGCCCTAAAAGCGCCTGTGATTCATCACTGCTTTGGATCAGCGGCCTGACCACAAAAATTTCCATGGCAAACGTAATGACAAAGGTGATCGCCAGATACAAAATGATCCGGGTTTTATTGATTTTCTTTTCCTCTAACTGTTCCATTTTCTCCTCATTTCTGCGCACACTTTTTGGCACATGCCGAGTTTGTGTCAAGTGCGCGCAGACACAAATCTCGCGATTGAAAAATTTTATTTTTCAATCTTATCTCCATTCCCAAGAAGGCCGTTATGCTTCTTCCTCATATTTGTGTTTATCGTGGACGCTGATGTCCTTCCCAAGCTGTACCTCTATGACCTTAAGCTCTGTTGTGGCCAGGATCTTGTGTTTGGTTCCGGAAGGAAGTTTGATCACATCCCCCGGCATCACCTTCTGTCTCTTTCCGTCCACAACCGTAACCCCTTCTCCGGCTATCACGGTCCAGACCTCATCTCTCCTGTCATGGCTGTGGTAATTCATGCTGCGTCCCGGCTTTAAGGTTACCTTGATGGTCATGCTCTCATCCTCTATATCGATAACCCGGAAGCTTCCCCAGGACTTTTCCGCAAACATGATCTGCTGGTCAATGCTGTCCACAAAGGGCTTGATGTAGCTGGACTGCTCCTTATCCGATACCAGGATCCCTTCCGGGCTTGCCGAAACCACCACATCCTTTAGTCCCATACACAAAACGGGAACATCCAGTTCATTGATCACATGAACATTATGGCAGGCATCATTAAAGATGGCCTCCCCCACATTCTTTTCCTCCATTGCCTCTGTAAGGGTATTCCAGGTTCCCAGATCCTTCCATTTTCCTGCAAACCGCATGACACAAATGTCCTGCTCTTTTTCCCCTACCGCATAATCAAAGCTGATCTTTGTCAGAGTATGATACTTTGCAAACAGATCCTGGTAATCTGTAAAATCAATGAGCTGATGCGCCTTTTCCAGCATATACCCAAGCTGAAAAGCAAACACGCCGCCATTCCAGAGGGCTCCCTGTTCTATATAGCTCTGCGCCGTTTTGGAATCCGGTTTTTCTTTAAAGGTGCTGACCTTGCTGATCTCCTCTTTTGTTTCCGGTATCACATAGCCATACTTTTCACTGGGATAAGTAGGCTCAATTCCCATCAGGGCAAGATTGGCCCTTCCTGCTTCTGCCAGCTCCCCCAGCTTTGTAAGCGCCTCAAAATAGTCCTTCTCCACAAAAGGATCCACGGGACAGACCACCACTGCCTCCTTCTCTCCCACCTTCTTCACATCATGCAGCCATGCTGCTGCCAGGGCAATAGCCGGAAAGGTATCCCTTCTGCATGGCTCTACACAGATCCCTACATTTTCCCCAAGCTGATTGTGAATGGCAGAAACCTGCGTCTTTGAGGTTGCAATAGTCACCAGCGCATCTTTGTCCACACTTTTGATCTGACGGTAGACTCTCTGCACCATGGATTCATATTCTCCGTCTTCCTTTTTAAATATCTTGATAAACTGCTTGGATCTGATGTCATTGGAAAGGGGCCACAACCGCTTTCCGGATCCGCCTGATAATAATACAATGTTCATGTTCGTCCCCCATATTTTCGTTCATGCCTTATCCTAACATATTTCCCTCTGAATGACAATCTGGCATCAGTCCACTGATTTCAAGGATTCCGCCATATCGACCGCATCCAGCTTTGCTGACATAAACAGATTGACGATCCCTGCAAAAAGCAGCGTCAAAAGCACGCTGATCAGATAGCTGACCGGCTTTACCTGTACCTTGAAGGAAACCATGTCAATATTGATCTGGCTCATTACAAAAATATGAAAATATTTCCCAAGTAATAACCCAGCAAGCGCGCCGATCATGGTCAGCAGAATATTTTCCCGGAATACATAGGAAGCTGTTTCGTTTTTGAAAAACCCAAGCACCTTCAGGGTTGCAATCTCCCTGTTCCGCTCCGTGATATTGATATTCGTCAGATTATAAAGCACAATAAAGGCCAAAAAGGCTGCGCAGGAAATGATCAAAAGCACCACATAATTCAGACTGTCCATCATACCGGAAACCCGCTCCAGCATATCCGCATTTACCATGACTGCGGACACCTGCTCACAGTTCATCAGCCTGGCTGCCGCTTCATGGGCATCCTGCCCTTCTTTCAGGTTTACATAAATCGTCTTATATTGTGGCTCCTTGGAAAAAGCAGTCTCATAGGTGTGTGCATTCATATAAACACAGTTATAAATATAGTTTTCAAAAATTCCTGTGATCCTTACCGTTCCTTCTCCCGCATCCTCACTTCTGAGAAGGATTTCATCTCCCACCTTCAGCTTGTAACGCTCCGCCAGCTTGTTGGAGATCACAGCGCCGTCCTGCTTCAGCGAAAGAGGCTCTCCCTCTGTAGTATGAAGGTCTACATACTGCCCTAATTCCTCTTTTTCCGGAACGATCAGGTTCACGCTCTTTACCCCGCTTTTGGTCTGCAGATCCATGGACATTTCTGCAAAATATCCGTATTCACCTGCTGCCTGCGCAAGAACCTCCTGCTCCTTTGCCGTTTCACTAAAAGCAGTATCCTTCAGGTTTACGCTCATATCATAGATCTGGATCCGGGAATACTGCAGATTTGCAATTTCCGTTACAGAATCCCGTACTCCGAAGCCGGTAACAAGAAGCGCCGTACAGCCGCTGATCCCCAGAACCATCATGAAAAATCTTTTTTTGTAGCGGAAGATATTCCGGACGGATACCTTATGCAGGAACTTCATTCTCCTCCAGATAAAAGGAAACCGTTCCAGAAAGACCCGCTTTCCCGCCTTCGGGCTTTTGGGCCGCATGAGATACGCCGCACTTTCCGTAAAGCTGCTCTTACAGGATACCCAGGTCACTCCCACAGAACAAAGAAGCGCCCCGCACAGGGATATGACAAACAGCGGCAGTTCAAACAGATACCGCACATCTATCATGTTATACATAATTCCATAAGCATTCCAGACCACCTTGGGGAACAGCCAGGTTCCCACAAAAAAGCCTGATATACAGCCCAGTATGGCGGCGCTGCCCGCATAAAAAATATATTTTCCGGTAACAGCGCCCTCTCCGTAGCCCAGAGCCTTTAAGATGCCGATCTGCGTTCTCTGTTCCTCCACCATCCGGTTCATGGTGGTCATGCAGACCAGGGCCGCCACCAGAAAGAAAAACACAGGAAGCACATTGGAAATCTGGTCTATGATCTGCGAATCGCTGTCAAAGCATACATATCCTACATTGGTATCCCGGCCCAGCACATAATAGTCCGGCTGCTCTATGTCGTCAATCTCCTTCTGCGCCTCTTCTATCTGTTCTTCCCCGTCCTTGATCTGTTCCTGAAACTCCTGATAAGATGTTTCATATTCTTCAAAGCCCTGCGCAATCTCTTCTCCGGCCTCTGAAAGCTCCTGCTCCTTTTCCTCCAGTTTCTTCTGCGCATCATGCAGCTGTTCTTTCCCTGCTGCAATCTGATCCTTTCCCTGTTGCAGCTCCTGTTTTGCGGCGGCAAACTGGGCGGACATCTGCTGTGCCGCTGCTGCATCCGGGATCTGGGCTGCGGCTTTTATTCCGGCATCCAGCTCCTGCTCCTTAGAAAGCAGCTCCTGTTCCTTCTGATCTAACTGCTGCTGCCTCTGCTCCAGTTCCTTCTTTGCTTCTGCCAGCTCCTTATTTCCTTCCTCTAACTGCTTCTCTGCATCCGTAAGCTCCGTTTTTGCATCCTTTAGCTGCTCTTCTACATCCGCTTTCTGCTCCGCCAGCTCTTCTCTTGCATCCGCAAGCTCCTTCTGGGCGTCGGAAAGGATCTGCTCATAGCGGTCATTTACCTGTTTCTCACAGATCTCGTCCCACTCCTTTTTCTTTGCCTCCATATAATCATCATATTCACTGCTGTAAATGGGAAGATCTTCCTCGAACTTCACAAAGATCTCCGTGTAGTAATCACAGTCAAAGCTCTCGCCTGGAAGGTACATAAAGCCGCTGATACGACCGCTTCCAAGAGAAGTATTTCCTCTCTCAAAATTGGCATAATAGGAGGAATACACGGTTCCCACAATGGTATATTCCCCTGCCTTGAAAAGGGAAAGCGTATCCTCGTCATTATTTTCTGACAGCCTGATCTTCTGGCCGATCTGATCCCCACTGTATAAGTTGGCATCTATCACACATTCCTCTGTATTTTGAGGCATCCTGCCCTCTTTTAACAGAATCCCATTGATGCTCTCCGGAAGGGAATGTACCTTGATCACGCTTTCATTTCCCTGCTCATTTACAAAAAGGGCATCTGTGGAAACAGCTCCTTCCACTGCCCTTACCTGCTCATTACTGCCAAAGGCTTCCACATCCTCCTTTTGAAAGCCAAGGGTGGAGAGCAGCCTAAGGTCAAATAACTGTTCTTCCTTAAAATACCGGTTTGCCATGTCGATCATGGCCGGCTTGATCGCTTTTAGTCCGGAAAAAAAGCCTACTCCAAGGGCAATGATCGCCATCATGGCAAGATACCGTCCCAGGCTGTGTCCGATTTCCCTTACTGTTGTTTTTCTCATTCCTGATTTTGCCATTGCTTTATCCCTTTTGCCGTTACCATTCTATCTGCTCAATATCCACGATCTTGTCATTAAGCACCATTTTTTCCACCGTTCCGCTTTTCACCGTGATAATACGGTCAGCCATTGCCGTCAGAGCCTGATTATGGGTGATCACCACCACGGTCATTCCGTTTTTACGGCAGGTGTCCTGCAAAAGGCGCAGCACAGCCTTCCCTGTATTGTAATCCAGCGCTCCCGTGGGTTCATCGCAAAGCAGGATCTTTGGATTTTTGGCAAGGGCCCTGGCTATGGCTACCCTCTGCTGCTCTCCCCCGGAAAGCTGCGCCGGGAAATTTCCCATTCTTTCTGCAAGCCCCACCTCTGTAAGCACTGTTGCCGCATCCAGAGGCTCCCTGCAGATCTGGGAAGCCAGCTCCACATTTTCAAGGGCGGTCAGGTTTTGAACCAGATTATAAAACTGAAATACAAATCCCACATCATATCTCCGGTAGGCCGTAAGCTGCTTCTTGTTCATACCGGAAACCTCCTGGCCATCCAGCACTACTTTCCCGCCTGTGAGGGAATCCATCCCTCCCAAAATATTCAGGATCGTTGTTTTACCTGCGCCGGAAGCTCCCACGATCACACAGAACTCTCCTTTTTCAATTTGAAAGTTCACATCATGCAACGCTTCAATTTCCATTTCCCCTGTATGATATATCTTACTCACATTTTCAAATTCTACAAAGCCTGCCATTTCCGTTATTCCTTTCTTTCGTCTGCCTGCGGCCTTTTGCCCAGTTCCCAAAACGCCACAGCGCTGGCTGCTGCCACATTCAGGGAATCAACCCCGTGGTTCATGGGAATGTACACTGTATAATCACAGCATGCCATCGTATGCGGGGAAAGCCCGTCCCCCTCTGTCCCTAACACGATTGCAAGCTTTTCTTCCCTTTGCAGTCTTTCATCCTCTAAGGAAAGGCTGTCCTTTAAAAGAGCCATTGCAGCCGTTTTATATCCCATCTCCCGCAGGATCCCAAGCTCCTGATCCGGCCATCTTCCCTTTTCCAGTATGGTCCACGGCACCTGGAAAACCGTCCCCATGCTCACCCTGACTGCCCTTCGGTAAAGAGGATCGCTGCATCCATAGGTCAGAAGAATGGCGTCGATCCCCAAAGCCGCTGCACTGCGGAAAATGGCTCCTACATTAGTGGGATTGACCACATTTTCCAGAATTGCAATGCGGCTTGCACCGCTGCACAGATCAGAAGGAGATGGAAGCGCTCTCCTTCTCAGCGCACACAGGATCCCTCTTGTAAGATGAAACCCGGTAAGCTGCGTCAGCATTTCCTGCGTGGCAGCATAAACCGGGATCCCGCTGCATCTTTCCAGCACCTGTTTTTCCATCTTTCCCGGTGCTTTACTTTCTGTGAGGATACACAGTGGTTCATATCCTGCCTCAAGCGCACGCAGGATCACATTGGGACTTTCGGCAATGAAAATCCCCGGCTCCGGTTCAAAATAATGCAGAAGCTGCGTCTCATTCCGATTTTGGAACCACTTAAGCTCCGGTATTTCCCAGTCAGTTATTTCTATCATGTCATTCTCCGCTTTGTTTATTCCGTTTCCTTCAGCTTGGAATACATTACAACCGCATCCCCTTCTTTAATGTAGGTAAGGCCATTGGGAATGATCGTCCTGTTCCGCCTTTTGATCATTACGATCAGCTCCTGCCTGGAAATATCCAGATCCTTGATCTGCTTTCCTACCCATTCATTTTCTGCCTTGACGATGATCTCCTTCAGGTTGATATATTCCTCTCCCCGATAGTGCTTTGCACCGATTACAAGGGTGTCATTTTCCAGCATTACGGTATCCCCGCCCGGAACAATGGCTTCTCCACCCCGGATGATCATAACCAGGATGATCTGGGGCGGGAAGGAAACCTCCCTTACCTTTTTGCCGTCCCAGGAATGCCCGTGGGGAATGACCGAGGTAACAAACTTCAGTTCATGCTCCTCCGAATGAAAAGCCATCATCCTGAGTTTGGTATACTGCTCCACAAATCCTGCTGATATGATACCGGTGGGAATTGCCACCATGCCAACTCCCAGAAAGGATATGACAATGGCCATGATCTTTCCCATGGTCGTTACCGGATAAATATCTCCATAGCCCACCGTGAGCAAAGTGGAAACTGACCACCAAAGTCCGGAAAAGGCATTGGCAAACTGTTCCGGCTGGGCCTCATGCTCCAGACTGTACATACAAAGAGAGGCCGCCATCATAAAGATCAGGATCATGCACACAGAGGAAATGATCTGATTTTTCTTATCATTCAAAACATTGATGATCACATTAAAAGCATCATACTGTGCATTTACCCGAAACAGCCTGAATATCCGGATCACACGGAACATTCTGAAGGCAACCGCCCCCATGGGAAATACAATAGGAAGATAATAGGGAAAAAATGTCAGAAAATCAATCAGTCCATAAAGGGAAAAAACAAAGGCCAGAATTGCCCTCCCATAGGATTTATCCGGGAAAAGCAGATCAGCCGTCCATACCCGCAGAATATATTCAATGGTAAAGATGATAATGGTGACAAGCTCCAGCGCATCCAAAACCTGTGTGTAGGGCGCCGCCTCATCAAAGGTCTGGAACAACGTTACAAACAGATTTAAAACGATCACTGCCACAATAAAAAAGTCAAACGCACTGCTGACAAAATCCCTGCGGTTTCCGATCTGAATAATATCAAATACTTTTTTCTTTATTTTAGATATGGTCATTGCCTTTCAGTCCTTATGATTTCTATCTATGGATCTTTCCCTTACAGAATGCCCCCAATCCAAAAGAGCAGTCAGCAAGCCGCCAACTGCCCGATACGTTTTTTGTTTTTCCTGTGCAGCTTCTGTATCTATCCGGCATATACATGGCTACATTATAAGCGGAAAGTTTTTACTTCGCAAGCGTTCCTTTCTGCCTATTTCACCCTCCCTGGCTTTACCTTTTTGAAACGCTATTTTACGGTAAAGGGATATTCCCTTGTATAATCCTCTCTGAAATAATAGTGGAGCTCACCGTTTTTCTGATCATACACAATGCTCCACACTGTTTTTTCAAATTCTTCCCCCATTGCCTTCTGGCTCACACTCTGTAACGCATCCCGCATACCGGCAGCATCCGTCTTTTCATTTTCCAGAAGAAAGCTTTCCAGGATGGAAAAACACTTCTTTGACTGCCTGCTTCCAATCCCCTGTTTTTCTCCCTGTGCCAGAAAGAAATTGGTCACTACAGGCGCCTTTGTCACCACCAGCTTCTGATCCACATACTCTGCCACAACACTGTTTCCGCTATGATCAGAAATGGCAAGATGATGCATCAGCCCTCTCCAGCCATTCCCCTCCAAAGCCGATCTTGCTTGCCATGATACCTGTTTTGCCTAATTGTCTTAACTTCATTCTTAACCTCCCTTTACATCAAATTGTCTTTGCTTTTTAACCGGATGTCTTATCACAGTCTTTAATTTCCCCGGAGTAGCACGCCTTGCGTCTGACAAATAAATCTCATGATGCCTTCTGTTCTCGGAAAAGTCATTTTCATAGCCCTGTTCCTTCATAAACTGCTCCATGGCCGCGATCGTTGCGGGTTCATCATCATATGCCCCTATATGCATGCACTGTACGCATAATCCCTCGCAGATGGTCAGGAATTCTACTTTTGAATAATCCTGTTTCTTCTTTCTTTGCGCCTCATCTACTGCCCACTGAAAATCAGCTTCCGTCAGCTTGCCGATAAAAAGCAGACTGCGGACT
>FR894516.1:2534-14456 GCA_000436115.1 Firmicutes bacterium CAG:534 | reverse complement strand
GGGAAAGAAAAAGAATTTAAGATTGTTCTTGAATAATTTAAACTATATGCAAGGAAAGAAGAAAAAGCAAGTTGGAAATATGACGAAATTTCGGGCCATTTTCGGATCTGAAATAGGATGATACATTCCTAAATGCCGCAACTGTGCGGAACAAAGGCCATTGTGCAATTTGTAAGGATCTGCTGTTCTCGGAAATCTGTAAAATTATTTTTGATAAAAAAGGTTGACAACAGAAGGCGGGTCTGATATTGTGATATCACTTTCACATAATTTCTGAAATCTGAAATCAAATTCTGTGAATTTCTTAAAGCTCCACCCGGTAAGGAGCAAGATCATTTATTTTCCAAACAAAACAGTCAGTTTATAATGTGAAATTCTTTGATTGTCATTTATGACATATTTGTCTTTGGATATAATTATTTCTTTTATTTCTAGGATGTTTTCAGGAGGTTCCCTTATTGAGTGTACAAAGAGAAAAGGAATGCAGCAGGCGTTTGCTTCTTTTTACGAAGAAGGCCTGTCTGCGAAAAAAAGTATTGTTCCATACAGGAGAAAAATATGAAATCTGCCTTTCGCCGTGGGAAAGCGGTCTGGAAAAGGAGGAAAAACTGACTGTGTACAAAAGAAAGGAGGAGGTTTTTCTTGGACAGGAGCTGTTAAAGGAGGATCACCCTCTGTACTTTCGTACTTCGAGGCAGGAAACACTGATCGTCATCTTATGCCGCAGGGAAGAGGAGATAGGGCGAAGCACATGTGTTGAGCTTTCCGCAGATCAGATTTATAAAATCGGAGATGCGCATAGAAATGAAATTTACTATCAATGCTTTACCTTTGTGAAAAAAGAGCATGCCTGCATTTTCAAGGAGGGAAGAGAGTATGTTCTCTGGCCGACAGGAGAGGGGATTTATGTAAACCAAACTTCCATAGGAGAAAAAACAACCTTAAAGAAAGGAGACGTAATTGACGTTTATGGGTTACATATATTATTTCTTGAAAAAATCCTGATATGTCTGTCTTATGAAGGGGTTTTCAGAACGGCAAGGCAGGCAGATGACAAGCCCAAAGGCACTTTAAGGGAAAGCAGCAGGAAGCCTTCTGCAGCCGGGGAGGAAGAATGGGTAGAGCGGGGGCAGGAAGAAGAAGGGCTGCCCCTTCAGGGAGAAGTGGAAATTTTACTGCCGGAGCCGGAAGGAAGGGAACAGAAGCAATCCCTTCTGCTGAATATAGGGCCGTCTTTTGCCATGCTGCTTCCTATGGTGATGATGACCCTTATGACGAAAAAAATGGGTTATGGAGGACAATTTTATCTGATGTCCTTCATGATGAGCATTACCAGTGCAGGAATGATGCTGCTGATGGCAGGCTTTAGCTTTTGGTATCAGAAGCGGCTTTTTGGCAGGGAGATACAGGAGAAAAGAGCTCAGTATCTACAATATCTGGATCAGAAAAGAGAAGAGCTTTTGAATAGGGAAACAGAATGCAGACAGCTTCTTTTGAAAAAATACTGCAGTGCTGAGGAACTGATGCAGAGAGAAAAGGGCAGCTATCAGGTAAGGTGGAACCGGCATGCGGGACAGGCAGATTTTCTCTTCTTCAGACTGGGAGTTGGAAGACGGAAGTTTCCCTTTGAGATCAAGCTGTCGGGGGAGCAAAAAAGTATTGTAAAAAATCCACTTGTGGAAGAGGCAAAACAGCTGAAGGAACGTTTTCAGTTTATGGAACAGGTTCCTGCTTTGGTGGATTTGAAGGAAATGGGTCAGGTTGCGTTTCTGCTGAACGAGACTGGAAAAGGACAGTGGGAGGCAGTGATACAGTTATTGATACAGATTGCTGCATGCGCCTGTTATACAGAGGTAAAGGTGGTCTGCTTTTATCAAAAGCAGGCAGCCTGGCAGGAAAAGATCGTGGAATGTATCAGGTGGCTTCCACATAGCTGGTCCGGGGACAGACAAATGCGTTACCTGGCGGGGGATGAAGGGGAAGCAGCTGCGATCATACCGGATTTGAGCAGATTGCTGGAGAACAGCAGGGGGAACAGGGAAAATGGGACGCCATGGTATCTTTTTTTCTTATTGAACGAGGAACTGATAAGGGGAGAGCAGCTTCATGGGCAGATCACAGAGTGCGCCGGAGAATACCCGGTAAGCACCATTTTTGCAGTAAGTGAAAATGCTGCGGTGCCGGTAAACTGTGCCTGTCTGGTGAAAGAAAAGGAGATCTGCCTGAAAAAGGGAAACGGGTATCAGATCATGGAGGCACAACTGGAACGCGTAGAGGCAGGAAAAGCAGAAAGCTATGCAAGAGGCATCAGCGGCTGTCTGGTAAGGGAAAATGCGATAAGGAAAAATATGCCGGAGCAGGTAACATTTCTGCAAATGTATGGCTGTGAGCTTGTGGAGGAGCTGGACTGCAGGGCAAGGTGGCGGCAGGGCAGGCCGGAGGTCAGAATGAAGGTTCCCATAGGGATCGGGCAGGGAGAGGAAAGCTGCTTTCTGGACGTACATGAGAAATTTCACGGCCCCCACGGACTGATTGCAGGAACCACCGGTTCAGGGAAAAGCGAGCTTTTGCAGACCTATCTTATGTCGCTGGCAGTTAATTTTGGGCCGGAAGAAATCAACTTCTTCATGATTGATTATAAGGGGGGAGGAACCGGCAATATGCTGATGGAGCTGCCCCACTGTGCCGGTGTGGTCTCGAATCTTTCGGGGAGACAGATGGCAAGGGCGATGTCTGCAATTAAAAGCGAAAATAAAAGAAGACAGGCGCTATTAGCAAAGTATCAGGTCAATCATATTAATGCCTATATGGAACAGTACAGATTAAAAGCGGACAGGGAGCCTATGCCCCATTTACTGCTGGTAATAGATGAATTTGCAGAATTAAAAAAGGAGGAGCCGGAATTCATGCAGGAGATCATTTCCCTGTCACAGGTTGGAAGAAGCCTTGGGGTGCATTTGATCCTGGCGACCCAGAAGCCTGCCGGCACAGTGGATGACAGGATCTGGAGCAATGCCAGATTCAGACTTTGCCTGCGGGTACAGGATAAGCAGGACAGTATGGATGTTCTGCACAGCGCAGATGCAGCGTTTTTAACCAATCCCGGTCAGTGCTGTTTTCAGATTGGCGGAGGAACCTTTTACGAGCTTTTCCAGGCAGGGTATCTGGGAGAGGCGTACAGCGGAAGGAAAAAAGGAGAGCCCAGGGTGTTTTTGCTGGATCATACAGGGAAAAGGATCTCCCTTCATGAGGAAAAAGAAAAGGGAAGAGAAACCCAACTGGAAGCGGTCTTAAGGTACATAGGAAGGATTGCCGAGGAAGAGGGAAAGAAAAGGGCAAAGAAGCTCTGGATGCCGGAGCTTCCAGAAAAAATAAATCTGACAGAGCTGCCAGAGGAGAAAAAGAAAGGACAAGAACTGTTTCTTGGAAAATATGATGATCCGGAAAATCAGAAACAGGGGATCCTGACATATGATCCGCAGAGACAGGGGCATCTTTCTTTATGCGGTGGCCCGGCCACGGGAAAAACAACATTTCTTGCGCTGCTTCTCCTACAGATTTCCATGGGAAGGGATCCCCGGGAGGAACAGATCCTGCTTGTGGATAGAGGGAAGGAGCTTGCGGCATTTAGAAAAATGCCGGGATGTATAGGGTATCTTGCGCACAAAAAAAATGATGACAGTTTTTTTCATCAGCTGAAAAAGCTTGTGGCAAAAAAGAGAAATGCCCGGGAAAAAGGGTTAAAAATGCCAAGACATTTTTTGTGCATAGATAATTTTGGCAGATTTTTCGGGAGGCTTAAGGAAGAACAGCAGGAATTCCTGATCCAGCTTGCGGGGGAAGGGCCGGGCATAAAGATCACATTTTTGATCACAGCGGCTTCCGTGTCGGAAATGCCGGGAAAGCTTTATGAAAAAATACGGACAACCTTAAGCTTTGAAATGAACGATTGCTTTTCTTATGGAGACATTATGCGGCAGTATCATATTCCGGTGCTGCCAAGGGAAAATACACCCGGAAGAGGGCTGTGCCGGGTAGAAAACAGAATTCTGGAATTTCAGGCAGCCCTTGCGCAGGAAAGCAGGGCAATGGGAAAAGGTTCGGAAGTAGTAGAAGAGGCTGCACAGAGAGAAATAATGTACTGGAAGGAAAAAGGAATAGATTTGCCGCCCAGGTTCCGTACTGTGCCGGAAAAAGTAACATATCAGGGACTTTGCCAGGATTATGAGTGGAGGGAAAATTGTATTCCGCTTGGTTATGATCTGCAAAATGGCAGGATTGCAGACCTTATCCTGGAAAGCGGACAGGTTTTCCTGATCTCAGGAGCAGGAGCACGCCAGAAAAAAATGCTTCTGGCGCAATTAGCTGAGAGCGTTACAAGAGCCGGTTATCAAAGCATGTTTCTGAAACAAGGAGAAGGCGGAAAACAAACGGAAAAAATTTTGCTGACAAAGCCGGAAGAAAAGCTTGTTCTTTTGGCGGAGGATATCAGGGAGGTTATTTTGTTTTCAGAAGCGTGGAGTGCGGAGAGAAAAGAATGGGAAAGACCATTTGTGATTGCTGTGGTGGAACGGACACAGGAACTTGAACTTTCGGGAAACCAGTGGTTCTGGCAGGTCTGCAGCAGGCAGAGGGGCCTTCACATAGGGGGAAATGCGGCACAGCAGAGAATATTTTCATTTGAGGATCTGGGATATACAAGGCTGAGCGGCAGAGAACCGGATGGAATTGCTTACCTGAAACAGGGAACAGAAAACAGCACTGTGATCATTGAAATGCCAAAGGAGGAAGTAGAAGATGATATTGATTGAAATAAAGGTGCCGATCCTGGATGAAAACTATGAGTTTGAACTGGATGAAAACCTTCCGGTGGAAGAATGGAAGGAAGATGTTTTTACACTGATTGAAAGAAGGGAGGGCAGAGAATTTACAGAACGCGAAAGACTCTTTTTGTATGATCCGGCACAGCTTCAGGTTGTAGATGTAAATAGAAATCTGCGCATTCAGGGGATAAAACAGGGAAGCAGCCTTTTGCTGCTTTAAAAGGGAGGAGCGATGGAGGAACAGAAAATTTTGCTTTGGGGAGATCTTTTCCTTCAAAAAACAGAAAAAGCACAGGAGAGCTTCAGCCGGTGCAAAGATCTGCTTTTTTCTTTGCAGGAGCAGAATGCGGAGCTTGAAGGGGGCTGGCAGGGGCAGGCAGAAGCAGTCTTTTGCAGGAAAACAGATGAGTGCCTGCAAAGGGCGCAGGCGCTTGTAGAGAAAGGCTGGCGCATGCTGGAGCTTTTACAGGAAAGCGCAGCGGAGCTTTCCCGTGTGGAGCAGCGCTGTATGCAGCTTGTAGCGGAACAATAAGCTTGAAGGGGAAAAGGATGGGAGAACAGATAAAGGTTACCACCGAAAAGCTTCTGGAAAAAGAAGCAGTTATGAAGCAGACAGCGCTGGAGGCCCAAAGAAAGTATATGGAAGCGGTTAAGGAACTGTCTCATCTGGAGGGCTGCTTTGAAGGAGGAATACAGAAGGAGATCGCAAAAAGGCTGAAGGGAATGCAGGAGTCTGCATTTGAGGAGCTGATATGGCAGCTTGAAAAGCTTGTACAGCTGGCAGGGGAATATGAGGAGGCGGAAAGAAAAAATGAGCTTATCACAGGAACGGATTGAGATTCGCTTTCAGGAAGTAAAGCAGATCGCACAGGAGCTCAGAAAAGAGGCAGTCTGCATGAAGAAAAGACTGGAAAAGCAGAGGGAACTGTTTCTGGCGGGACGGTGCTATAAAGGGAAAAGCGCAGAGATGTTAAGGAGAAAGGAGGTGGAATTATGCACAGAGCTGGAAGAAGAAATAAATCGACTATTAGGGCTGGCGGATAAGCTGATGCAGCAGGCAGAAAAAATGTATCTGGCGGAGCAAAGAAATTACCAGATCTCCATAACACGCATTTACCGATAATCTCAAAACAGAAAGGAAGAAAAATATGGCATTTTTTCAGGTAACCTCTTCGGTATTAAGACAAAAAGCCGGAAATTTAAAACAGTTAAACGCACAATTTAAGGCAAAGGCAGCAGCTCTTTCAGAAAAGGAGGCTTCTCTTTGCGGTATGTGGGAGGGAACCGCACGGGACACCTTCCATCAGGCGTTTTTAAGAGACAGACAGCAGATGGACGCCTTTTATCAGCTGATCGAACAATATGTGCAGGCGCTTCTTGAGATCGCTGCAAGGTATGAACAGGCGGAGGCAAGAAACAGGGAACTGGCGGCAGCCAGAAAATATTGACAAACAGGTTTGAAGCTATTTTGCAGGCAGCAGAGAAAGGAAAGTATATGGAAGGTATTTTAAAGGTAACACCGGAAAAATTAATACAGACATCAGGAGAATTTGCAGTGGAGGGAGGACAGATGAAAAATCTCACCGGGGAGATGATGTCCCTTGTACAGGGACTTGGCAGTATCTGGCAGGGGGAGGCAGCGGCATCTTACGGAGGAAGATTTTCGTCCTTACAGTCGGATATGGATAAATTGTACCGCATGGTGCAGGAGCATGTAACGGATCTGCAGGAGATGGCCGGACATTATCAAAAGGCAGAAAGCAGCAATACCGAGCAGGGAAGTGGGCTTCATGTTAACATTGTTCAATAAAAAGCTGGGAACCATATTAATTTTATTATTTGGTGCGGCCCTTTTGTGGGGCCGCATACAGGGAGGGAGTGACAGGGGAATGCTTACCTATATGAAACAAAAATACGGGGAGGATTTTGAAAAGGCCGAAATGTGGAATGGACAATTTGGCAAAAATTACACCATGTTAAAGGTAAGAAGCAGATCAAAACCGGAGGAAACTGCGCTGGTCAGGGAGCTTTATACAGAAAACGGAAAAATCTTTCAGGACAATTACCTGGCAGTGCTTTGCAGGGATGAGATCGAGCAGGAAATAAAAGAGCTTGCAAGACCTATTTTTGGTGTCTGTAAGGTGTTTTATAAAATACCGGAGCTGGTATTCCCGGAGGATTATGCGGCGGATATGGATGCGGAAGCGTTCCTGAAAAATCCGGCTTCCATGGTCAGGATCTATCTTTATCCGGCCTATGACAGCAAACAGAAGGAGGAACAGGTAGAGACCTTTTTACATAAGGTCACAGAAAAAGGATATGTGATCGGAGGGGCAGTCTGCTATCTTACGGATCGGGAGGTTTATGACAGGCTGGACCGGGATAATTTTATGGGAGATCGTTACAGGGGATGCGAGGCGGCAGCAGAAGCAGTGTTTTCCCTGGACGAAAAAGGAAATCTGCAGTATCTGGAGTGGACCTATGCCAAAAACAGGAGCAGGAAGCTGAAGAGTAAAGGCGGGAAGTAGTCAGATGTCAGCGACCCAAAGCTTACAGATTTCGGAAAGGCAGGGGGATTAAAATGGAAGTGATTTCTGAGGCGGAGATCAGTATGCTGCTTGACACCTTTATGTATCTGGATTACAGAGAAGCAAGGGAGGGAACCAGCCTGAAAAATGTGATAAAGGATTTGGAAAATCACGAGGATTACGGAGGGGGAGGCATTCACTATGGAGAATATCAGATCCTTTCCAAGGCGGTTCAAAATGAGCAGGTGGGGGAGCTTACGATCCATTGCCAGAGCGGAAATATGGGATATGACAGCGGTACGGCAGCCTGTTTTTTTGTTTCCCCGGATGGAGAAAAGGTTTATGTGGTTTACCGGGGAACAGGGGATGGGGAATGGCCGGATAACGGCCTTGGCATGACCCAGAGCGCTACGATACAGCAGGAAAGGGCGCTTTCCTATTTTGAAGCTGCGGCAGAAAGGCTGGAACTCTCCGCAGAGCAGAGAGTGGTCATAACAGGACATTCCAAAGGCGGAAATAAAGCGCAGTTTGTTGCCATGGAAACTAAGAGGCAGGAGCTTGTTGATGTGTGCTACAGCGTGGATGGACAGGGATTTTCCCAGAAAGCGATCAGCAGGTGGAAGCAGGAATATGGCAGTCAGGAATATGAAAAGAGAAGGGGCAGGATATGGGGGATTTGCGGAGAAAATGATTATGTAAATGTTCTGGGACACTCTATTATCAGACAGGAGCAGATCCGTTATATCAAAACTCCCGTAGAAAAAAGCAATTTTGCAGGATACCATGATATTAAATATATGTTTGCACAGATATCCTATGATGATCAGGGAAAAACGGTTACAAGCTTTTTGGGGACCAAAAATCCGGAGGTGAAAAAGAGGGGAGAGCTTGGAAATTATGCAGCGGCATTATCCCAGGGGGTTATGGAGTTAAAGCCTGAAGACCTGGATGGATGCGCAGGCGTACTGATGCATCTCATGGAATGTATGGCAGGCTCGAAAGAAGGAATCAATGGAGAAAAGCTTACGCTTGGAGATCTGCGGGATTTTGCCTTTTGCGGGATCCCGGTTATTGCAGAGAGCCTTTTCCAGGAGAAGGGAAAGGAACTGCTGGCAGCCCTTGCATCGAAAGGCAGGCTCGGGGAAGTGATCGCACCTGACTTCCTGCTGGAGGTTTCCTTGCAGGAGCTTAGGGGGCTTGGGCAGGAGCTTGAGGCAGAATGGAAGCTGTTTGAGCAGCAGAATGAGAAGATCCGGGAGTATGCGGAGAAAATTCCGGGTTATTTGAAGGGAGGAACAGCAATTTACCATCAGGTAAAGCTTTCCTGCATAGAAACCGGGCGCCTGACGGGAAGGCTGAGAAAAACGGCCTGTGTCAGGCAGGAACTGGCATGTCTGTATGAAAAATGGAATAACCAAAAAGAAGTTTCGTTCCTTGTTGAACATTAAGACAAAATAATTTACAATAGATTTATTATGTAACAAGGAGGCGTGCCATGCAATTTCCGGAAAACCCGGGTAAAGAGTTTTACTCGGAACGAAGCATAAGCGATATGGAAATCGGATATCCGGTTCATGTATATTTTATTGAATTGTCAAAGATGTACATGAGAATGATAAGGTGGCACTGGCATGATGAAGTAGAGGTCATGATCATCAACCACGGAGAGGTGTATTTCCTGACGGATGATACCAAGATCGTACTGAAAGCCGGTCAGGGCGTTCTGATCAATCAAGACACCATGCACTCCATTAAGCCGGTAGATCCGGATGCAAACTGCAGCCTGTATTCTACGGTTTTTCACCCTTCCTTTTTGTTTAGTTACGGCAATACGGTAATGTCAGGCAAATATCTGACCCCCGTATTAAGCTCCCCGGTGTTTCGCTATATGATACTGGATGAGAGTGAGCCGGTTGCAGAAAAGGTACTTAATCTGATCAATTCAGTGATCGCTGTTAATATGACCAAGAAATATGGATTTGAGCTTGTGACGAAATCCTATCTTTGTCAGTTCTGGGTATTGCTGCTGGAAAATGTGATCCCTCAAAATGTGAAGAAGAGCAAGACTGCAAGCCTTTCACAGGATGAGATCCGGGTGAAGGATGCGATCAGGTATATTGAGGAGCATTATGCCGACCACATTGCCCTGGAGGATCTGGCAGACGCAATCAGTATCAGCAAAAGCGAATGCTGCCGCTGCTTCCGAAGAACGCTGCAGCTTACCCCTATTGAATATCTGATGAAATACAGGATTTTTAAGGCTGCCAATATGATCCAGAGTGACGACCCGGCTGCCAGGTCTATTTCGGATCTGGCCTTTGCAGTGGGATTTAATAATGCCAGCTATTTTAATAAGGTTTTCAAGCAGTTTTTGAAGTGTACTCCCAGCGAATATCGTAGAAATCTGAAAAAAGATCCTACCAGCAGTCCGTTCCGCATGACCTCCATTTAAAAGGTTCTGCGCCTTAAAACGGTGGCATCCATGTGACCCAGATCATAACAGCCGGTCTTGGCCATAACACCTTTTAGCTGTCCGGTCATGGCAAGCAGTACATCCCTGACCCCTTCCGCTCCGTTTTCTTTCAGGGAAGGCATGACAGCCCTTCCGGTACAGACAGCCGTAGCTCCAAGTGCCAGCGCCTTAAAGGCGTCCATTCCACTTGCGATTCCACAGTCTACAAAAACAGGGATTTCCCGGTTGACGGCCCTTAAGATGTCAGGAAGGATCATAAGAGGGGGAATGGCATAATCCATAATGCCGTGATGATGGGAGACCACAATGCCCCCTGCTCCGGCGGAAAGACATTGATAAGCGTCCCGTTCACTCAGCACTCCCTTTACGATAAAGGGGAGGGAGGTGGAGGAGGCAAATTCTTTTAATTCTTCCAGGCTTTTAGAGCTCATGGCATGACCGTGGATATTGTCATATTGTCCTGCGCTGTCAAAAGCGTGATCGATATCTATTCCAACGGCAAGACAGCCGCATTTTTCTGCGTGGGCAATTTTGTCAAAGATCATCTGATTGTCAGCATAGGGTTTGATGATCTTGATCGTCTGCGACGGTACCTTTGTGATCTTTTCAAGCTCTTCCTTTTCTCCCATTCCAACCCAGTTCACAGCTTTGGCCATAGCGGCACCGCGGGCAAGCTCTGCCATACTGTCAGGGCGTAGGTGATCCAGGTGGGAAAGGGCGGCGGTCATGATAGGGGTATCAAAGGTTTTTCCGTAAAGGCAAAAGGTAGTATCAGGTATCCGGCCGTCAATATGCCGCATTTCCAGAAGAAGAGAATCAAAGTAGGCTCTTGTGATCCGGTCGGAATTTCCGGCAAATAGTTCTTCCATAAGCAGCTCCATTTCTGCGCAGTCTGCGCATAGTAAATTTCCTTTATCCATTCATAAAACTATTGTAAGCCATAGGAAAGGAATGTTCAACGGAAGAATAGGCTTTCTTCCAGGCACAGCCCGCCGAAGCCTACCTTGGCGTTGGGGTAACCACGTTCGCCCTGAATGGGCCTTGCCCCTCTTCTCAGATAGGCCTTTACCTTTTCCCCATAAAGGAAGGGATCGTTGCCACGGACAATCCCCCATTCCAAAAGGAGCGAAGCGCTGCCTGTAACAAAGGGAACGGCAAAGGAGGTACCGGATACCTGCACAAAGGTATCGTTAGGTCCAATGGTCATAATATCAGCTCCGGGAGCAACCAGGTCCGGCTTAATGGCGCTGCTGAGAAGGCGGCCAAGGGAAATGCTTTCCAGAGGGTATCCTCTTCCGGAAAAATCAGCATAGGCATCAAAATAGGCATTGTAGGCGCCTACCGTAATGACCTTGGAGGAGGTAGAGGGAATGGTCAGTGTCTTTTCAGGAGTGGGAGTAAAAAAGCGTGTTGCGGCGTTCAGGATATTGGAAGAGGGAAGATAGAAATCATAGCTTCCAATCACAACCTTCCTTGGAGTCAGTTCAAAGGTCCAGACACCTTGATTTACATAACTTTCGACCGGAAGAAAATCAAAATAGATTTCCTGTTTTACGGAGTAGGGGGAAGGATCTCCCACATAGAGGAGGATTTCCGTGTTTTCCATAAGGTAACTGCTTTTACCGGGGCGGTCTACATCCACCACAAGCCGTTCGCCGCCGGGAGATAAGAGCCGTATGCCAAAATCATCCGAAAAATCCTTCCATAGCTGGACATTTAAGGTAGGCTGGTAAGCGCCTACGCTAAGCTCTATTCTTTGAGGGGAAGATGCGGCCTCCGGAAAGCTTCCGGCCGCATGGCCTCCTACGGCCCCTTCGTTGCCGCTGCCTACGCAGATAACCGTGCGGCCGATCTCAGAAGCATTGTCGAGAAACCGCTCTACCAGAGAAGTGCCGTCATGGGAACCATAGGTATTGCCAAAGCTTAAATTGATGGCAAGAGGTTTTCCGGCCTCGGAGGCTTTCCTGAGAACATAGGTGACAGCCCGGAGAAGAGAGGTGGTCTTAGGAAAGGAATCGCCGTAGGAAGCTCCCATTTTGACGATCAAAAGCTCTGAGGAAGGGGCAATTCCCTGAAACTGGCCGGAGGAAATGCTGCC
>FR894516.1:0-2495 GCA_000436115.1 Firmicutes bacterium CAG:534 | reverse complement strand
CGGCAACGGCGCTGCCGTGCCCGGAGGTGTCGCGGCTCGGAACGATTTGAAAGGGAGCCTGGCTTTGCAGGGCGGCATTGATCCGTTCTCTGGAAAATTCGACCCCTGTAGCAAAGCCGGTGGGGGGAGAAGCCTTTTCCCTGTATTCCAGGTAGGCCTGGGCATCCGGCAGCAGCGCATTTACCTGGCCGGCATCCAGGGTCTGATCCCACAGGGACAAGATCCTTGTACTGCCGTCGGAAGTCAGGAATTCAGGGTTTTGATAGTCGATGCCGGAATCAATGACAGCAACTAGGGTGCCTTCTCCGTTAAGATAAGGTTCCCTCTGCGTAACAGGAAAAACGCAGGATGCCTGCTTTCCGTTCAGCAGCGAGGTATAAAGTCTTTTGGGTTTCTCAACATATTCAATTTCATCTAATTGGGAAAAGGATTGGATCAGAGTCTCTGGGAGGGTAACGATAGCATAACCGGCAATCAGTTCTTCTACTGTAATCAGATCATTTTCAAGCTGTTTCAGATCACCGTGATATTTTACGATCACTTCCCATTTTTTCAGCTCCGGCAGGAAGCCGACGGAGAGCTGTGAAGAACGCTCCCGTTCGGCCTCCGCAATGGACAGAGCCAGATTTAAAAGATTTTCCAATTTTTGATTTGTCATGTAAAAGACTCCGCTTCCTTATCATTGTTAAGATATGACAAAAAGGAAGCAGTGTGTCTAGTGCTTTTTATGCTTTTTCAGCTTGCGTTTTTGGCAGATGATCAGAATTACAATGATCAAAAGAATGACCAAAAGGCAGCTTAAAACAAGAATGGTAACCGTATTGATTGTCTCAGGGCGATCCACACAGGCAAAAACAAACTCGGACTTATCGGAAGAAAAAACAAGATAGCTGCCATCTGTCTGTGTCTGTGCAGGAACCCACTGGCCATGCTGGTACAGTTCAATGGTGGTATGTTTCATTTCTTCCGGCAGTAAATAGCGTATGGTATAGGGGCCGCCATAGGAATTATGAATGGACACCTTGCAGCATTCCGCTTTGGTCTTGGCATCTTCCGGATACAGGGAAAGGCTGGTCATGACCAGATAGTCCTCTGGGTGGAAGGTGCCCTCCGCCAGCAAAATGGGACGGTCATTGCGGGTTTCATTGCTTTCTATGGTACTGATGTATTCCACATATTGGGCTTCTATGGTCTGATCGAAGGTAATATTGTTCCGGTCGAAATCTGCCCATTCACCAATGTAGCCCTCCTTTTCAGGGACCTGCGGCAGCATGGAGGCATTGAAATTCTCTCCATAGGAAAGGGTTACGGTAGAGACAACCCTTTCATCTGCCTCAAAGGTCAGTACAATATCCTGAAAAACAACAGGAAGATCGGCACGCTCCAGAAAATCCTGATAGGAGATGGGCTGTGCTTTTCCTGTATAGCTGATCCCGTCAATTCCGGCAGGGCAGCCCTCAACAAAATAGTTATTAGTAATTTCGCCGGAGGAGTCAACGTTTCCGGCAATGGATCCCAGATAATCTTCTCCTTCACGGATCTGGATCATACTGTAGCAGTCGGAAATATTGGTGCCGTAGCCGGCAATGCCGCCGATCTTGTCCTTTCCGGACAAAGAACACTTAGAACTGCTGCCACGGATGATCGTGCCGCTGGAACCGGCAATGCCGCCCAGCTTACTGCCATCACTTGTGACAGAGCCGCTGTTGATACAGTCAATGATACTTCCAAGGGTCATATCGCCTACGATGCCGCCGATACAGTCCTTTTTCCCCTCGACCTTGCCAAAGTTCTCACAGTCCCTGACGACAATTCGTTCCTTGTATCGGAAATTCAGGGTAGAGCTGTCAAGGTTTAAGTCGTCCTCAGGATCCAGGTTGTTTTCACGCGACATGGAGCCGGCAACGCCGCCCACATTTACATCTCCGTTTATTTTGCCTTTATTTACGGAGTTCATTACTTTTCCGGTGGTATCCGTAAGCTGATCCTCATCAGAAACATCAGAGTAGCGATCCTCGGGATCAGTGGAGTCCGGGTTTGTGATCAGGTCGGTGATCACATTCAGCTCGTCAATGATGGCCTGGAAATCATTTAAAATGATCTGGTCATTGGTGTCCAACATGGAATTTAAGGTACGCATGTTAGAGATAATGGAGGAAAAGCTGCTGCTTAAGGAGTTGTGGGCACTGGAAAGCCTGTCGCTGATCGTTGCAGCGTGGCCTCTGATACTGCTTTGCAGATCTGAAAGTACCTTGGAAGCATCCTCATAAACATACTGCTGTGTGTCGTTAATGGTCTTTTCTACATCCTCGCGGTTAATATTGATATCCGGATAGTAGTCCTGCCAGTTGATGTCATCCAGGTCTGCAGAGGGAGTGGGAACACCGTCAGGCCAGTGCAGGAACGGAGTGGCTGTAGGAGTGGCAGTTGCCCCCGGCAGTGCGGTAGGAGTAGCGGTGGGCGTGGCGGTAGGCACAGCAGTGGCAGCGGGTACC
>FR894515.1 GCA_000436115.1 Firmicutes bacterium CAG:534 | reverse complement strand
GCCTCATAGGATTTATGATTATAACTTTGTAAATTCATCAAGCTGCTTATCTACATCTCTTCCGGAATACATAACCCGAATCACTGTAACCAATTTCTTTGTCTTATCGGGGATATAGAAAATAACATAATTATCAACAGGCACAACTCGTGTATTTCGACTCTTCCAGGGCTCTCTTTCATATTGCCGGAACTTCTCCGGATACTCTCCCAAGGAAAGGATTTTTTCTTCGATCCGGTCAAGCTGTCCGGCTGCATTCTCAGGCGAAAGAAGATCAAATGCTATATACTCAAAGATACCGCGAAGATCGTTCTCAGCCTGCTCCGTAAAGGTAACATCATATTTCATACCTTATAATCCCTTCGGATATCCGCAAAAACCTGAGCTGCAGATTTGGTACGCCCTGCCTGCATATCCGCATATCCTTTCTCAAGTTCCATGTCCAAAGTCTCTGCGTTCATTCTCGAAATATCAACAGGTCTCGCAGTTGGAATCTTTACCTCAAACGGAAGCCCCCTATTTAGAATGATCTGCTTATAAAACATATTGATAGCATTAGATGCCGGGATCCCCAAAGTAGCCAGAATTCCCTCAGCCTGTTCTTTAACATCCGGCTCTATTCTTGCATAAAGATTTGCTGATTTAGCTGCCATATCATCACGCCCCTTTCTTTTACCCATATCATAAGTCAATGTACGGACAAAAGCAATACATTTTTCAAATCAGTGCCCTGATCTGCTTCAAAAGAATCTCTCTTACAGACTGATCCTTCACATCTCGCAACAAACCAAGCGCTTCGTCCGCAAATCCATCATTATTATCTGCAAAACCCAGCAGATAATTCGGCGTAGTCTGAAGTACTTTGGCTATCTCTGCCAGACCGCTGGCTCTCATCTCCTTCTTATCATTCTCGTAGTAGGAGATTATAGACTTCTCTACATATAATGCTTCTGCCAGTTCCTCCTGGATCATTCCAAGTCTGATACGCTGTGCTCTGATCCTCTGTCCTAATGTTTCTTCCTTCTACCTCTTCCATAAGGAGTCCTACATAATGATGCCCCCTATGCTCCGGGAAGGTATAAACAAAACCCATCCACGGAGTAAACTCCGTAGGCTGGATATCATCCTTTTCGGCATAAGTGCAAAACGAAATCAGCTCATCGCCGTCTGTAAGCAACAGAACCTTTGAGTTTTTACCTGCGGCGTCAAAGAAAGTTCCTTTGCTCAACAGCTCATACAAAAAACCGGCAGCTCCCCAGTCGCCTCTTTTGATCTCATTAAGCCAGTGGCTCTGCCTATCACTATCAAAATAGTTGATCACTCTCATAGTTCACACACCATAATATATTCTTCTTCATTCTCGCTCACGGTCTTGAATCCAACCTTCTCATACATCCGAACCGCATAATTTGCTTTCTGTACAGCAAGAGACGCTTGCTTATAACCTTTCTCTTTGAGTAGTACAAGCATCTCATTCATCATCCGTGTTCCGATTCCCCGTCCTCGATATTCCTTGTACAGCGATATGTCTCATTTGTCTATGATAATATTATCACAGGCAAAATCACAATAAAAGTGTCAAGTCCCCTACAATGATACTACAGATTCCCTACAAAATCCCTACAAAACAAGATTCCCCCTTTGAAAAATGTTTCCATACCTATTAATAGAGTTTTGGAAACAAAATACAACACTCTCTGTAGCCGACAAGAATCCTTCTCCTTCTATAATGGATATGGACCAATCTTTTTTCCACGACAAACTGGAATTTGTCAATCTCTCTATTCTACAATATAATGCGCAAGTTCAAGAGCTATATCAAAAT
>FR894514.1 GCA_000436115.1 Firmicutes bacterium CAG:534 | reverse complement strand
CGATATTATCCGGCTGACTCCATCAAAAATCCACATTCCCTGCAAACTAAATCCAAATCGCTTTGATATGATATAGTCGTCCCTAAAAGGGGCGACTATATTTTTTGAAAGTGAGGTATTGATTATGAGAACAAAAAAACTACTTGGTATCGGGCTGGGAAGTTTGTTACTGTTTAGCCTTGTCGGTTTCGGCACAGCCGCAGCAGCTCAACATCAAACCGAAGCCGAGCCTCCCATTTCCTTGGAGAAAGAAGTCTTGTGCCGAACCGGGGAAAATGGCTTACAGTTCAGCCTTGATGGTAATAGCTGGATGCCGCAATCTGAATATGAAAAAGAAATTCCCAAAATCGACTGGTGGACTGCTTCTGAATATGAAGATTGGATAGCCACGCAAAAAAACGAACTTGAGGCTCTTATTGGCACAGGAGATGGTTGGTATGATGGGCAGGGCGTTTTCCATGAATGGACACAAGACAGCGTAAATGCCCAAATCGCAGAGTACGAGAAAATCTTGGACGAGATCAAATCTGGCACATTGTATTCCAAAGATAACGACGAGGGTATCGGCTATGCCCAAATCCCGCCCAATGAAAAAGACATAATTTCCGTTTATGGAATGGACTTTGAACGGAGCGACGGGACTTCGCTGCATATTGGTGATTTTTCCACACAAGAAGAATTAGAGGAAGCGGTTGAAAAAGCCGTAGCTAAAGGTCAGATAACTAAAGCAGAGGCTAATTCTGTGTCCTATCAATAAAAAACAAATCTGCCGGACGACGGCAAAGAAAAAAAGCCGTCGTAGAGCAGACATATTTTCACGCGCCTATTCTTTTGCGGCGGCTTTGAGAAATCAGAGCCGCCGTTTCTTTTTGCATATCCCTAATCTTGCGACGACCCAACATCATGTGATTTTACGGCGGCATTTAGGAGGGTGCCGCCGTGTTTCATTATCTTTTTCGACAATATCCGACAAATGGTAGCGGATTAAAAAAAGCTCCGCTTCTACGTTGGGACACTCCGCTTATGAATATGAACTGTCAAATCATCTGAATACTGCTTACATTTCCTTTGCGCCCGTCTGCGCCTTGCAGACGGGCGCATTTTGCGTTTTTCAAAACTTTTTTGAAAAACTTTTCTATTCCGTTTGCCGACCTGCAACGGGTACTGTCCTATGTGCAGACCCACGAACAGGCATTTATCCAAACGGCGAATGAGTGCAGCGAGCAAGCCATGAAGAAAACAATGGCGCAGCAGCACAAGGAGCTTGACAAGGCACAGTGCAGAATGAGCGAATTAAACGTCTTATTCCGCAAACTGTATGAGGACAACGCTTTAGGGAAGCTCTCTGATGAACAATTTGCTTTCTTGACTTCCGGCTATGATGAAGAAAAAAAGACGCTGACGCGACGTATCGCGGAACTGACGCAGGAGCTTGACACCGCAGCCGAACGCAGCGCAGATGTAAAAAGGTTTGTTACCCCTTATATGGGGGTATAGCTCAGCTGGGAGCCTGGTTGAAGCTGTAAACAACCCTACCAACGATTATGAAAACGCCGCCCGTTGTCACTGTTGGGCGGCGTTGACAAGATCCATCTTCGCCACACCGGCAGGAATCGAGATCAGCGTCCGGATCATGGGAATCAGTTTACTGATAAAAATCCCTGCCGCGCCCTTTTCCCTTACCCAGGCTTCCATTTATTGGTTTTCACCTGTTATAACGATGCCTGTCCTGTTTTTTCTTCAATTTGTTTTTATTTCTAAAGAATGTGCGCCGCCCGGGCACAAAAAAAGAGCCTCCCGGCGGCATCCTGAAATTCACGATACACGCCAGGCAGCTCTTTTCTCTTTTTACTTCATCATGGTAAGCACCATCTGTGCCGTTTCTACCATGTTTGTTCCACTATCCATACTGCACTTTTGAATATATCTATGTGCCTCCTCTTCAGACATATGATTTCGACTCATCAGAACCTCCTTTGCATCCTTAATAAGCCTTGCCTGCTCTTCGTTTCTTTCCCTGGGCTTTTCCCTGCGTTTTCTCCTGCGCCGCTCAATCCCCTGGATCATCATGTCCACTGTGTTGATCAGATCATGAAGCTTAAGGGGCATGGAAAGGCACATAATATCCCGCTCAATGATCCCGCTTCCAATGATCTGCTGGGAAGCCATGAGCAAAAGCTCAAATCCCGGCGGCAGATCCTGATTGAGCTGGGAATAGATCATATCTGCAAGCTTATAACCGCTTATGACTATACCGTCATTGAGATCATCTGCCATTGCAATGGCCTGTGCACCGGTCGTACAGACTCCTGACACGGGAATTCCGTTTCTGACAAGCAGATTTTTCATGTTCTTGGCATCATCTATCTTCGGGAGGACAACAATTACACCTGTCATCCGCACACCTCCTCATTTGAATTATCAATGCGCCTAGAACTGATTCAGATACTGATTAATCTCCCAGTCAGTTACCTGTGAGCGGTAATTTGCCCATTCCTCCTTCTTTGCTTCAATGTATTTTGCAGAAACGTGCTTTCCTAATACTTCCTGGATAAAAGAATCCTTTTCCAGCTCTCCCACTGCCTCGATCAGTGTTCCCGGAATTGCCTCGATCTTTCTTTCCTTCTTTTCCTCCTCGGAAAGTGCAAAAATATTGCAGTCCACGCTTTCCGGCGGCATAATCTTATTGGCGATCCCGTCAAGCCCTGCCCTGAGGCAGACAGCAAGCGCCAGATAAGGATTTGCGGACGGATCCGGGCAGCGCAGCTCTATTCTTGTGCCCTCTCCCCTTGATGCCGGGATACGGATCAGCGGGCTTCTGTTGGTAGCGCTCCATGCAATGTATACCGGCGCCTCATAACCGGGCACCAGACGCTTATAGGAATTGACAAGAGGATTGGTGATTGCTGTCATTCCCTTCATATGTTTCATGATCCCGCCAATGAAATAGTAGGCTTCCTTGGATAAGCCCAAATTCCCTTCGGGATCGTTGAAAATATTCTTTCCGTCCTTGGACAGGGACATGTTAATATGCATGCCGGAACCGTTAATGCCGTATTTGGGCTTGGGCATAAAGGTTGCATGCAGGCCATGTCTTTTGGCAATGGTCTTTACCGCCAGTTTAAAGGTCATGATATTGTCAGCGGTGGCAAGTGCTTCATCATATTTAAAGTCGATCTCATGCTGGGCAGGCGCTACCTCGTGGTGGGACGCCTCGATCACAAAGCCCATATCTTCCAGCGTAAGAATCATATCTCTTCTTGCATTTTCTCCCAGATCCAAAGGCCCTAAATCAAAATATCCTGCCTTTTCATAGCTCACTGTGGTAGGCAGTCCGTTTTCATCTGTGTGGAATAAGAAAAACTCGCACTCCGGCCCCACTTCAAAAATATAGCCCATGTCGGCCGCTTCCTTAATTGCCCTCTTCAGCACATATCTGGGATCTCCCTCAAAAGGCTCCCCGCTTGGACGATAAACATCGCAGATCAGCCTGGCTACCTTGCCCTGCTGTGGTCTCCATGGAAAGATTTCCAGGGTACTTAAATCAGGATATAAGTACATATCGGATTCCTCAATCCGCACAAACCCTTCGATCGAAGAGCCGTCAAACATGCACTTATTATCCAGTGCCTTTTCAAGCTGGCTTGCAGTGATCGCCACATTCTTCAGACTTCCGAACATGTCTGTAAACTGCAGTCTGATAAATTCCACATCCTCGTCATTTACCAGGTTCATGATGTCTTCCTTTGAATAATGCTTCATCATAATGTACTCTTCCTTTCGTCTTGTATATAATTTATTCTTTGTCCGCCTTAATTTCTTCTCCACCCGGACAATGCTTACGACAAAGGCGCTCATATAGCATCACGGCCATAATGTTCCGAAATGTTATATGAACGCCCTTGTTCTCTGCTATCATAACAGCAGCCCCGTCAGTTTGTCAATACCCTGCGGTTTTCTTATTTCAGGATCTCGTCGATCCTGTCGCATTCTTCCTTTGTAAATGTGATGTTTTCAAGTGCTTTCTTATTTTCCAGGATCTGCTGCGGCCTGCTGGCTCCGATCAAAATCGAGGTCACCTTGCCGTCGCGCAAAATCCAGGAAAGCGCCATCTGTGCCAGGGTCTGTCCTCTTTCTCCGGCAAGCTCCTGAAGCGCTCTTACCTTTTGCAGCTTTTCCTCTGTCAGATCCTGTTTGTGAAGATAAGGACTTTTTCCGCTTCCCAGCCTGGAATCCTCCGGGATCCCTTTTAGGTATTTTCCGGTAAGAATGCCCTGGGCCAGAGGACTGAATACGATACAGCCAATACCGCTTTCATACAGGAAATCCTTGAGTCCATCCTCCTCGATCCATCTGTTCAGCATGGAATAGGAAGGCTGATGGATGATAAAGGGCGTTCCCAGCTCTTTCAGAATCCGATATGCTTCCTTTGTCTGCTCCCTGTTATAATTGGAAATTCCCACATAAAGAGCCTTCCCTGACCGGACGATCTGATCTAAGGCCTGCATGGTTTCATAAAGAGGCGTTTCCGGATCCGGGCGGTGATGATAAAAAATGTCCACATAGTCGAGCCCCAGTCTCCTTAAGCTTTCATCAAGGCTGGAGATCAGGTATTTCCTGGAACCTCCGTCTCCGTAAGGCCCCTTCCACATATCGTACCCTGCCTTGGTGGAGATTACCATCTCTTTCCTGTAGGGCATCAGATCTGATTTCAGGATCCTGCCCATATTGGCCTCCGCACTTCCGTAAACCGGGCCGTAATTGTTGGCCAGGTCAAAGTGGGTGATCCCGTTGTCAAAGGCAGTAAAAAGGATCTTTTTCATATTTTCCACATCATTCACCGATCCAAAATTATGCCACATTCCCAGGGAAAGCGCAGGCAGCTTCAGTCCGCTCTTTCCGCATCTGTTATAAATCATGTTCTCATATCTGCCTTCCTTTGCCGTATACATTCTCCTTCTCCCTTCTAATCATGGCAGTCTTCCGAAAGCATCTCCCTTCCGTCCCGCCTGACAATGATTTCCAATTCCCGTGCATAAAACAATCTCTTCTTTAATAGATTGTAAAAAAGAACCTACGGGGATCAAAAAAATGAGCTCTAACACCAAAATCGTTGTACTTCATCTGAAAGAATTAATATATACCGGGATCTTTGCCATACTGGGAATACTGTTTGTCATCCTTCTGGTCATTATGTTCATCCCCAGAGACAAAAAGGAAATCTCCTCTTCGGATGTTACCCCTACCGCTACCTATGTTCCCGGTGTTTATACCACCTCCCTGATCCTGAATGATAAGACCGTGGATGTGGAAGTCACCGTAGATGAGACCAATATCAACGACATTCAGATGATCAACCTGGATGACGCCGTTGCCACCATGTTTCCGTTACTGGAGCCTTCCTTTGATGACCTGGCTGGTCAAATATTAAGAAGCCAGTCTCTGGAAAGCATTACCTATGCAGATGACAATAAATATACCTCTATGGTACTTTTAAATGCAATCAAGGCTTCTCTGGAAAAGGCCGCTGCACCCTCGCCTTCCTCCAGCGCCTCACCCGGCAGTCCTAGTCCTGTAAGTCAGTAAGGGCCTCCGCCTGCTCCAGCCATAACCTGACACACGCGTCAGAAGGCATTCTCAGATCTCCTCTGGGAGAAAGTGCAACACTTCCTACCTTGGGGCCATCCGGCAGACAGGATCGTTTAAACTGCTGTCCGAAAAATCTCCGGTAAAAGGTGCAAAGCCATTTTAAGATCGTTTTTTTGTCATATATTCCATCAAAAGCAAGTGCGGCGAGCCTGTAAATCTTTGCAGGCTCAAAGCCACAGCGAAGCATATAATACAAAAAGAAATCATGAAGCTCATAAGGCCCCACCAGATCCTCCGTCTTTTGGGAGATCTTCCCTTCTACCGGCGGCAGAAGCTCCGGGCTTACCGGAGTTTCCAGAATATCCAGAAGCACTTCACGCAGTTCTTCCTTTTCACAGGTATCGGCATAATATCTGACCAGGTGTCTTACCAAAGTTTTGGGTACGCCGCTGTTGACCCCGTACATGGACATATGATCCCCATTGTAGGTTGCCCAGCCCAGGGCTAATTCCGACATATCTCCGGTACCGATCACAAGGCCCCCTGTCTGGTTTGCCAGATCCATCAGAATCTGGGTGCGCTCCCTTGCCTGTCCGTTTTCATAGGTCACATCATGTTTTTCCGGATCCTGAGAAATATCCCTGAAATGAATGTTCACCGCTTCTTTTATATCAATCTCCCGAAGCTCCGTTCCAAGGGTGCTGGCAAGCCTGCAGGCATTTTCATAGGTTCTGTCCGTTGTTCCAAAGCAGGGCATGGTCACCGCCATAATATTCTTTCTGGGAAGACCCAGCATATCAAAGCACCTTACGGTAACCAGTAAAGCCAGCGTGGAATCCAGTCCCCCGGAAACCCCGATGACAGCCCCCCTGCAGCCCGTATGTTCATATCGCTTTCGTAAACCATAAGACTGGATGGACAAAATCTCCTCGCATCTTCTGTCACGCTCTCCCTGCTCCTCCGGCACAAAGGGTCTGCACGGAAAGCTTCTTTCCAGTTTTGTTCTTTCTTTGTGCAGGGTAAACGGAAGGATCAGATGATGGGGCTTTTCTTCCACCTGAAAGCTGCTCATCCTTCTTCTTTCCATCTGAAGCCTTTTGATGTCAATATCTCCATAAATGATCTGGCTCTCAAATTTCTTTGACTGCGTGAGAATGGTTCCGTTCTCTGCGATCAGGTCATGTCCTCCAAACACCAGATCCTGGGTAGACTCTCCCCCCGCGCAGCTGCAATATATATAGCCTGCGATCAGCTTGGCGCTGGCGGATTTCACAAGCAGCTCCCGATAGCTGTCCTTTCCAATGGTTTCATTGGAGGCAGATAGATTGACCAGAATAGTCGCTCCCTCCATGGCATGAGAGATGGAGGGCGATAAGGGTACCCAGATGTCCTCGCAGATCTCACATCCCACCCGCAGGCCGTCCATTTCCGTTTCCTGAAACAGAAGATCCATTCCAAAGGGAATTTCCTTTCCGTTCAGCCAAAATGACACCGGCTCACGGTTTCCTTCGTGGAAATGCCTGGTTTCATAAAATTCTCCGTAGGAAGGGATATTGGCCTTGGGGATCAGCGCCAGTATTTCTCCGTGAAAAAGCGCCGCAGCCACATTGTAAAGCTTTCCCTCTCTTTCCACCGGAAGTCCCACAAAGATCAGGGCGTCTATTTCCCTGCACTGCCTTGCAAGGGTCAGCAGTTCTCTTTTACAGGCCTCTAAGAGAAGATCCTGCAAAAGAAGATCCTCACAGGTATAGCCGCAAAGGCACAGCTCCGGAAACACAATGATTTTTGCGCCGTGTGCCGCCGCTTCCTCCACTCCCTTTTCGATCTGTTCCCTATTATATTCCACATCCGCTACCCTGACAGGAGGAGTAACGGCCGCTGCCTTGATAAAGCCCTGATCCATTTTCTGTTTTATTCCTTTCCGCACCGCCCAAGCAGCTCTTTCAGCTGGGCCGGTGAAAAGCTGTATTCCCTGTTACAAAAATGACAGTTCACCGAAATCGGCTTTTGCTCCTCGATCATCTCCCGGATTTCCTTCCGGCCGATGCTGATGATCGCTCTTTCCACCCGTTCTCTGCTGCAATTACAGCAAAATGCTGCAGGTCTGGTATCTGTGATCTCCAGATCAAGCCCGGAAAGTAAAAGCCCCAGCATTTCCTCCGGCGTCTTTCCCTCATCCAGCACCCTGGTCACTGACGTAAAATCCGAAAGATTTTGTTCCAGCTTTGCAATCACTTCTTCCTCCGCAAAGGGCATCAGCTGCAAAATAAAGCCTCCCGCCTGCTTTACGGTATTATCCTTCTCCATAAGGACTCCCAGCCCTACGCTGGAAGGCACCTGCTCTGAGGTTGCAAAATAATAAGTCAGATCCTCTGCAATCTCTCCTGTCTGCAGTACTGTCTGCCCCACATAAGGCTCTTTTAGTCCCATGTCTTTAATAACACGCAGGCTTCCTTTCCCTACTGCTCCCCCTACATCCAGCTTTCCTGCCTTACTTGGGGGCAGCATGACCTGTGGTTCTATGGCATAGCCCTTCACATTTCCCCTGGCGTCTGCGGTAACCGTCATTCCCTTTAACGGGCCGTCACCGCTGACTTGCAGAGTCAACAGATCCTCCTCACCCTTTTGCATGGCTCCCATCATAGCGCCGCCTGTGAGCAGTCTGCCCAGCGCTGCGGTCACTACGGGGCTGGTGTTATGGATCCTTCTTGCCTCCTCCACCATCTCTTTTGTATTTGCGGCAAATGCCCTGATCTGCGCATTTGCCGCCGTTGCCCTGACAATATAATCTGCCATTATTCTCTCTCACCTTTTTGTTTTTCTCTTGCGATCCCATAGATCCGCTCGCTGCATGCAGTAGGTTCCTTATGGGTATCTGCGTCCAGAAACCGAATGGGTTCCAGCCCTGCCTGTTCCAGAAAGCCCTTCATTTCTTCCACGGTATAACCCCTTTGGAAATGGGTCTCCGTAAAGCGCCGGAACAGCCCGCTTTTTTCCTCCCCTGCAAAAACAGTCAGATCATATTCATTGATATGTCCGTCCTCATGGTAATAGTTTTCCCAGATGAAACTGCATTTTTCCCTGTTTTCCGCAATGGTGGTATCCCCAATGATCTGCTCATATTTATACACGGTATTAAAGTCGAAAAGGAAGATCCCTCCCGGATAAAGATAATTATTCACCAGGCCAAAGGTTTCCAGTACCTCTTCGTCTTCCAGAAGATAATTCACGGAGTCGCATACGCTGATCACCGTTCCCACTGTGCTGTACAGGTCCAGCTCCCGCATATCCTGGCAAAGATACAGGATAGGGCTGCCTGATTTTTCTTTCTTGGCAAGGGCCACATTCAGCATTTCGGCGGACATGTCCACTCCGATCATATCATAGCCCTTCCGGGATAAAAGCTCTGTAAGGGTTCCGGTGCCGCAGCCCAGATCCACGACCAGATCTTTTTCCGTTTCCAGCTTTTCCTTCTCGGAGGACTCTGCCTCTAATGCTTTTTCTCCATTCTTATGGGGCTTTGAGATCCCATAGGTACTTATCAGCTCTGCCAAAAAATCAGCCCACTCCTGATAGGGGGTATCGTCCATAAAGGTATCATACACACTGGCAAAATCCGTATATGCTTCCGTCCATTCTTCTGCCATAAGCCTTTACTCCTAAAAAATAGCACCCAGCGCGCTGAACACTCCTGTGCTGGCAACTCCCATAATAATCCCTGCAAGCACTACGCCAAGGAGAACCGCCGTAACGCTGGACTTGAAATCCATATCCAGAAGGCTGGCCGCCAGCGTTCCCGTCCAGGCTCCTGTTCCCGGAAGGGGAATTCCCACGAAAAGCATGAGGGCTACAAAAAGCCCCCGTCCTGCCTTCTCCTGAAGCTTCTGGCCGCCCTTATGTCCCTTTTGCAGACACCAGGTAAAGAACTTGCCGATCACCGGCTTATCTGCCCCCCATTCAAGCACCTTTCTTGCAAACAGATAAATGAAGGGAACCGGAACCATATTGCCGATCACGCAGACAATATAGCTGGGAAGCAGCGGAAGGTCAAATCCCACTGCAAAGGGAATTGCACCACGAAGCTCGATCAGCGGTACCATAGATACAAAAAAACAGATTAAATACTTTTTTAACATTTCTTTTCCTCTTTCTTACACGTTTTCTTTACTGCCCTGTCAGGATAAGATTTCCCGGAGGGCCTCCATCAGCCTGTCCATCTGCTCGTCCGTTCCGATGGTGACCCGCAGATAGTTACTGATCCTTGGTTTATTCCAATGCCTTACATAAATGCCCTTTTCTTTCAGTTTTTCAAAGATCTCCCCTGCTTCCTTGTCAGGATGGGTCACAAACAGGAAATTGCTCATAGAATCCGCAAAGGTAAAGCCAAGCTCTGCAAGCTGCTTTTTGCTGCGTTCCCTGGTCTTTATGATCTTTCCTGTGATCTCCTTAAAATAAGCATCATCAGACAGTGCAGCGGCTCCCAGCTCAATGGCCGGATAATTCATGGTATAGGAGTTAAAGGAGAACTTTACATCCTTCAAAAAACGGATCAGCTTTTCACATCCAAAGGCTGCTCCGACCCGCATTCCCGCCATGGCTCTTGACTTGGAAAAGGTCTGGACCACCAGGAGATTGTCGTACCGTTCTATCAAAGGCAGCATGCTCTGCGCTCCGAAATCCACATACGCCTCATCCACGATCACCACCACATCCGGGTTCTTCGCCACGATCTCCTCAAATACGGAGATCTCCTCCATAATGCCGGTAGGCGCATTGGGATTTGGGATCACAATGCCTCCGTTCTCCTGAAGATAGTCTTCCCGCCTGATACGGAAATCCTCATCAAGGGCGCAGGTTTTGTAAGGAATCCGGAAAACCTCTGCCCAGACATCATAAAAGGAATAGGTGATATCCGGGAACAGGATGTGCTTTTTTCCATTAAAAAATGTCATAAATGCCATAGCCAGCACATCATCCGATCCTACTCCCACAAAGATCTGCTCCGGCTTTACCTTGTAGGTATCTGCAAGTGCATTTACCAGCTTTTCCGCATTCATATCCGGATACAGCCGCAGCTTTTCGGTCTCCATCCTGCCTGCTGCTTCCTCCACCTTTGGAGACGGGGGATAGGGGTTTTCATTGGTGTTTAACTTGATGATGCCCGGTTTCCTCGGCTGTTCGCCTGCTACATAGGGCTCCACCCTTCTTACATTTTCTTCCCAGCTCATGTGCTCTCCATTTCTGTCCGTTTCTGTCTTTATTGCCGCTATGCTATATGGTAACATTATCCTTCTTCTGCCGCAAGCTTATTCTGCACTCCAGCTTTCTGCTGCCTGTCTGTACTGCGCCGCCATTTCTTCCTGGCCAAGGGCCTGATAACAGTCTGCAAGGCGCATCAGCGCTGTATCGCCGCTGCAATGGACATTCAAAATGCTTCTGGTCTCATACACCCCGTTGTAATACCAGATGGAGGCCTCCTCATATTCCTGCTTTCCAAAATAGTATTCCCCAAGCTCAAAGCATACCTCTCCAATGCCCTCGTCTGTAATCCCCTTCATGGCATAGCGGTACATTTTCAGGTCATCGCCCCGAAGCCTTGCTGCCCTGACCACAACGCAGAGCGCTTCCTGCATCTGCTCCGGCGCAGCCGCCTTATGGTCTGCTGCCTCTGTAAAATAATCCTCTGCCCGCAAAAGCTCCTCCCGGCTGCCGGATAAGAGCAGTTCCTTTGCATACATGGTCATCAGCCTGTCCGAAAGCCTTCTTCCCGTACGGACCTCCTTTTCAAATATGGCAAGATCCCTGGAAGCATGGTTTTCCTCCGGCAGATGGGTGATCTCAATCTCACTGTCAAATACCAGCGGCAAAAGCCTTACGGTCTCATGAACAGGGTCTACCCACACAAAGCTGCGGCTTCTCCGAAACAGCTTTGGACGAAGCTCCCTGTTATAATTATAGACAGTCCCGCAGGATAACTGATTTCCGTAATACATCTGTACGATCTCGATCTCCGGCATCAAAGTCTCCTTCAGGATCTTAAATTTCCGTCTGTTTTCTTCATCCAGCACTTCATCTGCATCTGCGGTATAAATATACTCACAGCCTGCCTTGGAAAACGCAAAATTTCTGGCGTCTGCAAAATCATCCTTCCATTTATAGTCATAGATCCGCTGTGTAAAACGGGCTGCAATCTCCCGGGTTTGGTCCGTAGAGCCCGTATCTACGATCACGATCTCATCCACCAGATCACAGATGCTCTTTAGACATCTTTCCAGTACCCGTTCTTCATTTTTGACAATCATGCAAAGGCTGATGGAAATCATATCATTCCTCCAAATACATTGACAAGCCTTGGGCTTTCTTTTATTATTGTTATGGTAAATTATAGCATAAAATAACGAATTGGAACAGGAGCAGGCAGATGTCTTCTTTCACATTAAAAAACGGGATCCTCAAATTTCTTCAAAGCTTTTTTGCCACCTGGGCGCTGATGAAGGCAGCCCGGATGGAACCCGGAAATATCCTTACGCTGGTATTTTTTCTGCTTTGCTTTTTTCTCTTTCGATATATCGATGTAAGGCTGTCACAGGCTGATTTTCATCCCGGCGCTGCCGGAAGGCGGACAGCTCTTATTCTTTCCCTGATCTTCTCGGCACTTTACATGGCTGTGGATTACCCTCATTATATTGAAACTCTTACCAGCAGATTATTCCGTCTTGGGATCCTTACCGTGGTTTTCATCGGCTTTGTTACCTTATTCTATAATCTGCTTCTTTTTTTGTTTTCCTACAGCGCTCACAAGAAGAGCCTCTGCAGGCTTCTGCTCACCCCGGAAGGCTTCCTTCCCTCCTCGTTTCCTGCCCGTCATACGGGACTATGTGGTTTTCTTCTTTGTATGCTTTTCTGGATGTTTTATTTTCTTTATCAGTATCCCGGGATCATGACCCCTGACAGCATCAATCAGCTGGAACAGGTACTGCATGTCATTCCCTACAGCAATCATCATCCCTGGGTGCACACCCTGCTCATCAGCGTCTTTTATCATCTGGGATACCTGCTTACCGGCAATATGGTCACAGCCATGTCCTTTTATACCTTTTTCCAGATGTGTGTGCTGGCCTTCTCCGTTTCCTTCTTTTTAAATACTCTGAGAGGCTTTCGGGTAAAACCTGCAGTCTGCCTGACCCTCTCTTTGTTTTATGCGCTGGTTCCCTATAACGGCGTTTTTTCCGTAACAGTCTGGAAGGATATTCCCTTTGCCGCAGGAGTGCTGGTCTTTGTGTGCTGTCTGCTCCGCCTGACCTTTTTTACCAAGGGAACGGATCTGGCTCTCTTTGTGCTTTCCGGTCTTTCCATCTGTCTTATGCGTTCTAACGGCTGGTATGCTTTTCTGCTCTGCCTGCCCTTTTTGTTCTTTTACTTCCGCAGACACTGGAAGCTGTTTTATCCCCTGCTTGCAGGCATCTTTTTGACCGCTTTGGTCATTAAATATCCGGTGATGAATGCTGCCCATGTGACCCAGCCGGATCTGATCGAATCCCTGGCTGTTCCCACCCAGCAGATTGCCGCTGTACTGTGCAAGGACAGACCTCTTCGGGAGGATCAGCGTGCTCTCATTGAAAACGTGGTCGATCTGACCTATATCAAGGAGCTTTATGATCCTTACTACGCAGATAATATTAAGGAACTGGTCCGAGCCGGAAACCAGGATTACTTAAGGGAGCATAAAAAAGAATTTTTAAAGCTTTATCTGGAGCTTTTCCTGGCCTATCCGGGAGATTACCTGACCGCCTATATCCACCAGACCTATGGCTACTGGTATCCGGATTCCTTTTATCTGGTTGCCGAGGCGGAAGGAGTCAGCGCCACCTCCCTTGGTATTTCCCATACCCCGCTGATTCGCGGTTCTGTTGTGATCAAGCTTAAGGAGATCTCTATTAAGCTTGGCAGCATGCTTCCCCTTTATGGCACGCTCTGGAGTATGGGCGTGGCGTTCTGGGTACTGCTGTTTTGTGTGGGCAATGCCTTTGTACGCCATGAAAAATGGAAGCTTGTGCTGTATCTTCCTTTTCTGGCCCTTTTGCTCTCCGTGCTGATCGCCACTCCGGTTGCCACAGAGTTCCGCTACGTTTATTTTCTCATGTTTGCACTGCCCTTTTACCTGCTTACGGCCCTTTGTCCCTTCCAGGGTGTAAAAGGCTCTGCTGATGACGAAGCTTAAAGTGCTGAAAACGCATAAGAAAAGGACTGCCTTTTGCTTGCAGATAGTCTTCTGCAACGAGCAGTCCTTTTTCAGGTCTGTGCTTTCGATTTATAATACCTTTGATAGGAAATCCTGTAACCGCTGGCACTGGGGATTGTTAAAGAATTCCTTAGGCGTGTTTTCTTCCATGATGATCCCTTCATCCATAAACAGCACCTTCGTTCCCACCTCGCGGGCAAAGCCCATTTCATGGGTGACTACCACCATGGTCATGCCGCTTTCTGCCAGTTCCTTCATAACATCCAAAACCTCTCCTACCATTTCCGGGTCCAGCGCCGAAGTAGGCTCGTCAAAAAGCATCACTCTGGGATTCATAGCAAGGGAACGGACAATGGCAATCCTCTGCTTCTGTCCGCCGGAAAGCTGGCTGGGAAATGCGTCTGCCTTTTCCTTCAGTCCTACTCTGGTGAGCAGCGTCAGCGCTTTTTCCTTGGCCTCTTCCTTTCCCATCAGTTTCAGTTTCGTAGGCGCCAGGATGATATTGTCCATAATGGATAGGTTATTAAACAGGTTAAAGTTCTGGAATACCATTCCCATATGGGTACGGACCTTGTCGATATCCACCTTGGGATCCGTAATGAGCTGGCCGTCAAACCAGATCGCCCCGCTGCTTGGGGTCTCCAAAAGGTTCAGACACCTTAAAAAGGTACTTTTTCCGGAGCCGGAGGGGCCTACAATTACAATCTTCTCTCCCTGGTGGACATGATAATCCACCCCTCTCAGTACATGATTATCCTCAAATTCCTTGTGCAGATCCTTAACGATTATCACTCTTACGCAGCCTCCTCTCCAGTTTTCCAAGCAGTATGGTCAAAATTTTTATGATCACAAAGTAGATCACTGCCGCACCGATTAACGGCATGAACGCCTCATAGGTTCTGGATGAAATCTGATTTGCCGCTCTGGTCAGATCTGTAAGGCTTACATAACCGGCAATGGCTGTTTCCTTAAGCAGTACGATAAATTCATTTCCAATGGGAGGCAGTACATTTTTCACCGCCTGGGGGATGACAATGTAGATCATGGTTTTTGCCTTGGAAAGTCCAAGGGATCTTCCTGCTTCCGTCTGCCCCTTATCTACTGCCAGGATCCCTGCACGGACGATCTCTGCCACATAGGCGCCGCTGTTAATTCCAAAGGAAAGTACCGCCACCAGAATTCCGTTTTTGCAGGACTTCAAAATGATAAACCACATGATCAAAAGCTGGAGCACCGACGGCGTTCCCCTTATGATATCAATATAGGCACCGGCAATATAAGACCAGACCGTTTTCTTTCCATTTTTTCTGGTAGAGAGCTTCATCAGAGCTACCACCGTACCGATGACCATACCCAGGATCGCTGCAAAAAAAGCGATCTGCAAGGTCACTCCCAGTCCATCCAGGTAAAGCTTCCATCTGTCTCCGGAAATAAATGCCATCTCAAACATTTTTCCTACTTTTTCAAACCATGCCTGCATATCATAAGTTCCTTTCTCTTAAAAAAGAGGATAGCTCTTTCCAGATGCTATCCTCTCCGTTAGCTTCCAGTGAATTACAGATTATTCTGCATCGCTGTTTGACTCAATGTAAGTTGCTACAAGCTGATCAAAGGTTCCATCTGCCTTGATCTCTGCAAGTGCTGCATTTACCTGCTCTACCAGAGCGCTGTCGCCCTTGAGCATTGCGATTGCATACTCTTCTGCCTCAAAACCAAACTGAGCTCCGTCTACTGCGGTAACCTGGCCTTCAAATTTGCTTTCAAATACCAGCGCAGGGTTCTTGTCGATGATCACACAGTCAACCTTGCCATTGATCAGATCGTTTACTGCATCTACTGCCTTATTATACTGGGAAACTGTTGTGTCTGCAATATCACTTGCAATAAAATCACCTGTGGTTCCAAGCTGTACGCCGATGGTCTTTCCTACCAGATCATCTGCGGTTGCAATTTCGGAACCTTCCGGAAGAATTACATACTGAACTGCTTCATAATAAGGATCAGAGAAATCAACGCTTTCCTTTCTCTCATCTGTTACAGTCATACCTGCAATGGCAACATCGATCTTGCTTCCGATAGAAGTTACCAGAGAAGCGAACTCCATGTTCTCTACCTGAACCTCAACGCCCAGCTTCTCGCCGATTGCTTTAATCAGGGCAATGTCAAATCCATCTGCTTCTCCATCATCGCCAACATACTCAAAAGGCGGGAACTCTGCATTGGTACCTACGGTAAGAACGCCGTCTGCAAGGGCTTCTGAAGCAGCTGCCTCTGCGGTGGTCTCTTCTGCAGGCGCTGCCTCTTCTGTTGTGTCTTCTGCAGGTGCTGCCTCTTCTGTTGTGTCTGCAGCTTCCGTTGTCTCTGCTGCATCTGCCTGTGCTTCTTCACTGCTTCCGCAAGCGGTGAGAAGGCTCATTGTCATTACTGCTGCCAGTAATAAAGCTAAAAACTTTTTCATAATGTCCTCCTTTTTTCCGAAGGAAAATCCAGGATCCTCTGGCGAGGAGAGGATTTATCCTCCTTTTGCATAATTATGCATTTTTCTTAAACGCTATCAGTCTACCACTTTCCTTTTTTAAAGTCAACAGTCTTCCGCGCCATCCATGCCCCAGTTTTCTTCCGGGATCACAAAGATCATTTTTCTTTCCACAGGAACGCATAACCGTCCTTTCCCTTTATGGATCAGCAGCTCCTTTCGGCCTGTGCCAAGTCCCGCAAGTCCGGGTTTGATACAGTAACGGTTCGTCAGGGAGCTTTCTGCCGCTCTCTTCGAAATGGTAACTGCCATTCCATCCCTTTCCATATGTAAAAGGCACCTTTCCAGGAAAAGGAATTTTCCCTCTCCATTATCATGATAAAGCCTTACGCTCCTTCTGAAATAAAATAAAACAGAAAGGATCCCAAAAATGAACAGGAGAGAGCCTGTGGTGATCGTCACGATTTTAACCGCCGGCCGCTCAAAAAAAGCCCTCACAGAAGAGATTTTTTCCGGTTCGGCTCCTTCCGGAGCCGGTGCGTTTCGTTCTTCTGCCGGTCTTTCGATCTTTTCCTTTTTGATGATCTGCACCTTCTCCCTTTGCGGCTCCTCTTCTGTCTCTTCCTGTATCTCTTCCATCTGTATTTTCTGCCCGTTTCCGGTTTTCTCCCCTGCATTTGGCGGTTCCTGCTCTGCTTCCGGAGGTATCTGCTCTGTTTCTGAAGGCGGCAGAGGGGTTTGTGTGGGCGTAGGGACGGGGGTCTCTTCTTCCCCCTGTTCCTGCTCTCCCGGAGTTTGTGTGGGCAGACTTTCCCCGGGACTTTTCGTGGCTTCCGGCTTTTCCTGCTCCGTATCTTTTGTGGGTGACTTGCTTGCAGCAGGAGTCGGGGAACCCACAGGCGCTAAAGTGGCAGTGGGAACCGGTGTCGCCGTAGGGCTTTCCCCCCTCTCCGCCACATTTCCGATCACGATATCTGCCTCCACACTGCTTTGATCCACATCCTGATTTTGCAGAAGCATGCAGACCTTATAAGCACCGTTTTGATCCACCCGGATCTGTTCCCCTGTTCCCAGGCTCTCTCCCGAAGGGCCGTACCAGCAAAAAGCGCCCTGTCTTTTTAAAGTCCCCGTCACATCCTCAAGAGCAGCGGACAAGACCACCTCTTTTGCCTCCCCCTCTGTTTCGTTTTGGAGGATCAGGTTACCGCAGAGCTGGCCCTGCTGTAATCCGCAGCTAAGGCCGTAGCCTTCTATAGTAAGACCGCAGGTAAGCGCATAGCCTTCCAGGTCTCCCTCCTGCTTTCCACAGGAAAGTTCAAAGCCTATTACCTCCTCCTCTGACTGTTCACAGCTGAGCACATAGCCTTCTGACTCCCCGTCCTCTTTCCCGCAGACGATCTTCTCATAGCTGTGGTGGATGGGCGTTATATATCCACAGGTTTTGCAGTAGGTCATAATGGTCTGCACCTGGCCTGCGCCGCAGTTTCTATGTGTTTCCGTTCCGTAAGATCGTTCATGTGGATAGTTTTTGTGGGCAAAGCAGTAAGCGGTATAGGTCTCGATCAGCTCCCCTTTGGTCAGATCAATGATACATACAGTCTCCTCCCGGCACTCCTCCCCATGACTGTGGAACTGTGCCTGATAGCAGGCCCCTCCCTCTGTGCTGTTTCCCTCATGGCAGTGATACCGCTCTCCGGCATAGCACCCGCCTCCGCTTTGTGCATTCCCCTCATGGACATGATACAGGGCTTTTCCGTAGCAGGCTCCTCCCTGCTCTTCTCCTCCCTGATGAATATGGGGCAGCTCCTGTCCGTAGCAGCCGCCTCCCTGCTGGCTGTTACCGGCATGCTTATGATAGATCGGCACCTTTACCCTCCGGGTCTCTTCCTGTGCATGGACTGCGGGCGTTCTCTCCTGCACAAACATAAGGCAAAGCAGCGCAGCCACAAGAACCCCTGCCCATTTTCTCTTTTTTCTATTTTTCAAACCAACCACCTTACTCCTTTCCAAATTTTTCAAACTTTTCAAAATTCATTTTTACGCATAAAAACCCATCTATGGATTTTCCACAGATGGGTCACTTTGTTTTCTTCAATTTTCGGTTTTCCAAGTGGTTGGTGGAGTAAGCATATCACAGGCCTGCTGTGTTGTCAAATAGTAATAAATTTCAAAAAGTCAACAAGCAAGAACCTCCCCGCAGATTTCGCCTACAATGTCCTGAATCTCCTTTTCGGATGTGATGCTTTTTTCTTTCAGCACAGGGGAAAAATCTTTTTCACGCCACCACCTGCGCATGGCCTCCTCACCGAATTCACCGCAGTTTGGCTTGGTCTGGTGCCTTCGCAGCGTTTCCTCAAAGGGCAGGTCAAAGTAGTACGCATAAACCTCTGCGCCATACAGCCGGGCAGCCTGCCTAAACAAAGGCTCATACCAGTCTGTTCCATAGCTTTCCCATCTTCCTCTGGCTGTGGGCGATCACAAGGGGAAGCCCGATCCCTGCAAACAAATAGATCCATTTGCTTGCCTCGCTGCCTCCTGCCAGATAGACAAAACTCACCTCGCTAAAGAACATTTCCCTGTCAAACTCCCCACAAAAAGGAGTAGAAAGACTCAGCAGATAAAAGAAGCCCTTCACAAGCATAAAGCTTGCGATATGATGCATCATGATGGCATAGGTATCTCTTCCTATAAATACCATCTTTCCGGATAAATACGGGATCCCGCTTAGGATCCTGGCAATCCTGAGCCAGAATGCAATCCCGGTCATCACAGTGATGTAGGGGATCAGAGGGCCTGAAGAAAAGCTGGTCACCCACACAGCGCTGAATGCCAGTCCTCCGCAGAAGATCGTGATCAGGATCTGTAATCCCATGACGATCAGGAAATAAGGCCCGTCCTCCATGGTATCATGAGCTTCCAGCTTTTCTTTGTAGATCCGTCCCATCTGAAAGCCCGGGAGCATAAAGAGGATCCTGCCCGGAAATTTATAAAGTCCCCACACATGGCCGCCAATGGCCAGAAAGACCGTCAGCATCCCCAGTATCATACAGATCCCGAAGATCAGCCATTCCCGGTCCAGCTTTAAGAGGGAAAGAACCTTTCTCATGCAGACATTGACCGCCTCTACCAAAAAGAGCGCCGGTACAAACCAGGCAGGAAAATTATACATAAACTGATGTCCGCTTAAAAAAGGATCTAAGAACAGGGTTTTAAGCGATAATCCTTCCCCTATGGAAAAGCCTGCAAGATGCAGAACCTCTGCCAGAAGTCCATAAAAAAGGTTCCACAGAAAATAAGGAGCCAACAGGGTAAGGGCCTTTCCCAGAAGATAATTAAGGATCCGCTCCTGTGCCTCCTTCTTATAAAAATATCCTGAAACAAACAAAAAAATGAAAACATGAAAGGAATAATAGGGGAAAAGGCCTCCTATATCGAAAAGATCATATCCCAGATGCCCGGCTACCACCAGAATAATACCGATAGCTGAAAGAATGCGCATTTCTCTGTTTTCTTTGTATTGTGCCATTGTTTTTTCCCCTACTGCTTTTTTTATTTAGTATACAAAAAAACATTGTGTAATAAAAGCAAAAAATTTATAATGGGGGCATGAGAACAAAAATAAAACCTTATTTCAATTTATTATGCATTTCTATTCTTTTATGCCTTGCGGCCCTTTTTGCCGGGGGCTGCGCACACAGGCGGCCAGAACCGGCAACGCCCTATGTTCCGGAAGATTATCTTTTGGAAAGCACCCTGCTCCCCTATGAGGAAGCGCTGCAGGGCAGCGCCGTAAACAACAGCTATGATACCTTAAGTGTTCCCACTTATTTAACGCAGGTAAAGGAATTTTACTTTATTGTGGACTGTTACCACAACCAGGTGATCTATCATGACAATCTGGAGGATCCCTTATATGAATGGAAGGTCATGACCTCTGATCTTTCCATGGGACATACGCTGGCCAGTGACGGCATCGTTTATCTCATTGATGACACGGAAAATAACCGCATCCTTGTGATGGAACGTGCCATAGGCGCTGACGGAGAAGCTCTCTTTGTTCCCACACAGGAGTTTACCGGCATCGGCAACAGACCCCATTATATTGTCTACGATACATACACGGATACCTTTTATGTCTGGAGTTCTTTAAGCGGCGAAATGTATCTGTTCCGCCGGGGCGCCGAAGACACCCGGCTGTACCTGACCGAGATCCGTTCCATTCCCTCCTTGGACGGCGTTTATGTGCGCTCCTTTACCATTGCAGGGGATGAAATTTATTTTGTATCAGGTAATTCCAGTATTCTGCTTGCAGATCTTTCTACCTTTGAGATCAAAAAGGAATACCCTGTGCCTCCTGAGCTTGCGGGCATGATCCAGCTCACTCCCATAGAGGATTACTATTACATTACCGTTTCCACGGATGCCACCGGTAATCAGGATTATGCCACTATGATCCGCACCAGGGATCTTTCCGGTCTTTCCAGGGGAGAGTATGAGGATATTTATTCAAACTTTATCGGCGGCGGAACCCCTTACTATCTTTCAAACATTCAGGATACCTGGTACCTGACGGAGCACCGTCTGCCCGGTCATTCCATCTGGAGCTTTCAGGTGATGGACAATACTATTCAGGATGTAACCGCCATTTATTAACAAAAGAAAGGATTTTTTCCATGAAGAACAAAAAGCTGAGCTGGGCTGTCCTGGCTTCCATTTTTCTTTCCTGTCTGCTTGTGGCAATTTTGCAGGGAACTGCCTTTTTCTATACCGAGCATATTACCAAGGTGTTTCTGCTTTCCCTGCTTTTTCTCTGCTATGGGGGCTTTTGCTTCTATCTGCATGCCAAAAAGCTTCTCACCGAGGATTACATTGTTTTTCTGATTATTTTGCTGGGCGTTCTGGTGCGCTGCAGCTATGTGCTTTTGTCCGGTCTTTATGACAGGCAGCATGACGCCGGCGTTTATACAGGTATGGGGACTCCTTACGTCAACCCGGGCCATATCGGCTATATTGAATACCTGTACAAATTCCACCATCTGCCGGATTTAAATCCCTATGAGCTGTTTGCCTATTATCATCCGCCCCTTCACCACATCATCTCTTATCTCTTTCTCAGGCTGAATATCTTCCTGGGAGTGGCTGAGGAGCTGGCCTTTGAAAATCTGCAGATCGTTCCCCTGTTTTGCTCCTGTCTTTGTCTGCCTGTTACCTATAGGATCCTGAAGGTTCTTGAGGTAAAGGGCACAGGACTTTATCTGGGGCTTGCCTTTATGGCGCTTCACCCTGCCACCATCCTGATGGCGGGCAGCGTCAACAATGACATGATGACCATTCTATTTATGTGCCTGACCATGCTTTATTCCCTGACCTTCATCAGAAACAAGGATCTGAAGGGACTGATAAAGCTTGCTCTGTGCATCGGCTTTGGCATGATCACCAAGCTTAACAGCGCCGTCCTTGCCATTCCTCTGGGAATTATTTTCCTGATGCACTTTATCAGTGTTCTGCGCACCCGGGACAAAAAAAATATTCTGGCCTGGGTGAAAAATTACCTAATCTTTGCCGTGATCGTTATGCCCATCGGTCTTTCCTGGATCGTCCGTAATCTGATCCGCTTTGGGGAAAAGCCCGGCGTTCCCGTTCCCGGCGAGACCTCCCCCATGTACACAGAAACCTTTTCCCTTTGGGAGAGACTTGGCATTCCTTCTCTTTCCGACTGGAATTTTGCCTTTCCTTTTCATCCCATCAGCGCAAAGGCCTGCTGTAACACCTGGGTGATCATGTTCCACACCTCTTTGTTTGGAGAGGAATATCCGGTAGATCTGCCCGACGTCCTTCTGGTTCTTTGTCAGATCACCTTTTTCCTGGCTGTCCTTTTCGGGATCGCCACTGCCGTTTTGCTCATTGCAGTGCTCCTAAACAAAAAAACAAGCAGGGAAGACCGGGTCTTCCTGCTTGTAGGCTACGTTATCATGCTGGTTTCCTTTGCTGCCTTTGTGATCATTTATCCCTACACCTGCAGCAGCGATTTCCGCTATGTGGCGATCTGTCTTTTGTATATTGCAATCGCCATAGGCCTGGGAAACCGGTATTATCTGTCTGTTCCGGCAGTCTGCACCAAAAACCGGATCTGCCAGGCCGCCATGCATGTGATAAATGCAGGGATCATCACGATCCTTACCTTCATCAATTTGATTTATATCTTCTGGGATCGCTGGTAGTCCTCCAGGATCTCTCTGGAAGCCTGCAGGATCTCTTCCTGCAGCTCCCTTGAGGAGATCAGATGACATCCCTCTCCCACTATAATGATCTGTTCCATGCCGTCCGATGTCGCCACCGTCACATCATATTTCTTCGCATTTTCATGGGCAAATCTTTCAATGTATCTGTCTGCGGTTTCCGCTTCCTTCGTATAAACCACATGAATATTATGATAATCCTGATACTCCGTGGGATGTCCCGCAAGTCTGTAAGCATCAAAAACAGCGATCAGATTTACCTGCCTGATGGCCTGGTAATTGCACAAAATGTCAAGGAGACGTCCTCTTGCCCCATCTAGGTTCACCTTTGCAAGCTCGTTCAGCTCCGGCCATGCAAAGATCACATTATATCCGTCCACCAGAAGATACCTGTCCTTTTTGGGCATGGGCTTATACACCCGCTTCTGTGCTGCGGCGGCTTCCTGCTTTCTTTTTTCCCGTTTCCAGCCTTCCTTTCTGGAGCTGCGCTCTTCCCTTCCATTGGCGCCTGCCGCTCTCTGCAGGATCGCATCGATTTCTTCGATCCCTAAGAATGTCTCCTCCTGCTTTTTGGCTCCCCTTGGCCCGTTCCCTTCTGCTTCTTCCTTTTGATCCTTTGTCATAAGGCAGGAGTCCAGATGCATATGAAGAGGAACCTGATCCCATTTGACCACCACGCCCGCTCCGTGGGAACAAAAGACGGAATCCGCCGGATTTTCCACATCCCGCTCCGGGTCATAGGCTTTCTCCAAAAGCACACGCTCCTTATCGTGACAGGGGAAATATCCCTTCAGCCTGCAGGAAAGCTGTCCCTTTCCCGCCGTATAGGACGCCACCTGTGTCTGATAATCCTGCAGCTCACTGAGGGGAACAACGCCGGAAAGGGTTGTTTCCTCTTCCCCGGTTGCTTCTATGGCAAAAACAGCCTTTTTCTTTTCCAGATCTGCCATGGCTCTTCCCACTGTCTGCTGCGGCACGGTCAGGGAAAACTCATACCAGGGCTCCAAAAGCTCGCACTCCGCCTGCATCAGTCCCTGACGCAGCGCCCGGTAAACCGCCTGCCTGAAATCCCCGCCCTCTGTATGCTTCTGATGGGCCTTTCCCGACACCAGCGTGATCTTCATATCTGTAATGACTGATCCGGTCAGTACCCCTTTGTGTTCCTTTTCCTCTAAATGGGTCAGGATCAGCCTCTGCCAGTTGCGGTCCAGCAGATCCTCACTGCAGGCCGTTTCAAATACCAGACCGCTTCCCGCCTCTAAAGGCTCCATGAGCAGATGCACCTCGGCATAATGCCGCAGAGGTTCAAAATGTCCTACGCCCTCTACCGTGTTTTTGATGGTTTCCTTGTAAACAATGGCTCCGGTTCCAAAGGCCGCCTGAATTCCAAACCGATCCCGGATCAGCTCCTGCAGCACCTCTATCTGAACCTGCCCCATCAGCTTAGCACGGAGGGTTCTGGATTTTTCGTCGAAATCAATCTGAAGCTCCGGTTCCTCCTCGCAAAGCTCCCGCAGCTTGGGCAGCATGGTTACCGGATCGCAGCCCTCCGGCAGCAGGATCCCATAGCTTAAAACCGGTTCTAAAACAGGCATGATATTCTCCGCCTCCATGCCGAGCCCTTCTCCCGCAAAGGTTCTGGAAAGGCCTGTTACCGCACAGATGCTTCCGGGCATTGCCTCCTTTTGCAGTTCAAACTTCTCTCCATTATAAAACCGGATCTGACTGACCTTCTCCTCCCAGGTATAGCTGCCTGTCTCATCCTTTCCCGCTCCTGAAAGCGGCTGTCTGGTTTTAAGGCATCCTCCTGTAATCTTCATATGGGTGAGCCGGTTTCCCTGTCCGTCTCTTGTGATCTTGAACACTCTTGCGCCAAAGGCTTCCGGATAGGCTTTTGCCATGGCAAGCCGGGAAATCCCCTCTATCAGCTCCTTTACTCCCTCGTCCCTTAATGCCGATCCAAAGAAACAGGGAAATACCCTGCGGCAGGCGATCATTTTCCGTATGGTTTCTTCCGGAAGCTGTCCGCATTCCAGAAAATGCTCCAGCGCCTGCTCCTCACAGACTGCAAGCTCCTCAAGCAGCTCCCTCCGATCCTTTTGGGTAAAGTCTACAAAGCCCTCTCCCAACTTTCCGCGAAGCTGCCTTAACAGAAATTCCTTATCCGTTCCCGGCTGATCCATTTTGTTTAAGAATACAAAGGTAGGAATCTGATACCTCTTAAGAAGCCGCCACAGGGTATAGGTATGTCCCTGCACCCCATCGCTTCCGCTGATCACCAGAACCGCATAGTCTAAAACCTGCAGCGTTCTTTCCATTTCTGCACTGAAATCTGCATGGCCGGGAGTGTCTAAGAGAGTCACTTCAAATTCTCCCATAGAAAGCCTTGCCTGCTTGGAAAAAATGGTGATTCCCCTTCTGCGTTCCTGACTGTCCGTATCAAAAAACGCATCCTTTCTATCTACTCTTCCCAGCTTTCTGATCACGCCGCACTGATAAAGGACAGCCTCCGACAAAGTTGTTTTCCCTGCATCCACATGGGCAAGGATGCCGACTGCAAGCGGCTTCATCGGTTTCTTCCATGTGCCAGCCGGCCTAATTCCAGAGCGCCTAAAATTCCCTGATTATCCTGCAGACTGGCAGGTACGATATAATGCTCCAGATCTTCCATTTCCTTTGTCCTGATATAGCCCCCCAGCATTTCCTTTACATAGCTTCTGATCATGGGAAAAAGCTGCTGCTGGTGCATAACGCCGCCTCCCAAAATGATCATTTCCGGGGAAACGGTCAGCACATAGCCTGTAATAGCCTGTGCAATATAATAAGCCTCCAGATCCCAGACCTCTTCTCTGCCTACAAGCTCTACACCCTTTTTGCCCCAGCGCTCTTCAATGGCCGGTCCTGCTGCCATTCCTTCCAGACAGGTCTTATGATAAGGGCACTTGCCCTGATAACTGTCATCCTTTCTTCTTTGTACCATCACATGTCCGGCCTCCGGATGAAGCATGCCGTGAAGAAGCTTTCCTTCTATGTAAATTCCTGCTCCCACTCCGGTTCCGATGGTGATATACATTACACAGCTTTTTCCTCTGGCCTGCCCAAAGGTCACCTCGCCCAGCACAGAGCCGTTTACATCCGTATCAAAGCCCACGGGAACCCCAAGCGCATCCTGAAAGGCCCCTACTATGTTATAGTTCCGCCAGGCAAGCTTAGGCGTGCTTGTGATATATCCATAGGTTTCAGACGCCGGATCAGGGTCAATCGGGCCAAAGCACCCGATCCCAAGTGCTTCCACCTTGGCCTTTTTGAAATATTCTACCATTTGGGGAACGGTTTCTTTGGGTGTAACTGTGGGAATGGAGATCTGCTCCCTGATGTTCCCCTTCTCATCTCCGATAGCGCATACCATTTTAGTGCCGCCCGCTTCTAACGCTCCAAGTATCATCTTTCCTTCTCCTTCTCTATGACTGATCATTTATTCTCGTTCTTCATCCTGGATTTAGTATACCATTTTCCCGGCAAACTGCACAAGAACCCATCCTTCCCTGATCGGTAAAAGTGCTGAAAATTTTCTTTTTTTCCCCAGCCGCTGACATTTTTGTAAAAAAAAGGGTAAAATATTAATCAGAAGGACAGGAGGTAATTTATGTTTGAAAAAGGTGAGTATGTAATCTGTGGAAATAACGGGATCTGCTGCGTCATGGACATTACCACGCTCCACATTCCGGGAGTGGATCAAAAAAGAGCTTATTATCTGCTGCGGCCTGTGTATCAGCCCGCCAGCACCGTATATGTTCCCGTAGATACCGAAAAGAGCTCTCTTAGGCGTGCGCTCTCCCAGACAGAGGCCAAGGAACTGATCAAAGCCATTCCCTCCATTTCCCTGATCCCCCTTGCCAATGAAAAGACCCTGGAACGGACTTACAAGGAATACATGCATCAGGGAACCTGCGAGGCACTGGTCAGCCTGATCAAGACCATTTATCTCAGGAAGGAAAAGCGGATCTCAAAGGGCTATAAGGTCACCGCCGTGGACAGCCGCTATTTCAAACAGGCAGAGGACTTTCTTTACGGAGAGCTTTCCATCGCCCTTTCCCTTTCTAAGGATGAAGTCCGCGCCTATATCACGGACTCCCTGGACAGGCACCCGTTTTCGTGATGGTTCCTTAACAACATCTTAACACCCATCCGGATTTTTTCTGCTACAATAAATAGCAGTTGATAAAAGGGAGTAACCGGCATATCCGTATGGATTTTCGGCGTCAATCACGATGGTTTCCATCCGCTGAAGATTGAAATGGTAAGACTTTTATCACAGCATTTTGCTGTGATAAAGGTCTTTTTTTATGCCGCACACTTCCCAGGCAAATACGAAAAGGAAAGAGGTAACTGTATGGATTTCTTAATTTCCGGCATTCTTGCCATCACCTGGAAACAGGTGATTATGTATCTGGTAGGTCTTGTCCTGATCTATCTTGCAATCAAAAAGGAATATGAACCGTCCCTGCTGCTCCCTATGGGCTTTGGTGCCATTTTGGTAAACCTGCCTGCAAGCGGCGTCCTTAATCAGATGATCGAAGGCGTAGGGGAGTCAAACGGTATCATTGAATGGCTGTTCTCCATTGGAATCGAAGCCTCTGAAGCGCTGCCCATTCTTCTCTTTATCGGGATCGGCGCCATGATCGACTTTGGGCCGCTGCTTTCAAGGCCCGTTCTGTTCCTGTTCGGCGCTGCGGCACAGTTTGGTATTTTTGCCGCTCTGCTCCTTGCCGTGATCCTTGGCTTTGACCTGAAGGATGCTGCTTCCATCGGCATTATCGGCGCTGCGGACGGCCCCACCTCCATTCTGGTATCCCAGATGCTCCATTCCAACTACATTGGGCCTATTGCTGTTGCCGCTTACTCTTATATGGCATTGGTTCCCATTGTGCAGCCCTTTGCCATCCGCCTGGTAACCACCAAAAAGGAGCGCTGCATCCATATGGAATATCATCCGGGCCAGGTATCACGCAGCGTCAGGATTGCCTTTCCCATTGTGGTGACCTTTATCGTAGGGCTGATCGCTCCTACTTCTGTTGCGCTGGTCGGCTTTTTGATGTTTGGAAATCTGCTTCGGGAATGCGGGGTTTTAGGCACACTGTCCGAAACTGCCCAGAATGCTCTTGCCAATCTGATCACACTGCTTCTGGGAATTACCATTTCCTTCAGCATGCAGGCCGAGGCCTTTGTTACCTTAGACACCCTTCTGATCATGGTCATTGGACTGTTTGCCTTTGTCTTTGACACCATTGGAGGCGTTGTCTTTGCTAAGCTTATTAACCTGTTTTTGAAAAAGAAGGTCAATCCCATGATCGGCGCTGCCGGGATCTCCGCCTTCCCCATGTCCTCCAGAGTGGTTCAGAAGCTGGCCCTTTCCGAGGATCCCAGTAATGTTCTGATCATGCAGGCTGCGGGTGCTAACGTTTCCGGTCAGATCGCCTCTGTTATTGCCGGAGGACTTGTGATCAATCTGATCAGCAGCTATCTGTAACCTATTTACCATTTAAAAGGAGGATGACCATATGAGTCAAAATGTAATTATTGCCTTAAAGATCATGGGCCAGGGCATGGCAGGGATCTTTGTTTCGATCCTACTGATCATGCTGGTGATCTCCCTGATCCAGAAATTTTCCAAATCAGAAAAGGAATCCTAACCCAAAAAGGGACGTCTGATTTCTCAGGCGTCCTTTGCATTTTATATGTTTCTTTTCCATTTTCCCTGGAAGTAACGGGACATATTAAACAGCCCTGCAAGCATCCAGGTCAGAGCCGTTGCAAGCCATACGCCCCACACCCCTACGGAAGGGATCAGGGTTAAGGGCTTCGCCAGGCAGATGCGCCCCAGCATTTCCACCAGGCCGTTCGCAAAAGCAAAGGCCGCATCCCCTGCTCCGTTTAAAAGGCCTCTGGTCACATAAATGGAACCAAGGAACAGATAAAACCAGCTTGTGATCTTCAGTGCATGAGAGCCAAACGCAATGACCTCTGCATCCTGTACAAATAATCTCATAATAAAATCCCCGCCGAACTGTGCCGCTGGGATCATGATCATTGCAAATACTGCCATGATCAGAAGGCCCTTGCGGTAGCCCTGGCGTACCCTGTCGATCTTGCCGGCCCCAATGTTCTGGCCTGTATAGGTGGAAACCGCCATGCCCAGGGAATTATAAGGCTGCTGAACCACCTGCTCAAAACGGCTGGTTGCCGTAAATGCAGCTACTACCACAGAACCGAAGGTATTTACAACGCTTTGCAGCGCCACGCAGGAAACGGCGATCAGGGAAGTCTGAAAAGCAAGAGGCACTCCCATTCTGGTACATTGCCAGATGATCTCCATATCCATCTTCCACTGCTGCCTTTCTATCTTAAAGAAGGGGTTCTTTGCAAAGGCAAACATCAGGCTTCCCACTCCGGATAGGAACTGGGCAATGATCGTTGCAATAGCAGCGCCTGCCACTCCCATGCCAAGGCCGCGCACAAACCAGATATCCAGCCCTACGTTCAGAATACTGGACATGATCAGGAAATAAAGAGGAGTCTTGGAATCCCCCACTGCCCTCAAGATCGCTGAAATACAGTTATAAGCAGCCGTTGCCAGCACCCCTGCACAGACGATCCTCATATAGAGCGTAGCGTCTGCCAGAATATTGTCCGGCGTATTTAAAAAGATGAGAATAGGCTTTGCAAGGAGTACCCCAAGGCCTCCCATCGCAAGTCCTGCCACCAGCATGATATAAGCCGCATTGGCAATGGCCTTTTTCACATAGTCACTGTTCCCTGCCCCAAAATGCTGGGAAATGACAATTCCGGTACCGTTTGCCATACCGCTGCAAAGGGAAAAGAACAAAAAATTCACAGAACCGGTTGCCCCCACTGCGGCCAGAGCGTCTGCACCTACGAACTGTCCTACGATCATGGAATCCGCCATGCTGTAAAGCTGCTGGAACACATTCCCAATGACCATCGGCAGCATAAAGGAAAGCAAAAGCCCTGTCGGTTTTCCCACTGTCATGTCTTTTACATAAGATTTCATTTCCAAACTCCCCGTTCCGGAACGCCTCTTTTGGAAAGATGTCCTTTCTGTGCAGCGTTCCCACACTAATAACTTCTTCTATGCCCGTTATAGCATAATCCTCTTTTCAGGACTATAATAAACCGCTCTAATAGTTGTAAAATTATCTTCCTAAACTCGGATTTTTTTAATATAATGGGGATAGTTGTAAATGAATTTCAAAAGAAAAGTGAGAAACCTATGGACGGAAATAAATTACTGATGAACTTAGATGAAATACCGGAATTTCCATTAAATTCCATTGATGCCTTCCGGGAGACCTTTGCCAATTCCAAAAAACTGATGACCTATTACAGCTGCGCTCTTTTAGAGGTGGAAACCAAATTCAAGGTGTTAAACCAGCAGTTCTCCTTGGAGCAGGAGCACAATCCCATTGAGACCATCAAGACCCGTGTAAAATCCATTGAAAGCATTATCGAAAAGCTCCGCCGCAAAAACCTCCCCCTTGAGGTGGAATCCGTTGAAAAATATCTGACAGATGTAGCCGGCATAAGGATCATCTGCCCCTTTCTCAACGATATTTACCTGCTGGCAGACTGCTTTTTAAAGCAGGATGATGTGACCCTGATCGAAAAAAAGGATTATATCCAAAATCCCAAACCCAACGGCTACCGCAGTCTCCATCTGATCATCGAGATCCCCATTTTCCTTCAGGATGAAAAAAGACTCATGAAGGTGGAGGTACAGCTCCGCACCATTGCCATGGACTTCTGGGCCAGCCTGGAGCACCGGATGCGTTACAAAAAGAACCTCTGCGAGGAGCTTTCCCAGATGCTTTCCGCCGAGCTGAAGGACTGTGCCGAGGCCAGTGCCAGCCTGGACAGGCGGATGGGAAAGATCAAGGATACCATTGAAGACCACATGGAGGAGGAACACTCCTAAGCCTCTTATCTGAGCTTTTCCAGTGACATAAGGAGAAAGCTCACAAAAAGAAGCAGACAGGAAATCCAGATCACGCGCATGCCATAATGTATGGAAAGGATCCCGCCAAGTCCTGCGCCTAAGGCAAACACTACGATCACTCCAAAATAATACCCGGCCTGCCGGAGCTGTTCCCATTTATGTTCCCTGAAATACATGGAAAGGGCTGCCGTACCGCTCCGCAGATTGCCAATGCACATGGTGCTTGCATAGGAATAGCCGCCTACCTTCCGAAAGGTCTGAACCTGCATGGCACAGGCGAAGGACACCAGTATCGTAGCTGCCAGGTTACATTCCTTTGGCAGAAACCCTACCGCAAAAAGAATACCGATCTCCAACAGTAAGATCCCCTGTCTCCAGTGGATCTTCTTTGCATAACGAAACCGTTCCTGTATATTTTCTGCGATCAGCACCCCAAAGGCAAAGGCCAGAATGGGAAAGAAATATCGAAGTCCCTCCTGCCATCTGCCTTCCATGAAATGCTGACTCATCAGCACCACATTTCCGGTCTGCGCATTGGAAAACACTTTGTCTCTGCAATTATAAGTATAAGCGTCCTGGAAACCTCCTGACAGCGCCAGAAACAGGCTGTTGCTGAAGGCCTCCGACATCTGATGCCTGGACAGCAGACGTGCTGCCAGTCCTTTTTTCTCTGCCATAACGATCCTCTCCCTTTTCAAGGCTATCCTACAACAGGCCGCTCCCTTTTTCAACTCTAAATTTATCTGCGTTCCTGCAGGCGCACCTTTGGATCCCACTTACAGCTTCCGCACATGGCATATTTTCCATCACAGCAGCAGCCTTCTGCGCCCAAAGTCTTCGTCCGCTCAAATCCAACGTTCATATAATGAGAGATCATATAATCTACCTGGCAGATCCCCGGAAGCATGCCCTCCGCCTGATAATGCCTGGCATATTTGATCCTGGGAGGATGGCATTTCTTTCTCCCTTACACGAAGGAAGCCACGCAATAAATTCCATAAATGGCAAGCAACAAAACTCCCTGCACTCTGGATGATTTTTTTCTGATCAGAATAGGCACGAACAAAACCACCATTACCAGGATGGCAAGGGGAATGTCCACCAGTACCGTAGAACGTTCCACCGGAATTCCCTGGATCGCTGATGGAATGCCGATCACCAGAAGAAGGTTTAAGATATTTGCCCCCAGCACATTGCCAAGACCTACGTTTCCGTATCCCTTGATCAGAGACATAACGGAGGTCATCAGCTCCGGCAGGGAAGTGCCAAGTGCAATAAAGGTCACGGCAATTACACGCTCCGGCACGCCAATGGCTTCTGCCAGAATAATCCCATTATTTACAAGCAGGTTAGCTCCTATAAACAGGCACACAGCACACACGGCAAGTTTTAACAGTTCCTTGGGAATAGAGATCTCACCCGCCTTTTCTTCTTCCTCTTTTGAACCGCCCTCCGAGGAGGATCTGATCACATTTAAGTAAGCATAAACCACAAACAGAAGAAGCAGCACTATACCGGTGATATGTCCGTAATTACCGGTCACATAACCAATGATCTCCATACCGATGATGGTAGCAAAGAAGAACAGGCTTCTCCAGGACAGGGAAGCATATTCCACCTTTTTAGCCGGTCTGATAGTCTGAGTCAGTCCTGCGATCAGTGCAGTGTTACAGATCACAGAGCCAAATGCATTTCCTGCCGCAATAGCTGCAGATCCGTCAAAGGCTGCTGTTGTAGATACCAGGATCTCCGGAAGGGTTGTCCCAAGGCTTACAATGGTTGCTCCTACCACAATCTGGGGAATTCCCAGCTTCTTTGCAATCGCAACGGCCGCATCCACCAGCCTGTCCCCTCCAAGACAGATCAGCACCAGTCCTACTGCAAATAAAATAATTGCCTGTAACATAACGTTTCCTCTTTTCTTTTTTCTGTCAACAGGGCATTCTTAGCATTCTTCTATAACTGCCCCTACCGCCTCGGCAAAGTAGAAATATCCATAAAAATATGCTTCATCTGCGTACGGCTTTTATCCCTCAAAAATATAGCTCCTGTGTGAGGAGTTATTTTCGTATCTATGATACCATATAAACCGCCTTTTGTGACATCCTTTTTGAAATCAAAAAAAACTTCTGATCATCCCCAGGTTATAACACAAACATGATCCATAAGATCAGATACGTTTTATAAATGTCACGGTTCACTAGCAGATAAATGCTTCCATATGCCAATCCGGAAATCACACACAAGATCCCGGTCAGAAAATCCTGGGTGAAAAAGTGCCCAATCCCCCATGTGAGCGCTATCACAATTCCGCCATAGGGGATATCCGCTCTCTTAAACCACTTTTCACATGCTTTCTGGCCGAATACAAGGATCAGAGTTACCAATCCCATTTCAAAGAAATAATAAAGATACTGAAAAGCAAACCGCACGATACCAAGTCTTTGAAATTCTGCAAGCACCTTGGAGCCATTCCAGTCCCTATAGGAGACTGCCAGACTTAAGACGATCAAAGCAGCAATCAAAATCCATTGCCATGCTTTGACTTTTTCCCCTTTTGCAAAAAGGTCAAACCCGTATCTCTTTTTTGCAGAATGAACAAGTAAAAAGCATATCACGCCCCATATCACACAAATTATGATCCAGTGAATGATAAACTGCATTTCTGACCATTCTTTTATCTGGCTCCCGTATAAAACAGGCTCAATTCCATAACCAAGAACCACCTCCAGCATTAGCCCTAAGGCTGCACCCAGTGCAAGCAAAATGTAACTAACTCCTGTTGCTTTTTTCATCAGATCCCTCCACATTTTTTTATTCTTTGATGCCGATAAGCAATAGCCACCTATGGTCAAACATGATCTCCGTCCCCTTCATATAAGGTGAAAATCCTGTTTTTTCTCCCCCTGCCAGATCATTTTTCATAAGATCCACAATTTCATTTTGAAGCTCCTCCGGAGTGTCTGTCAGTTCCATCCAGCTTTTAAGCTTTACCGGAACTAAGGTTGTCTCCTCGCATTGCAGCCAAAAGTCCTTTTCAAACATTTCCTCAAATTCTTCCCGGCTGAGAATCCTGGTGTGTGACGGATCACGCAATTTTTCAATCTTATCATCGATCTTTCTTAAGGGCTCTTCTGTGGCCTCCATATCCCAGACCACCAGCTTTCCCCCTTTTTTCAGAACTCTCTGCATTTCCCGAAAAGGGATTACAGGATTTATAAAATGATGAAAGGAAAGTCTTGTTATTACCAGGTCAAAGGTTTCCTCTTCATAAGGCAGCTTCTCTGCATTGCCTGTCCTAAAATAAATATTTTTCAGACCGCTTTCCTCTGCAAGCCTTTTGCCCTGCTCCAGCATTTCCTCCGTCAGATCCAGGCAGGTAATGTCCTCTACAAAAGGCGCCAGGGCTCTGCCGCAAATGCAGGTTCCTGCGGCCACTTCCAGTGCATGTTCCTTTCCCCCGGCCCCGATCTTCTGTATCAGATAATCGGTATACTCCGCTTTTGACATATGATAGGCCGCAAATTTCTTTGCCTGTATTTTAAATGACTGCTTCACTGTATCCTCATGCTTCACTGTAAGACGCCTCGTTTCTGTATTTTATCGGTTAAAGAGCAGTTCCCTTCCTTGGAACAAAGAAGCGGCTCATATCTGCATGCTCCATCTCAAGCAGCGCCACTTTCTTATCAATTCCTCCCGCATATCCCGTCAGGCTGCCATTTGTTCCCACTACACGATGGCAGGGAATGATAATGGAGATCCCGTTATGCCCTACCGCGCCTCTTACTGCCTGCGCAGACATGTGGGGAACATTTTGCATCCGGGCCAGTTGTTTTGCAATCACCAGGTTATCCTGTAAGATTTCTTTTGATTTTTCTACAAAACTATTTATAACTGTATCCATTTATCGTCTGTGCAGATTTGTCTCTGCTCTCCATTCTTAATGCTATACGCTCCCCCATAAAGAACCTCTGTTCCATTGTCTACAACAATGAAGCTTCCATTATTCAAAGCGATTATCTCGTGTCCCATGCTGTCGGAGTATGTAATATCCTCTATCAGCCTCATTCCGTCAAGCATTTCATCCTTTAGTGTCTCGAAATGAGGGAAAATATTAGTTTTCGTTATTCCAAGACCACAGATCCATCTTTGATAATTCGGATCAATTGCCTCCCCCGGAAGTTCTGGGCCCGCATAAACCATTTCCGCACAGTTCATGGATCCGGCGCTCCAGGCGATCAGCAAACCGTCCCAAGACTGCAGGCGTTCTTTTAACCCTATAGTCTTCATAAAACTGTTTTGCGTCGGCACATGTCCTCCGGCCAGGATCAGCACATCTATTTCGGGAAGTCGTTCTATGATCTCTTTGTTCCGTTCATCACACATCAACACTTCCGAGGTACCGAGCTCACTTAGGGAAAATGCTCCTTTCAGACAGAATAATACGCTGTCATTTTTGTCAAAATATTCAGGAGATCCGCTGATGATCATTACCTTGGAATCTTTTTCCAAACATCCTTAATACACTTTAATAATCCGTTGGTTTCCGGCAGCTTAGCCGGAAGCCTCTTACCATCTATTTTTACTTGCCCACCGAGTGAACTTGTCAAAATTGCCTTCATTGTTACCATCTCCCCATATTCTTTTTATACTTTTCCAAATATGACTGCTTCAATTCTTCTGCCGAAATACCATAGCAAAGCATCACATCATTGTAATACATGAGAACATCTGCCATTTCTTCAACTAAGTTGTTTCTGAGTTTCGCATCAGAGCATGCTTTTGTTCCACCATTCTTCTTAACGATGTCTATGACCTCTCCAATTTCTCCAATCATCCACAGGAGTTTATTCTTTCCTGTCTCCGGGCCGATGGATTCCCATTTTTCTTTATACTTGTCTTGTAATTTTCTTTGCATATCCTGCATCTCATTTATTGTAAAATCTTCCACCTAAATCACCTCTTTTATTATTTCACAAGCCATGAACCTTTTTTCTTGGATCCGATTCTTTCAATCGTGCCTTCGTCCAGCAACTCTTTCATTAGCATTTGTACTGTTCTTCTGGACTTATCCATCATTTCTGACAACTCGACCTGCGTTAATGACGGATTTTCCTTAAGAAGCAGCAATATATACTCACGGTCAGTCATCCGGCTTTTCTGCGCTTTATTTTGCGCTTTATTTTGCGCTTTATCATAGGCATAATTGAGATTCCAAAGCGTAAGGAAGAAATTATAACCATCCGTATAAAACACAGGCTTTAGTTCTTCCTTATATCGTTCCTCTGCCTCATACGCATCAAGAATTTTCTTAAATCCACTTCCCCTTCGCTCCATAAGCCGCATTCTTCCAAAAACATCTGCAAGAATCGGATTTCGCAGTTTTGACGGTACATGCCTTATATCCAGCAACTGAACCTCTGAACCATCAAACATTCCTCCGGGATTAGTGATGACAATCCTATCATCATAAATATCTACCTGGCTGTGAGCTCCTGTCTGAAGATAGCTTCTGTGGATAAGAGCATTAACCAATCCCTCTTCTAAAGCTCGCTCCGGATAGTCCGGCAGTTCCACACGCTTATCATTGTCTTTGCGCCATCCTTTTTTTGTATTATTTTTAATAAAGGACATAGTACTGTCATAAAGCTCTATAAGCCCACCTGTATATTCCGCATCATCAAGTGCGTCCTGTGTAGAATTGGCTTTTTCAAGACCATTCCACCTTGTGCAAAAAATTCTTGAATGATGAATATTCCACTGATCCGCAAACAGAATCCCTGCATTAGTCATTTGTCCGTCTTCTTGCATAAGCTTAAAGCTTACAAGGTCATCATCAAGTGCCAATGAAAGACGCGTTGCTTTCAGATATCTTTTCCTAAGTGACTCAAATGTAAGCTTCTCTCTTGGAATATCAGATGTCATTTCATCATATGATGTTCCCGTACTTTTTATAATGAATTCAGTAAGTTCAAACCCGGTAATCTCTTTTTTTACACTTCCGGTTCGATAATAATATCTACCGTGCAGATTTAACGGAAGCTTTGATTTCTTTACTTCGATTTGAATATACTTCTTTTTATCTTTCGTTCTAAGGTTAACGTCACATGTCATACCAAAGGCCGCAGTAATCTTGTTGGGAATATCCTCCAACAACTTTTTTACAATCTTTTCTTCTAATCCAAGGACGTTACCATTGTCATCAATACCAATATAAAGAGTTCCACCCTGTGCATTGGCATGACCACAGATCCATTCGAGATATTTATCCTGCCATGACTCTTTCCACTCGACAACCTGACTTTCATTTACTTGCTATTGTTGTATCCTTCTTTCGACCTTCTTCTTGCAGTTCTGTAATAAAGTATGTGTAGAAACTCTTATCTAGCATTGCCGTAGTAAGCCACTGACAGTCAGTAATATCCATAAAGCTGTCTATATGTAACTTATAAGTATCTAAAGTGTTATCACTTGTATTTTTAGCTTTATGTTCTTCTAAAAATTCCTCAAATGCCTTTTGTACCTTAATGTTTTTTTACTCCATAACTTTCCTTCTTCTCATAGCGTGCTTTCTCCTTTCGATTTAGCATGCTAGACTCTTTTTGGGTGATGTCTCTATTTTATTACAATTTACCAAATAAAAAAGACCTTTCACCTTAATAAAATTAAGATAAAAAGTCTCTAATACTGCGGAACGTGGGACTTGAACCCACACGCCTCGCGGCACAAGAACCTAAATCTTGCATGTCTGCCAATTCCATCAGTTCCGCCTCTTTTGCCCACAGGGCAAAATCTCATGTAAGCTATCTTATCATCCCGGCATAGCACTGTCAAGCACTAATCTGCCCGGCTCGGGGTACATAACCTGCCTAAGCCTCCGAGCTTTCGCCGATCCTGCTTATCACCTTGCGGTTGATCCTGAACATGAAAAACACCGTTAAGGACAGAGAAACGATTTCTGCAATGGGAAATGCCCACCACACCGCTTCTACCTTTCCAGAGAGGGAAAGCAGATAGGCTACCGGCAGCAGCACCAGAAGCTGTCTTGCAATGGAAACCACCATACTGTATACACCGTTTCCAAGCGCCTGGAAAAGGGATCCGCATACAATACAAAAACCGGCAAATATAAAGCTTAAGCTGATGATCCTGAGCGCCGGAATGCCGATGGCAATCATGGTTTCCGAAGCGTCAAACAGGGCAAACAAAGGGGCCGGGAAGAGCTGGAAGATAATAACGCCAAGCAGCATCAGACCTACTGCATAAATGATGCTGAGCTTTAGGGTTTTGATCAGTCTGTCCTTTTTCCCTGCTCCGTAATTATAGGCAATGATCGGTACCATTCCGTTATTCAGCCCGAATACTGGCATAAAGATGAAGCTCTGGAGCTTGAAATAAACGCCAAACACCGCTACCGCCGTGGAACTGAAAGCGATCAGGATCCTGTTCATTCCATAGATCATCACAGAACCGATAGCCTGCATGATAATAGAGGGAATTCCCACCTCATAAATCCAGGCAATGATCTTTCCATCCGGGCGGAAGCCCTTCAGCTTTAACTGGATCTCGTCATTTTTCTTGATGTTGATCACAAGGGCAATGGTTCCCGCAACGATCTGGCCGATAACAGTTGCAATGGCAGCGCCTGCCACTCCCATCTTCGGAACCCCAAAATATCCGAAAATAAAAATGGGATCCAGAATGATATTTATGATCGCACCAATGCTCTGGGTGATCATGGTATAAAAGGTTCTTCCCGTTGACTGTAACAGTCGTTCAAAGATAAACTGCCCATACATTCCAAAAGAACAGCAGCAGATAATCGTCAGATACTGCTGCCCATAAGAAAGGATCTGGGCATCCTTCGTCTGGCTTAAGTAAAAAGGCGTTGTCACCAGAATTCCAACCAGCAAAAAGACCAGATAATTAATCCCGGCCAGAAAAATGCCGTTTCCGGCTGCCTTATTCACCCTGTCATAATCCTTTTCCCCAAGGGATCTGGAAAGCAGGGCATTCACACCTACTCCGGTTCCCACTCCAAGTGCGATCATCAGAGACTGAATGGGAAATGCCATGGAAACTGCCGTCAGGGCGTTTTCATCAATCCGGGATACAAAAATGCTGTCTACCACGTTATAAAGCGCCTGTACCAGCATCGAAATCATCATAGGGAGGGACATGTTCATTAACAGCTTGTTAACCGGCATGACCCCCATTTTATTTTCTTTTTCTTCTACTAATTCCATAATCTTCAATCCTTCCTGTATAAATGCATGCTTTCCCATTATACAGGATTATGTAAAATATGCAAGTCGGCCTTTACGACTCTGCTGCCTTAGGTGTTTCTCGCCAGGTCACAGATCACCTTTGTGCAGGTTTCAATGCCCAGGTCTGAGGTTTTCAGGCAGAGGTCATAGTAACGGGCGTCCCCAAACTCCGTGTTGGTATAATAAGCGCAATACTTACGGCGGCGTTTGTCAACGGCTGCAAGCTGGTCTGCGATCTTTTCGTCTGTCGCATCAGGAAATACTTCCAGGGAGTGCTCGATACGCCATCTGATGTTGGCTGTGATAAAAACATGCAGGGCATGATCGAACTCACTTAAAATGGCATTGGCGTTACGTCCTACGATCACGCAGTTTCCCTTTTCTCCGATCTTGCGGATCACTTCCTTCTGTGCTTCAAAAAGCTTTTCATTAAAGGGCTTATTATAAAAGTCAAACAGGCTCTGGGCAAATCCGAAATTAATGGGCACGCTTTCATCCCAGCGATAGCCGCTTGCCACATCAATGTTGGCTTCCTTTGCGGCACGAAGGATAATTGCCTTGTCATAATATTCATAGCCAAGCTCACTGGCAACAGCTTTTCCGATAGCGCCTCCTCCGGCGCCAAATTCACGGCTGATGGTAATGATCTTTCTCATGCACACACCTCCAAAATGATCCTGTCTGTTATAAAACCTTATTTAAAAAGTCGATGGTTCTGGGCTCTCTCGGATGGTTGATCACCTCTTCCGGCGTTCCCTGCTCCACAATGTAGCCTCCGTCCATAAATACCACACGGTCTGCCACTTCCCTTGCAAAACCGATCTCATGGGTAACCACTACCATGGTCATGCCATCTGCCACCAGCTCCTTCATAACGGCAAGCACTTCTCCTACCATTTCCGGATCCAGGGCTGAAGTCGGTTCATCAAAAAGCATGATATCCGGGTTCATAGCCAGGGCTCTTGCAATGGCAACCCTCTGCTTTTGTCCTCCTGAAAGCTGGCTGGGATAAGCGTCTGCCTTGCTGTCCAGTCCCACTCTCTTAAGCAGCTGCATTCCTTTCTTTTTGGCTTCGTCCTTGGTCATCAGCTTCAGCTCAACCGGAGCCAGCGTAATATTTTCCAGCACGTTCTTGTTGTTAAAAAGATTAAAATGCTGGAACACCATTCCGATGTTTTCCCGAACCTTGTTAATGTCCGTATGCTTATCCGTCACATCCTGTCCGTCTACCAAAACGGTTCCTGAGGTAACTGTTTCCAGCTGATTTAAGCAGCGCAGGAATGTAGATTTTCCACTTCCGGAAGGCCCGATCAGTACCACAACCTCCCCTTCCATAATATCAATGCTGAGGTCTTTTAATACCTCCAGCTTTCCAAAATTCTTTTTCAGGTTCTGTACATGAACCATAACCTTTCTATTTTCCACGATTAACACTCCTTTCAATGCGCTTTGCGATCTTGCTGAGCGTAATGATCACCATCATATAGAAGATCGCTACGATAGCCCATGTCTGCAGCACCTTAAAGGTATTGCCGCTGATGGTCTTACCCATATTGGTAAGTTCCGGGAATCCGATAACAGAAAGGATCGACGTATCCTTAAGGGTAATGATAAACTGATTAATAATAGAAGGGATCATGGTCTTTACTGCCTGCGGGATAATGATCAGGCGCATGCTCTTTCCATAAGTAAGCCCCAGGCTGCGGCTTGCTTCCATCTGTCCCTTATCCACGCTCTGGATACCGGCACGGATAATTTCCGCCATATATGCGCCGCAGTTCATGGCAAGCGCTATGGTACCGCCCTGCAGGGCTGAAAAACGGAAGTTTGAAAAGCCCAGCATCTGTGCTCCCGCCGGAATACCAAAGTAAATAAAATAAGCAAGTACGATAAGGGGCACTCCTCTTACCGCATCCACATACACCGTACCGATGCAGTTCAGCACACGGCTCTTGCTCACATTCATCAAAGCAAAGATCATACCAATGACCATGGCAAAGAGAAGTGACAGCAGGGTAAGCAGCAATGTTTTTCCAAGTGCTGCCCAAAGCATTCCGCTATAGTTCTGAATAATCGCTAACATAGTTCTCCATTCTCCTTATCTTTTATCGTTCTGTTGTCCTCACGTTTTTTCATAGCAGCAAAGCTTTCCTTTTCCTACTATGAAAAAACGTGAGGAATTCTAAGAATCCCTCACGCAAATTTCAGACGGATTATTTCAAATATTTATCCAGGATCTCCTGGTATTTGCCATTTGCCTTAATGTTGGCAAGTCCCTGGTTGAACATATCAAGCAGTGCCTGATTGTCAGCATTCATGATTGCCAGTCCGTAAGGAGCTCCTTCACTTTCCATTCCCTCAGGGATCTTCAGGTCAAGGTCGCCTTCCTTAATAGACACTGCCATGATCGGTGTATCTTCTACACATGCAGCGGAGTTTCCAAGGATAACATCCTGATACATGGTCGGTGAATCTTCAAATACAGTAACGGTAAAGCCATACTGATCCTTTAAGCTGTTTGCAAAATCCATACCTGCAGTACCGTTCTTTACAGCTACGTTCTTTCCTGCAAGATCTTCAAAGCTCGCAATATCGCTGTCACCCTTTACAACAAAGGTCTGGGTTGCATCATAATATCCATCGGAGAAGATCCAGCCGGAGTCAATTCTTTCCTGCTTAATGGTTGCGCCTGCAATGATAGCGTCTGCCTGGCCTGACTGAACTGCTGCTACTGCGCCGTCCCATCCAAGGCTCTGAAGATCATACTCAAATCCCTGATCCTCTGCGATTGCTGCTAAAAGGTCAACATCAATACCAACGAACTCGCCGTTTTCATTGGTGTACTCAAAGGGCTTGAATACCGTATCGGTTGCAACAACCCACTTCTTATCAGAAGCAGTTGTGTCTGCTGCTGCGTCTTCTGTCTCTGCAGCTTCCTCGGTTGCTGCATCTTCGGTTTCTGAAGCCTCTGCTTCTCCGGTTTCCTCGGTAGCTGCTGCAGTCTCTTCAGTTGCTGCTTCCTTGGAACCGCATCCTGTGAGCATACCAAAAGTCATAGCTGCACACAGTACAAGTGCTAATGCTTTTTTCATAATACTTCCTCCTTCTCGCAGGTCATACCTGCATTTACTTAAAACAACATTAATTTTATAGGATTTCTATTCTCTTGTCAATTCATCTGCATAATTATTCAGCTTTCAAGCATAGAAAAATCCGTAAAAAATGCAAAAAAGTTCTAAAAAAAAGCTGTTGACAGATCTTTAGGGGTATATTATAATGTATCTTGCGTTGCGTGAGAACACAACAGGACATGACCGGCGGGGTGTGGCTCAGCTT
>FR894513.1 GCA_000436115.1 Firmicutes bacterium CAG:534 | reverse complement strand
CTAAAAAAATGTCCGCATGCCCGACTATCCGGATATTCCTTTATGAATAATGCTTCATAATCTTTGTAGGTTCTGCCTTCAAAAATACCTGTATTATCCATCTCCGATGCATGTGCCTGGCGGGGCTTGTATGTAACCCGTTTGGGCAGGTCAAGGTTGCATACTGACAAGGTGCCCTGATCGATGTAGTTATAAATGGTCTTCTCGCACTGGGTAATCTCAGGATGATTTTGAAGAATCATGTATGGTGATTGCCCATTGAGTATCAGGGGACTTACCGTTGCATCCAGGGCGGCCAGTTCCTCTTCCGCTAAGTTTATGCCTCTGCGAGATTCCATGAGTATTGTTTTATACTCATTCTGGGCACGCACTGCCCTATAGTAGTATTTATCAAGTCTGCATGGGTTCTTTTTGGGACATCCGTTGCAGACGAAGGGAGCTTTGTCAGTCAGGGGACAATGATAGTCGAAGGGCTTGTAATCCAAGCAATAGATGTGGCATTTATTACAGTTCCTGCACTCACGCCTGCAGAACAGGACAGTACTGCATACGTTTTTCCTATGACAATCCCTGGCATTAGCACATCGGTAAGGTTTTTCATCGAACTTGTTGTGTCCCTGAAATACTCTGTGCTTTTTTACTTCCTTTGCGATTGTGGTTGGATCCTTACCCAGATCAATACCTATTGCCCTGAAAGATACGGAAGCATCCAATCGCTTCTCGATAACAACCCGGTTATCCTGATTCATATGTTTCTGGTTTGTTTCTATTTTCTTAGACATCAGGGAGATTATAGCAGTATTTGTGAATGGGTGCAGACTGGAGCGGTAGATTTCGGATTTGTAAACCCTGCTGCAGTCAAGGGACTTGAAACACAATTTGTAAAATCCGATCCATTTGTTGCCGTCCTTCCTAAAAATCACAAAGAACTTGTTCTTCAGAAAACATCTTATAATGTGGCCGTCCTGTCTACAAAGGATCCGATTTTACGAACCATGGCAATTATAGCAAAAGATAAGCGTTCCTTATCCTTTGCTGCGAAAACGTTTATGCAATATATCTTGGATTAGCTATCTAGGCGCTCTGAAGTTGACTTTTACCTTATATTTATTAAAAATGTTTTTTGTCCAATTCCGCAAAAATTTTTTCAGCATCAACCGCTTCTGCTCCGTTTGCAATTTCCTGCTCGGACTCAAAGATTGCTTGGTCGATCCAATTCATTCTTGCGAATTTATCATATAGTTCACTGCTCATTACACCCCAACCGATATATCCGTTTTGGGAAATGAAAATAGGTTCTTGTGCTTTGTGGGCGATATTGGAAATCTGATCTTTATGCAAATCTGAAATCCGGGAACATATTTCCTCAACGGACTACTCCATCTATGCAATATTATTTCTTTACAACAATCCACTCATCATTCTCAACTACATACTGGAACTCCGTCAGAATATTGCTCATCATAACTTCGATAAGCTCCTCGAAGTCATTAACCAAATTCACATTTGAAAGCTCTGAAATCTTGACCCAATGCATCTTACCTTCTTCAGAATCAACAAGCTTACCTTCAAACTGGTCTGTCTCAAAAAGAAATACAATATAACGACCGCCTTCGATTGGGAACTGCTTTACACCGCAAAGCCGTGGAGCTTTAATCGTAAGACCAGTTTCTTCTTTCATTTCCCTGACAACTGCGTCAACAATAGACTCTCCCGTTTCAATATGTCCCCCTGGAAGTGTATATCCCTTCCAGTCTTTCTTTACTCTGTCTTGGAGTAAATAGCTGTCTTCATTATGTATCAGGCATAATACCGTAAGTTCAACTTGTTCTGTTCGCATTTTATGTCTCGCGCCTTTATCTTTCCCCATGACCATTCATTTCATTTATCATATCAAACGGCTTTACCGTCATCTGTGCCCATGCAGGCCGAAATCCGCTCTTAATGGCATTTCTTGCTGACCTAATGTTAGACCATGCACAACAGTAAAACGGAACCTTGCCTCTTTCAAGAATTTCCACCGCAAGTCGGCTGGTCAATGCTGATGCAATCCCCTGTCTTCTATATTCCGGCAATACATCAATTCCGATCTGCCACATGGTGTCACCATCGGCTGAACAGGCTGCTAAGCCAATTAATTTTCCGCCATCATAGGCTCCAACACCAAGCACATCTAAATGCTTTCTATCTTCACATAAAGCATTGCTCCATTCAGGCTTATACAAATCCACAAAATCAGCTTGCTCAAGCACTCTTGTCTCCAGGTTGCACGGCAAAGCCCTAAGTATATCCATATCTGGCAAAAAATACTCTGCCATAAAACATACTCCCAAACCATATGGCTTAAAGGCTTCATTAAGGACATGCATATTAGGTGTTTCAAAGCAATGCTCCACGGCATATTTGCTGATATAACTTTCTACAATATCCCTGTATTCTTCCGAAATGGTTGCAACAATATTATTTCCATAAGTGGTCAGATCACATACATGTGGAAGCTTTAAATATCGTCTGGCTGCCGGGTTTGCCGCTGAAATGACTACTACATTATCTTTTTTCAAAAAATCTTCCCACTTACAATTTGAATCTATTGCAGATTGTTCCATTGCAATCTTATAAATTTCTTTATTGGTAAACACAACTATCACCTACCTCATGATCATAAAGCTATGAGTCCATACTTTTTGTGTACTCATGTATCTTTTTCGGCTACTCCCTTGGAAAGAAGAGCCACCGTCTCGACT
>FR894512.1 GCA_000436115.1 Firmicutes bacterium CAG:534 | reverse complement strand
TTCCACATCAAAAACGGAATCCAGGTCTTTTGCTATATTGGGTACTTGGGATTGTCCAGGGAATGTTCACGAGTTATAATGGGAGCAACAACAGGAAAGCTAGTAAAATAAAGGGTTTCTTGATGTTCTAGTCCTATTTCATTGACCACGAAATAGTGTACTCTTGCGCAAGATACAACAGAATACTTACTAACCAATGTATTCAGAAGGTGAGGTGTTTTTACACATAGAATGCAAGGTAGGACTAGTTGGTAAATATAGTGGAACAACCACGCAATTTGATATTTGCTGATTAGGTCCTGCCTATTTTTGATTATACAAAAGAATTAGGCAATTATAAAGAAGAATTTTTTGGACCGAATTAGCTCTGATATATCTATCAGCTTATCCGGTCCTATTTTATTGGGAAGGAGAGAGCAGATAGCAATGACAAAGCGAGAGTTAATTCAGTTCATGGACGAGCTGGTGGAATTAGCCAGCGAGGAAAACAAGACGACAAAGCCATGAATCAGGGAATGGAGCAGGCAACCTCACAGAGCATGGAAAGAGCAGAAAGCAGACAGACAGACAGACAGAAATCTTCCCTTTCGTTAAGAATGAGGAATAACTATTCATAAGGCATAGCATAATCATCTGCTATGCCTTATGGGAAAGGAGAATACGATGGATCAAGTACAGAATATGGAATTGTCAAAAGACCAAATCATTCAGGAGCTTATCGCACTTCTTAATCAGAATCAGCAGAAAGAAGCTGCCAATGATGTATTTGAGATGGCGGCTTTGATTGATGGTATGGGCAAGAGGCTTGAGCAGGTGACAGAGGAATTATCAAGTGTTCGTAAACAACTTGAAAAGATGGAGCAGGAAAAAGCAGATAAGACCTTAAAGGCAACCGTCCGTAAGGCTGTGGAATCCTTAGAACAGCAATGCCAGAAGATGAAGCAGCAGTTGTTTGAAATCAAAACAGAGGTAAAAGCAAAGGCTTCTGAAATTGTGTCTGAGGCAAAAGCGAAGGGCAAAGCGGCACTTCATAAGGTGTCGGAGTTCTTAGGGATTAAGGATAAGCTGGAGTCTGTTCGTGAGAATGTCCGTAAGAGTATTGCAGAGACAGAGCATACCATAAATAAATTGGATGCCTTTGGTAGCGGTATGAGGGAAGCCGGACAGAAGATTGCTAATACCTTCCGTACCTTTGCAGATAAGGAAACGGTTGATTATTCCGAAAAGGAAAAGAAGTTCTCCAAAACAGAGCTTGTGAAAAAGCCTTTTGAGGCAAAGAAAAAGCTGTTTCAGAGAATGGAGCAACATCTGGATGAGGCACTTGATAAGGTGGAAAGTCTTGCCAAAGAACCAGAGCAAATGAAAGATGTGGAAATGGCAGAGCCTTCCATGCTTGGAGCTGTGGCAGAGCCGGAATTTCAGTATGGGGCAGATGCCTTTGAAGCATATCAACAGTCAGGAAAAGCAGAGACAGCGGTGGTGTCAGAGGTAAAGAAGCCTGAAGTAAAGGGTAAGAGCCTATAGAGTTTTAGGGGTATCACTTGAGGTGGTATCCCTTTTTTGGATATATAACTTAATCATTACATAAAAAAGTGCAAATGCACAAAAAATAGTAATGGCTATTGAAATAAAAATAATTCAGTGATAAAATAGCATTACTAAAATTCGTGCAATGCACAAAAACAAGGAGTGATATTATGGAGATTAAGAGAGATTCATACTTTGAACAGTTAAAGATAAGAAAAGATAATGGGATGATAAAGATTATCACGGGAATCAGGAGATGTGGGAAATCATTCCTGTTATTTGTATTGTTTAAGAAATACTTATTGGAGAGTGGCGTGGATAATGACCACATCATTGAGATTGCTTTGGATGGCATTGAAAATGAGGAGCTGAGAGATCCAAAGAAGTGTTATCAGCATATTAAAGATGCAATGAAAGATGACCAGAAGTATTATCTGCTCTTGGATGAAGTACAGTTTATGCCACGATTTGAGGAAGTGCTGAATAGTTTACTTCGTATCAGCAACATAGATGTGTATGTAACTGGCAGTAATTCTAAATTTTTATCTAGCGACATTGTAACTGAATTTAGAGGCAGAGGAGATGAAATCAGAATTTATCCGCTGTCCTTCGCAGAGTTTTATGCGGCTTTTGATGGAGATTATGATGATGCATGGGAGGAATATATGATATACGGTGGGTTGCCACAGGTAGCACAATTTTCTGTGGAACGCCAAAAGGCTGAGTATCTAAAAAATATATTTGCCAATGTTTATATCAAGGATGTGGTAGAGCGAAATAGGATTCAAAATGTTGATGAGATTGGAACTTTGGTGGATATTCTTGCTTCTGCCATAGGAGCCCCTACCAATCCAACTAAAATATCAAATACTTTCAAAAGTGAACGAGGTATCAATTATAGTAATAAAACTATATCCAACCATATTGATTATTTGGCAGAGGCATTTTTGATTTCTAAAGCGGACCGATATGATATTAAGGGTAGAAAATATGTTGGGGCAAACTTGAAATACTATTTTTCGGATGTTGGACTTAGAAATGCCAGACTGAACTTCAGACAGCAGGAGCCGACTCATATTATGGAGAACATAGTTTATAATGAGTTGCTTGTGCGTGGTTACAATGTGGATGTCGGTATTGTGGATGTATTTGCAAAGAATAGTGAAGGGAAGAGGGTTCATAAGCAGTTAGAGGTTGATTTTGTAGTGAACCAGGGCAGTCAGAGATATTACATTCAGGTAGCTTATGATATGACTTCTGAGGAAAAGCAGACACAGGAACTTAATTCATTCCGAAACATTCCGGATTCATTTAAGAAGATTGTTATAGTAAATGGAACAAAAAAGCCTTGGAGAAATGAGGAAGGATTTGTAATCATGGGCATGAAATATTTTCTGCTCAATGCGGATAGTTTGGAGTTTTAGTATGGAAAAGAAGATAGTTTATTCCGATATAGAAGTAAGGATATAAAGTTAGGAGGCAAAGAAATGGCAACGGTTGTGTATTCTAATGAAGAAGATATGTGTTCTTTTGTGATAGATGGTGAAGAATATGTTGAAGATGAAGAAAGGGCAATTATCCCCAAAGCTGTCTTAAAACAAATAAGAGTTGAGGATATTCCAGATAATTTCGAAATTGAAGTATGTGAGTCAAAAGATTCTTCAGTAATAATGGTATCTGTTCCCATGACTTTTGTAAAAGTTGGTAAAAATGAGTTTCAGGTTATTTATGATGAACTGATTACTAGAAAATATTGGGATGGACCAATAGGACTTAAACTATATATGGAGACAAAAAGGGATGTAATAGAAGAGCGTTCAAAAGAGGTAGGGGATGTCTATTTAGAAAACTATGATGATGATGGAGCCTATATCCATCTGGCGTATAGTACAAAAATTTATACGGATGATATGAGTGAATTGCTGAGCAATATGGAACAGATATATGGTGAAATCGAAGGTGCAACGGATATTACTTTAGGTTCTCCGTTTTCTAAAATAGATGATTGTGCAAAAGAAAATGAATTTACAATTAAGATATTACTTCCATTGTTTCGTAAGTTGGGATTTGCGAATGTGAAATATAATCATGGAAACAAGGAATTTGGAAAAGATATTACATTTGCACGCAGAACGGAATTTGATGATTATGAGTATTATGGAGTGCAGGTAAAGTATGGAGATGTATCTGGTGGCGCTCAGGGAGAGATTAATGAATTGATTCAACAAGCGAAAGATTCTTTTACAATGCCATATTATGATGTGTATTCGAGAAATAAAGTAAGAGTATCTAAAGTTATTATTGCGATTTCAGGGAAATTTACACAAAACGCAGTAGAAAAAATAATAGAAGGTGTGACGGAATACCCTATAAAGAATAACTTAATTTTTCTGGATAGGGAAAAAATAGAGGGATTAATGAGTAAATATAATAGATTTTAATATTTCTGTTGGAAATATAAAGATTTGGGAGGTATTCATTCTATGGATAATGAAAGAAATATAGATCCATTAGTTTCCTTGCAACAGGAATTGTGTGATATGTGGGGCATTAACAATCAAACAAAGTATGTATTCTATTATGATGAAAGTAATAATTGTAGAAAATTTTGGGTTGATGATAGTAAACAACAGTTTAATACGGATTATACAGCAGATTTTGTGTTGGCAGGGTTGGTAAAAAAAGAGGAAGATACTGTTGATGTATCGCTAGAATCATTTAGAAAACCTTTGAAGTTGCAGGGAAATGTAGAAGAGATTAAATTTAAAAAACTATATGCAAAAGGTGATTTTTTACAGTGTGTGAAGGAAAAACGCTTGTTTGAGACTCTATTATGGATAGATAAATCGCCCTTTTATATTCATTACACGAATGTGAACAACCTGTTTTATACACTTGTTGAAATATTTGATTCTATTGTAAAACCTGATGAAATAAGTGAATTTGGATATAACTATTTTAAAATGAAGAGTGTATTTTATTATATGTTCAAAGGAAAAGCAGATGAACTGCAAATATTGATGTTCAAATATAAATATCCCAATATACAGAGGGAGGATGTAGAGAGATTTTGCAATGAATTACTATTTTTACTTGGAAGCAGGAGAGAAATGAAGGAAGAAGAAAAGTTTCTTACCGGAATGCTTGCAAGAGCGTCAAAGAGTGATGAATTGGTATTTTTGCATGATAATGATGATTATATCATGCAGGAAAATTATGCAGAATTTTATGCTGATCCTATCCGGAAATATCAGAAGTCAACACATATATTTGACGAGGAAACGACAGTGCAGGATATAGTAAAGAGACAGATAGCACAGGGGGAGAATATGGCAGATAATTTTAAGTTTGTGAAATCTGAAACAGATATATTCGTGCAGTTATCTGATGTAGTAGCAGGGATTCTTGGTAAACTGTTTAAGTACATAAACTCCACAAGTGTAAATCAGCGTAGAAAGGATATTGAGGGCTTATCAAAGATTCAGATTGATAATATTTTACTCATCGATAAGCTGCTTATGGAAGCAAATCGGGAGAATCCCGGATTTTTGCATTCGGTTGCTCCATTGGATGAAGTTGGAATTCTTGATAGGTTTTTTGAAATGGTAAAGAGCAGAGAATAGTACAGAAAGAAGGTGTGTTATGTATTATGACCTTACAAATCCGGATGCATCGTATTATTGGTTACATGAAGCATTACAGATAAAACAAGGTGAACTAATTGAAACTTATGTTATAGAATGTCATAATGATTTTGATGTGTTTTATAATAAATACCGTTCGTTAATAGATAAATTAGATGTTGAAAACATAGAGATGGTGGTATTTCAAGTCACCACTTGCAATGACGAATGTGCAGAAATAAAGAAAAATGGATTACGAAATTTGCAGTGGGTATTAAGTAATGATACTGCACTTTGTAGATTTTTAAAGGAATATGATATAAGTTTTGATATTGAAAGTAAGCTAATGTACATAGGTGGAACTGCTTTTGATGTGGATTATGAAAAGTATACGGATTTAGATGTGATTTCAAGAAGAAAAGAGCAACTGCATAAGATTGGACATAAGATATATTATGATTTTCAAATCAATGCATTTCTGTTCTGTAAGGACATTTATGATTATTCAACTATTCATGAAGCACCAGAATTTCTCTATACATTATCATCTTTGAATGATGCGACAAAGGGGATTGATATAAAATGGAAGAATCTGTGTAAACCGTATGTTGTAAAATATAAAAGTAAATTAAAAGATTTTACGTATTTCACATTTTATGGAAATGAGAGAGAATATAATGAGGATCGGCGAGAAAATTGGTGCGAATTAAGGAGATTATTAATATCAAGAGCAGTTGAAAGTGCTTTTGGTGATTCGGCATCACAAATATTTGCATATATGAAGCCAGACATGATAGTAGCACCGGAGAATATTCTTGAATATGTGCCTGCTGAGAAATGGAGAAAAGATGTACTTAAATACTTTGGGAAAGAATGAGATGTATGTATCGGTTGCTGAAATAGTAGGAGCCGATATTGAGGATGTAAAAAGATTTGTCACAGAAAATGCAGCAGATATTGTAGATTGTCATTATGATGAATATGGTATTGAGCAGATGGACTTAAAGGGACTATTGAATGGTAAAGAACCTATGATTACTTCCTATTAGGAACACTGTAAATACAAGGCTTTTCGGA
>FR894511.1 GCA_000436115.1 Firmicutes bacterium CAG:534 | reverse complement strand
AGGGTGACAGTGTCACTCATTTGTCAGCGAGAGGTGCTTAACTTAGATGATTTTCAGTTTTCTTATTTTGACATGGATTTACAGGAAAGTCAGTAAAATCAAGTCTTTCCTTGACTTATATTAATCTAACTAGTCATAGATTTCCAGTGGGGACTTGAACTCCTAAGCACTAGTTGTGGGTTCGATTCCCGCTGGGAACATTTTATTTGCGACAAAGGTTAATAATAACCTGTTGTCGCATTTTTTTTATAATCAAAATAAAAAAAGGGATCTGATCATACAAAAAAGCTCCCCGGAAATTGTACTACAGTGGATGTGATAATGGAGTAAGCTAAATAAAAAAATGAAAGCTTGGAATCTGCAGATTTGTCTGAAATTTCTTTGAAAAATGTATCAGATAAAGCTGTCGGTCATTACGAGGGCAAGCCGGTATAAAGATATTTTTGAAATCCGGGTATATGATAACAAGAAGTGGATTTCAAAGACATCTGCAACAATCACGAAATGGGTACAGCTGGAGCGATTTCCATGTGTGGGTGAAGGAAGAGTTCTTCGGATTTATCGTAAGGATTTTTTGAAGTGGCTGATTCCATTCCGGTCCGCCGGTTTGAACCGATGGGATTCAACCATAATGTCATTATTCTTACGTAGCCGAAGGATTACCGCAAAAGCCCAAACAGCCTGATGCCGCTTATCCGTCACAAATACAGGGCTTATCTGGAATTTATCAAAACAAATGAAAACCGACACCTTGTTTATAATGATACTCTGGATTATATTTTTGAGAAAGAAAAAGAAGGCTCCGTCTTTGTCTTCCGACTGGACGAAGCCCTCCCTGTCAGCCGTGTGGAAAAGGATCCTGTAAAACTACAGGCAACCTATGACCTTGGCCGCAAAGCCGGTGAAGAAAAGATTGAAGACTTAAAAGCATTCCTTACATAACCCGGCATCTGTTTCTTTTTATTCTCTATTTGTAACTGTTCCGTTCCCTCACAGTTACCTCTGTTTTATACCGTGCACAACCTTCACAGCAGATGGGACAGATCATTTACTAAGTCCCCTGCCTGTGTCTGCGTCTGAGCCATAGCATAAACAGTACAAAACCTCCTGCAAGAGCTGCGCAGAGAGAAATTCCTATCCATCCCGGCACTCTGCTCCTGTCTGTCTGCGGAGGATTCATCTCCTCCGGTGCTATCCAGTCCATCTGGCCATTTGGGGTCATGCCCTGTACCAGCCTATACTTATCAATGAAGCGATGGAGCATGGCAGCAATCTCCGCCCTGGAAACCGGATCCTGTAAAGCAGACAGTCCATCGGATTCTTCCCGTATCAATCCATTGCTGACCGCCCACAGCACAGCCTTTCCTGCATCATCCATGGCACTGTCCATAGCCTTCAGCTCGTCCTGGCTTCCTTTGATACTTATATCGTAGCCATTGTATTCTGCATAACGGTAGAACATGACTGCAAGCTGTTCCCAGGTGATGGGATCCCCGGGTCCAAAGCTGTCCTTGCTGTAACCGTTTAAAATGTCATTCTCTGTGATCCATGCAATGGCATCTGCGTACCGTGCCCCGTCTTCCACATCTGCAAAGCTGTTTTTAACCTTCGGTGCAGGGCTGCCCTCCATACGCCAGAGAATTTCTGCCATCCTGCCGCGCGTCTGCGTTTCATATGGGCCAAACTGCGTGCTGCTTATACCTTCCATCAATCCGTTTTCATAAACAAACATAACGTTATCATAGAACCAGTCCTCTTTAGAAACATCGGTAAACGGGTTATTTCCTTCTTCTGCCTCTTCGTCCGCAGCAGGCTGGTCACCGGTGATCGTCGTGGTATCGCGTTTGTCCTGCCATTCCCTTAATGAGATGCCGTCCTTTGGCGTGGTACGCCTGGTATTATCCGCACCGGGTTTGATACCCGGAGCCGGCTCTGTGCCGGGTGTCGCAGAAAATGGACTTGCAGGAGCTGCGCCGACTTCGTTATTGGTGTCGGAATCCGTGTAGGCTGCAGATGCTGTGCCACTGTTTTCCGGCAGTGACGGGATTCCGGTATTTTCATTCACCGGATCGGGAGATGTCTGCTGTGATATCATGGCAAAGATTGCCTTGACCTCCACGTTGCCATCCGGCATAGCTGCTGTTTGTGCTGTCATAACCGCTGATCCCGCTTGTGCCAATCTGTATGGCTTTTGCGCCGCCGTTGTTGGCAAAGGTGGTCGTCGGCAAAAGACCAAGCACCATGCAGCACAGCAGCAGAACGCTGATGATTCGTTTCTTCATTGACTTTTCTCCTCCTGTTCGTGTCGTGTCGGCTTGTCCGCCCCGTCTTACGGTATCATACATGTCGTTTGACCCCTTCCGGTTGTCTGGAAGCGCGATAAATACCCTTCTATTTATCAGGCACAAAAAATCGAAAAAACTCTCACCCCGAACACAAAATTTTTGGGAAAATTTAACCAGAAATTTAATCCAAATTTCAGCAAGTTTTACCAAAAATTAAGAGCCGCCCAAGGGCAGCTCTGGAAATGTAAATATTCAGTCAGGAGAAAATAAAGAGTTCATCTGCGAACTCTTCGCACGCGAACGGTGTTGCAAAGCAAAACGCTAACAACAGCTATCCGTTTTTAATCTTTTCTGCAGATACGAAAGGCTCTGTAAATATTCCTCATCCGAATGAAGATGCTCAATGATCATCGGCATGTCTGGATTTTCTGCTGTTGCAAGCTGTGCATATTTCTCCAACGGTAACGTTCCTTCCCCACAGGCGCACTCCCTCAGCTGGAAGGTAAATTCATTCAATAAAAGAACATCCTTAATGTGGCAGCTTAATATCTTTCCCTTCAGCTTCGAAAAGCATTCTTCCATAAATTCTTCTGCGAAGAAATAACGCTGTGGGCAATTTACCATATTAATAAGATCCATATGCACACCAAAGGCTTTTCTGTCTACATCCCCGATCAGACGGAGATATTCATCGGGACCTGTCGGAATCATCCAGGGCATCGGCTCAATACTGAACTTTGCGTTCACAGGATTTGCTTCATCAATAATGTGCTGTATGGAATCAACTGCCATTTTCCACGTCTCTTTGGAAAAATTCCCGGGATATCCACCATCCCAGATCGGTCCATGCGGTGTACCAACAATATTCACACAGCATTTTGCACCAATCTCATCCGCCATTTTCAGCTGATTGATCGAGTAAGCAACTGCCTCTTCCCGTTCCCTGTTATCCACAGCAAGAACATTTTTCCAAATGCCGACCTCAGCAATGATTAACCCTTCCTGTTCCGCAGCCTTCCGATAAGCATCAATGGTCTCCGGGGAAGCTTCACAGTTAACCGGAAACACAACGGATCCGCATCCGAGTTCTCTATGCTTCTTTGCCCACTGCTGCGGGGTTTCATGTGCTAAAGGAACAGACAATCCTATTTTCATAACGCTTCCTCCATCTTTTTGTAAAGATTAATTGCAGCTATTCAGTGTCTTAGTAGCTACAATTTATTCTAAGTTCTGAACACCATCAGAAATGACGGTAATGAATGACCGAAGGATCAATCTCCTTTAAGGACTTTGCTCCGGTTCTTGCCATGATACTCATCAGCTCCCACACATTTCTCAGCATCCTTCGCACCTTTTCCAAACTCTGCCATGGCATTATCACAAATTTCATGCAGATGGGAAAGTGCTGCTGTCATAATCGGAGTTTCAAATGTCTCTCCATATAATTCCATCTCCGTAGAAGGAAGATCGGAGTCCCAATACCGGGTTTCCAACAATATGGAATCAAAATAATCTCTGGTAATCTGACTGGAATCACTTTTGCTGCTCATACATCTTCATCTCCTCTTTCGCCTTTTCCAGAACTGCGATCAGCTTATCGCACCACGCATCAAATTCCGGATCTTCCACCTGACATTCCGGATGGGAAAGAACATAATCCACGGTATTCCGGATTCCCTGCTCCATACGGACATTCATGCACAGACCGGGAACTGCATTCTTCAGCTTCTTATTATCAAATACTACGGTATTCGCCTTATCACCAGTCAAGGCTCCTTCAAAATCATACGGTCCTGCTGCATCAAGATATGCAGATGAAACATAGTAAGGCCTGTATTCAACATGCAGTGCATCCGCCACAGCCTGATAAATCTGATTCCAGGTCACAGACTGATCGCTCGTAATCTGAAATGCTTCACCGATCGCCATCGGATTTCCCATTAGACCCGTAAATCCCTTTGCAAAATCGGAATTATGGGTAACGGTCCAGAGGGAGGTTCCATCCCCATGAACGATCACCGGTTTCCCCTCCAGCATTCTCTTTAAAACCTGAAAGCTTCCTTTATCTCCATGAACTCCAATAGGAACATTTCTCTCATCGTATGTATGGCTCGGACGAATAATCGTAACCGGGAATCCATTTTCACGATACATTTTCATTAAAAACTCTTCACAGGCAATCTTATTTCTGGAATATTCCCAATGAGGATTGGAAAGCGTCGTTCCTTCTGTAATGCGATAATCCATAACCGGCTTATGATAGGCGGATGCAGAACTAATGTACATATACTGCTTCGTCTTCCCGGCAAATAACCGGTAATCCCGCTCCACCTGCTCCGGAACAAATGCGATAAAATCACACACCACATCAAAATTCATTCCGGCAATTTTCTGAGCAACCTCCTGTTCCTTGCTGATATCGGCAACAATCTGCTTTATCTGCCCGTCCAATACATTCTTACGGCTTCCCCGGTTCAGAAGATACAGCTCCCAGCCCTGTTCCACCAAAAGTCTGGAAATCGCCATACTGATCGTTCCTGTTCCTCCAATAAAAAGTGCTCTCATATTATTACCTCCTGTATAAATTGTATTTGTATTTCCGTTCTTATCTCCATTCAAAGGTGACCATGCCAATGATATAAACTGCCAGAATACATACCGGCACAACAACACCAGAGATCGGTTTCATCCATGGTCTGATCTTTAGTCCTGTCTTGCGCTCTATTAAAATCACTCAAAATGCTGATAAATACAGTGTTTTGGGTGTTTTTTGTTTCTCCCAATTTGCATCTAAATTTTCCAGAGTGAGCTTGCGGTCATCTAAAATGTTGAGATAATAGGCAACAATCTTTGTTTCCAATTCCTCTTGCGTCTTAGCGTAAATCTTATGCTCATACCCTCTACATTGGGGCGTTAATTTCGTCCAATAATAACACTGATCTTTCCACCCCTCTCCGGGCGTTTTAATTGGATATACATTGTCAATATGGTTCTGTAAAATAGAATCTTTCCGTTTCATAATATATTCATCCACAGACAACTCATCTATAAGTTTATATTCATTTCGCAGATAGTTCAATATCTTCTCTTTAAGTTTCATTGTCATCACATATTTATAGCCGGAAATATGCAATAGACTACAAGAGTATATCGTCTTCAGCATATTCCGCATCTGTGCCACGCTATAGAGGTTGACAGGCTTCTCCACGGGATGATAATATCCATAGGGGTTCGCCAGAATCTCATCCCGTTTCTGCTTGTGAAGCTCTACAGATTCCATCACCTTTAATTTTTCATCATTCAGAGGGAAAGCATAGGCGCTCTGGTCTGGTGTCGTATCCGCACAGCAGAAGATCCACAGAATCAGACGGAAAGTAAAAAAACAGGTTGTCGGGAAATATAGCAGAAAAGTATGAATGTAAGAATATAAATTGTAATGCTAATCTTGTTGACGAAAATGAAGAGCAGAAGGAAGAGTATGCCATTGATGGAGTTCATATGTATGCAAATGGATATTTGAAAGTTTTTGAAGCTTTAAAGTGTTATTTGTGATATAAAAACATTGTCGACATGCCTGATGCCGGCCGATGTATTGACATTGGAACAAATCGTGGCAGAAATTCCAGAAAAAAGTAGGAATTAAGGAGAAATAGGATAATGTCAAAAGATGAATATCTGATCACAGATGCCCCACTTAAAGCATTGACTGTTTTTGCAATGCCTATGATTCTGGGCAGCTTTTTTCAACAGGTATATAATATGGCTGATTCCATCATTGTCGGTCAGTATGTTGGTTCCTCTGCACTTGCGGCTGTCGGTGCATGCGCTGCGCTTACGAATGTATTTATTTGTGTGGCCCTCGGCGCCGGTGTCGGTGCAGGCGTATTGGTGAGCCGCTATTTTGGTGCCAGAGATTACGGCAAAATGAAAACTATTGTGTCGACATCTTTGATCAGCTTTCTGATTTTAAGCATACTTCTCGGTGTATTCGGCTTTAGTTTCTCCCATTTGATGATGAGACTTTTACAAACGCCCGCTGACATACTGGAGGAAGCAGTAGTGTATCTGCGGGTATATTTTGTAGGATTTCCGTTTTTGTTTATGTACAATATCCTTTCAACGATGTTCACCTCAATCGGGGAATCAAAGATTCCGTTGGGTCTTCTGATATTTTCTTCTATTTTGAATATTATTATGGACCTTTGGATGGTGGCAGGACTTGGTCTGGGTGTGTTTGGTGCAGCCCTTGCAACTTTGATTGCACAGGGCATTTCCGCAGTATTTTCACTCTTGATTTTTTTATATCGGATGCGCCAATATAAGAGTACCTTTCACTGGTTTGACGGACAGGAGTTACATTATATGCTCCGGATTGCCATACCGTCAGTTCTTCAACAGTCCACAGTATCAATAGGTATGATGATCGTACAGGCAGTTGTAAACCCATTTGGTACGCAGGCACTTGCGGGCTATTCGGCAACAATGAGAGTGGAGAATATTTTCTCACTGATATTTGTGTCCATCGGCAATGCAGTCTCGCCGTATGTGTCCCAGAACCTTGGTGCTCAGAAAATAAAGCGTATCAAAAAAGGTTATCATGCGGCACTGGTGTTAGATCTATGCTTTGCAGTCCTGGCTTTTATAATTATTGAAACACTGCATACCCAGATTTCTTCATTATTTCTGGGAAAAGATGGAACTGCTTTCGCATATCAGGTATCCGGGGATTACATGAGATGGCTTGGCTATTTCTTTATTTTCATGGGCATTAAGATGGCAACGGATGGAGTTCTGCGTGGACTTGGAATCATGCGTCCATTTCTTATAGCTAATATGGTAAACCTTGCGATCCGTCTGTCGGTTGCTTTGATTTTTGCACCGCGTTTTGGTATTGCATTTGTCTGGCTTGCCGTACCGGCTGGCTGGTTAGCAAACTTTCTGATTTCCTATGTAGCGCTTAGAAAATCATATATAAATTCTTTATAAATATTGACAGTACAGAAGCATTGTCCTGCTCCTTTTTTCTTTTGCAATGGCAAGAGCCAGCTTTTGATCAGCTTCGTTACGGTAATCGCTTTTTATAAGGATCTATTGCGGGTTTCTGCATGGTATCGCACCGGATAAACAGAGTGTAAAAGAATATGAAGACCCTTTTAAGGGTCGGGGCTAAGTATAGTACGCACACCCCTTTAGGGGCAGCAACGAGTCAATCGTAATTGTATGTCTGTTTACAATTCGCCCAAGCGGATGGGGGTTTGTTGCATTCTACAGCCTGTTTTATCTCCTGTGGGGAATGACTTATATCATGAATAATATTGCCTATTGGGGTGTACTGCCTTCCTTAGGCATGTGCTTTCTCACAGACAGCGCGTACCATCTCAGGTGACATTTTCAGTTCCCCGGGAACACCTTTTTCCTTTGCATCCATTACACCGCCGGTGATCATAAGCTTTATCAGATCGACCTTATCTTCCTTTGATTTTTCAAGATGGTCAAGTGCATCTGGAATGGTTGCTGCAGCAATAGCTACAGATCCGGCCATATGTCCGCCAGGAACGGAGATCCCCTGATTGGAAGCAAGAATTCGAGGCCCGATTTTGGCGCCAGCTTCTATTTCATCCCGAAGACGGGTGTCAAAGCTGTCAAGTCCGCCGACAGTTCGGATGGTTGTAACTCCGCTTAACAATTCCGTTTTTGCAAAGTAGGATGACATTTTGTAGGCGACTGCCCGGGTAAGGGAGGAGCTCATAATGGTATTTACCAGTTTCTCATTATCGCAATGCAGAGACCTTCCTGTAATTGCATATCTTTATTTCCGTTTAGTATTTTTCCATTTGTAAATGCGTAATTCATAATCCTTCTCCGATCCCTGGAATTTATTATCTTAACTATACAATAGAGAGTAATGGATTAGCAAGATAAAAGCAGGATTTACCCGCGAAGCATAATCTTTGCAGAGAAAAGATTATTTTGATAGGTGAAGGTGCTCGCACCGCCGTTTTTTTCCGCAATATTCCGCACAGATTGGATGCCAATGCCGTTTCCTTTTCGTTTGGAGGAGCGGAACATCCCATTCTTTTCTTTGATTTCACCATCAAATGTGTTTTTAACCTCGATCAGAAGCAGGCGCTCTGCGTGCAGATATGTGGTGACCTGGATTTGTCGTTTGGCAGGGGCGGTACGAAGGCTTGCTTCCAGTGCGTTTTCCAGCAGGTTGGACAACACCAGACACATGTCGATCTCATCCATAGGAAGTGTCTGCGGCAGATCAATCTGTGCACAAAACGGAATATCTTCTCGTTTTGCAAGTGTGCAGTAATAACCGAGCACACTGTCTGCCATATGGTTCTCACAGAAACGCATATCCAAATCGGGAATTCGGGAAACAGTTTGCGCAAGATATGCTTTCAGTTTTTCCATATCACCGGCTTCTGATAATGCAGAAATCTGGTTCAGATGATGCCGCATGTCGTGCCGCGCCAGGCGAGCTTCTTCAATGGCGGTTTTAAGTTTTTCATATCGCTGCTGCTGCATGGATAGCAACTGATTTTCCTGCTGTAGCCTGGCATTTCGGTTTAGGCTGGTTGCCATCATCAGGAAAACTGCATAGAACCAAAACAGAAGAATTAGCAGGGTAATGTTGAGGACAATGTAGCCTTGAAGAACTCTGCCGGTATAAAGCGTATTTTGATAGCGTGGGATCATAAACAGATTAAGCGTGATGAACATAAGCGGCAAAATCCAGAATACATACCACGTCTGAGCAAAATTGTCGTCCTCAACCATTGTTCGTACTGCATGAGTAGCCGGATAATAGGTAATGGCTGTCGCAAACCAGCAAATTGCGTTATAAAAAAAACATGTCCGCAGGTCAAACCATGGATCTGCCTGTATGCTCTGTGCGTGCAGCAGGATGACAGCATTAAGTGCCCTTGACAGGCTGTTTATACAAGCAAATACCGCACAGACAGAAAGAGCGATTGTTCCGGATTTCCAGAGAGAGATCCGGAGAGTTTTCAGGTACAGAATGATCGTAATCAGTGCAATGAGCGCAAGTGCAGGTAATGTAGAGGAATGAAAATACCAGCAAAATAACCCTAAGCAAATGCAAAGACTCAGTATCAATGGCAGCAGCCATATAGAAATTTTAGCCAACGGTCGTTTTAAGTAGGATTTTACCGGAAAATACGCAAGTAGAAGACCGGGGATTACAATGCATAGTTCCAGAATTGGGCGCAGCAGGTCTATCATGATTTATGCCCCCTTTGCAGCAAGAATTCCATAAAGGCTTGCCTGGCATTTTTCAAAAGCTCCTGATTAACATAAATTCGGCTTCCATCATCCATATGGAAAGCAGCGTCCTCGAAATCAGTGGCATGCTCCAGATTGACAATTACGCCACGACTGCAGATGAAAAAGCGGGAGTCTTCTTTCAGCGGCTCAGTAAATGTTTTGAATGGCTGCCGCGTGGCAAGCGTTTTTCCTGCCGTAGTATGAACGTTGATCATGTGTGCAAAATGTTCGGCATAGATGATGTTCTGGTAAAACAGACGAATGTCGCTGCCGCTTACCCTCACATCCATATATTTGTCAGGGAATGGGAGTCTTTCAAGGATCTCATCTATTAGCTGATCCAGGTCTTCCTCTGTAAAAGGTTTTACCAGATATTGCATGGCGCGCACCTGAAAGCCTTCCAGTGCATGGTCGGTCGAAGTAGTAGTAAAAATTAACAGGCAGTCCGTATCTATTTTTCGGAGCTGCCGAGCCACATCCACACCGTTCATCCCCGTCATGTAAACATCCAGAAAGGCAACGGTGAACAACTGCTCTTTTTCAGCTGCAAGAAAATCTTCACCGTTTGCAAATTCCGAAAATTCTGCCGCAATTTTTCTGCGGCTGAACTGCCGGGTCAACCTGCTTCGCAGCAGCGCGCGATCTTCAGCAAGATCATCCACAATTGCAATTCGCATGTTAAAAGGCTCCTTCCTATTAATAGTACAAAATGATTATATCACAAACGTTCGGCCTCTGTGAGATAGAGAAATCGACTTTCGTGCCATTTGCGGGGTTTTCGTGCCAACTGTCTTGAAAAAGCTGCGCATGACTGGTTATACTGAGCCAAGATTTGTGTCATCTGATTGGGAAGGGAGGAAAGGAATGTATCGCATCGCCGTGCTGACAGAGCAGGAAACACAGGGAGCACGCTTGGAAGAGCAGATATCCCGGTTCTGCAAGGAAAAAAAATTATTTCCCCAGATTGAGCAATATCAGAATCAGGAGGAATTTTTTGAGATTGTGGCAAAGGATGGGTTCAGAAATGCGGTGATCTCATTACCAGGAGTGGCCGGACTGAATGCGGTAGAACACCTGCGCACGCTTTGTCCTGCATGCAGGATCATCTGGTGCAGTGATCTGGATTTTTCGCTTCATGCCTTCCGACTGCGCGTGGATTACTTTTTGCTGGAGCCGGTAACAGAAGAAACTTTCTGGCAAGGACTTTGTGTCTGGTTAGAAAGAAAAGCACCGGTTGTTCAGATCCAATCAGATGGCAAGGAACATAACAAGGAGGATTATTGATGAAAAAGAAAAACATGATTCGTTCAGCATTGAGCTTATTGCTGGCAGCAGTGCTGTGCCTGTCCATGGCTGCGTGCAGCAGTCAACAGGCCCCTGCAGAGCAGCCACAGGAAACAGATACACAGGAAACGGCTCCGCCTGAGCAGGAAACTGAGAAACAGGAAAGCGATGAACCGGTGGAAGAAGAGGCTGTAGAGGAAGCTGCAATTTTGTCCGGTGCGCTGTCTGTAAAGGCACTGCAACCCAAGCAGGTGGAGGAAAATCCCTATATGGCAAAAAGTGATGCCAACATTCACCATGACGGATATAACACCGACTCAACGGATGAAATTCTCCCCCTTGGTATTTATCCGGAAATTAACGTCTCTTACGAAACGACCAATGTGAATGCCTCGCCTGCTATTTATTTTGATAGTTACGGTCATGCGGTTGTTCCGTTACTTGGCGGTATTGCCATTCGCGATCTGAATGCTGAAGAAACCAAAACTCTTGGTTATTTCTCTCCAAAGCAGCATGATGGAGGCAGCTATGTTATTCAGAGTTCTTATACTTTCCTGGATTCAGAAAATCGCATTGTCTGCCCAACCAGCAATAATCATGTTTTGATGCTGCGCACGACAGATGAAAATGGAAATGTGCTGCCGGAATTTGAAAAGGTACTGGACATTGACATTAAGGCGGCGGCAGAGGCTGCGCTTGGCAAAACGCTGGAGCAAAATCTTTTGTCCGTAGTCTTTGACTATGAAGGAAACCTTTGGTTTGCCACCGGCGGCTTCCGTATTTACCCAGAGCGTGCACAGCAGGGAGTTATCGGCTACATTGCACGCCCGGCGATTGATACAATTTTGAACGGCGGACAGGCAAATTTGTCTGAAGCAGTTTTTGTTCATGAGCTGACACCCGGCGAGGGTGCAGAAAACGGCATTGCTGCTTCCAAGGATGGCGCTGTTATTCTGACTAACCAGAACTGCTATCTGCTGCGCGCAGAAAACGGCGTAAATGTGGTGTGGTGTACGCCATATGAAAGCGTTGGCGCCAAGGTCAGCGGTGAAGGCGACAAGACGACCGGCGGCGTTCTTGCATGGGGCGGCGGCTGTTCTCCTTCACTGACGCCAAATCTTGTCCTGTTTACTGACAATCAAGATCCGGTAAATCTGCTGGCGCTTGATATGAAAACAGGAGAGATCGTGGCAAGCTCTCCGGTTCTTGACGAGCTGCCTGAGGGTTATCAGGTCGCTGTTGAGAACTCTGCCATTGTCTATGATGACGGCGAAGGGACTGTCAGTACGATTGTGTGTAACTGGTTTGGTGCAGGAAACGTAGGTCTTGCGAACCCTGACAGCGATTCCTCTATTCAGAGCTATGCTAACATCTATGATATGAACTGGCTGACAAAAGGCAATGTTATGATCGCTCCGGGTGTCCAGCGTGTGGACACTGTGAAAACTGCCGATGGTTATGAGATGAAGAGTATCTGGTGCAGAAACGACCTGAGCGACACATCAATCCTGAAACTCTCTACTGCGACAGGCTATATTTACGGTTATGTTCAGGATCTGAATACCGGTATGTGGCAGTACATTATTTTGGATTTTGAGACCGGTGAGACGGTATTTACAATGGATGTGTCCAATAAGTACGGCTATAACAATATGGCGATCGGTATGTACGCTGGCAACAGCGGCAATGCGCTCTACTGTCCGACTGGCTATCTTGAGCTGCTGCGCTTGCAGGATCGTTTTGTATACCTGCCAGAAATGCCCTATCGTGAGATCGATCTGGATCTGGCAGCACGCAATGTGCTGACGCAGGAGAAGTTTACGGCAGACGGCGGTGAAGGCAGTACAGCAAGCTGGCTGAATACCGTTGCGGTCCGCAATGTGCACCCCAACACTACAGTTGCTTTCCGTATGAACAACCTTTCTGGAACGGTATCTGATCTGAAGCTTTATGCTTATGATGCAGACGGCAAACTGGTACAGGTCGCAAACGAGTTGTGGACAATTACGGATGAAGCAGGTGAGACCATGAGTGAACTTACCGACGGCACGCTTTATGAGGTGCGCATTACCGTTGCCGACGGCGGGGATTTTGACCTGAGCGAAACGGAAAAAGAAATTAAACTTTCTATCATACTTGGGAAATAGTCCCTTTAGATCCGGCGTTGAAAACGCCGGATCTATTTTAAAAATTTATATGGAGGAAATCACTTATGAGACAAATCATTGCGACGACCCTTATGCTTTTTCTGTTGTGTTCTGCCACTGCCTGCGGTAAAACATCGTCTGAAGTGTTTGAGTCCCTGAACGCTGAAAGCAAAGATGCAACGGAAATTACGGCGCAGGCCAACGCTGAAGTTTATCAACTGCTTGATTTCAGCGATGAGCAGGAATCTGAATTTGCAAGCCGCGGCTTTATTGCAGCGCCGGACTCTCTTGTTATTCAGGCGGAGAACGGCATGACAATCTGGTCACAGGACGCGTACGATTTTGTACGGAAAAATAACGATGCTCCCACAAGTGTAAATCCAAGCCTCTGGCGCAATACGCAGTACAATACCCGTTATGGACTGTTTCAGGTCTCGGATGATATCTACCAGGTGCGCGGCTATGATATTTCTAACATTACCTTTGTCCGAAGTAAAAACGGTTGGATCATCATGGACTGCGGAAGCAGCCGTTACACAGCAGCAGAAGCTCTGAAGTTCTTCCGCTCGCAAATGGGAGATGACCGTATCGTTGCCATTATTATCAGCCATGCACATGCAGATCATTATGGTGGAATTGAGGGGTTGATCAGCAGCGAGAATGTTGCTGATCCAGCCCTTTCATTGGAGGAACAGATTGCCTCCGGAAAAACTGCTGTCATTGTACCGCAGGGATTTACTGATTCCGTCATGAAGGAAAATGTTTTTGTTGGAACGGCAATGAAGCGTCGGGTCTTTTACCAGTATGGCAGCTTCCTGCCATATGATGAGCAGGGGCGTTTATCTGTTGGAATTGGTCTGACCGCCGTGCAGGGTGGTACGGGATATATCGCACCCAGCTTTGAAATTACGGATATGCTTTTTGAGACAGAGATTGACGGGGTAAAAGCTGTTTTTCAACTGACGCCAGGAACGGAATCGCCTGCTGAGATGAATACATATTTCCCGGATATGCTGGCTTTGTGGATGGCCGAAAACTGTACCGGCACAATGCACAATCTCTATACCCTGCGCGGTGCAGAGGTGCGCGATGCCAACGGCTGGGCCCGTTATATTAAGCAGGCGCAGACGCTTTTCCCGGATGCGGAGGTTGTATTTCAGTCGCATAACTGGCCGCACTGGGGCCGCAATGTGGTGCAGGAGTATCTGACCAATACTGCCGCTGTTTATAAATTTATTCACGATCAGACACTCTTGTACATTAATCAGGGGTATACCTCCATAGAAATTGCTTCCATGATCGAGCTGCCGGAGGCATTGGACAAAATCTGGTACACCAGACAGTATTACGGTACGCTCAGACATAACGTTAAAGCGGTATATCAGAAATATATGGGCTGGTATGATGCCAATCCCGTGCATTTGGATGAACTGGAGCCAAGCGAATACGCAAAGAAGCTGGTTGAGTACCTTGGAGATACTGAAGCGGTACTTGAGCAGGCGCGCGCGGACTATGAAAAGGGTGAATATCAGTGGGTAGCACAGATCACAAATACGCTTGTCTTTGCAGATCCCAGCAATACGGATGCCCGTTATCTCTGTGCGGATGCACTGGAGCAGCTGGGCTATCAGGCAGAATCCGGTGCGTGGAGAAATGCCTATCTCGTTGCGGCGTATGAACTGCGCAATGGTATCGGCAGCTATCCTCAGACCTCCCGGGTGGGCATTGGCACAACGGCGCAGGGTATGGATGAACAGACAATGCTTGATTATATGGGCATCATGCTAGATGCAAAAAAGCTTGCAGACAAATCTTTCACAGTTCGTCTGAAGCTTACAGATGGCGAAAATTATCTGTTGAAGATCCATCATGGCGTGTTACTGTATTATAAGGATGAAGGTACAGCGGATGCAGATTTGACGCTCTTGACCGTTCGTACCGGTATTCTTGCCATTGCGAACGGAGATCAGGAGAATATCGACAAGCTTGTTACCTTAGAAAACGGCAATGAAACGTTGTTTCATGAGCTTTGCGGCAGTATGGCGGCACCGGAGATTTATTTTAATATTATTGAACCATGATTTCCGGCAGCGGCGCCATTAGAAAGGCTACTATAGGAAAGACCGCCTCCGGCGCTCTCCTGGACGAAAAAGGCCCGCACGGAGGCGGGCATGAAAACGAGACGGTTGCGAAATTAGAAGATATAAAAACCTTCTGTTCCGCCGTTTGGCACAGCTGGCCCCCACTGCCTTTGGCGAAGGTAACCGCCTTTTTACTGAATTCA
>FR894510.1 GCA_000436115.1 Firmicutes bacterium CAG:534 | reverse complement strand
CTAAAAAAATGTCCGCATGCCCGATTGACATTGGTAATTTTGTTATCCACAATTCATTGACATCCATCAATTTACCAAACATAAACCCTACAACAAAGCTGAACAGATAGGATGGAACAAATCTTTTCTTAAGAACCATAAGTGTGATTACCAAAAGTCCCTGAAATATATAGATCCATGTTCCAAGCGTCAGCTTAGGAAACACCTCACTAAACGTATAAGGCACGCTTGATATTGCAGATATTCCCGAACCGGATTGGAGCATGAGTAAAACTCCTATGCTATTTATCATAATTGCAAGTAGAAGCGCTACCTCTCCCCTAAGTATAAAAGTCTACCGTTTTTCATGTTTTCTATTCTACCTTCATATCACATTTACATTTTCAGTTTTTCTTTTAATCTACCTTCCAAACCTCTCCCCACACCGAATCACACAAATCAATACAATACTGCAAAGAAAAATCCGCATCCTGAGAAACAATCTCATTTTCTTTTCCCAGCTTTTCTGAATAATCCTCCAGAAAATAGGTTGTCACGCCTCCCGGACCGGATGTCACATGACTTATCAATGGTTGTACACCATAATCCTTGATCTTCACTTCACCGGAACCGTCTCTTCCAACTGTCACCTCTGCCATACCACCCACCATGCGATTTGCAACACCTTCTCCCGTGCCTGATGTCCAGTTTACAAAATTGCCGAGCGAATAATAAACTAACATTTCATGACCATTCTCCGGATCCGTCACCCACTCTATCGGCTCAATAACATGTGGATGCGTACCAAGAACCAGATCCGCACCATTTTCCCAGAATATCCGTACCCACTTTTCCTGTGAAGCATCCGGTGTAAGCCGATATTCTGTTCCCCAGTGTGGGCAGACAATCGTAAAATCAGCCAGTTCCTCTGCCTTGCAAATATCCGCAGCCACCTGCTCCTCATCCAACAGATCTACCGCATACGGCATATCCTCCGGAAGCGAAATGCCATTAGTTCCATATGTATAATTCAAAACAGCGACCTTGAAATCTCCAAGCTCTAAAATTTCCGGATCAGCACCACAGGCTGTGGATGTATCAGCACTATCATGTATCCCCAAAACCGTGATCTGCGGATATTGTTCTTTCCAATGCTTTGCACAATTTAGCAATCCTGCCGATCCCTTATCCAGAGCATGGTTGGTAGCATGACAGATTACATCAAAACCGGCATCCACCAGTGAATCACAGAGATTAAAATCTGCATTAAAGCACGGATATCCGGAAATCCCAAGCTCTGAACCTCCTATAATGACCTCCTGATTGACAAGCGCCAGATCTGCCGATGAGATTTCATCCTTTGTATTGGCAAACAGGCTGTCATAATCATAGCCTCCATCCGCCTGTCTGCAGCTTTCCTCCACCGGTGTATGCAAAAGTACATCTCCTACCATGACAATCTTGTACTCATCTGAAAGCTCCGGTTCCTTTTCTGATTCTTTTGCGTTTTCTTGTACTGTTTCTCCTGTCGTTGCCGTTATTATTGATGTATCATCTTCTATTTCCGATACCCGGTTCTCTATAGATACACTGTTCTTTGATGAATTGTCTTTTTGTCCATTTTCTGACAATTCTCCATCAGTCTTAGCACAGCCGCAAATCATAATGATAAGCACCATATATACAAAAAACAATCTGCTCACTTTCATTTTTCCGCGGCAGACTGTCTCTTGATATTTGCACTTTTGATTCGAATATTTTTCATGTATTGTCATATATGCGGTCATCCCTTCTGTGAAAATATCACTCTATCCCAGTTATCTTTCGTAAATCACTCTTCCAAGAGTCGATCCAACAATGCTCTCCTGTTATTGATAAACATTTCCATAACCTGATAACTCTCGGTTTCCTCATATTCACAAAGATGTATTCTGCCATCGTCAAAGCAGTAGATATCCGCTCCCGGAATGCCCAATAAAATAGGCGAATGTGTAACAGTAAAAAACTGCGCTCCCGCTTTCGCACATTTATATATCTCTATCAACAGGGTAAGCTGCCGCTGCGGAGACAATGCAGCCTCCGGCTCATCCAAAAGATATAAGCCATTACCGCGCAGATTATTCTGCAGCAATGTTAAAAAGCTTTCTCCATGTGATTTTTCATGATATCCGGCAGAGGGATGTGTGATATCCGCATATTCCTCTTCCTGGGTTGCTACATTATAAAAGCTCTCTGCCCTTAGAAAATAGCCCCACCTTTCTTTTCGGTATCCTCTTGAGATCCGGATCTCGTCACACAATTCAGAATGTGTATCATGCGTAGAAAAAACGTAATTTTTGGTTCCACCCTCCGGATTAAATCCATGTGCTATTGCAAGCGCTTCCAGCAATGTCGATTTTCCGCTTCCATTTTCTCCCACAAAAAAGGTAATCGGATTGTAAAAATCAATCCTTTCGCCCCCCGGAATGCATCTATTTCTTTCAGATAACTGTTATCATCTATTTTATTCCAGTCAAACTGTACAGACTGTATGAATTGATCGTTCATCAATGCCTACCCTAAATGAAAATCACGGCAATCAGCGGATTTAATATGGATATCAAAGATCTTGATAATGACCGAAGACCGCTTGTCTTTTGATAGTATTCTTCCGGTATAATAAGCGACATTGCAACTTCCGATGCCGGTTGCTGTACGGTATTCATCAATCCGGAAACAGCGTTTAATGCATACAGATGCCATACCATCAAGCCTGTTCTAAAGAAATCTTTCCATTTATCTGCACAAGGATAAAAAATTGTTTCTGCCACTTTTTTTCTGCTCATCAATCAATGCTGCAACACAATCTCATTTTGCATCAAAAAAAATGATAAAATCTCCCGATTACGATGTCTATCCATTGTGCAATGACAAACACCTTCATTTTTTCAGACCCTTTTCCCATATCAGTTCTTAGCCGGTATCGATCAATCTTTTCCAGATTGCACTACGCTGTTCTCCTGCAAAATTAGCAGGCATGACATATCTCTCATCTTTGCACGTTCAGTGAATAAAGTCATTAAATATTCACTACGTGATGACTTATATGTATTTTAGTGTATTGTTTTACAGGAAGCAATATTTTTTTACCTGTTACAGAAAAATCCCTCAAGCAATACTTTACAAACATTGCCATTGGAAAATTCATTGCCCATGTCTGAACCCATGTTCCAAAAGACTTTGTTTCTTTAAAAAGAATTGTCGCTGCCAGACTCATAATAGGGCACATAATACAACATATACATATTGATATTGCATATGTAATAAACTGTGAGCGATCATCTGGTCTCATAACCATAAAAGCCAATTTCCGCGCAATTTTTCCAACAACAAAAAACTCAAGTATAAATGCGATCGGTACCATGATCAGCAGTTCATGCAATGCCACTAAAAAATCTTTCCGGTCACTGCTCCGGTGTTCAACGCAACATTATAAACTACCATTCCATAAACCATAATCGTAGCCATAATAATCGTAAATACAACATCCTGAAATTTGTTTTTTGGCATAATAAAATCCTCCTGATAATAACTTTTATACTGTGTTGTTTGTTATCATCCCGGAGGATTGTGCGTTTCCAATTATAACCGTTTTCAATTAACTTTGATAGTATAGCAAATATTTTTCCTTTATGTAAGCCCTATTTTTTAAATTATACATCAGACTCTTTTATCTGTTATTCATCACAAAATTCAAATAAAAAATAATATACATAGTCATTCATTTCCGGCGCATTTCCCCGCTCCCATTTAGAAACCGACTTATCACTCATGCCAAGCTTTTCGGCAAGCTGTTTCTGAGTCAGACCGAGTGCCTTTCTCTTTTCTGCAATGTATTTTCCGATTTTAGCAAGATCCATGTGGCTACCTCCTTCTTTTGAGGTAATCGTATTTGATTCGGGAAGAAATGTACACCCCTTGGAAGTAGAATTGGTTTAATTTTATATTGTTTTTCAAACATATGTTTGTTGTGATATAAATAGACGCTACCATACGCGGTAGGCAGTTAGCCTCCATCAGAGAGTTTCAGCTTGTGTATAACATACTTTACTCTTGGTTATACCGTTGGTTCTAAGAGCAATAAATAAGTACAAAAAGACCGCCCAGTCTGACAAACGCGGCGATCTTTTTGATTACTAAAATTATCAGGCTAACCGTCTATCGATAGCATCTCTTTAATATTATACTAACATCCAGTAACCTTTATGTTAAACATATATTCTGTCAAATTTTCCGTCAAATTTTTCAATCTATATTTTCCAGTAAAATCTGTTTTATAGAATCAAGGTTATCTGCAAAATAAATTTCCTCCTGCCGCTCTCTGGTAGATAATCTTTTCCAACGTTCCCGTTCCACCCGGAAAAGCAATAAAGGCATCTCCCAGTTCGATCATTTTTTTGCGCTCTGACAAAAAACATAATTTTCAAAAAATAGCTTTCAATTTCAGAAACTGGCATTTTAATACTTATATCGCATTTCGAAATACAGAAAACAGTATAAGAATAATCAACAGGCAGGTGGTCTTATAACGAGACTGCCTGCCTTCTTTTGTGCCTGTAAATGCCATTTTCCCAGGAGTGTTCAAATGACCCCCTTTGAACACCTCTAGGGGAAATATGGTTAAATTGTATCACGTTCAGTGTTCCAACAAAGACAGAGGGACACTCTTTGTGACAAAAGGAACGTCCCTATAAAGACATTCTCCCTTTCCTGTGTTATAATAATGCGGAATTTGTATATTTACAGATAGAAAAGGAGGAGGAGTTTATGTTTCATTATTTTTTACAGTTGAATTTTGCGACGATCTTAATATCCTTTTTTATGTTGATTTTCGTTAATGTAAATCCTGCATTTCAGAGAAAGATAATTCGGTTGTTTTCCATTGCGATAAGCTCAGTACTGTGTCTGGTTATCGTTGACAGTATAGAATACTGGTGTGCGACACTTCCGTATCCAACAATGCTGCGTATGGCAGTATCTATTATTGGGTATGCGCTTAGACCAATCAATATATGCTTTGTGATCATTCTTTCCTGTGGTAACAGAGTGTCGCAAAAGTTTAAGAAATTTATTGCGCTTCCGGGAATTCTGAATACGTTGATCGCTTCCACTGCGTTATTTTCAGGTGTTTGTTTTTCCTACTCGGATAAGAATGAATTTGTGCGGGGGCCACTTGGATATTCGGCATTTGCTACCTCCGGTTTTTATTTAATTCTGTTGGTTATCCTGACTAATAAGTTATATAAGACGGAGCATACATACGAATCGCTGATCGCAATTTCCATTGCGGTGACGAACACGATATCTGTCATTCTGGAGGCGTTTTTCCATTATGACGGACTCATCAATACCACGGGAGCTGTGAGTATTGCATTTTATTATATGTATTTGACGACACAGCAGTTCAAGCGGGATCCACTTACGCATGCGCTCAACCGTCGGTATTTTTATCTGGATGCGGATTATTTGATGGAGAGCAAATGTCTGACAGCGGTAATTTCCATTGATTTAAATGATCTGAAGAGGCTCAATGACGAGAATGGCCATGCGGCCGGGGATACGGCTTTGTGTACGATTGTAGCGTGCATTCAAAATATACTGCCGAAGGGATGCCACCTGTATCGAACCGGTGGTGATGAGTTTATGATCTTATGTTCACGGGTTTCAAAAGATGAGGTCCCTGCTCTGATCGATCATATGCGGAGGGAGCTTTCTAAGACTCTTTATTGCTGCGCCATTGGTTTTGCCACGCCGGATGCAGACGAGGATTTTGAACATATATGTTCTATTGCAGATGCAGCCATGTATGCAAATAAAAAACAATTAAAAGGCGAAGATACGATTCGCTAGTAATTAAAGTATCAGAAGATAGATACCTTAAATGTCAGATATGGGAGATGAGTGGCTGATCGGAAGGAATAAAAGCACAGAGGTCAATATAGGAACCAATTGTATCCACACCAAGACGGATCATATCATCCCGATATGATGAGGAGTGAAGGATTACCGGTATACTATATTCTGTGCAAAGCTTTCCAATATCCTGGTGTATGGTGACAACAAGTCGTTTGGCAAACAAATCTTTTGTTATATCAAGTATCCACTTTATGAGCGGCTGTCCGTGATATTCAGTCCGCTGACGATATCCAAGAGGCATTAAAGGCTCTTCTGTCTGGAACGATTCAAGATATGCTTGAAACAGAAATGGATAATCATCTTGGCTATGATCGCTATGAAAGATCTGGTGAACAAGATCATTTCCATGTATGCGAAGGGAATGACCACACGACAGATTTCAAAGACTATAGAGGATATTTATGGTTTTGAAGTAAGTGAAGGAATGGTATCTGATATAACAGACAAGCTGCTTCCAAGAATTGAGGAAGCACCCTCGCCTTCAGCTCGGTCAATGGGGATTTGCTCAATCAATCACATTTTACCGGAATACAGATCTCCGTTACAAATTTTTCCGGATCATTTGTGATGCCATAATCAATCAGCGTAATTTCACGGGAAAATCCGACAATCTGCATCTGATGTTTTTTTATATAATCCAGTAATTTTTTATACTGTCTTGGTGCTTCTGCATGACTTCCTCGGAAACACAGACGGACACATAATGATTCTGCAACAGGCATTGTCTCTCCATCATCCGTCCCACGCAGGAAAAGGCGGCAGAACGGCAGGCGNNAAGGCGGCAGAACGGCAGGCGCGGCAGATGATCATGCGGCGAAGGAGTACGGAGCAACTTAAAAGGTCTCACCTTAAAACGGATCGATGCAAGATCGAACGTTAATGATAGCGCAAAAGCAGTAGTATTATGTGAATACGTCATTCATGTTGTGTGAATTTCTGTTCTTCTCCTTGTAATCACCCCGTGCAATATGAAACAAAATGGGTATCAGAACGCAGC
>FR894509.1 GCA_000436115.1 Firmicutes bacterium CAG:534 | reverse complement strand
GAAATGTCCGGAAATAGTGACAAAGATAAAGTTCCTTGTAGAAGAAGGCAGCTTTAAATATGTAATGAGCGGCTCCTTATTAGGGGTAGAGCTTAAGGGAATAGCATCGGTTCCTGTGGGATATTTAACGGTTTTGAAAATGTATCCTATGGATTTTGAAGAATTCATGGTAGCGAATAATGTGTCAAAAATGACATTGGAAATGCTGAAAGAAAAATTTGAAACATGTCAGCCTGTGGATGAATTTATACATCAGAAGCTATTGTCGCTGTTTTTTATCTATCTTATTGTCGGAGGCATGCCGGATGCGGTAAAAACCTATATTGCTACAAAAGATATCAGAGAGGTCGATAAAGTACAACGGGATATCATTACGTTATACAAAGAGGATTTTTTGCAATACGAGAGTGAAGATAAGAAACTGAAACTGATATCCATTTACGATATCATTCCGGCGGAATTGAACAAGCAGAATAAAAAATTTGTTTTTACAATGCTGGATAAAGAGTTAAAGTTTGACAGAT
>FR894508.1 GCA_000436115.1 Firmicutes bacterium CAG:534 | reverse complement strand
TCCAATGCAACATGGGCGAGAGCAACGGTTATTATCATCAACCTCTGGGTAGGTATTCCGTATACTTTACTTCAGGTAACCGGTATTTTACAGAATATTCCGGGCGAACTTTACGAGGCGGCAAAAATTGACGGAGCCAGTTCCGTACAGATATTTTTTAAAATCACATTGCCCTACATGTCGTTTGTTATGACACCGTATCTGATTACGCAGTTTACCGGTAATATCAACAATTTCAACGTTATCTTCCTTCTGTCCGGCGGAAATCCGACCCCGGTGGATGCCACTGCAGGAAAGACAGACCTTCTGGTTACCTGGCTGTATAAGCTTACTGTTGATAAGAACTACTATAATTTGGGCGCTGTTATCGGTATTATGACATTTATTGTACTTTCGATCGTGGCACTGGTGACATACCGTAATACCGCATCCTATAAAGATGAGGAGGGATTCATGTAATGAGCAGGACACATACGAATACGGAAGCAGTAACTGCAAAAAAAAGTGGAACATCCAATACGGCAAAAATCCGTAAAACAGTGGTGAATGTGTTAGTTCACATTTTTCTGGCAATACTGGCATTTATCTGGGTGCTCCCGATTTTCTGGGTAGTCCTTACAAGCTTCCGTGGAGAGAAAGGTTCTTATGTAACCACATTTTTCCCGAAAACATACACATTTAACAACTA
>FR894507.1 GCA_000436115.1 Firmicutes bacterium CAG:534 | reverse complement strand
ATGCCCATCCCGCTTAGAATAGTCTATTTTGTGGTAAGTTATATAATACTCTGCTTTGGTATTGTCCTGACGGCAAAAAGTTAATAAATGAAAAGTAAGAATGGAGAGCAATCGGGAAAATTCCGGCGGCTCCTTTTTATTAGCTTGTATTTTTAAGAAAATCAATTGCCATATTTAAAATTGTATATTAGATTTAATTCAGGATTATTTTATTCAAATTGATTTTAACAAAAATAATTTGAATGAAAGGAGGCGCTTTACATGTTTATTGGTAGAGAAAGAGAGTTAGCATCTCTCAAAGAGTTCTATGACGAAGACGGAATTGGAATGACCGTAATATATGGCCGTAGACGTGTAGGAAAGTCTACACTTATTGCAGAATTTGTCAAAGATAAAAAACTATATTTTATACAGCGACAAAGGTTGGAAAGAATCGAAATTTAGATTTGTTTTCCCAACAGGTAGTAGATTTGATGATGCCGGGGATGGAAGATATAAGCTTTCATACAACGGAAGCCGTCTTTGATTTTATTGATAAAAACATTGGCAGTGATAAGTTGGTGCTTGTCATTGATGAGTTACCATATTGGGCAGACAAGGACGAGGCTCTTTTATCAATCATACAGAAATATATTGATACGACCTGGAAGGATAAAAATCTAAAAATTATTTTATGCGGTTCGGCACTAAGCTTTATGGAAAAGAAAGTTCTTAGTGAAAAGAGTCCTCTTTTTGGAAGAAGAACAGACCGTATTATATTCCTTGGATAAACTGATTAATGTTGGACTTGTCGAAAAGAAAAAATGTATCACAGACGAAAAGAATAAAAAGAAAACACAATATGTTTTAAAAGACTATATGTTTAAGTTCTGGTATGAGTTTATTTCAAAGGGCACGAGTGTAATTGAGATGGGGCAGGGAGAACTTTATTATCAGAGGGCGGTCAAGCCGGTTTTGCATTCTTTTATGGAAACTGTATTTGAAGAAATGTGCAGATATTATACTTTGAAAAAGGGAATAACAGGTGAATATGGTTGTTTTCTTACTTCGGTAGGCTGTTGGTGGGGCGTGGGAAATATTACCGACAAGAGTGGTAATGTAAGAGCGCAGTCCACGGATATAGATGTTGTTGGCATATCAGATATCGATAAAAAAGCGGTTATTGGTGAGTGCAAATTTAAGAATGAGAAGATCGATAAAGGTGTTTATGAAACTTTGATCAGAAGAGGAAAAGTTATCGCTGCAAAATATAAAGTTTCAAAATATATATTTTTTTCATTATCTGGTTACACAGAATGGGTAGAAAATTTGAAAGATGAAGATTTTTTGTTACTCACACTGGATTCGCTTTATGAATGATGAATTTCAAAAGAAACATTTGGTTTGCCGGAAACGGAGGCGGGAGTAGCAACCCCTTTTTATAATGATCAGGGTATTTTAATCATGAATGTATATGGTTTTTTATGGAATGTAGATACGTTCGAATTATAAAAGGTAACTGGTAAATTTGAATTTTGATACCTACAATTCTTTAACACCTAACTGGTATTATAAAGTGTTACGATAAAATCC
>FR894506.1 GCA_000436115.1 Firmicutes bacterium CAG:534 | reverse complement strand
TACTCGCATTATTCCGTGTGCAGGTTTTATAACTGTATTGACTCTGACGTAACGTAATAGTTTATGATAGGATAAATTTTAGTTACGGAGGATGAAATAATGAACATTAAACGTTTATATTCGGCGGACATTTATAAGAAGATCATGGATGCTGAATATGATAAGAAGGATGATATATATCGCTATGAAATGATGATGCCGTTTAAGGGAAAATGGGACTGTTATCATATCCCGCTTAAGGCTCAATATGAAGGCGGATACGATATCATAATGGCGAATAAGATGATGGGCCTTCTTCCGCCTGATATCATAGATAAAGGTTGGGAGAAGGCTATAGATATGCTTTCTGATAATTCTTTATGGAATGACTGTGAGAAAGCAATAGAGACAGCTCTTTCAAGATTTGAAAAGAAAGGTATCGAGCTTCCGGAAAAGGAATATCTTTATTCCATACTTCTTGCTAATCCTGACAATGCCTATACTATTATGAATGAGGGATATTGCGGAGACGGTGGTATTCCGGGATATATAATGGCTTGGCTTGTTCCGGGAGAAGAAACGATAAGGTGTCTTCCGGCGGCTCTCGTACATGAG
>FR894505.1 GCA_000436115.1 Firmicutes bacterium CAG:534 | reverse complement strand
GAACTACTCCCTTTTGGGTGTGAAAAACCTGCCGTGCTTATGACCCGACAGGTTTTCCATTCAACATTATTGTAAGATTAAATATCTGCTGTTCCTGCTTAGAAGTATCAATGACAATATCAATATCGCCTCTGTACTTTCTCGCACATCTTTGAATATTAGTAAGCCCCATTCCATGAAACTTCTTATTTGCTTTACTACTCTCCGGCAGACCACTTTCTTTGTTCATTACAATTTCTCTTGCAAAACTGTTTTCCACTTCAACAAAGAAAAGATTTCCCTTCACATAAGAATGTAATGATACATATTTATCTCTATTAAGCAGAGTCGCAGCTTCGATTGCGTTTTCCAAAGCATTATTCAAAATCACTCCAATATCATAGACATCTATCTGAAGTTCTTTCGGGTAACTAAAATCCACAGAAAACTTTACTCCTGCTTTGTCAGCCTCCTGCTTCTTTTGATGAATAATAATATCCGTAATCGGATTTCCTGTCTGATAACCAAAATCTAACCTACTCACGGTTTCTTCCATATTTCTGATATAGTTCTTCAGTTCTTCGGCATCGGCATTGTTTTGTTTCTTCACATACTGCGTGATGTTATTGATATGTCCTCTCAGATCATGGCGTAATCCACGCATATCTGCATAAATATCCTGAATCTCCTGTACCTCTTTTTGCATCTGCTGTATCTGATTTTCCAACATGGTACGCTTTCTGTTTTCTTCGTGATACTGCACCACATTCTGAAAAAGTATAACATTGGCTATGACTGCCCCTAACAACAGAACACATATCACAGGAATCCAAAACTGAGTTTCCGGAACAGTATCATAAATAAGAATTGTGCTTCCGTTTTCTACTGTAATAATCATCATTTTCAAAGTTATGGAAATACAGATTGCTGCAATACTTGGTAATATCAAAAATACATTCTCACGGACTTGTAGCTGATACTCTTTTCTTACATATTTTTTTTGTATTAGTGACAAATAGATTCCCAAAATCAGAGCATACAAAAACGCACTGACAAAATACATGACATACAGCATTATATTTGTGACCAATTCCACTTGATTATTTGCGACAATCTTCCCCTGCATAATCAGAGCATCCAACCACTTTCCGGTAACCGTCCCCAATGCAACATTTAATACACTTGCAATATACTTTACAATCTCTTTTCCAGCTACAAAGCTAAAGCACACAAATAATTGCCCTGACACTCCTTTACGAAAGAATATCCACTGCATACTCAAAAACAATAGCACATTGATAACAACACTTACAACATCGTTAAATGGATAGCGACTCTGTATCACCTCGAATATAACCACCTGAATCATAAAATAAATAAGAGTCCACAAGAAAATGGTAATCTTTTTATTCTGCTTACATTTTAGAAACTGACTTGTATATACTCCACTAAAAATACTGTTGATTATATGTATCAATATGGACAGCAAACTAAACATTTACAATTCCTCCGTCCTTTGCATATCGCATATATGCCTTGATAAAATCCGAATACTTCTTCTGTGCAAGAATGAGCGAGTCCCCATTGATTAAATCAATCGTATCCACATTGTAAGCTGTTATTTTCTCCAAATTAACAAGATACCCTCTGTGACACCGATAAAACGAGTCACCCAGCTCTGCTTCCCAATCATCCATACTGCCATAAGTATCAATTTTTCCATCCTTCGTATGGAACACTACTTTTTTATTACTGCTCTCAATATAATAAATATCTTTCAGCAAGACCTTTTTCTGCATCCCATTGTATTTGATAATTACAGAAAGTTTTTTTAGCTTTGTTTTGGCAAATACTTCTTTCAAGGCACGGTTAAAGACAGTATGGAATTTCTTTTCATCCACAGGCTTTACCAGATAGTGAAAAGCATTCACATCAAAGGCATCCTCCATATACTCCCGGTATCCGGTTACGAATATAATGATGCTCTTGTCCCTGCCTCTTTTCTCCTGTTCTTCCCTAATATGCTTTGCAACATCTATACCCGATATTTCTTTCATTTCCACATCAAGAAAAGAAACCGCAAAATTCTCCTGCGATTTAATCATTTCCTCCCCAGCTTCAAAGGTAACAACCTCCGCATCCGGCTCCTGTTCTCTTATCAAAGAAGCAATTTGTTCCCTTGTGGTTCTGTCATCGTCACAGACCGCTATCTTCATAATGACCGCCTACCTTTCGCTGATTTTTGGATATACATATCTATTCTTTTATTATATCGTATCTTTGCAATAAATTCGTGATGTGAGGGTGTGAAATACGGGATTTTGGGTGTGAAATAAAAGAAAGCAGTAACCTAATTGCATAATTACTACTTTCTCTTTAAACAAGTTGATAAACTTTCTAAACTATTTCTACCGGAAACCATTTTCCCGGCTTACGCTTCAATATCCATATCTTTCGAATGTTTTCTTTTGGCACATCGTAATCTCTTTTCAAGAAGATAACAGGATTGTCCATCGGAAGATATGGCTTTCTTTTCATTTCACCATATGCAAGAGCATTGATTGCATATCTCAACAATATGCCTGTTTTTCTGTCAGCAGAAATTTTATCAGAGAATCCTTGTATATCCACCTTATCTAATGGCACTTCAAAGGATACATAGTAATTATAACTATTCTCTGCATAATTATCTGCAATATTATTTTTATCATAATAATTAGCCAAGCTTTTTAAAAACTCTGGTGAACCCAACCATCCTCTTATTGCGTCTTCTACAAATTCATCAACAAAAAGATACCCATTCACATTGAAATCATTATATGTATTAGGACCACCAAGCCTCATTTTCAAATTTGTTCCAAGCCTGTTCTCCACATCAACAATTATGCCTTTTCTGCTCATTGTAATTTGACTTCCGTCAAACGAAAATGTAAACCCCCATTTTCTCAAATACGCAGACAATAATGTTTCTCCTGTTAATGCATGAGGTAATGTCATTAGCCCTTCCTGCCATATACTTTCTTCACGCTCTCTTGGTGTAATATGATGCACAATTAGACTATCAATTAGCTTATGATTAGCGCCTATTAGGAAAACACAC
>FR894504.1 GCA_000436115.1 Firmicutes bacterium CAG:534 | reverse complement strand
TCGGGAACAGCAATATAAGCACGGTGGAATTGTGTAATATAGCGAGTTTTATGACAGGATATGGCTAATGCTGTATCCTGTTACATTTTTTATATTACCCTTTTTGAATATTTTGTCGATATACAAAATGATAGAGTATAGGTAAACGGATTTACCACACAGAATACAAGGAGGTAGTAGTATGGATTTAGGAGCAATTACTAACAGTACAAATGCAGTAGGTAACACTTATGCTACAAAGGAAACGAAACAGGCTGATGAAGTCAAAAAGTATGGAGTGACCGGAAAAACCATTGGTCAGCCGAAGCTTAGTGAAAATGCAAAGAAGTATTATGAGGAATTAAAGTCTAAATATCAAAATATGGATTTTATTCTGGTAAGCAATGACATGAAGGAAATGGCAAAAGCGAATGCCGGAAGTTTTGCTAACCCTCACAAAATGGTTGTTTTGATTGATGAAGAAAAGATTGAGCGTATGGCAACGGATGAGCAGTATCGTAAGCAGTACGAAGGAGTTATTGCTTCTGCACAGAATAAATTGCCGGAGTTAAAGCAGTCATTGGGCAATTCTGCAAATATCAAAGGATTTGGTATGCAGGTAAACGATAATGGTGCATCTTCATTCTTTGCAGTTATGGATAAGTCTTTTAAAGACCAAGCGAATAGATTGGAAAAGCAAAGAGCCGAGAAAAAAGAAGAAAAGAAAGCGGCTCAGAAAAAAGCTGAGAAAAAGGAACGGGAAGAACAGCTTGAAGAGAAAAGGCTTAAGAAGAAGGAATCACAGGAAGTAGTAATTACAGCAAATTCTATTGAGGAATTGAAAAAAAAGATAGATGACTATAACTATTTACAGATGGCAGATACTGTAAAGACGGATGCTGAAAAGTATCTTGGAACAACGATTGATTTCAAGGGATAGGAGGCAGACAATGATTACAGGAACCATTTACAATGCAGGGAAAATGCTGGAAATGACTCAGAAATGGGAGCAAAAGAAATCGTCTGGCAATATCTTGAAAAAAGAAGTAAAAGAATTATCTCCGGAAGAACAGCAGCTAAAAATGTATCAGGAGCAGCTTGAAAGAGAGCGTGAAGGAAATGAATATAGTTCCATTTATGCGAAGATTCAAAGTGGTCAGGAATTAAGTCCGGCAGAAGAAGATAAACTCCGTGCAAAAGATCCTAAGATGTATATGGAGTATAAGGCTGACAGAATGGAACAGGAAGCCTATGAGAAAAAGCTGAAAAACTGTAAAACGAAGGAAGAAGCGGAAAGACTTCATGTGAACAGGATGAATGGCAAATTGTCCGAACTAAAGTCGATTGTTAATAATCCTAATATTCCCAAGAGCGAAAAATTAAAAGAAGCACAAAGAATATTGGGTGATACCACTAAAACAGCACAGATTTTTCATACATTTACAAAGAGTGCTGAGTTTAAGGAACCGCCTACGGAAGAAGAAGTAATGGAAGCGAAACAGGCAGAAGCCCAGTTGCGTGAAGAACAGCTTGTAGGTGGAGCTGATGAAAATTCAGAAGTAAATGCAGAGAGCGATAATGAGACTCAAGTTGTGCCGAATATATCGGAAGATGATAACATCGTAGATAATGCCGGAAATACCATGAAAGACACTCAGCATAGTGTGGCATTAGAAACCGAAAAAAAGGTATTAGAAGAAATGTTTGAGTTGGAAAAGAAGCATTTTGGAGAATCAAAAAAGGCAGTAAAGATTGATGTATCACTCTAATTTCATCTTTTGTTCCCATTCAGACAGGGTTTTGTTCCATAAGGTTAAGAAAAATAAATATTTGCCGATAACTATTATAAGCTAAGGATGGCGTCTATTTTCAACGGATTGAATATGAAAGTAGACGCTGTTTTTATGTTAATAAAAGTAAGCCACTTGGACCTTTCGGGAAGTGGTGCAATCCGGACTGACAGATGGATTGCAGAAAGGAGATTATATGTCAATTTCAGGAATTGGCGGTGTTATGGGCGGCGTCAACTATTTAGGCAACAGAGTGAATCGGAACTCTAATCAGGTAGCAAGTTCTTTTAGTACAGGTTCTTGCATTAATCTGAAAATGACCGACGAGGATTCAGGAAACAGAGCACTTACTTCTGTTGGTTACCCGGATGGAAGTAGTGTATCTGTATTTAAGGCAGATGGCTATACAGATGGCAATCCGCAGTACATGGTAAAGCGTTGGGGTAAGGATGGAGAAGAAACAGAATACTTTGTGAATCCTACACAGGTACAACCGGAGAATGCAAGCTATATTGATATGCTGGCATATTCTACATATCTTGACCTTACAGGACAGACTAAAAATGGATTTGGAGATTTTCTTACTGCCTCCAGAGGTGTAAATGGCGATTTGACGTATGATGCAGAGAGCATGAATACCAAGATGGATTTCAAGGCATTGGTTAAGGAATTTATGCAGGCACAATATGATGCAGGTAATTTGGCTGGTTATTTATCATTCAAGAGATTTTATGAGTGTATGGAATAATTTTAATTGCCTATAAAATGAAAGAAGCCTGAGTATGAATGGCGTCTGTTTTTTGTGAGGTGAAAATAGACGCCATTTGCTATAAAATATACTAAACCGCTTGGACCTTTCCGGGAAGCGGTGCAACTTTGACTGACAGATAAGTTGCGGAAAGGAGTAATATGGGTATCAACGGTGTAGGTTCGTTTTATGCACAAAATTATGATGTACCAAACAAAGGACGAGCCACCAGAGGGAAAACTTCAGGTGATGATTTTGCGAGTATGGGTAGTGCAACATCACTTTCTGAATCCTCTGATAATGGGAAAAGAATAGGTCTTACTGCTGTTGGCAATGTGGGGTATATTGCTATGTATGCAGATTCTTCTACGGAACAAGATCCGATTGTTAAGGTAGGAGATTATGAGGTGCGTGTGAAAGATGTTGATCCTAATAATGCAACGAAAATGGAAATGTTTGCGTTGATGTCTTATATGGATGACAAAGGACTTACCAATAATACGGGTATGAAGTCTTTTAACAAGATGACAGCGTATTCGTCACAGGCAGAATACAATGGCTATTGTAGCGGTATTTATGATGAAAATGCTGCATGGACGGTGGAGCGTGATTGGATTGGCATACTTGGCAATGCAAAAGAAACATTTTTTAGTATCCCACAAACATATAATCAGGGATTAGAATGTGAAAAAATAATTGAAAACTTGAAAAAGTGGAGTGATACATCTTCTGATGATGAAAATACAGATTATCAGAAGATACTTAGTGAGAGAAAAAATGAAATCTATACCTACGATGTGACATTAAATGTCGGCAGTATAGGGAATGTAACGGATTTTCTTAATACCCATGACATCAGGTGCAAGAATTATGTTGCTATTTCTGCGGACACATTATCCAAAATGGAAGAAAATCCTGCCTTAAAGAAGAAAGTAATGAGTGCCATTGAGGAGTTTTGCAGTTCAGAAGCTCAGGCTGAAATCAATGCGTTAGCACCACCTGTTAAGAGTGCAGGAATGATAGTATATCCGGATGGAGATACCTTATACTGGCTTGAGGGGTATCCAAATGATTTTGGAGATATGAAAGAAAAGAAGGTTATTGTATCTGAAGCAGATATAGCAAATGCACAGAGAGTATATAGTTCTGCAATAGATGGTAATGTAGTGGAAAATAACATGGAAACTGCTATGCAGATTTTGGGAACTGCTTATATGCGAAAAGATATGTAAGAGTTTTAAGAAGGAGGAACGATGGTATGAATATAGCCGGGATGGGTGCTGTATATTCAGCAATGTATCAGCATACAGCCAAAGTACAGAATACAGCAACCGATAAAACGAGTTTTTCAAACCAATTACAAAATGCAGGTTCGGTAGGAAAAACAGAAGTAGAAGCTTATACAGATTATTTGAAATCAAAATATGGAAATGTATCTATTCAGAGTATTGGGAAGGATCAGGCAAGCCTTGACCGTGTTGGAAGAGGTATGAGTGGAAGTGATGTGATTATTGCTCCGAATATACTGGAACAGATGGCAACCGATTCGGACAAAGCTGCTTTTTATGAAAATAAGATAGATGAATATTTTAATACAATTATTCCTAGAGATACAGTAGCGTTTGCTGCGAAAGGACTTGTTTATGAGCCGGGCGGAGTAGTCGTGCATGAAGATGGTACGGTTACTTATATCAGTGGGTGTAGTGATTCACCAGAGCGTGTTGCAGAGGTGGAAGCCGAGCATAAAGCGAAAAGAGAAGCTGAGGCAAAGATGCGTGAAGAAAGTCTGGAACGCAGTAGAGAAGCTGCTGAGGAACAGAAACAGATAAGAGAATACTATTACAAGAAGGAACTTAGTATTGAAAGTTTATATAGCAGTTTTGCAGGTGTAAATTTACGAGTTCAGTAACACTTCACAACAGAATAAGGGCGTTTCACAACAAAGCTCTATATTTCAGGAATAAATTGTGCGAAATATAAGATGGATGATTATATTACTGTCCAGCTAAATATTTCACACCCAAATTGAAGTGTTTCACTCTTTTGCTATGGAAAAGGAAAGGGAAAGTAACGATACTTATAATAAGCGTGAAATGGAGGTAATGGCATGAGAATTACAACACAAATGCTAAATGAGTCAGCAAGACAGGCTGGTTTGCCAATAAATCGCTCTACTTTGTTGGATTACATCAAGAATGACGGGGCAACGAATCCATTACTTGAGGCGATGAACAGAAATAAGGAAAATGTCGCAAATACAGCAAAAAAGAGCAATTATGAGAAACTTGATAAAGAGGCTGACCAGCTTACACAGTCCGCTCAGGTTCTTTTGCAGAATGGAGAAAACAGTCTGTTTGAGCAGGCTAAAGCGTGTGGGGACAATCAGAAGGTATATGACAGCATTGAAAATCTTTTTGAAAACTATAATAGTACCTTAAAAGCACTCAGGACAACATCAAACACAATGAATGATTTTTACAGACAGATGTTGTTAGAGGCTCCGGCAGAAACAAAAGAGGGCTTGGCAGGAGTTGGAATTACCTTTGCCAAAGACGGTACTGCGACTGTGGATATGGAAAAGGTAAAAGCGGCGGATTTTGCCACATTGGAAGGTCTTTTCGGTAAAGATAGTGACTTTGTAAATAAAGTGGAGTTTCTATCCACCAGAATATCGGATAATGCGGAAGCCAATGTAGAGAGTTTAAGCAGTGCATATAACTCAGGCGGTAACTTATATTCTGCTATGAACAGCAGTAAGTATGACTTTTGGGGATAGAGTAACACAAAATAAAGGGATTTAATCAAAGTACAAGGAGGTATGCGTATGAGCAACACAATTTCAGGAGTATCTGCTACAACACAGCAGTACGCAGATTATTCATCAGTAACGAGTAAACAGGCTGAAAAGAAAGCCCCAGAAACCACATCAGTCAATAATGGCGTGGTGTATAAAAAGTCTGAGCCTGCATCAACAAATAAGGCTACATATTCTATCAATAAGATGAGTGATGCGGACAGAGCTGCCCTAGTAAAGCAGTTAAAAGCGGATCAGGCGAGCCGTGAACAGCAGCTTACAAGTCTTGTTCATAAAATGATGTATGGACAGGCTAAAACCTATGGACAGGCTACAGATATGTGGAAGTTCCTTGCAAGTGGCGATTATACGGTTGATGCAGCCACCAAAGCACAGGCACAGAAGGATATTTCTGAAGATGGATATTGGGGTGTAAAGCAGACCTCGCAGAGATTGTTTGATTTTGCTTGTGCGCTAGCCGGCGATGATGTAGACAAGATGAAGGAAATGCAGGCGGCGGTTGAAAAAGGCTTCAAGCAGGCAACCGGAGCTTGGGGACGAGAATTACCGAGTATCTGTAAAGATACCTTCGATGCAACCAATAAGTTATTTGATGATTATTATGCTTCAAAAGAGGAGCAGACAGAACAATAGATTACAAAAGAAAACCCTATAATTTACGAAAACGGATGGCATATCTAAATGCCATTCGTTTTCTGGTTTTTAGGGGAAAATCAGAAATTAACCGATTAATGAGCAGAAAATGATGTGGATTGGGTTATTTTCTGGACTATGATATTGGGCGGTCCGTTGATATGATTTATAGTGAAAAGAGGTGTAAATCATGGATACAGACAGAAAAGATACCAATATACAGATTGGAAAAAGATTAAGAGAAGCAAGAAGAAACATGAATATTGACAAGGCAGAAATTGCGGAAGTGCTTGGAGTTACAGTAGAGCATTATCGCAAGTTCGAGGCTGGTACAACAGGTCTTTCGGTGGACAAGATACTGATACTTTATCAGACCTATATTGTATGTTGATTTAGGTGTGCAGTATCAGGGAAGCATTCAGGGCAGTATGCGTCCTGTGGTGGTAGTAAGTAATAATATGGCGAACAAGCACAGTACCGTGATAACGGTTGTTCCCTTGTCTACCAAAATCAACAAAAAGAGAAATCTTCCCACTCATGTATTTGTGTCAGCGTATAAGTCTGAGGGGCTGGAACAGCATAGTATCGCACTTTGCGAACAGGTGACAGCCCTTGATTATGGCAGAATTATTGAGAATATGGGTAAGGTTGATAAAGATACCCTTGCAAGAATAACCGAAGCTGTGCAGGTGCAGGTTGGGGTATTTGATAAGTATAACTAAATGTTGCCGAAAGGATTTTATTGGAGACTCAGCTCCTATGGAGTTGCATTGTTCCATAAGGGAAGATTTGTAAGGCTTTTTGCAACAGAGGCAGAAATGCTGGAATATTTTGATGATGAACACATTTCATAATCAAGCCGGGATTTTCCCGGCATACATAGCCATCGATTCTATCGGTGGCATTTCTTTTTGTATTAGATTTTACAAATTGGAAAAACTATGAAATGTCGGAGGTGATGACTAGTGGCAATGTCGGGAAATGTAGATATTACAAAGGTGGATAGGACAACTCTTAGAGATATAAATTCCGTTCATATTGATATGTCGCTACCATGTGAACAGAGAATGAAAAGCTTTGTTGAACAGATTGGCAATCCGTATTGTTACACAGACGGAGAATTGGTGATTGGCATTGGATATGCAGAATCAGAAATGTCACTAAATGATAAACTTGCAATTTATGCTTGCGGATTAGGATAACAGGAAAGTTTTGGGAATTGTTCATTTGTGGTTGACCTTAAATCGAATCGGAGTCATAATATATATGTCAATGAAGCGGTTTGGTCACCGCAAGATAGAACATCAAGAAACTTCCTGATGTAAAATTAAGGAGGTTGATTTGATGTATCACAGAAATTCAGTTATAGATGAACAATTCTACAAAGCTATTGCTTATTATCGTTTGTCCAAAGAAGATAGACGAAAGAGTGAAAGTGATAGTATCGCAAACCAGCGTAAGTTGGTCATGGATTTTATATCCGCTAATCCCAATATTACCCTTGTAAAAGAAGCCTATGATGATGGATATACCGGAACGAATTATGACAGACCGGGCTTTAAGAGTGTTGTTGAAGCTCTTAAAAATGGCGAAGCCGATTGTGTTATTGTAAAGGATTTGTCTCGTTTGGGCAGAGAGTATATCGAAACAGGTAAATACATTGAAATGACATTCCCAGAAATGAATGTGCGTTTTATTGCAATCAATGATGATGTTGATACAAGTAATCGCAGTTATGGGGATGACTTGATGATTCCGTTTAAGAACCTTATGAATGAAAACTATTGTCGAGAACTTTCTTATAAGTTAAGACGACAGTTTAAAATTCAGCGTGACAATGGAGAGTTTATCAATAACTTTGCTTCTTATGGTTATAGGAGAGATCCGCAAGATAAACATAAACTTGTGATTGATGAATGTGCCTCAGAGGTTGTAAAGGGAATCTTTGAAATGACAATTAAGGGGTTCAGTCCTGATAGGATTGCAGCCTATTTGAATAAAAATGGAATTATGGCTCCGTATGAGTATAAAAGACAGACAAGTAATTATACTTCCGGCTTTAAAGGTGCCGGCGAGAGCTTATGGAATCATGTGACTATTCGCAGAATGCTTGCAAATACCGTTTATATAGGAGAACTTGCACAAGGCAAAACTGCTACACCTTCTTTTAAAATTAAGAAGGCTCGTACATTAAGCAGAGATATGTGGTCTATTGTTGAGAATAACCACGAAGCAATTATTGAGCCGGAAGTGTTTCAGACGGTTCAAAAAATTTTAAGTAGAGATATTCGTATATCTTCTAACGAACAGGTTGTTCAACCATTAGCCGGAGTGGTTTTCTGTGGAGATTGTGGCAGAGCAATGTGTAGGAGAAATGTAAAGAGGGGAAACAAAACCTTTCATTATTATTGGTGTGGTGCATATAAGCGTAAGCAGGGGTGTACTACCCATAATATTTCGCAGGAAATGCTTGAAAAAGCAGTATTTGATAGTATTAAAAATCAGATAAATGTCATGGTGGAATTGGATGAGCTTGCAAATCAGATTGATGTAGGAGCAATTATGTCTTTAAAACTCAAAAGGATAGAATTGCTAATTACAGAAAAAGAGAATGAGAGAGACAAGCATCAGGACACATCTATGAAATTGTATGATTCTTATGTGGAAGAATTGATTTCCCGTGAGGAATATCGTTCCATGAAAGAAAAGTATGTTATGAAAATTAAAGAATGTGAAGCTGCCATTAAAGAATTAGAGGAGCAGCGTAGACAGGTAATTGAGGATACACAGGGCTCTAATTCATGGATTTATCAGTTTATAAAATATAAGGATATGGATGAGTTGTCTCATGAAATAGTGGTTGCTTTGATTGACCGTATTGATATTTATGAGGATAAAAGGATTCAAATTACCTTTAATTATAAAAATGAGTTTTTGGAATTAGTAAACAATGTGAATGAATTAAGGAAGGAGGTAAGCTGATATGGCGAGAAAGAGTAAATATAATCAGTCAGTCACAGAGGAAAATTCAGTTTTAAAACAACGAATTTATAAAGTTGGAGTATATCGAAGATTATCCGTAGAAGATGGAGAAGATGAAATTAACAATTCCATTGGAAATCAGAAAAAAATAGCCGATGACTATGTGCTGCATACTCCATTTCTTCATATTGAAAAGTATTATGCTGATAATGGATACACCGGAATGAATTATAAAAGACCGGGATTTGAGGAAATGATGAATGATTTGTACAATGGTGTGATTGATACAATTCTGGTAAAAGATATTTCTCGTTTAGGGCGTCACTACATTCTGACAAGTGAATTGGTGGAAAAGGTATTTCCTTCTATGAAGATACGCCTTATTTGTATCAATGATAATTATGATAGTAATGAACCAAATGCTGACTCAGCCAGCCTACTTCTTCCTATTAAAATGATTATGAATGATAACTATGCGAAGGATTATAGTAAAAAAATTCGTAGTAGTATCAATGCCAAAATGGGAAATGGCGAGTTTCTTCCATCAGCAGGCAGTATTCCATATGGATATATTCGTAATGCAGAGAAGGTTACTTTTGATATTGATGAAGAAACGGCACCTGTTGTACGAAGGATATTTGAAATGAGGGCGGCGGGTATGAGCTTTAATGAAATGGCTAAAGTGCTGAATGCTGAAGAAATACCGAGCCCCGGTAATATCCGCTACTTACGGGGTATTACAAAGAATGAAAAGTATGCTAAGTCAAATTGGATTAGAGGTACGATTCGTAAAATAACCAATGATTTGGTTTATACCGGATGCAGGATACACGGCAGAGTGAAGCGTGACCGTTTGGATCAGAATAAAACAAGAAGAGGTCAGGACGAATGGCAGATTATTGAAAATGCACATAATGCTATTATTTCTATGGAACTTTTTGAACAAGTAAAAGCTGTTAATGAGCAGGAAATCAAAAAAAGAGAAACTTTTACGAAGCGTGAAGAAGTAGAAGATGATATGAGAGATGTTTTGCGTGATAAAGTTTTTTGTGGAGACTGTGGCAGTAGAATGTCTGGTAGAAAAGGTCTTGGCAGAAAGACATCCAATAATCCGGCATTTATATTCTTTGACTGTAATCAATATCATGATACGGGAAAGATGCAATGTAGTAGCCATTATATCCGGCAGGAAGATATTATGTCGGCTATATCCAGATGTCTTTATGGACATTTTAAAGCTGCGTTGGATTTTGAGTCACTTTTAGAGGAGGTTAAGAGGAAACCAAAAGTTGTCAGCTATCAGAGGCAGAATTTGGATTTGGTAGCCAGTCTGAGAGCAAAAGCTACACATTTAGAGGCTAAAAAAGAAAGAATGATTATTGATTTGGCGGAAGGTACTCTTGATAAAACAGAGTATGAGTTTATTCATAATCGTTTAGCAAATCAAATAAGTCAAATTCAAGTTGAACTTGAAGAAGCACAGAGAGCAACAAAAGAGCTTGAAAACATTGAAAAATCAGCTATTGAATGGATTGATATGCTAAAAAATCAGTGGTATCTAAAAGATGGTGACATTGACAAGAAGTTGATGGACTTATTGATAAACAAAATTATTGTGTATGATAAGAATACTATAAAAGTTGAAGTCAACTTTAGTGATCCTTTTGCTCCTTTGCAGGAATATATAAAAAATGTGGAGGAGGTGCTTGCGGATGCTGTCTGAAAAAATGGATATATCGTATCTTAGATTGTCGTTGGAAGATGATGATGTTGCAAGTGGAGATACATTGGAAAGTTGCAGTATTAGCTCGCAAAGACTTTGTATTAAGGAATATGTAAGAAGTAATGCAGATGTCCCAACCACATTAACTGAATTTGTTGATGACGGATATTCCGGAACTTCAATGGATAGACCTGCGATGACCAGGATTATTCAATTAGTTACAATGAGAAGGGTACGAACCATTATTGTGAGAGATTTATCCCGATTTGCAAGAAATTATTTGGAAGCGGGGCATTATTTAGAATATGTCTTTCCTTCTTATGATGTCAGATTTATTTCTATCAATGATAATTATGATAGTGCAAAGATTAAATCTGGAGATCCGGCAGCTTTGCAGTTAGCTATCCGTAATCTTTTAAATGACTTATACAGTAAGGATATTTCAAGAAAGATTAAAAGTGCTGTAGATTTGAAAAAGCTAAATGGTGAGTATGTATATGGGCAGGCTCCGTATGGTTATAAGAAGGGAAAGCAGAAAAACACGATTGAGATTGATGAAGAAGCGGCGATTGTTGTTAGACGGATATTTCAGCTTGCTAAGCAAGGGGTTACAGTAACCCGGATTGCACAGAAAATGAATGAAGAAAAGGTTTTGACTCCGTCTGTGTACTTGGCTTCTGTTAGGGGAAAGTATAAAACAAGAGACTTTTGGACTTTTGAATCTGTACGAAATATTCTTATTAACCGTATTTATACAGGAGATACAGTTCCGTTTAAATCTCATGTTATTAGAATAGGAAGTAATCGTGTGAAGATGATACCGGAAGAAGAACAGATTGTTTTACCGGATACCCATGAAGCGATTGTATCACGAGAAACCTATTATCAGGCAAGAAGTGTTATTAAATCTAACAAAAAGACAAAAACGGGGGCAGCTCCAAATGTGTTTTCGGGATATTTAGTATGTGGCTGTTGTGGTAATAAATTGTCTAAGGGTAGACCAACCAATAAGAATTGGTTGTGTGCCACAGCAAGATATACTGAGGAAACAGAATGTAAGGATATTCGGCTTAATGAAGCAATGATGAAAGAAAAGTTGCTGTCAGCGGTACAGTTGCAATGTAATCTTGCAGATGCAAAACTGAAACATTCAAGAAATGAGCAGGATAAAACGCAGGAAGAAATAGATGGTTTATCTTGGGAGTTGAAACAGAAGCAGCGGAACTTGGATGAAAATGCTTCAAGGCTTATGGAATTATTGGAAGATTACTATGCAGGGAAACATTCTAAGGAAGATTTTCTTGCGAAAAAAGAAGAATTAAAAATTAATAAGGATTTGCTGACAGAGAACATCCGAAGTATAGAGGAACAAATTTCTATGTTAAAGGCAGACAAACGAAATCATCTTATGGTTGAGGATGAAGTGAGTAAGCTGAATAAGCATGGGCAAATTACAGAGATTGATACTTATTTAATGAAGGAACTCGTTAAGGAAATACGAGTATATCCCGGTAATGCTGTACAAATCATCTGGAATTTTGCAGATACAATTACTGCCTAACTCCTTGAAATGAAAAAAATTAAAATTTTTTGAAAAAAGTGTTGCTCCCTACTTGACACGTGACTGTGCGGATCACTAATCATACAACAGCAATCTGCGGTACACAAAGATCTCACGCAACGCCCT
>FR894503.1:10593-45627 GCA_000436115.1 Firmicutes bacterium CAG:534 | reverse complement strand
GTGTAATGGCGCATAACGATAAAAGCGCCTGAAAAGCTAATCCTAATAAAATGCCAAGATATTTCAAAAATAATACAGGTTGAAGCATATGTTGAGAAAGCACCATCCAGGATATATTTTCAAATCCCTTCAAACCATATATCATCCAGCATAAGACTAAATTGACTAACACAAACCACATAAAAATGAAAATAGTGAATGTAAAAGAAGCCAAAATTTTAGCAGGAACATCTTTTCTTCTTCCTTCTTCCGTGCTAAAAATTAATGGCTTATGCGGGAATGTCTCCGTCCACTTACCAATCGGGGCAATTAGATAACTGTTACTCCCATATGGAAAAACGTGGTTCTTGCTATCTTCGATATGCCCTTTACAATGCAACGAAATATGTGTGTCATTGGGATGAATCCTTTGGAGCATATCTTGCCAAGAAACGAACAGAGGGCAAGCATTATAATGTCGCTTTATCCCATGCCGCCAAGAAACTTGTCAGAACCATTTATGCAATGGAAAAATCAGGACGGGTATACAACAAAGCTGCTTAATTCTTTTCTGTAAAATCTCCTAGATGAGTGCCTTTGATGGCACTCTATTTGTCATGCAGTTTTCAAGGTACAAATATATCTGAAATGCATTTCTGCAATTCATTCAAAATCTTTTCATTTTAGACTTGACTTTTAATAGTTAGTCTTTCTTATCCGTTCTTTAGAGACACGTTACAAAAAGTAAACACTTGTAACCTTTAAGACTGTATGATAGAATATTTGCTGATAAAAAGCAATACTTATACGGAAAGTGACACTATTTTAATTAAAAGTGTCGGAAAGGAATTATATGAATCCAACACAAAATCCCAGTGCATTACGCTCCAAAAAAGTAATTACTGAATCCCTCTTGCTCCTTATGAAAAAATATCCCTATGCAGAAATAACGGTAAAGCAAATTCTTTTAGAAACGGATATATCCCGAAAAACTTTTTACCGTAATTTTTTATCTAAAGATGATGTGTTAAATTCTTTTATTAACACTATTTTGCAAGATTATGTCGATACTATACAACAGCAGCAACAGAAATATTCTCTTCTCCAAACATTAGATGATATCTTTGACTTTTGTGGAAAAAATAAGGAAATACTCTTTATCCTGCGGGATAATAGGCTCTTATACTTATTGCTTGAGAAGCTAAATGTGTTAATACTGAATGAACATAATAGATATATTTCCGAATCACAAAAAAATCATTTGGAAAGTCAATTACTTACAGAATATATTATTTATTTCAATATTGGTGGTGTTTGGAATCTCATTGTTCGTTGGATTGAGAATGATATGCGTGATTCTATAATTGATATAAAAAAATCCGTGATTTTCTATTTATCTAACATTAGAAAAATTGATATTCGTGATATTTAATTTTTTTAACAGTTCTATGGTTACTTTTTTGAAAATTAAGAAAAGCAATAAATGATGTGTGGGATTCCGTAGTAGTTGGCATTGCCGCTAATGTGTATAATTGGCGGTATTAAGCAATAATAAGAGCAAAAGATACCGGGGAATGGCACTGTATAAGCTGCCATTCCCCGGCGTTCTATTACTCCATATCTTCAGCAGGCTCAAACGCAAGCCCGGCAAATTCTTCCTCGGTAAGTTGCTTCAGCTTTTCCGCTGTACGCTCCGCAAGCTCCCGTATCTCCGCTTCCATGTAGGGCAGGGCGGCGGTCAGTGCCGCCACCGTATCAGCCCTTGTCGTTCCTTTGTAACAGCAGATAAGGTTGATTTCCTCAAAGGTAAATGTGTTCATGCGTCATACCTTCAATCCCTTGTTTTTGGTCTTTGCAACCGTCCTTTGGACGGTTGCAGGTGGCATTCATTTTTAGTTAGTGCGGGTTATTTACCTGATACCAGTAAATAGTGTTGTTTAAAGCGTATTGACAATCTAACGATCGTTAGATAAAATAGATCTAACAGTTGTTAGACGGAGGCGTATTATGAATGCGACAAGAGAAAAAATTTTAGACGTTTCTTTAGAATTGTTTTCTCAAAGGGGATATTCAGCAGTTTCGATTAGAGATATTTGTAAGTGCGTGGGGATTAAAGAAAGTTCTGTTTACTATCATTTTGAAAATAAGCAGAATATTTTTGATGTATTGCTGGGCAGGTTTTCTGAAACCGCAAAAGGTATGATGCTTCAACTTGAAAACAGTCTTACAGACGGACAGAATTCTTTTTCAGATGGTATCAATACTGTTTCTGATTGCTTTTTCGAACAATATCTTATGAATGATTTCTGCAATAAGGTTATGCGGATCATGTTTATCGAACAGTTTAATAATGAAAATGCACGAAAGCTGTATCAGCACTGGCTTATGGATGAGCCACTCAATTTTCAAAGAAATATTTTTTCAGCATTGATGAGTGCTGGAATAATTACAAATTGTGATAGCGAATATCTTGCAGTAAAATATTATGCTCCAATTTATTTCTATGCACAGAAATGGCTGTTCAATGGAGAATTAACAGAAGAAAGCAAAGAGGCATTCCGTATAGATGCATATAAGCATATACAGATGTTTTTTGAAGAAATAGGAGGTTGCAATGGCTGATAATATTATTGTCACGGGAGCAAATCAAGGTATTGGTTACTATATGGTGGAAAAGCTGCTTGCTGAGGGAAATAAGGTATCGGTTTTGGATATTGAAACAGACAATCTTGCAAATCTCAAAAAGAGATATGACTGTCTTATTTTTTATAAGGTGGATTTGAGAAATTATGCTGAAGTAAAGAGAGCGGTTGACGAAACGGTTGCAGAGTTTGATACTATTGATATTGCTGTTCATAATGCCTGTAAATGTACATTTGAAAGTGAAAGCGAAACGGATTTAGATACATATAAGGATGTTTTTAATGTTAATTATTTCGGTGCATTACGTTTGGTAAAATGCGTTATTCCTTACATGTCGGTACAGAAAAAAGGACGTGTGATTTTTACAAGCTCAGGTGTAGGTGTGACAGGATTTATAAATATTTCGCCTTACAGTTCTACAAAGGGTGCATTAGAAGCGTTAGCGAAATGTTTGAGAATTGAGTATGCAAAGGATAATATTACATTTCATATTATGCATCCACCTCTCACTAGAACAGAATCAGCGTCACCTCTTCCTGTTCCTGATGAGTTCAAGGCATTGCCCGAAAAAGTTGGTTATGGACTTGCAAAGCATATAAATTCAAAGAGGTTTATCATATGTCACAGTTTTAATCAGAAAATGCAAACGTTTGGCTGCTACTTGTTCCCAACAAAAATGGGAGATTTGCTTTCAAAGTTAACAGCAAATTGTACTAAAACAAATGCTTTGTAAAATTTTAATTATATATAGGGTGTAATTTTGCGAAATGCGGATTGATTTAATTACCGGTCGTGTTATAATACCCTCATGGCAATAATTTGCCGAGTTTGAATAACGAATAGGAATGCCGAAAACCTGTATTTACGCGGGTTTCCGGCATTTGCTTTATCAAATGGTTCTGGTTTGGCTCTATTTATGTGAAGAGTAATATTTGTAAAATCAATTATAGAGAAATCCAGGAAATAGAAAGGAAAAAGTGACATGAAGAAGTGTAAACTGCTTTTATTTGATTTGGACGGCACCCTATTACAGAGTGATAAAACAATATCAAGCAGAACATTGTCAGTCCTTAAAAAATGTAGGGAAAATAATATTTTGATAGGCGTTTCTACATCCAGAAGTGAACAGAACTCTTTAGCGTATTTAAAAGAATTGATGCCTGACATTTTAATATCAAGTGGAGGTGCATTAGTAAAATACAAAACAGAATATATTTATAAGGCGGAATTTTCTGTAGAAGAAACAAAGGCCATGATTGATATGGCAAGAAATATTTGTGGAAATGACTGCGAAATTACGATAGATACGATAGAGGCACATTATTGGAATTATAAAATAGATCCGAAGAAAATAGATAAAAGCTGGGGCGACAGCATTTATACAGACTTTTCGGATTTTGCCGAGTGTTCATTGAAAATGTGTGTTGAGATTTTTGACCAGGATAAAGCAGATAAGTTAGCTCAAAGTCTCTCTGATAGTGATTGTATTCGTTTCTCAGATGGATTTTGGTACAAGTTTACGAAAAAGAACGTGACAAAGGAAAATGCAATTATGAAGATTACGGAAGTATGTGGATTTAGTACAGATTCAATTATTGCATTCGGAGATGATTATGCAGATATAGGAATGCTGGAACTATGTGGAACAGGTGTCGCAATGGGGAATGCGATTGATGAGGTAAAAGAGAGAGCAGATATTATAATTGGATCAAATGATGAAGAGGGTATTGCAAATTTTATTGAGAATAAAATAATATAGATATGTATATGGAGAGAAAAAACAAGTCAAGGTTTTGCTTGTTCTCTCCACTCAAATAACATTTCGTTTTAAAGTATTCCGACCACCTTTTACCAATGAAGGAGATACACATGAAGCAGAAATTATTAGGATTATTCTCGGGATTTCCCACTCATCATTTTCCAAAGGAAATAACGGGAAAGCTTAAGGCCGAATTGGTGACGCGGGAGCAGCTGGTGTTTATCAGCGCATGGCCTGCGGACTTTGACAGAAATAACAGTAATTCTAAAGGTATGCATGATATGTTTGCAGAGTGTGGCCTGGCGTTTCAAAGAGTCAGCGTTATTGATGCGCATACGGATATTGCTGATGCAAAACAAATGATAAAGAACGCCTCCTGTATTTTTCTTATGGGTGGCAATGCTACATTACAAATGCAGTTGATCCATGAAAAAGAAATATATGAAGAAATTTGTAATAGCCATGCAGTAATATTGGGGGTAAGTGCTGGATCGATCAATATGGCGAAGCATTCAGTAGATATTTATGAATCGCTTACTCCTTATATGGGCTTAGGCCTTACTAATATTACCATTAAGGCACATTACAATGAGGAGGATAAGGAACTTGTGCAAGTACTGAAGCAGGTTTCCAAAGCATTACCAGTCTGTGCAATGAAGGATGAAAGTGCAATCTTTATCAAAGACGGTGTTGCTGAAATAATCGGGCGGATATTTTTGATAGATAAAGAGGAAATCGTACCAGTTACTGAAAATATCCTTGCTAAGCTGATTAACTAGACGAAAATACATAGATGTCTCTGGACTTCAACAACTATGCTTTAAGAAGTTTAATAAAAGCCGAGAAATCTTAGAAATACTGAGAAACTCGGCTTTTTCTTTTGTAAAAGCGGAAAGCAGACATGAAACAGAGTCAAGTAGATACAAAGCTCTGGAAATAATGCAATTCAAACAACGGCAGAAAATGTGATACAATAAATTTTAATAAGCGGAAAGAAAACCGGGGCAAAAATCCGCAGCAACCGTATAGATCTGCAAAAGAAACTCAAAAAGGCACTTGCAAAGTGGTGAGAGATAAGAGAAGATAGGGAAAGTACAATATTTTTGGAATGAGGATAAGATTGAAAAATGAAAACACGATTAGACAAAAAACAATTCCTGCTGTATGCAATACAGTTAGCTTTTCCCATTATGATACAAAATCTGATCAGTACGCTGGTAAATTCTGCGGATACGATCATGCTTGGCTATGTAAGCCAGACGGCAATGGCAGCTTCTTCCCTGGCAAACCAGTATACCTTTGTGCTGTTTTGCTTTTATTACGGACTGTCAGCGGGCACAAGCGTATTGTGCGCACAGTATTGGGGAAAGGGAGATAAGCAGACGGTGGAGAGGATCCTTGGTCTGGCTTCCAGAGTGGTGATCCTGATCTCACTTATTTTCTTTTCCATATCCTTTTTCTTTCCCGGGGCGATTATGAGGCTGTTCACCAGCAGCCCAGAGACCATTCATGAGGGTATAAGGTATCTAAGGGTACTGTCATTTTCTTTTATTTTTATGGGCTTTTCCCAGATCTTTGTCAGTGCGCTCCGCAGTGTGGGGAAGGTGGTGTTCCCCTCGGTTATTTATGTGGTCTCCCTTCTGGTCAATGTGCTTTTAAACGCTACCTTTATTTTTGGACTGTTCGGACTGCCGAAATTAGGGGTCATCGGCGTGGCACTTGGAACGGTAAGTGCCAGAGTGGTCGAAGCGGTCATGTGCATTGTATATTCTGCTGTCAGCAGGGATGTGAAAATTAAATTGGAAAATCTGTTCCGGTCGTCAGGAGTTCTTTTCAAGGATTTCATAAAGATCAGCGCCCCTGCGGTGATCAATGATCTGGTGTGGGGAGTGGCAGCCTCTACCTTTACGGCGATCCTGGGGCATATCGGAGATGATATGGTGGCAGCCAATGCGGTAGCTGTTATGGTGGTGAATATGGGAGCCATTGTGTGCCGCGGTTTTGCCAATGCCACGACCATCATTGTCAGTCAGACCCTTGGAGAAAACCGGATGGAGGATACAAAAGTGTATGCCAGCAGGATGCTCCGGCTTACCTTTGTGGTCAGTCTTCTGGGCTGTGGGGTGATCCTGGCGATCCGGCCGCTGATGCTTCGATTTTACAGTGATAAGCTGACGCCTACGGCTCTTTCTTATTTGGGGATCCTGATGATTATGACCACCTGGAGGCTTGTTGGGGAGGCTGTAAATACCTGCCTGATCTGTGGATGCTTCAGAGGCGGCGGGGATTCTAAATTTGGAATGATCCTGGATACCATATTTATGTGGGGAGTGGCGGTTCCTTTGATGGCTGTTGCCGCCTATGTGCTGAAGCTGCCTCCTATCTGGGTTTATTTTGTGATGACCCTGGATGAGCTTGAAAAGATGCCTTTCATTTTTATCCATTATTTTAAGCATAAATGGATGAAAAACATTACAAGGGATCAAAAGGAATTGGAAGGATAAGACATGGAATTTCCTAAAGAGGATAGCATTTCCATAGAACCCAATAGAATGCCGGTTGCTGCATGGCTGGCCAATGCCCTTTCTTTGATCTGTATGACGCTGACCGCTTATTACTGGTTTTTGTTTGCCATGGCAAAGATACGCAGGGCGGGAAAAAGACCCAGCAGGAGGATCATCCTTTAACTGTCTATATGCTTGACGTCAATTCCTTTAAGCTGATCAATGATAATTATGGTCATGCGGAGGGCGACCATGCGCTTATGGCCGTGGCGGAAAGCCTGATGATTCTTGCCAGGGACTACCATTTATTTGTTTCCAGATATGGAGGGGATGAATTTACCATTGTAGATTATGGCGAAGTCTCCAATGAGCCGGAAAAGATCGTAGAAAGCTTTTGTAAGCTCCTGAAAATGAAATGCGAAGAAAAGGAGCTTCCCTATCTGGTGACGGCCTCCGTAGGCTACAGCACCTGGGATAAAAAAACAAGAGATCCCGAAGAACTGATCGCACAGGCAGATCAGGCCTTGTACAGAGAAAAAGCAAGGCTTCGGGCTGAAAGGTAAGGATGACATGTACGAATGTCCAAATTGTGGAGGAAACTTAAAATTTGACATTGCATCTCAGCAAATGGGATGTGCTTATTGCGGCGGGCATTTTGATCCCTATTCTCTGAACAAGGAGACAGATGCAAAAGAAGAAAAGGACTTTGAGACAACGGTATTTACCTGCCCCCAGTGCGGCGGAGAGCTTTACAGCACGGATCAGGACGCCACTTCCTTTTGCAGCTTTTGCGGAGCCGCAACCATTTTATCAACAAGACTGGAAAGGATGCAGCGCCCTAAGTATATCATTCCCTTCCAAAAAACCAAGGAGGACTGCAAGCATTCCTATGAGAAAAGAATGCGGCGGGCTTTCTTTGCCCCTGGGGAACTGAAGGATCCCAAATACATAGACGGCTTCCGGGGGATTTATATGCCCTACTGGACTTACCAGGTAGTGCAAGAGGGCGGGGTAACCCTGAAAGGAGAAAGAACCAAAAGAGAAGGAAATTATATCTGCACCTCCCATTATGATCTGCAGGGAGACCTGGACAGCTATTATCTGGGATATTCCTGTGACGCTTCCTCATCCTTTTATGATGACATCAGTGAAAATCTGGCCCCTTATGACGCGAAGGAGCTTGTAAAATTTACACCGGCCTTTCTCAGCGGCTTTTACGCAGATACGGCAGATGTAGACTCTGGGGTGTATGAGGAAGACGCTAAGAAGCAGGCCAATGAGCATACCTACAAATGTCTGTGGAACGAAAAGGAATTTTCCTCCTATGCCCCGGAGAAGGAGGTGGGACTGACAGAAACGCTGCACACCAGGATCAGGGACATAGACAGCACCATGTATCCGGTCTGGTTTCTTTCCTATCGAAATCAGGACAGAGTGGCCTATGTGGCAGTAAACGGACAGACAGGCAAGGTGGTGGCAGATCTGCCGGTGGATCCCAAAAGGTATCTGCTTGGTTCTTTGCTCCTGGCGTTTCCGCTGTTTTTGCTGCTTAATCTGTTTTTCACCTTGAGGCCGCCTGTTCTGCTGGGGATTGGATGCCTTTTAAGCTTTCTGGTGGCGCTGATCTGTGTAAGAGAGCTTCGGATCATACGCAAAATGGAGCGCCATGAGGGCGACAGGGGAATGGAGCATCAGAAATGGAAGGAGCCGTCCTGCGCAGATCAGAAGGAAAAGGAAGCTCAGAAAGAAAAGAAAGAAACGAAAAAGAAGAAAAGCGGCAAAGGAAGTGTTATACCTACGATTTTCTGGGTTCTTGTCTGGATCCCTATGATTATAAACTTTTTTTCTTCTGTGAAAGGGATGATTTCAGGGTTTTTCGTGTATGGATCGACCCTTGGAATAGGCGTTATCGAAATTATCCGGTTTTTTGACGAAGATCAGGAAGGAGAAAAGGGGAAACAGCAGCCCCTGGCGCGGGCCGCCTGTGTGCTTTGCGCACTTGCGGCTGTGGCCATCACCTTTTTCCATCCGGTTTCAGACCTTTACTATTATGGCTGTACCGTAGCTATTTTCGGAGTGATCCTGTACAGATTTGTGGAAGTGATCAGGAATTATAACAGAATTGCCATGCGAAGGCTTCCGCAGTTTGACAGGCAGGGAGGTGATGACCGTGCGTAAAAGGAAAAGATCGTTTTTGCACCTTCTTAAGGGAGGCGTTTTGCTTCTGCTTGGAACGATCGTGTTCAGTCAGCTTTGGGCGCTACCGGCACAGGCAAGAACCAGGCAGGGCAGCCTTGGAAACGGATACTATGTGGTCATGCAGGATGACGCAGATCTGCTTGACCAGGACGAAGAAGAGGCATTGATGGATCTGATGGATCAGATCACCGCATACGGAAATGCGGCATTTAAGTCCATCGATTATAACAGCACAACAACGGAAAACTATATCAGGCAATATTACGAGGAACAATTCGGATCAAACAGCGCGATCGTCTTTTTGATCGATATGGATAACCGGAATATCTGGATCCACAGCAATGGAGCGATCTATAAGACTATTACAACTGCCTATGCGGATACCATTACGGATAACGTATACAAATATGCTTCCGATCGGGAATATTACATCTGCAGCTATACGGCCTTTGACCAGGCGTTGACCCTTTTAAAGGGACAGAAGATTGCAAGGCCCATGAAGTATGTCAGCAACCTGTTCCTTGCGGTGATTCTTGCCCTGATGATTAATTTCCTTCTTGTCATGGGAGGATCCAGAAAGAAAAAAGCAGGAGAAAGACAGCTTCTGGAAGGGATCCGGTATCAGTACAGGCTTAGTAATAAGAAAGCCGTTTATAAGAATACCACGAAGGTTTATTCTCCGCCAAGCTCCAGTGGAGGAGGCGGCTCCGGCGGTGGCGGCGGAGGAGGCGGTGGTGGAGGCGGTGGCGGCGGTCACAGCTTCTGACAGGCAGTCTTCTGCTTTGAGCCCGCTATAGGAAGAGAACGGACAATTTGTAACCAGATACCGCATATTGAGTGACAAAACATCAGAACCCCCTTTTTGATTGTTACAATAAAAAAGATAAAATTTTCAGATACAAAAGAAAAGGGGGATTATGATGGTAATCAGGATTGCAGTGTGCGGCCGCCTGTCTGCCGAGGCGCAGAAGGTGGAAAGGTTTGTGGAGGACTGGGCCTTAGAAAGAAACGAGCCGGTTCAGATCAGAAGATTTCACACGGGAGAAGAGCTGTTATTTGAAACAGAGCTTTCCGGTGCATTTTCCGTGGTATTTCTGGAAATGGATCTTCCGGGAATTGGCGGGGTGGAGACAGCCGGAAGGCTGAGAAAAAACAGCAGACAGGTCAGTATTGTATTTTATGCCGGTGAAATGAGGGATTTTCGGGAACTTTTTCCTCTTTCACCGGTTCATTTTATGGAATGCAGCATAAACAGGCGGCAGGTTTTGGAACGCATGGATAAGGTGTTAAAGGAGCAGAGGCTTTTTTATGAGAGCTTCCGGTTCTGCTACAAGCACCATGCCTATCAGGTAAATCTGCGGGAGGTGCTTTATTTTGCCAGCGACAGGAGAACAGTTAATATCCTGCTGGAAACAGGGAAGGAATATCTGATGTACGGCAAACTGGATGAGGTGGAGCAGAGGCTGAAGGGTTCGAACCTTTCCTTTGTCAGGATCCACCAATCCTATCTGGTAAACGAAAGGTATGTGGAGGAATATCATCACAGAATGGTGCGGCTGAAAAACCGGGATGTGCTTCCTGTAAGCCGCAGGAGAAAGGGCTGTGTCAATCAATTAAAAAGCGGCGTTTTCTGATCATTATGACAAAAAGAATGTTAATTATTACATTTTGGCCACAGGCCTTTATTTCCTTATATAATAAAGAAAACATGTTTGGGGTGTATCTACTCTTTCTTATGGGCAGGGCGTAAGCTCTGCCTGTGTCTTTCTAAAGTTGTGATATTTTGGTTTGTGTGTTAGAATATAGGATAATATTGTTTTCATGAAGAGAGGTCGGACATGAAGCTACTCAGTGCAGTGGTACCTTGCTACAATGAAGAAGAAAATGTTCCTGATTTTTACAGGGAATTTATGAAAAACGAAGAATATTTCCGCAGCAGGGATGTGGAACTGGAGATCTGGTACATTGATGACGGATCCGGGGATCATACCCGGGAGGAAGTGAAAAAGCTGATCGCCCAGGACAAAAGGGTGCATCTGCTTGCTTTTTCCAGAAACTTCGGAAAGGAAGCTGCAATTTATGCCGGCCTGGAAAAGGCAAACGGGGATTATGTGGTCTTTCTGGACGCAGATCTTCAGGATCCCCCTTCTCTTTTGCCGGAAATGTTTGGTTATCTGGAGCAGGGATATGATTCTGTGGCAACCAGAAGAGTAAGCAGAAAGGGAGAACCACCGATCAGATCCTTCTTTGCCAGGACGTTTTATAAGATCATGCGCAGGATCTCCAAGACAGAGATCATGGAGGGGGCAAGGGATTACCGTCTTATGACAAGGCAGGTGGTGGACGCCATGCTGGCCATGCCGGAATATAACCGTTTTACCAAAGGAATATACGGCTGGGTGGGTTACGAGACAAAATGGCTGGAATTTGACAATATTGAGAGGAAAAAGGGAGAGACCAAATGGTCCTTCTGGAAGCTGTTTGCTTATTCTCTGGAGGGCATTACCTCTTTTTCGACAGCGCCTCTTGGATTTGCAGCCTTTATGGGCGTGCTGTTTTGTATTTTTGCCTTTGCGCTGATCATTTTTACGATTGTCAGAAAGGCGCTGTTCGGCGATCCTACATCAGGATGGCCGTCTTTGGTGTGCATTATTTCCCTTGTCAGCGGAGTGCAGCTTTTCTGCCTTGGAATTGTGGGTCAATATCTGGCAAAAACGTATATGGAAGTGAAAAGAAGGCCAATCTATTTGATAAAAGAGGAAATTTAAATGGGGCAGGAAAAGGAACTGATAAGCATTATCGTTCCGGTATACAATGCAGAGAGCTATATAGAAGAAACCGTGGCCATGGTCAGGGCACAGACCTGTCAAAGCTGGGAGCTGCTCCTGGTGGATGATCATTCCGGGGATCAGAGCCTTGCCAGAATGGAAGCGCTTGCGAAGCAGGATCACCGGATCAGGGTAATTGCCAAACCCTCAAATGAAGGGGCGGCGCTGGCCAGAAACACAGGGATCGACCATTCCAGGGGAAGGTATATCGCCTTTCTGGATGCGGATGATGTGTGGATGCCGGATAAGCTGGAAAAGGAGCTTGCCTTTTTAAAGGAAAAGGATGCGGCCTTTGTATATACTGCCTATGAATTTGGGGATGAAAAGGCAGGCAGAACCGGAAAGGTGGTTCATGTGCTGCCGGTGCTCACCTACAAAAAGGCGTTGTCCAGGACGATCATCTTTACCACAACCGTGCTGATCGATACACAGAAAACTGGAAAAGAGCTTCTCCATATGCCGGATATTAAGAGCGAGGATACGGCTACCTGGTGGAAGATCCTGAAAGCGGGTTATCCTGCTTACGGCTTAGACGAGGTGCTGGCGATCTACAGAAGGCCGCCCCATTCCTTATCCTCCAACAAGCTGGAAGCCGTCAGGAGGATCTGGCAGCTTTACCGCAGACAGGAAATGCTTCCGTTTTTTCAAAGTGCAGGCTGCCTTTTGGGCTGGGCATGGAGAGCTACCATAAGAAGATTATAATAAGTGATATGAGGTGCATAAGTGAAACGCTGGGAATCCTTTAAAAGAGTAGTCGTTCTGTGGCTCAGCTTTATCGGGCTGATCATGCAGACGGCAGTTTACGCATATATCTGGATCGAATATTATTACCCTCTGGTAAACAGATTTAATCTGGGTCTCCGTTTTCATCGAAACGGACATTTACTGATGTTTGGGATTTATCTGGTGCTGCTTTTTTTCTTTACGAATACCTATGGAGGGCTGAAGGTGGGGTACCTGAAGCCTATGGATGTTTTTTTCTCCCAGCTGTTTTCCGTAATCATTGTCAATGTGATTACATATTTTCAGATCTCTCTGATGAGAAACTGGCTGGTGCCTGTCAATTATTTTGTGCTTGCAACCCTGTGCCAGCTTCTGATCTCCGGTATCTGGACAGCCCTCTGCAACGGCGTTTACCGAAGGGTATTTCCGCCAAGAAGGATGCTGCTGATCCATGGAGACAGAGACATTGAAGATATTCTGCACAAGTTTGCCTCCCGCAAGGACAAATACCGGATTGAAAAGTGTATGGATATCAGGGAAGATGAGCAGGCAATTATCAGGGAAGTGGAAAACGGTTATGGAGCAGTGGTGCTTTGGGACATTCCCACGGCAGACCGAAACCGTCTTCTGAAATACTGCTACAGCAGATCCATCAGGGTTTATATGATGCCTAAGATCCCGGATGTGCTGGTAAAGGGAAGCGATCAGCTTCATTTATTTGATACGCCCATACTGCTGACCAGGGAATATGCGCTGAATGTGGAACAAAGACTTGCCAAAAGACTGATCGATATTGTCTGCGCAGTGCTTCTTCTGGTGATCGCATCTCCGTTTATGCTTATTACGGCTATTTTGATCAAATGCTATGATGGAGGGCCGGTATTTTATAAGCAGATCCGCTGTACCAGGGACGCCAGGGAATTTAAGATCCTGAAATTCAGAAGCATGCGCGTGGATGCGGAGAAGGACGGGGTTGCCAGACTGGCGGCCAGGCATGATGACAGGATCACGCCCATAGGAAGGTTTATCCGTGCAGTGCGGATTGACGAGCTTCCTCAGCTCTTTAATATTTTAAAAGGAGATATGTCCTTTATCGGCCCCAGGCCGGAAAGACCTGAAATTATCAAAAAATATATGGAAGAAATGCCGGAATTTGCTTTTCGGACAAAGGTAAAAGCCGGGCTGGCGGGCTATGCGCAGGTTTATGGGAAGTATAATACCACTCCCTATGATAAGCTGAAACTAGATCTGACTTATATTGAAAATTATTCCGTCTGGCTGGATCTGAAGCTGATGCTTCTGACCTTAAAGATCCTGATCAAACCTGAAAGCACGGAAGGGGTTGACAGCACGCAGGTGACAGCCATGAGAGAAGAGGGAAATGGAGACAAAAAGAATGGATGAAGCATATTTAAACCGGGGGATGGATCTGAAAAGACTGCTCCTTACCTTTCAAAGGAAAATGTGGCTCATTTTTTCTCTGGTGCTTTTGGGAGCAGCGATTGGAGGCATTGCCTACCAGATTGCAAGAGCCACCAAAATGCCCGTGGAATATGATACCGTTTCAAAGCTGTATATCAGTTTTGGGGCAGATGAGAGCGGAGAGGTTTACCAGTATTATAACGGATATACCTGGAACGATCTTCTTCACTGCGATCCCATTATGGATCTTGTGATGGAGGAGCTTCCCGGCTATGACAGGGAACAGGTAAGGGAAGCGATCACAGCGGAGATTCTTTCGGATATCAGGCTTTTGACGATCACGGTAAGAGGAGAAAACGAAAAGTTTGTCAGGGAGATCCGGGACGCCGTGGAGCTGGGGCTGATGGAATATGCCCAGCAGAGCAAGGAACTGGAGCTGATCAAGGTGATTTATTCCGGTGTGCCCCAAAGGGTCTACTGGGATGACCGCACCACAGCCGCCTGCATTACCGGTGCAGTCATTGTGTTTGCGGTATCAATGATCATTTTTGGCTTCTGGTATGTCTTTAATGAATGTATTTATGTGCAGGGAGATATAGAAAAGCGTTATCCCTACAGGGCGCTTGGGATCCTTACCATGAACCAGAAGGGACTACAGCCCTATGCAAGGGAGCTGAAGGGCTCTATCCATCATGTGCTGGGAGAGCACAAATGCTTTGCCATCCTGGATATGGGCAATCACAGCGATATGAGGAAGCTGGAGCTTGAGGGCCTTTTAAACCGGGGAGAAATGGAGGTTCCCACAGGGAATAACCAGGAGGATTTTGGCTGGCACATCCTGGAGGAAAGCGGTGGTCCGGAAAAAGGAGAATGGGAGGTTATCCCGTTTAACGAAAATGAGTTTTCGGAAGAAGAATGCAGCCGGATGAAGGAGCTTGGAGGCGTGGTGATCCTGCTTCCCTTTGGAGCGGATGTGAGCAGAAGGACAGAACGGATCCTGACCTTTTTAAGCAATCAGGACTGCCCTGTTTTTGGAATGATCATTGCCCAGGCAGATGAAGAGTTTTTAAACCGATATTTTGCATAAAAGAGGAAGAGGAATGAAGTTACAGGTACTGGTAGCTGCTGTAAATCAGAATGTGGATGCTTTGCCGGAAAAAATGGGACTGGAAACAGACGCCATCCTTGTGAACCAGTGCGGCTATGCAGCATATCAGGAGTATGAGCATAAGGGGAAACAGATCAGGTGCTTTTCCATGAAGGAGCGGGGGGTCGGGTTAAACCGCAATACGGCTCTTTTGCATGCGGAAGGTGAGATCTGCCTGTTTTCAGATGAAGATATTCATTTTTTCCCCGGTTACGAGCAAAAGGTATTGAATGCTTTTGCACAAAACCCGGATGCAGATGTGATCACCTTTAATTTTAAGGTGGATCCGTCCAGGGCCACCTATTATAATGAGGCAGGCAGAAGGATCAGATGGTATAATTATGGTCGATATCCCACCTATGCGGTGGCGGCAAGACTGGAAGCACTGCGAAGGGCAAATGTGTGCTTTTCTCTTTTGTATGGCGGAGGAGCAAGATACAGCAACGGGGAGGACAGCCTTTTTTTGCATGACTGTCTGAAAAAAGGGCTGCATCTGTATGCGGACACGGCGCTGCTGGGGGAAGAGGTGTACCGGGAATCTACCTGGTTTGAGGGGTATCATGACAAGTTCTTTTTTGACAGAGGCGTACTTTATCATGACCTGTATGGATGGCTTGCAGGACTTTTTTCACTGAGATTTTTGTGGTCGCACAGAGCGCAGATGCTCACAGAGAAGAGCTTTTTGGAAGCCTTTGGGCTGATGAAAAAAGGCATTTCGGAAGGGAAAAAGCGCAGATGATCTTGTATATTATCCTGGCGGTACTCACCGCAGGTCTGGGATTTTTAGTAAACAATCATTATGTGAAACAATCAAATACAGTAACCAGACAACAGATGCTGAACTATCTTTCCCTGGTATCTGTTTTTCTGCTTTTGTTCGGAGTTTGCGCATGCCGCCTGAATGTAGGAAATGACTATGCCAAATATGTGGAGTTTATGCATCTCATAGAATGCAATGCCTATGTGCCTACGGAATTTGGATTTAACTGGATTGTAAAGGCGCTTTATGCCATAAGCGGATATGAGAATTATCTCCTGGTGTTTGCTTTTTTTGCCTTCTTTACCATTCTGCTTTTTATGGCGGCCATCTACAGGCAGGCAGACTCCTTTGGTTTTTCCTTTTTCCTTTTTATGGCCTTTGGCTATTATTTTCAATCCTTTAACACAGTGCGTTATTATCTGGCCTTAGCCATTGCACTGTTTTCCATTCCCTATGTTCTCCGAAAGGAGTGGGTGAAGTTTCTGCTGCTTGTGCTGGTGGGAGCAACTCTGCACAAGTCTCTTCTGGTGGTGATCCCCTTATATATTCTGGCGGCACACTGCTGGAAAAAGTGGCAGCTTGCTCTGGCAGCCTTGTTTTGCAGCACCTTTTTCTTTTTTCAGGATTTTTATTTAAAGGCAGTGGTATTCCTATACCCTACCTATGAGGATACAGAATACCTGGGAGGAGGCACCAGCTATGTGAACATTGCAAGGTGTCTGGGGATCCTGATCTTTTCCCTTTTCTGCTACCGGAAGACGGTTCGGGATTCAAAGAAAAACCGGTTTTATTTTTACTGCAACCTGGGAGCTCTTGTGATGTATGTATGCTGCTCTTTTCTGCCCATCATTTCCAGGATCGGTTATTACCTTACCATTACGCATATCTTCTTTCTGCCGGCGCTGCTTGGTGGGATTGAAAATAAAAAATGGAGAAGGATATTGACGGTGCTTGTAGGAGTAGCGGCGCTTCTTTATTTCGGAATTTTTATTATAAGAAAGGCGGGCGGAGATGGTCTTCGGATCCTTCCCTATGAAACCTTTATGTTTCATGATATGGTTCCGATCCTGTCTGACGTCAACTAAGGAGGAAACGGCATATGTTATTTTCCATCCTGGTGGTAAGCTTAAATCCCGGGGACAAGCTGCTTCAAACGCTTCAAAGCATTGAAAAACAAACCTGCCGCGACTACGAGGTCATCATCAAGGACGGCGGCAGCACGGATGGTTCCATGGAAACGGCAAAGCAGTATAAGAGCATTCTGGGGGAAAGACTGCGGATCGTTCAAAAAGAGGATAAGGGCATTTATGACGCCATGAACCAGGCGGTCTTAAAGGCGGCAGGCGAGTATGTCTATTTTTTAAACTGCGGAGACCGGTTTTATTCGGAGCAGGTGCTTGCCCATATGGAGAAGCTGATCCGTGAAAGGCAGGGGGAGGAAAAGGTTCCCTCTATTTATTATGGGAATATTTATGAACGGGTCACAGGGCAGGAGGTCTGCTCCAATCCCAGACTGGATGGATTTGGCTGTTACCGCAATGTTCCCTGCCACCAGGCCTGCTTTTATGAAAGACAGCTTCTGCTGCAGCATCCCTTTGAGACAGTTTATCGGGTAAGGGCAGATTATGAGCAGTTTTTGTGGTGCTATTTCCGGGCAGGGGCAAAGCTGGTTTATGATAAACTTCTGATCGCAGATTATGAAGGCGGCGGCTTTTCAGAGACAAGGGAAAACCGAAAGAGATCCCAAAGAGAGCATAAGGAGATCACGGAAAAATATATGACCGGAAAGGAGCTGTTTCGCTACCGGCTGATCCTGGCAGTAACGCTTTCCTCGCTCAGGACCAGACTTTCACGAAACAAATGGACAGCCGGGATTTATAATAAAGGAAAAGAGTTTCTGTATAAAAAGGTCAGGGGATAAGATTGAAAAATAAAATTTTTCAATCGCGAGATTTGTGTCTGCGCGTACTTGACACAAACTCGGCATGCGAAAAAAGCGTGCGCAGAAATGGGGATAAGAATGAAAAAGGTTCTTTGGATATGCAATATCATGATTCCGGCCATTGCCAGGGAGCTTGGGGTGCTTTACAGCAACCGGGAGGGATGGCTTTCCGGTATTTTTGAAAAGGTAAGGGAAGGTCAGGCACCCTTTTGTCTGGGCGTCTGTTTTCCGGCCCAGGAGGGGCTTGGCATGGAAAAGCCGGTTATGGTGGAAGGTGTCACCTGTTATGGATTCCAGGAGGATCTGGATCATCCGGAGCACTATCAGGAGGCTTTGGAGGAGCAGTTTCGTCGGATCTTTGCAGATTTTGAGCCGGATATCGTTCATATTTTCGGGACAGAATTTCCTCATACCCTTGCAGCCGTGCGGGCCTTTCACAGACCGGAAAGAACGCTGATCGGGATCCAGGGCCTGTGCTACAGGATTGCAGAAGCCTATATGGCAGGACTGCCGGAAAAGGTGCAGGGCAGTGTAACCTTCCGGGATTTCCTGCGTCAGGATTCCTTAAGGCAGCAGCAGGAAAAATTTGAAAAGCGGGGAGAAAATGAAAAGGAAGCCATAAAGGGCTGTCTGAATATTACCGGGCGTACCAGATTTGACCGGGAAGGGACTGCTAAGATCAATCCAAAGGCAAGATACTATGCCATGAACGAGAGCATGCGGGAGGAGTTTTATTCCGATCGCTGGACGCTTTCCTGCTGTGAAAGGCACAGCCTGTTTCTGGGACAGGGGGATTACCCCTTAAAGGGAATGCACCTTGTGCTGGAAGCCATGGGAGAACTGAAGGCAGAATATCCTGATATCAGGCTGTATGTTGCAGGAAACAACATTATCAGGAAACAAAGCATCAAGGATCTTCTGAAGCTTCCTGCCTATGGAAAATATCTTTTAAAGCTCATAAAGAAGTATCATCTGGAGGAGCAGGTAGTGATGCTGGGGCGCATCAGCGCAGAGCAGATGAAAAAGCGGATGCTGCAAAGCCATGTGTTTGTCTGCGCTTCCGCACTGGAAAATTCTCCCAACACAGTGGGAGAGGCCATGCTTCTGGGAGTGCCTGTGGCAGCGGCAAGAACCGGAGGGATCCCGGATCTTTTAGAGGATGGAAAGGAAGGACTTCTGTTTACCCCGCTGAAAAGTAAGGAGCTGGCAGAGGCAGTCAGAAAGCTTTTTGCAGAGGAAAAGGAAAAAGACGGGCTTTGCCTTTCGGAGCGGCTTGGAAAAGAAGGGGCGAGAAGAGCAGGGGTGACTCATGACAGGCAGCTGAATTACTTGAGACTTTTGGAGATTTATGAGGCGATAGACGAGCAATGATCGTAACCTTTTTATCAAATTATATCAACCATCATCAGATTCCCTTTTGTAATGCCTGCTATGAGCTTTGGGGGCAGGGGTTTCACTTTGTGCAGACCAGACCCATGGAGCAGGAGCGCCTTTCTATGGGCTGGAGCGATCAGGGCCAGGGGCTTCCCTATGTAAGCTGCCTTTATGAGCAGGAGGAAGCCTGCAGAAGGCTGGTTCTTGAAAGCGATGTATTGCTTGCCGGCTGGAGTGATCAGGAGAAGCTTGTACAGCGGCGTCTGCAGGAGGGAAAGCTGACGGTCAGGATCAGCGAACGGCTTTACCGGGAAGGACAATGGAAGGCCATTTCACCGAAAGGGCTGTGGCACAAATACAAAGAACATATCAGATTTCGGAACAGCCCGGCATATCTGCTCTGCGCAGGGGCCTATGTGGCGTCCGATTTTCATCTGATCGGCGCTTATCCGGGCAAAATGTTCAAATGGGGCTATTTTACACAGCTCCGTACCTATCAGGAGGGGGAGCTTGCCTCCAGGAAGGGGCGCGACGGAAAGGTGCATATTGCCTGGGCAGCCAGGCTGATCCCCTTAAAGCACCCGGAATATATGATCCGGCTGGCAAAGGATCTGAAAGAGCTTGCGGGGAAGGGGTATTTTGGAAACACAGAATTTCACCTGGATCTGATCGGAGGCGGAGAGCTGGAACCACGGATCAGGGAACTGGCCGATCGGGAACAGGTATCAGAGCTTTGTACCTTTCACGGCTTTCAAACGCCGGACAAGGTCAGGGATCTGATGGAACAAAGTGATATTTTCCTGTTTACCAGCAATTATCTGGAGGGCTGGGGAGCCGTGGTCAACGAGGCCATGAACAGCGGATGTGCAGTGGTGGCAAGCCTGCAGGCAGGAGCGGTTCCTTACTTGATCGAGCATGGCGTTAACGGTCTTGCCTACCCGGACGGGGATTATGAAAGCATGAAAAAGCAGGTATGCCGCCTTATTTCGGACAGCTCCATGCGGACGGAGCTTGGCAGAAAGGCTTATCATACGATCCGGGATCTGTGGAATGCGGATCATGCGGCAAAGGCCCTTTCTGAGTTCCTCCAGGCACTGAGGGAAACAGGGCAGCTCCATGTCTGTAAGGAAGGCCCTTTAAGCGTGGCCCCTGTGCTGTCCATGAAAAAGCTAAACAGAGAACTGAAAAGAAAGGAAAGGAGGGACTGAGATGGAAGGGACAGACAGATTTCCGCTGATCAGCGTGATCGTTCCCATTTATAACGTGGTAGATTATCTGCAAAGATGTGTGGATTCCATCAGAAAACAGTCCTACCGGAATCTGGAGATTATTCTGGTCGATGACGGATCCACAGACAACAGCGGCGCCATGGCGGAAAAATTTGCCCTGGAGGATAAGAGGATCCGGGTGTTTCACAAGGAAAACGGCGGTTCTTCTTCTGCCAGAAATTTAGGGATCGAAAAGGCCAGGGGAGATTTTATTGGTTTTGTAGACAGCGATGATTTTATAGAGCCTGAGATGTACGAAAGGATGTTAGCGGTTGCTCTGCAGGAGCAGCTTTTGATCGTTCAGACCTCCCGGGATGAACTGGACGAGCAGGGAAACCGGATGCCGGATGTGTGTATGCCGCCGGAGAGCCTTGCCTTCTGGGAAAGCAGCAGGTTTATGAGAGAGCTTCTTCTGCACAGGGGGGACTGCTCTTTCTGCACAAAGCTGGTAGCTGCCTCCCTTCTTAGGGAAGAGCGCTTTCCGGAGGGAGAGCTGAATGAAGACTTTCATCTTCTGGTAAGGCTGTTGCCGGAGGTTCCCGTGATCGCAATTCTGCCGGAGCAGGATTATCATGTTTTTTACCGTTACGGAAGCAACACCAGAACCAGAAAGGAAGAAGAATTTCCACAGGTTTATACCGATATTGTCAAAAATGCAGACAGGGTCATGGAGATCGTAGAGGCCAGGTATCCGGAGCTGTCAGAGGAGGCAGAGAGGTTTGCCCTTTACCAGAGGCTGGACTATATGCTGCATATCCCCATTTCGCTGATGACAAAGGAAAATTCCTTTTATATACAGGTTCGGCATTATCTGAGGGGACACCGCAGGGAGGCGGTCAGATCTCCCTACCTTACGAAAAAGAACAAGACCTATCTGGTGCTCCTTGGAACGGCCCCTAAATTGGTACGGAAGGTTCACAGGATGCTGAAACGGATCTCCAAATAGACAGGAAGGATTTTACTTGGAATGAAGAAAAAGACATTTTGGATTGCCATGCTTGCGCTGCTTTTTTTGCAGCTGATCCTGCTTTCCTATTACGGAAACAGAAAGGCAGGGTTCCATGAGGATGAACTTTATACCTACTATTCCAGCAATAAGACGGCGGGACTGTTTGTAAATGACAGGCAGTGGACGCAGGGGGATCAGCTCCGCAATGATTTTGTGGTTCTTAAGGGGGAGCAGTTCCGGTATTCGGTTGTAAAGCAGATGCAGTCATGGGATGTACATCCTCCCATCTATTATTATATTTTCCATACGGCGTGTTCCCTGTTCCCGGGAGTTTTCAGTAAATGGCTTGGGATCGGGGTGAATATGGCAGCCTACCTTCCCTGCTTTTTTCTTCTTGCGTGGATTGCCTTTCAGGTTTCTTACAGCAGCTTCGGGGATAAGGAGCAGGCAAGGCTTCTTTCGTTTCTTACCTGCATGAGCTGGGGCTTTTCGGCAGCAGTGATCTCAGGCGTGATGTTTATCAGAATGTATCAGTGGCTCACACTGTTTGTTCTGCTGTGCCTGATGCTGCATTTAAGGGCGGTGCGGGATCAGGACTTTACCTTTGGGCGCTTTCTGCTTCCCGTAGGGATCACGGTATTTCTGGGATTTTTGACGCAGTATTATTATGTGATCTTCCACTTTTTCCTGGGGGCGGCCTTTTTACTTTCTCTTCTTTTCCGAAAAAAATGGAAGGAATTGATTTCCTATGTGCTTTCCTGCGGGGCGGCATTTCTGCTGGCGATCCTTTATTATCCCGCAAGTCTGTCACACATTTTCAGAGGGTATCGGGGGACGGAGGCTGTGTCGGAATTTGCAGATGCTTCCAACACCCTGGAACGGATCCGCTTTTTCTTTGGACTGTTTGACGACTATGTGATGCATAATACCCTTTGCATCTGGCTCCTTTTGATCCTGCTTATGACAGTGACCCTTTCCTATCTGAAAAAGAAAAAAAAGCGGCAGGGAAATTTGTGGAATGAAAGCCTGATTTTGATTGCCGTATCAGCCTTTGGATACTTTCTGACGGTTTCCAAGACGGCTCTTTTGCTGGGAGAGACCTCAAACAGGTATGAGCTTCCGGTATATGGCCTTTTCCTGTTTTTGCTTCTTTACTTTGTATGGCGCAGTCTGACGCTATTGCTTGGGGATTTCGTGAAAAACAGGCAGATCTTTTACAAAGCGCTGGCAGGGGCGCTTGCAGTCATTTTCCTTTTGCTGGAGGGTACGGCGCTTACAGGAGGCAGGGTCTTTTTCCTCTATGAACAGGAAAGGGACACCATGGAATTTGTAAAGGAAAACCGGAAGGAACCGGTGATCGTATTTTACAATGAGGCGTCCTCTGACAATATCTGGTGGCTTTCAGATGAGCTGATGGAATATGACAGATTTTATCTGGCAAGCCAGGGAGATCAGGAGCCTGTGAAAGAAAAAGAATTCACGGAAGGCCATAGGATCCTTGCCTATGTGGCAGACTATGAAAATAAGGAAGCATGCCTTTCCCGTCTTCTTTCCTCCAATGCAGGGCTTTCCTCTTACCGTGTGATCGCGGAAAAGGGATTGTGGACCTTATACGAGCTGGAGTAAGGATTTGACGGATTGACAGGCATAAAGTATAATAAACGTTGAGTGACAAGAAGTCAGGAGGAAGTTTCATGCTTTTAGATAATAAAACAATTCTTATTACCGGAGGAACCGGATCCTTTGGGAAGTGCTTTACCAAATATGTGCTGACCCATTATGATCCGAAGAAGATCATCATCTATTCCAGAGATGAGTTCAAGCAGTTCCTGATGGCAAATGAATTTAAAGAATATGAGGACAAGCTCCGTTTCTTTATCGGAGATGTGAGAGATAAAGAAAGAATGATGCGTGCTTTTGAGGGTGTGGATTATGTGATCCATGCAGCGGCTTTAAAGCAGGTTCCTGCCTGTGAATACAACCCGAATGAGGCAATCAAGACCAATATCCACGGAGCGCAGAACGTGATCGACTGTGCACTGGATACCGGCGTACAGAAGGTGGTTGCCCTTTCTACGGATAAGGCGGTAAATCCCGTCAATCTGTACGGAGGCACAAAGCTTGTATCCGATAAGCTGTTTATTGCAGCAAATGCCTACGCAGGGAATAAGAACATTAATTTTTCGATCGTCCGCTATGGAAATGTGGCAGGCAGCAGAGGATCGATCATTCCCTTTTTTCATAACATTATTAAAAACGGCGGCACAGAGCTTCCGATCACAGATTATCGTATGACGCGCTTCTGGATCAGTCTGACCCAGGGAGTAGAGCTTGTGATCAAGGCGCTGGAAGAGGCTACTGGCGGAGAAACTTTTATCAGCAAGATCCCGTCCTTTAAAGTAACAGATCTGGCAGAGGCAATGCTTCCTGGCTGTAAGATGCCGGAAATCGGTATCCGTCCGGGGGAAAAGCTTCATGAGATCATGGTTACAGTAGAAGATTCCGCAACCACCTATGAATATGATAAGCATTTTATCGTATATCCGCAGGTGTGCTGGAATGATAAGCAAAGGATCAACGAAAGCGGCAAAAAAGTGGCTGATGGTTTTTCATACAGTTCCGGGAATAACACGGAATGGCTTTCTGTGGAGGACATCAGAAGGCTGCTGAAAGACGTTGATCTGGAAAAGTAGACAAAGCAGGAAATTTTTATATGTCTGCTGAAGCAAAAAGGAAAATATGAAAGGATGTGGCGGGTACAGGCAGGACAGTATCTGCAAAAGGAGCAGTAAAGATAAGAAGGGCCGGGTCTTAGAAGGATCCGGCCCGAATATTTTGTTAAAAAGAAAAAGGAAACAATCGTATGGATTTAAAAGTGAAAGAAGCATATCTGCAGCAGGCAATGGAGCTGCATATAAGCTTTCCCGTGGTGGATGCACACCTGGATCTTGCAGGGGAGATCCTGCTTAGAAACAAGCTGGGGGAAAGGGAGGTCATTAAAGAGCATTATCTGGAAAAATGGGAAAAGGCCGGGATTAATCTGATCGCCTCTTCTGTATATGTGGAAAGCGCAGAGCTTGCGCATGGCTATGAAAATGCCCTTGCGCAGATCCATGCCTTAAAGGAAGAGGTGAAGGAAAGCAGGGGAAGGCTGTGTCTGGTCACAACAAAAAAGGAGCTGCAAAGGGTTTTGGAAACCAGGCAGATCGGGATCCTTCTTTATATGGAAGGCCTGGATGTGATCGGAACGGAGCTTTCTAAGCTGGAGGAGCTGCATGATCTGGGAGTCTGCGGAGCAGCCCTGACCTGGAGCAGGGAAAATGCGCTGGCAACCGGCTGCTGCAAGGCGTCAGAGCACCGGCAGATACACGGAGGACTTACCGAGGCAGGAAAAGAGGCCGTAAGAAAGCTTTCAGAGCTGTCAATGTTTCTGGACGTGAGCCATTTAAATGATGAGGGCTTTGAACAGATCTGCAAGTTTACAAAAAAGCCCTTTCTGGCAACCCACTCCGGCAGCAGGGCGGTATATGACAGCTACAGGAACCTGACGGATAAGCAGCTTTTTGAACTGGCCGGGAGAGGAGGAGTAGCAGGAGTAAACGGGTGTAAATACATTGCAGGCTCCCTTTCGGGAAATCACCTGGAGATGCTGTGCAGACATGTGGAGTATATGGTGGAAAAAATGGGGGCAGAGCATGTGGGATACGGCTTTGACCTATGCGACTCCTATGATGCCGCCAGGGCAAAGCTTCTTGGGAAAAACAGCGTCAGTCTGGATGACTGCCTGAAGGGCCATGAACAGATCCCTCTTGTAACGACGGCGCTTTTACAAAGAGGGATGCCCGAGGAAACGGTGATCAAGGTAATAGGAGGAAATTTTATCCGTTTCTTTTTAAAATCTCCAGGGTGTCTTCCATCAGGAGAAGCCCCGGACGAAAAAGACGCATGATCTGCCAGATGCCAAGGCCTCTGAGACCATAAAGGGGAAGCAGGGAAAATTTCTCCCGGTAGCTGCGCACATCCTCAAACCAGACCTCATGGGTAAGACCGTCCTTTTCGTAGAAGAAGTAAGGGGACATGGCGGTCTCGTCAAAGGAAATGGGAACTCCTTCCGAAACGGCAAGCTCCACAGCTTCAAGGTTGCCGAGGGTTCTGGCACGGCTTTTTCCCCGCTCATAGGGAAGCGTCCAATCATAGCCGTAATTGGGAATTCCCAGATCGATTTTGGAGGGAGGGATCCTGGTTGCGGCATAGTCCACTACTTCACGCACCTTATTAATGGGAGCAACGGCCATAGGAGGGCCGTAAGTATATCCCCATTCATAGGTCATAAGAAGCACACTGTCGGCAGCCTGCCCCAGAAGACCATAATCCTTGCCGGCATAAAGAAGGCCCGCCTGGTCATCCGAGGTTTTAGGCGCCAGGGCAACAGAAACAAAATAGCCGTGGGAGGAAAGGGTCTGCCGGGTGAGGAAAACAAAATCAGCAAAGGCAATGCGGTCCGTGGGCAGGATATATTCAAAGTCAATATCTACTCCCTGAAAGCCTTTTTGGGACAGCGTTTCTAAAAGCTCTGTCAGCAGGCGGGAAACGGCCTCCTCATTATTTACCACGGCGGTGATCAGATTGTTGTTAAAAAGGCCGTCCGGGCCAAGTGGGGTAAGGGTTAAAACAGGCGAAGTCCCGGCGCTTACGGAAGCCTCGATCATAAAGTCGTCATCCAAAGCGGGAGGAAGCAGGGCGCCTTCTTCCGTGAAGCCGTAGGAAAATACAGAAAGGGAAGAGAGATAAGGAAGGGTTTCTTCCAGGGTATCGTCAGAGATAAAGGGATAAGCGTAACCGTTTGTATAGGCAGGGTACCGGGAAGGGTTTTCTCCGGGTACCGGGATTAAAAGAGCCTGGCCGATAGCCAGCGCATAGGGATAGGCAAGCTGATTATAATAAATAAGGGAAGCGGTATCTGCTGATGTGGAAGCAGCAATGGAATCAATGGTATCTCCCGGTCTCACGACGTAGATTTCCATAAAAAAACTCCTGTTGGCCTTTGTGTAAGATATGCCAGCAGGAGTTTTTGGTTACATGGTCATGGGAATACCTTTTGCAACTTTGCGATAGATCTTCCAAACAAGTACCGCCGGAAGGGAAACTGTTAAGTATACTGTGGAAAGAATTCCGGCAGCTCCTCCGATAATGGCAATAAGTAAAAGTCCGATATTCATGTTGTCCTCCTCCTGCAGGGTACAGATCCGTGCTGCGCTCCTGCATAATATATATATTTTCTCCCCAGCGTCATTTTAGCAAAGGGACAGGGGAAGGGAAAAGGGCATAGAACCTTCCTTAACGAGAGTTTAACGCTATCTTAACGACTTCTTTATACGCCTTTCAGAAAGGGAAAAGGAGCCTGTGCAAAGGGGATCGCACAGGCTCCTTCTCTGAAAAAGAAAGAAAGGTAGAGTGTTTTTACTCTATAATCCGAGATAAGCTTTTTTCACCTTTTCATCATTGAGCAGGTCGCTTGCAGCGCCGCTCATGGAGATCCGTCCGGTTTCCAGAACATAGGCCCGGTCGGAAATGGAAAGGGCCATTTTGGCATTTTGTTCTACTAAAAGAACGGTCATGCCCTGTTTGTGGACTTCCTGAATGATCTTGAAGATCTCCTTTACAAGCAGGGGAGAAAGTCCCATGGAAGGTTCATCCATCAGAAGGATGGAGGGTCTGCTCATCAGAGCACGGCCTACGGCAAGCATCTGCTGTTCGCCGCCGCTGAGGGTTCCCGCAAGCTGTCTGCGGCGTTCCTTTAATCTGGGAAAACGTTCATAAACCTCTTTTATGGAGGCAGACAGATCATCCTTGCGGATATAGGCGCCCATTTCCAGATTTTCTTCTACTGTCATTCCGGGGAAAATATGGCGTCCCTCCGGCACATGGGCAACGCCCAGTGTAATGATCTTGCTGGGGTCTGTTTTTAAAAGGTCTGCATCGTTATAGGTAACGCTTCCTGATTTTGCTTTTTTCAGGCCGGTAATGGTGTGCAGGATCGTAGTTTTTCCGGCGCCGTTTGCACCGATCAGGGAAACGATCTCGCCGTCATGCACTTCCAGGCTGACATCGTGGATAGCGTGGATTGCACCATAGCATACATTTAAATCTTTTACTGACAGCATTACAGAGCCACCTCCTCTTCATCCTTTCCCAGATAGGCTTCAATGACCCTGGGATTGTTGGCGATTTCTTCCGGTTTGCCGCTTGCAATGGTGACGCCGTAGTCAATGACCTGAATTCTTTCACAGATCTTCATGACAAGGCTCATATCATGCTCGATCAGAAGAACCGAGATATGGAATTTATCACGGATCACATTGATGATGTCTAAAAGTTCGGCGGTTTCCGTAGGGTTCATGCCGGCGGCAGGCTCATCCAGAAGAAGAAGCTTCATGCCGGTTGCAAGAGCCCTGGCAATTTCAAGCCGGCGCTGCTGGCCATAGGGAAGATTTTCGGCAATAAAATCTGCTTTATCCCGAAGATGCACAATATCCAAAAGCTCGTAAGCTTTTTCCTCAATGGAGATCTCCTCCTTCCAATAACCGGAAAGACGGAAGATGGAGGAAAACAGGGAGTAGTGCATATACATGTTCATGGCAACTTTTACGTTTTCCAGAACAGTGAGTTTCTTAAATAATCTGATATTCTGGAAGGTTCGAGCGATCCCGGCGGCAACAACCTGATGGGTCTTTTTTCCGTTCATTTTCTGACCACACAGGTAGTAGGAGCCTTCCGTAGGCTGATAAACTCCGGTCAGCAGATTAAAGACGGTGGTTTTACCGGCGCCGTTAGGGCCGATCAGGCCAACCAGCTCGCTTTCGCCGATCTCAAGGCAGAAATCATCTACGGCCTTCAGGCCTCCAAAGGTAATGCCAAGATGCTGTGCTTTCAATACAGGTTCTTTACTCATGGACTGCACCTCCCTTTTTCTTTCCCTTAAAAAGTTCGCCGCCAGCCAGCTTTTTTAATACTCTGGTTAAAGAAAATTCATAGGTACCGAAAATTCCGCCCGGCTTGAAGATCATAACAAGAACCAGAACGATAGAGTATGCCAGCATACGGTAAATGGAAAACTGTCTCATGGCTTCCGGCAGGGCGGACAGGAAGGCCGCACCGATAATGGAACCGGTAAAGGAGCCTGTACCGCCGATGATCACCTCGGTCAGAAATTCTGCAGAATAATTGAAATTAAAGTTGGTAGGAATCATGGCTGTCATATAATGAGCATACATTGCACCTGCCACGCCTGCAAAAAAGGCGGAGAAGGTAAAAGTAAATACCTTGTAGAAGGTAACGTTTACCCCGCTTGCAGAGGCGGCAATGTAGTCCTCGCGAATGGCCTTTACCGTACGGCCGAAGCGGGAACGGACAAACATATACATGATCGTTATGCAGATGACGGTTACCCAGAAGCACCAATAGAAATTGGACAGCTTCGCAATGCCGCTCATGGTCCGGCCGCCTCCGGTGATCTGGAAGTTGCAGAAAGCCACGCGGATGATCTCAGCAAAAGCAACAGTGACTATGGCCAGATAATCTCCTCTTAGCCGAAGGGCAGGAATGCCTACCAGCACGCCGGTAATGGCAGAAGCAACGCCGCCTACCAGAAGTGCAATGACAAAAAGCAGAATATTGGGAAGCCCTGCACCTGCAAGGGCATTTGTCACAATGGCGGAGGCATAAGCGCCTACCGACATGAAGCCTGCATGGCCGAGGGAAAACTCTCCCATGATCCCGACTAGGATATTCAGGGAAGCCACCATGATGACGGTATAGCAGGCTGTGGTGCAAATTCCCATGATATAAGTGGTTTTAGAGCCAAGTAAATTAGATTTGAACACACCTGTGAAGACCAGGAACAACAGGACGATGCCCACAAAGTTGATCAGATAGGCGATCAAAGTTGATTTTTTTGTTTTCGCGTTCATATGCGCACCTCCTTACACTTTTTCGCCGACATTTTTACCAAGAATGCCTGAGGGTTTCACCAGGAGAACAACGATCAGAAGTCCGTAGGTGATCGCCTCATACCAGCCGGGTGCAATATAAACTTTGACAAAGATTTCAACGAGTCCAACGACCAGTCCTCCAACCATAGCGCCGGGAATGGATCCGATTCCGCCAAGGACAGCGGCGATAAAGGCTTTCAGTCCCATCATGGAACCCATATCAGTCGTACATCTGGGGTAGGTGGAGCAATACATCAGTGCGGCAACAGCAGCAAGGCCGGAGCCAATGGCAAAGGTAGTGGTAATAATTTTATTTACATTAATACCCATCAGGGTAGAAGCTTCCTTATCCTGTGGAACGGCACGCATGGCCTTGCCCATCTTGGTCTTTTTTACAAAGAGCTGCAGGGCAACCATCATAAAGACGCCGATTCCAAATGTAAGCAGATATTTAGTCTGGAGCGTAGCGCCAAGGAAGGTGACGGTAGGAAGGTTAAACACTGCCGTAACAGACTTGGGATTTGCTCCAAAAAGAACCATGGCCAGATTTTCAAGGAAAAGGCTCATGGCAAGGGCTGTGATCAGGGCGGTCATGGAACCCTGGCCCCTGACCGGCCGGTAAGCCACAATTTCCACGGTAATCCCCACAACAACGCAGACCACAACGGCGGCAATCACGGCAAGCCATGCAGGCATGCCTGCATTAATCATAAGGGGAATAGTATAAAACAGGGTGTAGGCGCCAACCATAATAAAGTCACCATGGGCAAAATTGATCATGCGGATAATGCCGTAGACCATGGTATAGCCCAGTGCGATAAGGGCATAGATTGCGCCCTGGTTGAGCCCGTTGATAACACTTTGAATAAACAGGGCAAGTTGCATAAGAAAACACCTTCCTTTCTTTTCTTCTTTCTCTTCTTTTTCATAGAATGCGGCACAAAGGTCTGGCCCCTGTGCCGCGGATGTGACTGAACTTATGTAATGGATAAAATATTACTCAGCATCAGGAGAAAGGGTCTTAAACCACTTTACAGCTCCGTTTTCATAGGTGTTGATGGCAACGCTCTTTTCTGGATCACCATTCGCATCCAATGTAAAGGTTCCGCCTACACCTGTGAAGGTCATACCGGTCATTCCTTTTACCAGGGATGCGGTATCGGTGCCGCCGCCGTTTTCAGCAGCCTGAACCAGCATGTAAATTGCATCATAGTAAAGGGAAGCGCAGGCATTTAAGCTTTCGGTGCCATACTTTTCAGTATATTTAGTTACAAAATTCTGAACGGCTTCTGAAGTATCCTCCGAAGAATAATGATTGGTGAAGTAGCATTTATCAAAGTAGGATTCCAGTCCTGTGGTGTCGGAACCGTCCCAACCGTCACCACCCATGATAATTCCGGTAAAGCCTGCATCTCTTACCTGCTGAACCAGAAGAGGCACCGTATCAAGGAAGCAGGGGTAGAACAGGAAGTCTGCTCCGGATGCCACAGCCTGGGATGCCTGTGCGGTAAAGTCAGTATCTGTGGTGGTACATTCACCTGTGTAAACAATTTCAATTCCATTTGCCTGTGCATTTTCTACGAAAGCATCCTTCAGGCCGTTGGAGTAATCGTCATCCTTTGCGTAAATGATGGCTGCCTTGGTAGCGCCCTGATCCTTTGCAAAGAGTGCTGCCATCTTGCCCTGGTAAGGGTCGATGAAACAGTCACGGAATACGGTTGGCTTATCAATGGTAACCGCGTAGTTGGTAGCGCCGGTTGCCAGAAGCAGCATGCCGGATTCCTTGGCAAGCTCAGCCATGGGAAGCGTTACGGCTGAGAAGAAGGAACCAACGATGGCTTCGGGATTTTCAGGGAGCAGACTGTTGTAAGCATTTACGGCCTGCTTGGCATCCTTGGCATCATCAACGACTTTGCCGCCATTTAAGATTTCAACCGTGTATTTGCCTCCGCTGGAATTGATTTCTTCCACTGCAAGGTCAATAGCGTTTTGGGCGCCCTCTCCGTAGATGGCAGAGCCGCCGGTCATGGCACAGATAGCGCCGATCTTAATGACATTGTCTTCCTCGCCCGGGGCGGCTGCACTGTCTGTAGATGCTTCCGCAGCTGTATCGGTGGAAGCGCCGGTATCAACAGAAGCGCTTGTGTCGGAAGCAGAGCCGCAGCCGGAAAGCAGTGTTGCGATCATTGCGGTACTCAGTAAAAGGCTTAACAGTTTTTTCTTCATAATTTCGTCCTCCTCTTTTCAGAAATCTATGTAAATCGCATATGCGGATTTACCAATCATGTAAAAGATCAAACAGGCTCTTCAACACCGAAACGGGCTGCCATATAACCTTTGATGATCTTTACGGCCTGCTCATAGGTAAGCTCTCCTGTATTAAGGCAAAGGTCATAATTATAAGGATCCTCCCAGACGCGTCCGGTGTGATATTTGTAATATTCCCGGCGGAATTTGTCATTGGAGTGAACATACTTCTCAGCCGCCCTCCTTTCAATTCCCTGCCGTTTCATTTCCTTTTCAATGCAGGTCTCAACGGGAGCATAAACGAAAACCTTCAGCACATTGGGAAAGTCCTTTAAGACATAATCACAGGCACGGCCTACGCAGATGTAGGACTCCCGCTGAGCCAGCTCCTTTAAAACCTTTGCCTGGTAGTTAAACAGGTTCTGGTCGGAAGTGAAGTTGTTGCTCTCCGGGGGGATCAGCTCTCCGTGGTAGAGCTTTTTGGAAACACGGAACAGGATGCTGTTCCTGGTAAGCTCGTCAGCGTTGGCAAACAGGGCTTCGTTGATGCCGCTGTCCTCCGAGGCAAGACGGAGCAGCTTTCTGTCATACATGTCGATGCCATAATCATCAGCCAGCATCTTGCTGATGCTGGTTCCGCCGCTGCCGCAGGTTCTTGTAAGTGCAATTACAAATCGTTCCATAGCGCACCTCCTGAAAACAAAAAATAAGGCGCTTCTGTATACGAGTATACAAAAACGCCTTCGTTATGAATGCCATTATAGAAGCACGGAAAGAAAAATGCAAGTACTTTTTTAAAATTAATCAAAAATTGTTAAAATGTTGCAACGATCAAGGTCACCTTGGGGGAATTGAGTTGCAAAATAACGGAAGAAAAATTATAATTAAAAGAAAGATGCAGAGGAAAAAAGGGGAACTGAATATGGATAAAAGGGAATACGAGGAACGAATCAGGGAACTTGAAAATCAGTTTAAGGTCATGAAGGAACGTTATCAGATCCTGGAGGAAACGACCACGGCTCTTTTGTTTGAGTATAAACCCCAGGAAGATGTGATGATTTTTAATTATAATTTTCCGGATAACAAGTCCAGAAGAGTGATCGAGCATTATCATGAATATATGAAGGCATCGCCACTGGTGCATCCGGATCATCTGTCCAGGTTCTTAAGCGTGCTTAATAAGGCTTTACAAGTGCCTGTAAGAGGGGAGCTTGAGTATTTAAGCCGGGTTTCCGGAGGAGAGTTTCAGTGGCATAAAACGTATTATTCCAGCATTGCAGGAAAGGATGGCAAGGTGATCAGCGTGCTGGGAAGGATCCATAATATCCATGAACTGAAAACAGAAGCGCAGCAGATGATCCACAGAGTGGAAACGGATTTCCTTACCGGACTGTATAATAAGGGCGCCGTTACGGAAAAAATAGCAAAATGGATGAAGGAAAATCCTACCCGGGAAGCCCATATGATCATGGTGGATCTGGATGATTTCAAGAACATTAACGACGGGTATGGCCATGCCTTTGGAGATGAAATCCTGAAGGAAACCGCCCATATAATAGAAGAAAGCTTTGGGGACAACGGGATCTGTTCCAGATTTGGCGGGGATGAATTTGTGATCTTTGTGATGGGCGAACCGGTCAGAAATGTAGAATGCCGCGTGGACGAGATGATGCGCCGCTTTTCGGAGGAAGTGACCAGCATGGAACAACCCTTAAGATGCAGCGTGGGAGTCTCCTCGCGTGTTTCCAAGTGGGATGAATTTGAGGATCTGTTTAACAGGGCGGACAATGCCATGTATCTTGCCAAGCATAAAGGCAAAAACCGTTACTATGTAGACAAGCAAATTTGAAAGTGGAAAGAGAGGAAAGACCTATGAATTTTGAGCAGACAAAGGAAAAGCTGCACAGGGCAGGGCAGGAGCATGTTCTTGCTTATTACGAGGAACTGACAAAGGAGCAGAAGGAGCTTTTGCTTTCCCAGATAGAGGATACGGATTTCGGAGTCCTGGCTTCCGTGAAGGATCATAAGGGCGGAACCGCCAGGGGAAAGATCACGCCCCTTGCAGCCATGGAGCTGCCTCAGATCGAAGCGGAGCATGAGAAATATAAAGAAAAGGGACTGGAAGCGATCCGGAAGGGAAAGGTTGGCGCAGTGCTGCTTGCCGGGGGAATGGGAACCAGGCTTGGCTCTGACCATCCCAAGGGAATGTATAATATCGGCATCACAAAGGATGTTTATATTTTCCAGAGGCTTATCGAAAATCTGCTTGATGTGGTGAAGGAGGCTGAGGCCTATGTGCCGCTTTATGTGATGACCAGCGACAAAAACCATGAGGACACCACTGCCTTTTTAAAGGAGCACGATTACTTTGGATATCCTGAGGAATATATTACCTTTTTCATGCAGGAAATGGCTCCGGCCTGTGATTATGAGGGAAAGGTTTATCTGGAAGAAAAATGGAAGCTTTCTACCTCCCCCAATGGAAATGGAGGGTGGTATTCCTCCATGTATAAATGGGGCATTGCACAAAAGGCCATAGCGGATGGCGTAGAGTGGCTGAATGTATTTGCTGTGGATAATGTGCTGCAGAGGATCGCGGATCCCTGCTTTGTAGGGGCTGTCATTGACAGAGGCTGTGCATGCGGCTCCAAGGTGGTGCGTAAGTGCGCGCCGGATGAGAAGGTAGGAGTCATGTGTCTTGAGGACGGAAGGCCTTCTATCGTAGAATATTATGAGTTAACGGAAGAACTGATGGATGCGAAGGATGAAAAGGGGGATCCGGCCTATAATTTCGGCGTGATCTTAAATTATTTGTTTAAGGTTTCCGATCTGGAGAAGATCAGGGAAAAGAAGCTTCCCCTTCATGTGGTGGAAAAGAAGATCCCTTACCTTGATAAACAGGGAAACAAGGTAAAGCCCACAGAGCCTAACGGCTACAAATTTGAACAGCTTGTGCTGGATATGATCCATGAGCTTGACAGCTGTCTTCCCTTTGAGGTGGACAGGAGAAAGGAGTTTGCCCCCATCAAAAATGCGACAGGAGTGGATTCCGTGGAGAGCGCAAGACAGCTCTGCAAGGAAAACGGGATTATCCTGTAGTTAACATTTTGACTGATACGGATAACATTCTTATCTTGTGAACATCCTGATGCGGTGGTTACAATGAAAGAGAACAGAAATGATGGAGGCAGCAAGATTGAAAAATAAAATTTTTCAATCGCGAGATTTGTGTCTGCGCGCACTTGACACAAACTTGGCATGCGCAAAAAGCGTGCGCAGAAATGAGGTTAAAAATGGCA
>FR894503.1:0-10533 GCA_000436115.1 Firmicutes bacterium CAG:534 | reverse complement strand
TACCGTGGTTGAATTACAGGATGCAGGATATGATGTGGTAGTGGTTGATAATCTTTGCAATGCCAGCGAAAAGGCGCTTTCCAGAGTGGAAAAGATTACCGGAAAGCCGGTTACCTTTTACAAGGCAGATATTCTGGACAGAGAGACATTAAACAAGATCTTTGATCAGGAAAAGATTGACAGCTGCATTCATTTTGCAGGACTGAAATCCGTAGGGGAATCCGTTCAAAAGCCCTGGGAATATTATGAGAATAATATTGCAGGTACGCTGACCCTTTTGGATGTGATGCGGCAGCATGGCGTGAAGAACATCATCTTCTCCTCCTCGGCAACGGTTTACGGGGATCCGGCGATGATCCCGATCACAGAGGAGTGTCCCAAGGGACAGTGCACCAATCCTTACGGCTGGACCAAATCCATGCTGGAACAGGTTCTCACAGATATGCAGAAGGCAGACCCCGAATGGAATGTGATCCTGCTTCGCTACTTTAATCCTATCGGAGCACATAAGAGCGGTACCATCGGTGAAAACCCCAACGGCATCCCCAACAATCTGATGCCTTACATTACACAGGTAGCGGTAGGCAAGCTGAAGGAGCTTGGCGTTTTCGGAAATGATTATGATACCCATGACGGAACCGGCGTGAGAGATTATATTCATGTGGTAGATCTGGCAAAGGGTCATGTAAAGGCTTTAAAGAAGATCGAAGAAAAGGCCGGACTTTGCATTTACAATCTGGGAACCGGCGTAGGCTACAGCGTTCTTGATATTGTGAAGAATTTTGAGGAGGCCACCGGCAAAAAGATCCCCTATGTGATCAAACCCCGCCGCCCGGGCGACATTGCAACCTGCTACTCTGATGCATCCAAGGCAAAGAGAGAGCTTGGCTGGGAAGCACAGTACGGGATCAAGGAGATGTGCGAGGATTCCTGGAGATGGCAGAGCATGAACCCTAACGGGTATGACGATTAAACAGGCAAAATAAAGGCGTTTCAAAAAAAGAGTTCCGCTTGCGGAACTCTTGCACGAGTGCGCATCCCCCGGAAAGTTTTTGATTCTATACGAAATAGCAATTTCCCATAGAATCAAAAAAGGACAGCCCTAAGGCCGTCCCTTCCTGATCAAATTCTTATCTTTACTTTACAGTTACAGATGTAATGTGAGGATTAACGCCCTCATACCAGTAAAGAAATCCCTCTGTATCAATCACATCACCGATCTGGAGATTTTTAACAGCACTGTAAACCTCTGTGGTGCTGTCACACAGATAAGACTCTACTGTAAAGGTATAGGTCTGTCCATTTACAGAAACGTTGAAATACAGATCGTCTCCTTCAGAACCGGAACCATCCCATCCATACATAAATGCAGAGCCATTTCCTGCATCTTCTACAGTCAGTCCCTTAAAGGCTACAAATTCATTCTGATGCTTGATCAGATCATCACTTCCAAGAAGATCTGTCAGATCCTGTGCTTCTGCAACATAATTGCCATCCTCGATCTCAAAGGTTGCATCTGTGATTTCTACTTCGCCGGACCATTCAGACTTATAACCGGTTACCTTGATCTTGGTTCCCTTGGTCAGCTTATCATAATCTTCCTGGGAGCATGCCATATTATAAAGGAAGTAAGCGCCGTCCTTATCCTGGGTATATACGGTAGCCTGATCCTCCCACCATGACTGCTTTGCCTGTACATAAGTTTCCACAACAACCTGGCTGTCCAGTTCTGCTGCTGCATACTCAGCATAGGTCATAACGCCCTCTGACTTTACATCAGCGTCATCTGCGGAGGTACTCTTGGATCCGCAGCCAACAAAAGCAAGTGTTGTGAGTGCAACTGATAAGATTACTGCTAAATACTTTTTCATTTTCTCCTCATTTCTGTGCCGCAGGCAGTTCTGCCGCAGCCACATTTTGCTGGGGCCTTCCACAAGCCCTATGTAATTGTTTCCAATCCGGACTGCAATTACTGCAATCCTTTGTCATTGTACTCAACTCTTCCAAAAAATTCAATATCTTTTATCATTTTTCCCCATTCTTTTTCTTCCTGACAAATTCCAGCAAAAGATACCCGAGGATCAGGATCCATGCAAGAGCCAGGGTTGCAAGCAGAGCCACGGCGGTTCCCGGAAGGGGCCCCAAATCTGTTTTTTCGTGGGAAGAAGCACTTTTCTGATCCAGCCTGTATAAGGCATTTACATCCCCGAAAAGCTTATCAAAATAAGCATCATCCACCGTTTCCCCTCTTCTGACCGATTTCACCGTATTTTCAATCAGCTGTCCCGCCGCATCCCTTAAGGAGGCGGAGCCGTTAAACACCGGCGTCACAAAGGTATCATCAATGTGATCCAATAAAAGATGGGACGCCTTGATCTTCACTTCATAGTGTGCGCCTGTATCTTCTCCTCCCCTTGCCAGATAATCCTGGTACTCTGCGGAATTCTGCGCTCTTGTGGTCACCGGAATGTACCCTTCCGTTTCGGAATAGGCGATCTGCACCTCATTTGTCAGCAGATACTGTGCAAAAAGCCAGGAAGCCAGCACCTCCTGCTGATCGGCCTTGTTAAATACACAAATAGACGGTCCCTGAGAGATCATGCTGGGAGCATCTGGGGTAACCTGGGGGATCATCATAACCTCCGTTTCAAAATCCACCAGCTTTTCCCTGCTGATGTCGCAAAGAGGCGCCTCCGATCCCATCCATGTAGAACCGGCCGTAGAGTCAATGGCAAAAAGACATTGACCGGCATTTAAAAAATTCGCAGGGTAACTGGAAATCTTAAAGGTAGAAAAAGCCCTGCTCTCGCTGTGCTTTGCGATCGTTTTTAAAAAGTCCCGGGTGGTATCGTTAAACAGAAGAATATTGCCGTTTTCATCTGAATAGCCTGCTTTCTCCTGCTCCAGCATCTGGATCATCATATTATCCGTAGACTTATATAAAAACGGGATCATTACATTCTGCCCGTTTACAGCAAAATTTCCGTCCGCTCCCTTTTTCATGGCTGCTTCCGACACTTCCCATACAAAATCCCAGGTCAGCACTTCCGGCAGCTCATACCCAAGAGCTTCTACATATGTCTTGTTTACATAACAAGCCTCTGTGGAACGCATAAAGGGAACTGCATAATGCTTTTCTCCAATCCGGCATTCTTCCAGAAATTTTGCCGAGATCTCCTCCTTGGCAACACTGTCATACTTCACAAGTTTTCCGCCCAGCCCGTATTTTTCATCTTCAAAAAGCTCATCCAGCGGAACCACCACATTTGCTCCGGTAAGATAGGTTGCAATGTGATCCGGATAGGTAATGCAGACATTGGGCGTTGTCCCTGTAGAAATATTGGTGATCACATCATTATAAATATCGCCATAGTTGGTATAAAGCCGCAGATTTACCGTAATATTGGGATAGATCTTTTCAAAATCCGTAATGGCTTTCTGATAGATCTCTGTCTGGGTCTTGTTGGTATCATTCTTTGCCCAGAAAGTGATCGCATAATTTCGGTCCTCCTCAAAGCTCTCCGGCACCGCAAACGCTTCCAGTCCCTTCGAACCGTGACATGCCGTAAACAGTATCATGCAGGCCGCCATAGCCCCAAGCAATCCCCATTTTTTCCGTTTGATTTTCACCCCTTGGTTCCTCCTCTTGACACGCCCGTCATGATCTTGTCCCTGAAGATCAGAAACAAAACGATCAGCGGAACAGAAATGATCACCACCGCTGCCATCATTGCCGGAATATTTTCCCTTCCAAAACCATTTTCCCTGATCTCCTGAATTCCATTTGACACCAGATAATAGTTTTCATCATCCGTAATCAGCCTTGGCCAGACATAAGAATTCCAGCACTCAATGATCTTTAAGATCCCAATGGTGATCAGGGTCGGTTTACAGATCGGAACCATTACCTTCAGGAGATATTTCATATCGGAGGTTCCGTCAACCTTTGCTGCATAATACAAAGAATCCGGCACCTGCGCAAAATTTTCCTTGAGCAGATAAATATAAAACACAGAAGTAACGGAGGGCAGGATCAGTCCCATAAAGGTGTTTCTCATATTGAGCTGTGTAATGGTGGCAAAATTCGTAATCACAACCAGCTCGTTTGGGATCATCATCAGGGAAAGAAACAGGGTAAAAACAAGATTTTTCCCTTTAAATTCCAATCTTGCAAAGGCAAATGCCGCAAGCGTTATAACCACCATCATAATCCCCGTTGTGATCAGGGTAAAAATCAGGGTATTGGTCAGATACCGCAAGAGAGGCACTGTGGAAAAAGCGTCTATATAGTTCTGAAACGTGGGCGACAGGGTAAAAAACCTGGGAACGTATTCCGAATTATATTCTCCATAACCTTTCAGGGAGGTAAGGATCATCCAGTAAAACGGAAACAGTACAATAAGCGCCCAGATGATCAGAAGCCCATAAATAAATCCGTTTCCGATTTTGCTGCGAATACCGACGTGTTTTTTGATCTGCTGATAGTCTGCTGTCTGTACCATGATAACGCCTTTCTTCTTATGCGTAATAAGTATGCTTCCTGCTGATCAGCAGGTTGATACAGGTGATCGTTAATACGATGGCAAAAAGAATGATTGCCGCCGCTGATGCGTAGGAAGGATATCCTCCGCTGTCTCCATAGAGCATATCGTAAACATATCCCACAATGGTATTCATCTCCGCTGCATTTAAGTCAGTTCCAAATAAAGCTACCGCATCGCTGTACTCTTTAAAGGCTCCTATAAATCCGGTAATGATCAGATAAAAAATGGTTGGGGAGATCATGGGCAGCGTGATCTTAAAAAAGATCCTTGCACGCCCTGTCCCATCTACTCTTGCCGCATTGTAATAATTGGGGTTTACGGAAGAAAGAGCGCTTGTCAGAAGCAGGATCTTAAAGGGCATTACCACCCATATGATATAGAAGCACAGGACAAACATCTTAGCCCAATAGGGGCCGTCAATAAAATCTACCGAGCTTCCCCCAAAGCAGTGAAGCAGCATGTTTACCAAACCGTCCGTATAGGCCGTTTTCTTAAACAGGATCATAAATACCAGCCCGACTGCCAGCGTGTTTGTCACATAGGGCAGAAAATAAACGGTCTGGAACAGATTTCTAAGGGGTTTGATGGAGCTGAGCGCTGTAGAAATCAGTAATGCCATTCCCGTGGAAATAGGCACGGTAATGATCACCATCAGAAACGTATTTTTCACTGCCTGCAAAAAATACGGATCATGAAGGATATAGGAAAAATTATAGCTTCCCACAGCAAAATAAGTCTGCGAAGCAAAATTATAGCCTTCCTCCAAGGAGTAAATAAAAACATCGATCAGCGGATAGACCATAAAGCATCCCAGAAACAAAACTGCCGGGAGCAGATACAACCATCCCTTCAAATTATTTTTTTCCATACCCTCATATCCCTCTTTCTTTTATTCCGTGGCTCCGTATTTAATACTTTTTACCAGGGATTTGATCTTTTCTACATTCATGTACAGGGTGTCTTCACTGATATGCTTTTTTGCCAGCTCTTTTAAGATGCCGGGCTTTGCTTCCCCTGCAATGGTGATCGTATCAATGAAGCGTGAGATCGGTATTTCCTCATTCTCCATAATCTTTTCAAAGGAACACTCATCTCTTCCCCAAAGCAGGAACAGTCCCTTCTGCATGTAAAGACGGTCAAACTGCTGTGTGGCATCGATGAAGATCGGCATATCGATCCCCTTATTCCCCATCATTGTACTTTCCTTATCAATGTATTTCTGCAGCCACTCATACAGAAATTTATTGTTCCGGATCACCTGGCTTGAAAGCTTTCCCCGTTCCTTCAACATCTGTTCATATTTGCTTTTGTTAAAGATAAAGACCTTGCCGTCATCCTCCTGATATCTTCCCCTGGTATCATGACATGCGAAAAAAAGCGCCACATCAAAGGAATAGGAAAAGTCCAGCATTCTGGTAGGCAGCGCAAAATGCTGTGCAATTTCAATACAGGTCAGTTCGTCGAAATTAAACAGGTGTTTCATTTCATCTACGAAATGGAACATCTGGCTGTCCGCCGTTGCAATATGTTCTCCTCTCAGTCCGGAGGGAATCAGGACAAAGTCGCTGTTTGCCTGCCCCCGGAAAACAATGACGTCCCCTCGTCCGTCCAGCTCCTGAATATATTCTCCATAATTTGAAACCTTACTCATGCTCCTGTCCTTCTGTCATGTAGATCCTTTTTTCCGTTTCTTTCTCAAAAACAAGCACCTTCCCGGGCTTTAAAGCAAAGCGCACCTCTTCCTTTGCCAGATCCACCTTGTTTTCCGCACTGATAATGGAACGGATGGTTGGATTTACGGAATATGGGCTTTCGGAAACCACACTGATGTCCCTTCCCATCACTTCCACTCTCAAAAGCTTGCTGCCAAAGGGGCCGTCCTCCTTTAAAATAAAGCCTTCCGGCCTGATCCCTACAGAAACCTCCTGATCCCTGCAGCCTTTTGCATCCATAACCGCTTCCTGTCCAATATACAGTTTTTCCCCTGATATTTTTCCCTCAAACAGATTAATGGGAGGCGTTCCCAGGAACTTTGCCACAAAGAGATTTACCGGGTCATCATAAACATCCTGGGGTTTCCCGATCTGCTGCAGGATCCCGTCTTTCATCACTACGATCACATCAGAAATACTCATTGCCTCTTCCTGATCATGGGTTACAAAAACGGTTGTAATTCCTGTCTCTTTCTGAATCCGCCTGATCTCTTCCCTTGTCTGCAGCCTTAATCTTGCATCCAGGTTGGAAAGGGGTTCGTCCAGCAAAAGAACTCTGGGCATTTTTACCATGGCTCTGGCAATCGCCACTCTTTGCTGCTGTCCGCCGGAAAGCTCACTTGGCTTTCTGTCCATAAGCTCATCGATCTGCACCAGCTTTGCCACTTCCATTGCCTTCTGCCTCATCTGCTCTTTGGAAAGCTTCTCTGCCCCCTTCAGGTTCTGCAGAGGAAAGATGATATTCTGCATAACCGTAAGGTGAGGATACAGGGCATAATTCTGGAAAACTACGCCTACCCCTCGTTTTTCGGGCGGCAGGGCAGTAACCTCCTCTTCTCCAAAGAGGATTTTCCCCTCTGTAGGCTTTTGCAGTCCACAGATCATAAAAAGAAGGGTACTCTTTCCACAGCCGGACGGTCCAAGCAGTCCTACCAGCTTTCCATCCGGTATTTCAAATGAGAAATCATTTACTGCAATCACATCCTGATGAGCCTTTTTATTCCGGCTCGGGAATTTTTTCGTAAGGTTTTCCAGAACAACTTTCATCTTCTTTTCCTTTTCTGTTATTGATTATAATTCGTTCCTGCTTCATTACTTTTCGCAGCCAGCCGCTTCCAATATGTATTTTCACCTACACGGTTCTGCCCGCCTCGTGAGTCCTTCTTAAATAAGCAAAGTATGCCTCATCACACCTGTCAAAGGTTCCCTCCTCCCGGAAGAGCTTTTCATATTCCCTATAAATTGAAGAAAGGCTTTCCTGGTATGGTCTCCAGTCTTCCCGCATCTGCTGTTTGGTATAATGCTGGATACACTGTCCGCCTGCACGGCTTTCCAAAAAACGTCCCCCCTTGGGTCTTTGTTCCTTCGGGAGAACGCACCCTTTTTCCTCAAGGGCTATGCAGATCCCAATAGCATCTACTCCTACAAAGGTATAACATTTATGCTTCATCCGAAGGTAAAAACAGGGGCCTTCCTGATCGGTAAAAAAGTCAACCGCATACTGTCCGTTTTCTTTCTTTAAAAGCTCCAGGATCTCCTGCCTGTCAGCCTTTCCATCCTTTTTCCCCATGCTTTGAAGCATGTCCTCAGGAGAGAGGCTGCAGCCCTTTTCCCTGCAGCATTTTCCTTTACAGAGGGCACATTCTGCCCCCGGATCGTAACCTGTCACCTGTCATCCCCTCTTTTTCAATTCCACATTTTTTCAAAAGCCTGCTTTTTCTGGCGCTTATTATACCATATCTGGAAATATTCGCCTAGTCCTCCAACATTTCTTCTATAAAAATTCCATACCCCCTTGTAGGGTTCTGCACCAAAACATGCGTTACTGCCCCGATCAGCTTTTCATCCTGGATGATGGGGCTTCCGCTCATTCCCTGTACGATCCCGCCGGTAGCGGCAAGCAGCTTTGGATCTGTGATCTCGAGAACGATCCCTCTGTTAATATTATCATTTTCCAGATTAATATCGGTAATTTCAATATCATAGCTTTGTATGGTATCCCCCAGAGAACAAAGGATCTTGGCAGGTCCTTTTTTGATTTCCTGCTTCAGTCCAAGCTGCATATAGTCACAGACAGCCTGCTGCTGCGTCTCCTGCGTGCAGACTCCAAAGATGCCGCGCAGCGTGTTGGCCCTGATCTCGCCCATGATGTTGTTGTCATCATATTCGATAAAACCGGTAAGCTCTCCCGGACTTCCAATGCTCCCTCTGGTGATCCCGATGATCTCTGTATGATACAGGGTTCCTTTCTCAAGACTCATCAGGGTGCTGGTATCCATATCATTGATCCCATGTCCCAGTGCGCCAAAATTTCCCTGCTCGTCAATATAAGTCATGGTTCCCACTCCCTGGGCGTTATCCCTGACCCAGATCCCCATTTTATATTCTCCGTTTTTATTTTGCTCCGGCTTTCCCTTTACTTCGATTTCCCCTTCTCCTCTCTGCAGCTTAAAGACCATTTCCTGTCCCTCGCTGTGGCTGATCATTTCCATCAGCCTTTTCTTGCTTGTGACCTCCTCGTCATTGATCTCCAGAATATAGTCCCCTGCCTGAAAAATATATTTTCCGGGGGAATATTTTCTTCCGTCCTCCCCCTCAAATTCTCCGCTTCCCACCACTAAAACTCCCTTGGTTTTTACATAGATCCCAATGGGAATCCCTGCAGGCTGAAGCTTCTTATCCTGAATGACCTGAACATCCACTTCCTTTAAGGGGATCACGCCAAACAGCTTCAGGTTCATTTTATATTGATCCACATGGCCTGTTTTTACGGTTACCCTTTTCCCAAGATTCACATAAATGTGCTGCGTCCTGATATTGCCGTTTCCTCCGCTTACCTCTACAGCCTCCCGATATAACTCTCCGGAGGCCGGAACCTTCAGATTAAGCTCCTGATCCATATCTGCTTTCAGCATGATCGTCGAGGGAACACTGCTCCACATAGCATAATACAGGGACCCGGACAGGGCCAGTATTCCCAAAACAAGAAGCAGATAAAGTATTTTTTTATAGAGAAGTTTCCTTTCCAAGCATAAGCGAACCCGTTCCAAATTTTCACATCCTTTTATTTAAATTCCGTTCCATCTTCAAGCAAAAAAGAGACCCTGCTGCATGCAGATGCCTCTTTTAGTATGTGAAAATCTTTCTTTTTTACTTTTCCAAATGTTGTAATTCATCTCACTTTTTTACTTCCAATGCATTCTTTCGCATTTCCCCTGCATTGTCAAGCACCGCTTTTGTCATTTCCCCACTGCCGAGAAGTCTTGCCAGCTCTTCCAGGCTTTCCTGCTCCGACAGCCTTCGGATACCGGTCTGTGTCCTTTCGTTTTTCACACCCTTTTCGATCAGGAAATGTTCATCGGCCATGGCAGCAATCTGCGCAAGATGCGTAATACAGATCACCTGATGCCCTCTGGAAAGCTTTCCCAGCTTTTCCGCAACCTTCCATGCCGTTTTTCCGCTGATTCCGGTATCGATCTCATCAAAAATAAGCGTTCCTGTTTCCTCTTTGTCTGCCAACACCGTTTTAAAAGCCAGCATAATACGGGACAGCTCACCGCCGCTGGCGATCTGCCATAGAGGCCGTTTGCTTTCTCCCGGATTAGTCGAGATCAGAAATTCCACCTGATCATAACCGTCCTGGGTAAATGCTTCTTCCTTTGCCGTAACTGCAATCTGAAAATCTACATCCAGAAAATTCAGATCCACCATGGCCTGTCTCAGCTTCTCCGCAAGAGGGAGCGCCGCATCTTTTCTGTATTTGGAAATTTGTGCACAAAGCTCAAGAACCTTGTCTTTTTGCAGTTTTTCCTCCTGCTGCAGGTTGCTGAGATACTGCTCATAGTTTTGAAGTCTTTGCAGCTCCTCCTGCTTTTTGGCAAGTGCCTTTTCTATTTCCTCCACAGTATCGCCATACTTGCTTTTCAGATGATTTAAAACGTTCAGTCTTTCCTCTAACTGGAAAAATTCCTCCTCATCAAATTCCAGGCTGTCCAGATACTGTGCCATGGATCTGTTGAAATCATTTAAAAGGGAATCAATGTCTTCCAGCTGATCTACCAGTGTCTCTGCCTGTTCATCCTCCCGCACAACCGTTTTCAGTTCCCTAAGGGCGTGGCCTATGATCGGCCCTGCGCTTTCTTCTCCCTCATAACCGGTCATTGCGTGTACCTGATAAGCAGTCTCTTTTATTTTTCTGGCATTTGACATCCTTCTGTACTGCTTTTCTACCTGCTCGTCCTCCGGGCAAAGTCCCGCAGCTTCGATTTCCTCCACCT
>FR894502.1:9049-9134 GCA_000436115.1 Firmicutes bacterium CAG:534 | reverse complement strand
TGTCCGTTGAAAAGTAGAAAGGGAAATTTTCCTGAAGCTGCACCCCCTAATTCGCAAAGAATTTGTCCGTTGTAAATTGAGGGGC
>FR894502.1:0-8980 GCA_000436115.1 Firmicutes bacterium CAG:534 | reverse complement strand
GAGGGGCTTCCAAACCGGAAAGCCCTTCCCGTGCCGGAGCCGGTAACAGTTTGACCCCGGCGGCACGGTGTTCCTTGACAACCGAATAACTTTTTCAGGCAACAAGCTCTCTGTGATAGCCGAGCCGAAGGACGCGCCAAGACCTCCCGCATGGGAGCGAGCGAGCAACGCCAGCTTCGGGAAAGCCGGGTCGTTCCCGGTGGGCGATGACAGCAGAGGGCAGCTACTCCCCATCCGGGATCGTCCGAGCGTGATAACAACCGTCGCAGACCATATTTAATAGTTCTCTCCTGCCATCTGAAAGGGTGCACCGGTGTCGCAATAGTACAGTTCGGTCCAAAATAAACATTATTTCCAATCCGTACAGGACAAGTATCTAAAACTGTGAAATTAAAATTTGCATAGCAGCTATCGCCCATGCTAAAGAGTAATTGCAAAGTTTTTACGTTGCCAGTACAACGGAAGCAATCCTCATCTTCCATGGCATCATCCACACCGGCAGCATAGTCATCATCGCTCCAGTAGCGATCCCAGTCGTAATCATCATCTTCATAAATCGCATTGTAGCCATCATCATATGAATCCATAGAACTTTGATTCTTCTTTGAAGAACTGCTGCCGGATGAATAAGTTTTCTTGCTGTTTGAAGTCGTGCCACTGCTCTTTTCGTCGGAAGATGTATTGCTACTCTTAGTGGTTGATGAACTACTGGAACTGTTGGAGCTTCCGCTGTACGAGGTACTGCTCTTATACCTGTAAGTGCTATTATCATGTAAGTAGCAGTAACTGCTTCCTTCCTTTGCATCGTTGTCACACCCGCTCTTAATACACTTTGGTGTACCAAGATCTATCATCAAACCAATAAAAAGTAAAATCCCAAGGGTACAAAGAATTGCCATGCCTGTACTCATTCCATTTGAATTTCTATTCATAATCGTTTCCTCCCGGTTATTCCTTTATATTCGTGATCCTATAATTCCCCGTCTTCCCGGCACTCCCGATAGAACGGACACATCAGGCAACACCTGCCACATTTTCTCTTTTTCATTCTTTTCTTTTTCTTTAACCAGAAAATGATTCGTTCCATTGTATTCTCCCTTGTTCTTTATTTCCCTTTTATTGCACTTACCACGCCGCCAATGACCGAAGTAATGACAATGATTAGTATCACCAATACAAACGCAGGAACATCATCAACCTCAATATTCAGAATCGTAAGAAGAAGGGCAACTCCGACAAAGCCTCCGATAACACACAGGATTGCTCCAAATGTTGACATTCCATTCCCTGAACCCGATGAATATCTATAATTTCCTTCCGTCCCCTCATACGTACATCCCGGGTAGTGGTGGCCTCCTGTTGCATCACATTCATGGCACCGATTTTCATGATTATATTCACTCATAAGAACTCCTTCCTGCTCAAACAGAGCACCTGCAAAAAATCATTTCCTCTTTGATAACATTTTGATTTACTTTGGTTTGTTGTTAGCTCTATCTTATTTCATGAGCTGTCTTAACTTCGAAATCAGCACCTTGAAAACTGAAAAAAGAACCGTCCTCCACAGTCTCCTGCATCAGACGGTTCCATTTCATTCATTAACTATTCCGAACTATTTTTATTCTTTTCTTTTTCGTAGCTTTTCAGTACACAAAATTGTGCTGTAAAATCCATTTAAAATTGCCTTTGCTGACAGGATCTGCATTGATAATTGTACTTACCGCTCATTACATCAGCACACTGCTCCAGATCATAATTGCCGGAATGGAACACAGTGTTGAGAACACCACCAGTTTCGTGGCAAATTCCGGATCACGGTCATACTTCGCGGCGAGCATACTGGTCGTTGCACCGGCAGGCATTGCTGCAAGAAGCACGCTGACTCCACAGACCAGTCTGCTGACAGGAAGAAGCCGGCATACCAGGTATACCATGATTGGAATGATGACGAGACGGTGAATCGTATAGCGGATCACGGTTTTGTCGAGGATTGTTTTTACATCAATATCTGCAAGGATCATTCCGATCACCATCATGGAAAGAGCCGTGTTGCATCTGCCAAGCGTCTGAACCGGAGTCAGAATCACGACCGGTAATTTAATCTGTCCAACCATCAGAATAAAACCAATAAAACAGGCCAGTACACAGGGATGCGTCACCACCTTCTTCAGGGTTGCCTTCTTGTCAGACACACCGGAAAAGATGGCAATTCCTTCGGACCACATCATGATACGCTGCGGAATCAGATACACACTGGCAAGCATCAGACCGACCGGACCGAATACTCCCTCCGCAACCGGATTTCCAAGGAATCCGGCATTGGAGCAGATAATGGCATATTTCAGACATTTCAGCCGGTTCTCATTTTCTTTATGAAAAAAGAGATTACCATAAAACAGTGCTATAAGCTGTATGCCAATAGAAATCACCGCAATCCACGCACAGTCAGAAATGGTGTCCGTGCTGATTTCTGTCATAAAACTGGTAATGATGTTCGCCGGGAGAATCAGGTTAATGACCAGATCGGTAATCTCCTTTTGTCCCTTGGCTGAAATCAGTTTCATTTTCTTTAGCAAAAACCCTATTGCCATCACCGAAAAGATGGTGACCTGGAGCGTAAGCATTTCTCCCACGGCTTTTATCTCCTGTTTCAGAATGATTATTCATTAATACGATCCGGATTGTAAACGATATTTCCCCTGATCTGTCCATATTCATTCTGGGCACCTTGTTTAAAAGCAAGAAAAGCCTTCCTTCCCATAAACTCATAAGGGATATTATCTGTCTTCCCCTCTTTAATTGCTTCGCAGACTGCAATATTATCCTGAATCATATTGATAGACGGTATGCCGCCTGCTTCATGGGATAAAAGCACATCATCATAGCTCCCTTCCACCTTTGCCAACAGGCTTTTCAGGCTATTCTCATATGAGGAAACCCCAAGACTGGTAATGTCAAACAAAAACGTAAACGGATTACAGGAATCTCCCAAAAGAAGCATTCTGTCCTCTTCTATTAAAAGTGCCATGGAGCCAGGTGTATGCCCAGGACAGGCATATGCCGTAATATGAAGTCCTCCAAGATCAAAACGCATGCCATCCTGCAGATCCAGAAATGCATCAGCACTATTTTCCGGGAGCAGATCTTCTCTTCTATATTTTCCGGCAAAAGAGGTGGTTTCTACATAGTCAATTCTCTGCTGGATCAGATCATGAGCTGCATAAATCCCACAATCTGCCAAATTCATGTATACCGTGTCAAACTGTACGGCTCCGGGTGCATGGTCGAGATGTCCGTGTGTAAGCAGAACCGTAATCGGCTTGCCGGTAAGTGTTGCCACATAGGCTTTGAGGTCACCTATACCACAGCCGGTGTCAATAAGAACCGACTTATCCATTCCCTCCACAAGATATGCCTGAACATCCCCCGGAAGGTAAATCCTTGTAATATGATTCGTTATTTTCTGCGAACTGAAAAAATCCATAATATTCTTGTCTCCTTCTCAAATAGTCCTTCATTATGCCTTTTTACTCATTACATTATAGCAAATACCGCACCGGATAAAAATATCCGATGCAGTATACACATTAATCAATCCAGATCACTTCGTCCAGTTCCTTCACATCTGCAAAAGGTCCCGGAATCGTAGAAACGCCACGATGATTACCCAGATAATCGCTCTGGAATACAATATCGGATCCATCCCGTTCCTCAAACCGCTGTTCCGGTTCAAATGCCTTGCCCAGGACATCGCTATTGATAATTCCTGTGGTAAATCCATCCAGATAATCGTACAGATTGGTGAATAGCCTGTACTGTCCATCCTCTTCCACCAGTTCGATCTGAACATCCGCATCATCTTTCACCAGATTATGCTTTTCCTTCTTCCATGCCCTTGCCCCGGCAAGATAAACATTGCCGTCTGCCCAGACCGGAAGATGACCGAAGTGCGCCGGTTCGAGCTTGCCCATATCCGGCTTTTCTTCTTCCATGTCAAATTTCGCAATCCACTCCTTATAAGCCGGATATTCGTCCCATACATGCGTACCAACCTGCTGATGGAACGGGGATTCCTTCGGCTCCTCATTCGTAATGGGATGTCCCTGTACAAAAATGTTGTTATAAAAACGATTGTCCCCGTGCAGAATTGTCATCATTCCTGCAACCTCTGTCCTGTGGCGGATATGATAAGGCGTATATCTGCGCTGTTCTCTTCCGTCTACCCAGTTATCCACACCGGAACCGACCATGGTGAATGCTCCAAGAATCAGGTTATGTACCATGGCAACACCCTCGGTTGCCACACGAAGTCCATAGCGTGACAACATAATATTGTTATCAATTAAGGTAGGTCCATGACCAACTTCCACGAAAATATCCTGACTTTCCATTCCACCTTCCAGCTTTGTTGAGCCTTCCGGAACATCATTGTCATGGAGCAGATTCTGGGAAATCCGTGCTCCCTGTGCTTCCCAGTCCAGCCAGATTCCCATCGTGCTGTGATGGATATGGTTTCTGCGAATTACAACATCAATTGCCGCATGCAGCTTAATACCGGAAATCTCTGCCCCGCCGAGTTCCATCATATTGTTAATATGATGAATGTGATTATCTTCAATCGTTGAAAATACGCATCCCATTCTTCCTACAATACCGGTCTGCTGACAGTCATGAATGTTGCATCTCCGAATGATGTGGGAACCGACCTTTTCCTTTAACCATCCATGATACTGGCCACGGCATACCGCGTCACGTTCCATCTGAGTCGGACTTTTTACATGCTTACGGGTAAAGTAATGATCATTTTCTGCATCATAATATTTGCCAAGGGAAATTCCACAGCACTTACTGTTGACGATTTCACAGTCCTCAATGATCCATCCATAGGCCCAATGCGGACCAACCATACCATCCTGATAAGCTGCCGGCGGTGCCCAGGTCGTAGCTGCTTTTTCAATATAAAAGCCGGACAGGGTGATGAAATCCACGTGCTCTTCACTAGGCATAAAACACTCCCTGCGGACGTTGATCTCAACCTTTTCTTTCCTCGGATCTTTTCCCTGGAAGTTCGCATAAATCACCGTTTCTTCCCCGTCCTGAACGGCATACCATTTGTACACCGACCATTCCTGATCCCAGGAGGGCTTATAAATTTCGCCTTTCTCACACTCTTCCAGTGTCAGAGCTTCATATAACGCTTTATCATTCAGGTAAACACATCCCGTGTGCCGTTCCTCTTTTGCAAAATACCAATCGCCATAAACCGGCGTCGTATAAGGATTATATCCGTTAAATACCCCATTCGGAATTCGCGTCACCCAAACATTTCCGGAATACGGTTCCCAGTCTTTCACCTCTTCCGCGCCACTGATGACTGCTCCAAGAGGCTCTACCGACCGGTAAACAATCCTGTTTTCTCTGGTTCCTCCATGAACGGGATTCACATACTCCCGATAAACTCCCGGCATAACGAGCACTTCATCTCCGAGCATCGCAATCCGGGCTGCGTCATTAATTCTTTTGAATGGTCTTTCCTTGGTTCCATCGCCATCACATCTGGCCTTTACATTAACGTAAATTTGCATTGGGTAACCCTCCTTTTTATTTTTAATTCGTTTCTCCCACAAGATCTTTCAACATCTTCTTCAATGTATCCGCAAACTCTTCCGGATTTTCCTGCGGAACAGTATGCCCCCAGCCTTCGATCAACTGCATTTCCTTCCGTGGTGCTGTAATGGCGTTATAATAATCCTCCGTATATTTCACCGGCGTAACCCAGTCACATGACCCGGAAATGAAACCAACCGGAACCTGAAATTCTGTTCCATAAGCATACACATCCTCTTCACTGATATAATCAAAAAGCTGCTTATTCAAGCTAATAAAATCCGAAAGACTTCCCAACTGTTTTCCAAACCACCGCACATCATCCACTCCCAGAAACGGAGAAGGTAAACGTCAAACCATACGCTTGCCGCTAAAGTAAACGCCGCTGGTTTATGAGCGGCGTGGTTTCCTGCATTCTTCCGGAAGGCTTTCTGACCATGGCATTAGGTAATCCAGCTTTGTAGGATCTATATTTCCTTTTTTGTCACAGTGTTTTGGTAACTCTGTGAGTATATATCTGAAGTAGTAATACGGACGAAGATTATTAAGCTTTGCGGTTTCCGAAATACTATAAACCAGTGCACTTGAATTGGCACCATTCGCAGTATTATGGAACATCCAGTTCTTTTTGCCCAGACAAAACGTTCGGATGGCACGCTCTGAAGCCGAATTATCAATCGGAACATCCGGATTATCAAGAAATACTTTCAGGTATTTTTCCTGATTCAGACTGTATTTCAACCCATCGGCTGTTTTGCCCTTTGGAAGTACCGTTGTATCGGAGAGTATTTCTTTTACCCACGCAAAATAGTCCTCAACAAGCGGTTTGATGATCAGCTGTCGCTTTTGAAGACGTTCCTGAGGTGGTAAATCCTTTAATTTACCATCTTCTTCATAGAACTTTGCAATCCACTCCAGAGCCTGATGTGCAATAGAGTTTTTCAGCGTGGCCGGATTACTTTTATCAGCTGCTTTGATTGCATCGGCATAATCTCGTCTTGCATGGGCCCAGCAATTCGCATTTGTAACATCCGGCAGCTTTTTATCAACCAGATGATACTGACTGAGCCCGTCCGTAACAAGGACGCCCTTGTAGTCTTTATAGAATTCCAGCGGGATATGATGATCACGCCCTTTCTGGTATTCGTAGATTACAATCGGTCGTTCCGTGTGCAGCTCACCGGAGCGGTGCACCCACATGTAACACTTTGTATTAGGGTGGTCGCTGTCTTCAATGACCTGGGTCGGTGTTTCGTCTGACTGGGTGACCGGCAGCTTTAACAGTTCCTGTTTCATACGTTCTACAAAAGGAGCAAAATACTTATCAGCACATTTAACGATCCAGTTCGACATTGTTTGTTTTGAAATGTTTACACCGTTTCTTTCAAACTCCTGTGCCACTCGATTGAGTGCTGAAGAATTGACATATTTGACATTTAAGATAGAAGCCAGTAATGATGGTGTAACAATGCTGTTTCGAAGAAGATCCTTGGGCCGTTTTCCTCTCAGGAATTCATCCTGATGGTCACCGTCTGTACCGACATAGACTTCTACGGTATGCAGTTCCACTGTCCAGGATTCCGGTTCGTGCCGAAGGCGTTTGTAGGTTTCATCCGGCATTTTTCTCCAGTTCCCTTTTCCAAAGAATGCATCAAGCTCTTCTTCGGAAACACTGTGGGTTGGTATGACATCAACCGGAAATTCTTTCAAATCGAGTTCCCTCTGACCTTTGGCTTTCTTCTTTCTTACGGAGATAACCTCGTCAGCTTCCGGTTCGACCATAGAATTATCATACATGGCATCCGCTTCATCGAAGAACGACATCTGTCCTTCGATAACACTCAGCTTTTCGGAGCTCTTACCAAAACGGTAACTGTTTGCAAGGCGCACCTGTTCGATCAGCTTCTCGATGTTGTCATTCAACGTATCAAGCTGTCCCTGCATCATGAGCACCATGGTAATGAGTTCTTCGCGGCTTAAGTTATTCAGTTCATCCAGCGTATGTTTCTGACTCATCTGAAAACTCCTTTACTGATTACTATTATACAGTAAAGGGCGAAAATAAGCCAATCAGAGGGATGTCCGCTTTCGTCATTCTGCCTATGGATGTGGCGCTGTATATGACGCATATACGACAAGGAAATATAGAGTTTTCAAGGTTCAAAAATATATCTATATCGCTCATATGCAACCTTAAGATGCCCTGTTACCGGTTCTGCCAGAGCGTACAAGCGAAATATTTATAGGAAAAATACCGGCAAAAAAATCTCTGTTTTGCACAAAACTAAAATATCTTTTGAGGATTGACCTCTCTTATTTTAGGCCGGACAGGATTCAGTCCCATCATAAGCATTTCGTACTGCTCATGGGTAAGCTGCATTGCTTCCTCCGGAGTACGGGGCCATGAGAAGGAGCCGTCTTCCAGTCTCTTGTATAAAAGCAAAAATCCATTGCCCTCCCACAAGAGTCCTTTGATCCGGTCTCCGCGTCCGCCACAGAAAAGAAAAAGTACATTTTTCTCAAACGGATTCATGTCGTACTTAGTTCCAATCAGTTGTGCGAGACCATCGATTCCCTTTCGAAGATCCGTTCTGCCACAGGCAATGATAATCTTCGAAACACCGGCTGCTTCAGCGAGCATAACCGATCACCTCAAACAGCTTGCCGAGCAGCGCATCGGATTGTGTGATTCGCACTGGTAAACAGGAACTTTGCTCCGCAGGCAATCGAGCAGAATTTACCTACCTTCAGCTTATCACCGTTAATCGGATAGCGATACAGAACATTGTTCTTCTCAAAATCCCGTGGATCATTCACAAAGTCGTTATACATTGTGTAGTCATCAATCTCTATGCCAGATTCCGTGATTACATTTTTCAAATATACCGTTTGGGTATCACCTGTTCGCGGGTATATTTTGTTCTCCGATATAGTCATTTCATAATCCTCCATGTCTTGATATCTATTAAGCGACTATATCGGTTGCTACAATGCAGCGTTTCACCTTTTCACCTCCAAATTGTCCGGCCTATGGCCTTGACATCTATCTCATAGCCACAACTATCCAGCATCTAACTCGGCAACTCAACATAGTGACATCTATCGTGGCAACTCAACTCTCACACTTTTTGAGCCGGATTGCCCTTGGATAAGTTACCGAGGAGCGTTTTATCTGCCCGATGCTCAATTTGCTCGTTCGCCCAAAAATCGCAGTATTAGCGGGCTTTCGCGGCTATTTTCCTTCCACCCTTGACATCAAAACAACCGTCTCTGTGTGTGTATCATTGTCCAAACTTAGGGTAAACTCTTTTTCTATAATCGGCAACTTAAATTCTATAGATTTCAGCCACTGACCATTCTCTTTGCGTTCTTC
>FR894501.1:18353-39166 GCA_000436115.1 Firmicutes bacterium CAG:534 | reverse complement strand
GTCCAACTTTTCGTCCGCATGCCCTCAATACTAATGTAAATAGAAAAATCAAAATTGATAGTAAATATACTGTAAAAAGATTGGGAGCTTGTTGTGAGAAACCAACATATGGAGCAAGTGTAAGTGCTATAGAAGGAGATAAAGAAACAGATTATAGGTATATAAGAATAACAGATATTTCAGAGGATGGGTTCTTGAATGATAATTGGATGACAGCGGAGAATATTGAGGAACAATATGTGTTACACGATGGAGATTTTCTGTTCGCAAGGACAGGAGCGACTGCCGGAAAAACATATTTATATAAGGATTCTGCCGGAAAAGCAATCTATGCAGGATATCTAATTCGTTTTAGGACTAATGATGAACTTTTACCAGAATATTTAGATATTTATACAAGAACTCATTACTATCTTGATTGGGTTGAGGAATACAAGAAAGTAAATGAAAGGCCGAGCTTAAACGCTAATATCTTTAGTGATGTTTTATTGCCTGTGCCGCCTGTAGATGTTCAACAGCAAATCGTAGATGGATGTAAGGTGTTTAATGATGAATACATAGAACTTCATAGCCAACAACAGCAAATTGAAATGAACATTCTTCAGTTATTCAATGGAGCACAGGAAGGTGCGAAATATGAATATAAACTAGCTATAGAATCCGATTTTGAAATTGGTATTGGAAAGCGAGTAGTTCAGTCAGAATTGGATGATAAAGGAAAAATGTTTGTTTATAGTGCAAATGTGAACGAACCAGTAGGTAAAATCACAAGAGAGAGTATTTTAGATAATTTTGATAAGCCTTCAGTGTTGTGGGGAATTGACGGAGATTGGATGGTAAACTTTGTTGATGCGAAAATACCATTTTATCCAACTGATCATTGTGGATACATTCGTGTGAAGAATGAGAAAATTAATCCAGAATATTTTTCGAGGGTGCTAGAAAAAGAAGGAATTATGGTTGGATTTGATAGAACTAATAGAGCTTCTATAGAACGTATAAGTGCTTTAGTTGTTAAAGTTCCAGATATTTCAATACAGAATGATATTGTTTCAAAATGTCGTAAATATAAGAAAGAAATGTCATCAATAAAAGAAAAGAAAATGAAGGTATTATTAAAGAAAGAGCATGTGTTCGATGAACTGATAAAGTAGGAGGGGTATCCAAATCTCTACATCCTTTCTTCCTGAAAACCGATGGCCCCCTTCGTGCGAATTTTCGCAGAATTAAACAGGGGGGGATACCCACCAAGGTCGGTTTATGTAAAAATATCCGCAGAATATCATCGCTAAAGCCGATTTTGTTTTGCCGGATAGTACCGAAATCCGCAGGAAAAATGTGTAAAAAACAGCATAAAAAGCATAGTTTTTCTGCGTACATTTTGGCAGAAATATAATCCGAATTGTCTTGCTATTCTGTGCCGTCAGAGTGATATATGTACTACCGAATAAAGGAAGGTGGGTACATATTATGAAGAATGAAATCAGATTCACATTGGAATCGAAGCAGAGACCAAAACTAGCACAGGAGATTGGAAACATACTTGGGACAGCACCGCATTATGAACGGGTACCAAGCTGTGCATATGATATTGCAGGATACCGACTGGACAAAGAGGGTGTATTGCATATCCCGGATGGAACAGAAAAGGAAATAGTGGAAGACCTGATTCGGCAGTTACGGGAACATGGGTTTCAGGACGATATGGAAATAACGGAAGAAGTGCCAGTGCAACAGGATAAGCTGACAATTGCGATTCCGAAAGAGAGCCTTACGGATACGGCATTGGAAAATTTACAGAAGATCATAGTAAATAAGCATACACTTTTTCAACGTGCATTTCGGACGGACAGCACAGAAATAGAGATTACTGAGGGAAAAATAAACTTCTCATGGTTTCCATACACAACGGATAGCGATGAGATTGTAGCCTACACACAATTTATCTCAAGGCTGTGTGATATGGCAAGAGTTGCTTCCATGGGCGAAACGTTTTCCAGATGAGTTTTACAAGCAAATGTTTAGACTAAAAGGATGGGAATATCGTGGAAAAGCAAAACCTTCATATGCAGGTAAATTAACAAATGAATATATATATAATTATTTACCCCCAGGAGTATTAAACGAATTAAAACGAAAAACTCCAAAAAACAAAAACGGAAATAGAAGTACAAGATTCCATCAATTTTTAACAGAAGATACAGGATTGCCAACATTGGACCATCAATTGCAGCAAACAATTGCATTGATGAAGGCGTCAGATATGCGGGAAGAGTTTGATAAACTTTTTAGAAAAACTATGGGAGAACCAGTTCAATTAGAATTATCTTTAAAAAATGAATAGGAATTATGCTTGCTGGTATTATGAGTGAGTGGGAGGTTACAACAACTGTGAAGATAAGTGAATTATTTGATTTAAAAAAATCTCAATATGAGCTTGATTTTGTGGATATTAATCCGGATATTGATACGCCCTTGTTTTTGGATCCATATTATATTTCTAAATGTGAATTTCCGTTTGCAGTTTGTGCTTATGAATCGATTAGGTCATATTTTGAGTTCTTGTTAGCGTTATTAAAGGGAAAAAGAATAGAACAAGCGAGAGAACTGTTTTCACATCTAGGTGAGAGTAATGATGTGTGTATGGGAATGTCTCATGGAAAACCTCAAGGGCGCGGTATGGGACCAGAAGATACAAATGCAATATTTAAAGAATTGTTAAGGAGCCGAGCAATTCATTCTGGAATAATGGAGGATATTGAAGATTTTAGAATATTTGTACCTAATGTCGATAGAGATAAAGTATCGGATATGACTGCAAATATAATAAAATTACAATTGTTAGAATACACAAAACAGCAATGCGAATTACATAATATTCCACTTCTTCAAACTGTTCCATCGGGAATGTATTGGGATGCAAAACATAAAAGATGGGATAACCAATATACAGAAAGACTTGTAATAAATAATAAACCTATACTATTAGTACCGAAGAGAATAGTTTCTTTTACTGACAAATATACAACGCAAGAGTATAAACAACATTTTGTGTTGAATTATTTACAAAATGAGCACTTGAGTTTGGGTAGTTCACTTGTAAGAAAATATAAGAATGGTGAGAAATATGTTACAAAAAAAAGTATTGAAGAAATCGAACCCCCTATAGACAAAGAATATTTGGCAAGATTTACTGAATCACATCCGGAAGTATTTCAAGATTTCAAAAATAAAACTGTGAGCAAAATTGAAAGGATTCCAGGTGCGATTTTAGAAGATTTAAATGCAAATGAAATATGTAATTATTTGATTAGTAAATTGAGAAGCGTTCCATCTGGAACAAAAAATGCGTCTAACTATCATAATCTAATAATTGGTATTTTGGAATTGCTTTTTTATCCGAATTTGTCATCACCCAAAAAGGAAAAAGAAATACATGAGGGTAGAAAACGAATAGATATTGTGTTTAATAATTCTGCCGAAGATGGTTTCTTCTATACAACACCTAGTCATAATGTTACATTGCCATGTCCATATGTTTATGTTGAATGCAAAAATTATACTGGTGAAGTTGCAAATCCAGAAATTGACCAGCTAAGTGGACGATTTAGTAATATGAGAGGAAGAGTTGGAATTCTTACATGTAGAGTTTTAGAAGAAAATTTCATTAAAAGATGTGCTGATACTTTTGCGGATGAACGAGGTCTTGTAATTCCGTTGGAAGATAGTGATTTAATAAAGGCATTAGAGGATTATCCTAATATGGGAGTTGATGCAATAGAAAATATTCTTGCAAGCAAATATGAACAAATTGTTTTTGAAAAATAATCCTTAGTAGTAAGAATTTACCTGTTACTACTAACAGGTAGTAACAACTTGCAGGGTTATGCTCCGATTTGCCACCATCTGTAATTTTAGAGCATATTACTATACCCCCGGAAACCCTTGCAAAACAGGGCGTTTCAGGGCAAAAACAAGGAGAAACAATACAATGATAAAAATCCTTTTCATCTGCCACGGCAACATCTGCCGCAGCACAATGGCCCAAAGCGTCATGACGGAACTGACAGCCCGGGCCGGATACAGCGCACAGCTTGAGATCAACTCCGCTGCCACAAGCAGGGAGGAGATCGGAAACACTCCCCATTATGGAACGGTGAATAAGCTGCGTCAGGAAGGGATCCCGCTGGTACCTCACAGGGCGGTGCAGATGACTGCCGCAGATTATGGATACTATGATTACCTGATTGGGATGGATGACTGGAATATTCGGAATATGACAAGGATTGCAGGAGGGGATCCGGAGCATAAGATCTGTAAGCTGCTTGAATTTGCCGGAAGCAAAAGAGATATTGCAGATCCGTGGTACACCGGAAACTTTGATGTGACCTATGAGGACATTATGGAGGGATGCAGGGCGCTTCTTGAAAAGCTGGAACCGAAAATGAAACATTTCTGATGAGATCAAGCCTTTTGCCGAGCAAAAGATTGAAAAATAAAATTTTTCAATCGCGAGATTTGTGTCTGCGCGCACTTTGACACAAACTCGGTATGTGCAAAAAGCGTGCGCAGAAATGAGGGAAAAATGCAAATAAAACAGTTGTCAGAAAAAGGGAAAATGACTATAATAAAAGTATCGCATTTCAAGTGACATAAGATTAAATGAAGGAGGGGCATTGTAGGATGGAACAACAAAGCTTCAAGAAGAAAATCAGTAAATTGTTTTTAGCTATTATCTTAATTTTTGCTGTATCGGAAGTAACAGCAATTCTTGGTATGGTAGGAATCGGAAACACGATTATTAACGTAATTTTTCATGTGATTATTTTGGTGGCGATCATTTTTCTCGCAACCAAGGGATCTAAGTACCTTGTCACGAATCTGATCGATCCCGTGATCGAAATGGATCATGCGGTGAAAGGACTTGCGAAGGGCGACCTCAGCGTAGAAGTTGTTTATGAGAGTGATAATGAGTTAGGAACGCTGGCAGACAGTGTGCGCCAGACCATTAAGATGCTCAGAGCGCTTTTGAAGGATCTCTCCATGATCCTGCAGGCGTTTGAGGAAGGAAATTTCAATGTCAAGAGCGAAAATCCCGAAGCTTATATCGGTGATTTCTCCGGACTTCTGGAAGAACTGATTAAAATGGTGAAGGGCTTTAGCGAGACCATGCGCGGTATTGACGAGGCTGCTGATCAGGTTTCCGTAGGCTCCAATGACCTTGCAATGAGCTCTCAGGAGTTAGCGCAGGGCGCAACAGACCAGGCAGCATCCATCCAGGAACTGCTTGCAACTGTAACAGAAGTAACCAGTCAGGTTCTTGAGAATACCAAGACCACAGATATGGCTCACGATAATGCAAAATCCATTGGTGCACAGGCACAGATCAGCCAGCAGAAGATGGGTGAACTGACCAAGGCGATGGAGACCATTAAGGAGACCTCCGGAGAGATTGGAAACATCATCGTTGATATTGAGGAGATCGCATCCCAGACCAACCTGCTTTCCTTGAATGCAGCAATCGAGGCAGCAAGGGCAGGAGAAGCCGGAAAGGGCTTTGCGGTTGTTGCCGATCAGATCAGAAAGCTTGCTGAAGACAGTGCAAATTCAGCGATCACTTCCAAGAGCCTGATCGATAAGTCTATCAGTGAAGTGCAAAGAGGAAGCGAGATCACGGAGCAGACGGCTGAATCTCTTAACAACGTTGTTCAGGAAATGGATAATATCGTAATGGCAGTTGCCAATATCCGTTCCGCATCTGACAGACAGTCACAGTCCGTTAAGGAAATTGAAAAGGGCTTTGAGACTATCAGCGCTGTTGTTGAGAACAACTCTGCGGCAGCAGAAGAGACCTCTGCCACCAGCCAAGAGCTTTCCGCACAGGCAACCTCCTTAAAGGGTATGGTTGAGAAGTTCCAGCTTCGGGAAGATTAATCACAGAAATTAATCAGCGATAATAGCTTCGCACAGCATACATGCAAAGCAGGGTCTGGACGAATTGACTTGCCAGTAGGCCGTACAGGTAGCCGTGGATGCCCCAGAGGGGAATTGCCACAAATACAAAGGCCAGGCGGACGAACAGGCTGAGCATGCTGTAAAGAAAGGTAAGGCCGGTTTTGCCGAGACCATTTAAAATACTGTTCAGTGTGCTGGCGATATACATTAAAGGACAAAGAAAGCCGAGGATGACAATGAAATCACCGGCAAGGGAGCTTTGATAAAGAAATTGCCCCAAAAAGTTTCCACCAAATAAAAAGATAAGGGTACACAAAACCCCTAACAAAAAGCCGTAGCGGACACAACCCCGCACGGCTTTTTTGATTGTGTGTACATTTTGGGCGGAATCTGCCTCCGATACGATGGGCAGGAGCAAAACGCAGATAGAATTAGTGATGGCGCTGGGAAACAGCACAAGAGGCAGGCTCATCCCCGTAAGAACCCCGTAGACGCTAAGGGCAGCTGCATTGCCATATCCGTAGCTCATCAGCTTGTTGGGGATAAAAATAGCTTCAATGCTCTGCAGAAAATTGATGATGATCCGGTTCAGTGCAAGGGGAACGGCCAAAGAAAGCAGTCCCCTTGCAGTCTGACAAAATTCACCGGAGGAAACAGAAACCGGCGCAAAGCTTTTCATGCTGGGAACAAGAGCTGAAAAGTGCGCTCTGATTGCCACAATGGAAAGCAATGTGGAGGCAGCCTCGCCGATCACCAGACCAACAACGGCAAGGCTGATGGTAGGCTGCAGACCGCGGGCAAGGCAGGCGTGATAGATCAGATAGACGCTTCCCACTCTGGAGATCTGCTCTGCAAGCTGGCAAAGTGCAGGCACGGAGGTTTTTTTGATACCATAAAAATATCCGTTTACACAGGAGTGAACGGTAGAAAGAGGGATCGACAAAGACAAAATCCTAAGAAGAGGGGCAGTGCGCTCTTCTAAGAGAAAAGATCTTGCAATAGGATCTGCATAGCAATAGATCAAAACGGTGCAGAGCACGGAAAGGATCATGGAAATCAGAAAACCTGTGAATAAATGCAGGGCACAGGAGCGATAATCTTTGGAAAGAGCTCTTCCTGCCACAAACTTGGAGATGGCAGTCTGCATGCCGGAAACAGTCAAGGAAAAGGAAAGTGCAAGCACAGGCGCAGTCAGCTGATAGATGCCCATGCCCTCGGCGCCAAAGGTGCGTGACAGAAAAATGCGGTAGAAAAAGCCGATGAAGCGGCTGGCAAAACCGGTAGCAGTCAGAATGAGTGTGCCTGTGATCAGAGGCTTTTTTACAGTGTCCATGGTAAATGAACGGCGTATGCGAAAAGTGCTGCTTCTAAAAGACATAGACCACGCTCCGGAGGAAGTTTATAAAAATATATGCGGGGGCATGGATTGACAGAACAGGAGGGCAGTGCTATAGTTGACTTACAAAACCTAGTAATTTGATAGGAATAAGAAGGCCTATACGAATATTTTAGAAAAGGGAAAGGTGTAACGATAAGATGGATCATATGGTATATTTGGACAATGCAGCCACTACCCAGTGTGCAAAAGAGGCGCTTGACGCAATGCTCCCTTATTTTACAGAGCAGTATGGAAATGCCAGCAGCATTTATCAGCTTGGCGCACAGAGCAAAAAGGCGATCACGAATGCGAGAGACATCATTGCAAAGAGCCTTAACACAGATGGGGCGGAAATATATTTTACGGCGGGAGGGTCGGAGTCCGATAACTGGGCGCTTATTGCAACTGCGGAAGCTTATGCTGCAAAGGGAAAGCATATCATCACATCCAGGATCGAACATCATGCGGTTCTCCATACCTGTCAGTATCTGGAAAAGAGAGGCTATGAGGTGACATATATTGATGTGGATGAGGACGGCGTGATCCGGCTGGAGGATCTGAAGAAGGCGATCAGACCGGACACGATTTTGATTTCCGTGATGTTTGCCAACAATGAGATCGGAACTGTACAGCCCATAGAAGAGATTGGCAGGATCGCTAAGGAAAATGGCATTTTGTTCCATACAGATGCAGTACAGGCATACGGGCATCTTCCCATCGATGTGGAAGCTCTTCACATTGACATGCTCAGCGCCAGCGGGCATAAGCTCCACGGGCCTAAGGGAGTGGGATTTTTATATATCAGAAAGGGTGTAAAGATCCGTTCCTTCCTTCATGGAGGCTCCCAGGAGAGGAGCAGGCGTGCGGGGACGGAAAACGTACCCGGCATTGTGGGACTCGGGGCTGCGGTGAAAAAAGCCTTTGAGAATATGGATGCCAATATAAAAAAAGAAACGGAACTGAGAGACTATTTGATACAAAGAATAGAAAAGGAAGTGCCTTATTGCAGGCTCAACGGGCACAGGACAAAGAGGCTTCCCGGCAATGTGAATTTCAGCTTTCAGTTTATTGAAGGAGAATCACTTCTGATTATGCTGGATATGAAAAAGATCTGCGCATCCAGCGGCTCCGCATGTACCTCCGGTTCCCTGGATCCTTCCCATGTGCTTTTAGCCATCGGACTTCCCCATGAGATCGCACACGGATCCCTCCGGCTGACCCTGAATGCGGATACCACAAGGGAAGAGCTTGATTATGTGGTGGAGAGCGTGAAGGAGATCGTAGAAAAGCTGCGCAGTATGTCGCCCTTGTATGAAGATTTTATAAGAAAAAATCAAAAATAGGAAAGAGGATAAAAGGATGTACAGTGAAAAAGTAATGGATCATTTTACAAATCCCAGAAATGTAGGAGAAATAGAGGCTGCCAGCGGCGTGGGCACGGTGGGAAATGCAAAATGCGGCGATATTATGAGGATCTATCTTGATATTGATGAAAATCAGGTGATCAGAGACTGTAAGTTTAAAACCTTTGGCTGCGGCGCTGCAGTGGCTACCAGCAGCATGGCAACGGAGATGGTGAAGGGAAAAACCATACAGGAGGCCATGCAGGTGACCAATAAAGCTGTGATGGAGGCACTTGACGGATTGCCGCCGGTAAAGGTACACTGTTCTTTACTGGCAGAGGAAGCGATCCACGCAGCCCTTTGGGATTATGCCGAAAAGCATGGCATCACCATTGAAGGTCTGCAAAAACCGAAGTCAGATATTCATGAGGATGAAGAGGAAGAAGAATATTAATGAAGGAAAAGGTGGTTGTAGGAATGTCCGGGGGAGTGGATTCCTCCGTGGCAGCATACCTTTTGAAGGAACAGGGCTATGATGTGATCGGCGTGACCATGCAGATCTGGGAGGATGAGGAGCAGCAAAGAACCGAGGAGAACGGCGGCTGCTGTGGCCTTTCGGCGGTAGATGACGCCAGAAGAGTGGCAGACAGACTGGAAATCCCTTATTATGTAATGAATTTTAAGCAGGAATTCCAGGAAAAAGTAGTGGACTATTTTGTGGAAGAATATCTGGCAGGCAGAACGCCCAATCCCTGTATTGCCTGTAACCGTTATGTGAAATGGGAGTCCCTCTTAAAACGGAGCATGGAAATTGGTGCAGATTATATCGCAACAGGACATTATGCCAGGATTGCAAAGCTGCCAAACGGCAGATTTGCCATTCGGAACTCTGTAACGGCCAGAAAGGATCAGACCTACGCTTTGTATAACCTGACACAGTTTCAGCTTGCACATACCCTGATGCCCATTGGAGAATATGAAAAGGATCAGGTGCGCAGGATCGCACAGGAGGCAGGGCTTCCCGTAGCGGCAAAGCCTGACAGCCAGGATATCTGTTTTGTGCCGGATGGGGATTATGCAGCCTTCCTGAAGAAAAAAGCAGGAGAGCGGATGCCCGGGGAAGGGGACTTTGTTACCCGGGATGGAACCGTACTCGGAAAGCACAAAGGAATTACCCATTATACCATAGGGCAGCGCAAGGGACTGGGGCTTTCCATGGGAGAACCGGTATTTGTCAGTGAACTGCGGCCAAAGACCAATCAGGTAGTGGTGGGGGAAGAACCCCAGGTGTTTAAGAAAGAGCTTTTGTGCGACCATTTGAACTTCATGGGAATGGAGGATCTGGAAGAACCAAGAAGAGTATGGGCCAAAGTGCGATACGCCCATAAGGGACAATGGTGCCGGATAGAAAGACAGGGCCGGGATCTGATCCGGGCAGAATTTGAAGAGCCGGTGCGGGCGATCACGCCTGGACAGGCAGTTGTGTTTTATGAAGGAGAATATGTATTAGGAGGTGGGATCATTTGCTGATCCCACCTTTTTAATCTTAAAGTTTGTGATACTCAGGGGAACGGTGTTCATAGGTGGTATAATACCGAAAACCGCAGGACGTAAGGAGCTCAGATGCCTGGTCAAAGGCTCTTGCGATATGGGCAGGCTCATGGGCGTCAGACCCGATCGTGATCACATCGCCTCCAAGCTGTTTGTAGCGCTTTAAAACGCCCGTGCAGGGGTTAAAATCCTTAAGGCCGTAGCCCACAGAACCGGTGTTCAGTTCAATCCCCTTTCCCATTTGAAGAAGGGTTTCCAGGATCTGATCCAGAAGATCGGCGTATTTTTCATAGCAGTAATCAGCATCCTTGGTTTTGCCGTAACGAACCACATAATCCAGATGGCCGTAGATGTCAAAATCATGAAAGGCCGTCAGGTTGTCCAGGATGGAAGAAAAATACTCCCGGTAGGCCTCCTCGTCGCTCCGCCCTTCATAAAAGGAGGGATAATAGGGATCCTTACGGTTACAGAGATGGGAAGAAGCAATGATAAAATCAAATTCATGGCTTGCGGCATAACGGGAAAGCTGCTCACTTAGATGGGGCTGGACGCCCAGCTCCACGCCAAATAAAAGTTTGATCCTGCCCCAATATTTTTCTCTTGAACGGAGCAGGTCATAAAGGTAGGAGTCGGTATTAAGCTCAAACATACCTTCCTCCTCCGGCTTTTCATAAACATAATCCAGATCCATATGCTCTGTAAAGCACATGGCTTCAAGCCCCAGGGAAATTCCCTTCTGGATCATTTCATCCATGGAGGCCCTGCCATCCCCGGAAAAGGCAGAGTGTAAATGATAATCTGCTTTTATTGCCATAATTTCCTCATTTCCGCATGCTTTTGCGCAGGCTGCAGTCTTAATTTCCTCTTCAGTGTAAAGGATAGGCATAAAAAAAGCAAACATTTGTAAATTTTTTCATTTACATCTTGCACTTTTAGGACAAATTAGGTAAAATAAATCTGCTGATAAAATTTTGTCAATCTTTAAAGCTATGCTTTGAAGCGGCAAAATAATATAAAATTTATTCAATTTTAGGAGGAAACTAAAATGGCAGTAAAAGTAGCAATCAATGGTTTTGGCCGTATTGGTCGTCTGGCATTCAGACAGATGTTTGGTGCTGAAGGTTATGAAGTAGTTGCAATCAACGACTTAACAACACCTTCTATGTTAGCACACTTATTAAAATATGACTCTTCACAGGGCAGATATGTTGCAATCGGCGAAGAGGATCAGGTAACTGCTGATGATGAAGCAGGAACCATTACCGTTAAGGGCAAAACAATTAAGATTTATAAAGAGCCCGATGCAAATAATTGTCCTTGGGGCGAGATTGGTGTAGATGTTGTTCTTGAGTGCTCCGGTTTCTATACCTCTAAGGCTAAGGCACAGGCACACATCAATGCTGGTGCAAAGAAGGTTGTTATTTCCGCTCCTGCTGGAAATGATCTTCCTACCATCGTTTACAATGTAAACCACAAGACACTGACCAAGGATGACAAGATCATCTCCGCAGCTTCTTGTACAACAAACTGCCTTGCTCCTATGGCAAAGGCATTAAATGACCTTGCTCCTATCGAGTCCGGTATTATGTGCACAATCCACGCTTACACAGGTGATCAGATGATCCTTGATGGTCCTCAGAGAAAGGGCGACAAGAGAAGAAGCCGTGCAGGCGCTGTTAATATCGTTCCCAACTCTACAGGTGCTGCAAAGGCAATCGGCCTTGTTATTCCTGAACTGAACGGCAAGCTGATCGGTGCTGCACAGCGTGTTCCTACCCCTACAGGTTCTACCACTCTGTTATTTGCAGTAGTTGATAAGGCTGTTACCAAGGAAGAAGTTAACGCAGCTATGAAGGCACAGGCTACTGAGTCCTTCGGTTACAACGAGGAAGAGATCGTTTCTTCCGATATCGTTGGAATGAAGTTCGGTTCCTTATTCGATGCTACACAGACCATGGTTAGTCCTCTTCCTGATGGAAAGACCCAGGTTGAAGTTGTTTCTTGGTATGACAACGAGAACTCTTACACCAGCCAGATGGTTCGTACAATTAAGTACTTCGCTGAGTTAGGCTAATCAGTTTCTGAAAGAAGACCTATCATAAGGGTCCGGTCTTATGGACCGGATCCTTTTTAAGCTATAGGAAAAGATATCCTAAAATCATTTATGGAGGATTTAATCATGGGATTAAACAAAAAATCAGTTGATGATATCAACGTAAAGGGTAAGCGCGTTCTTGTAAGATGTGACTTCAATGTTCCTCTTAAGAATGGCGAGATCACAGACGAAACCCGTATCGTGGCAGCACTGCCTACGATCAATAAGCTTCTTGCAGATGGCGGCAAGGTGATCCTTTGCTCCCATCTTGGTAAAGTAAAGAACGGCCCTAACGAGGGAGAATCCCTTGCACCTGTTGCAAAGAGACTTTCCGAGAAGCTGGGCAAGGAAGTTGTTTTCGTATCTGATTACAATGTAACCGGCGAAGCAGCTACAAAGGCTGTAGAGGCTATGAAGGAAGGCGATGTTGTTCTGCTTCAGAATACCCGTTTCCGCGGCGCTGAGGAGACCAAGAATGGAGAGGCTTTCTCCAAGGAGTTAGCTGACCTTGCAGATGATTATGTATGTGATGCATTTGGTTCTTCCCACAGAGCACATGCTTCCGTTGCCGGCGTAACAGAATTTATCCGTGCAAAGGGCGGCAACTGCGCAGTAGGTTATCTGATGCAGAAGGAAATCAATTTCCTTGGAAATGCAGTAGAAAACCCTGTAAGACCTTTCGTTGCAATCCTTGGAGGAGCAAAGGTAGCTGATAAGCTGAACGTAATCAATAACCTTCTTGAGAAGTGCGACACCCTGATCATCGGCGGTGGTATGGCATTCACCTTCTTAAAGGCAAAGGGATATGAAATCGGTAAGTCCCTTGTAGATGATGAGAAGCTTGATTACTGCAAGGAAATGATGGAAAAGGCAGAGAAGCTTGGAAAGAAGCTCCTTCTTCCTGTAGATACCACCATTGCAGCATCCTTCCCGGATCCCATTGATGCAGAAATCGAAGTATCTGTTGTAGATGCTGACAAGATCCCTGCTGATATGGAAGGCCTTGATATCGGAACCAAGACAGCAGCCCTTTATGCAGATGCTGTTAAGTCTGCAAAGACTGTTGTATGGAACGGACCTATGGGCGTATTTGAGAACCCTACTCTTGCAAAGGGAACCATTGCTGTAGCAAAGGCACTTGCAGAAACCGATGCAACAACGATCATCGGCGGCGGCGACAGTGCAGCAGCAGTAAACCAGCTTGGCTTTGCTGATAAGATGAGCCATATTTCAACAGGCGGCGGCGCATCCCTTGAGTTCCTTGAGGGCAAGGTACTTCCCGGTGTTGCAGCAGCAGATGACAAATAAGAATTTGAAATAAAGAGGAGAAATTAAAATGGCAAGAAAGAAAATCGTAGCCGGAAACTGGAAGATGAACATGACTCCCAGCCAGGCAGTTGCTCTGTGTGCAGAGTTAAAGGATCTTGTAAAGTCTGATGAGGTAGATGTTGTTTACTGCGTACCGGCTATCGACATCGTACCTGTTGTAGAGGCTGTAAAGGGAACCAATGTTGCAGTTGGTGCTGAAAATATGTACTTTGAGGAGAAGGGCGCTTACACAGGAGAAATCTCCGCAGCTATGCTGGTAGATGCAGGCGTAAAGTATGTCATCATCGGACATTCCGAAAGACGTGATTACTTCAAGGAGTGCGACTGCCTCTTAAATAAAAAGGTAAAGAAGGCTTTTGAAGCTGGCCTTACTCCTATTCTCTGCTGTGGTGAAACACTTGAGCAGAGAGAAATGGGTGTTACTATGGACTGGATCAGACTTCAGATCAAATCTGACCTTGCTGGTATTACAGCAGATCAGGTTAAGAGCATGGTAATCGCTTATGAGCCTATCTGGGCAATCGGAACCGGTAAGACTGCTACAACAGAGCAGGCAGAAGAAGTTTGCAAGGGTATCCGTGAGTGCGTAAAGGAAATGTATGATGCTGCTACAGCAGAAGCTGTTCGTATTCAGTACGGCGGATCTGTTAATGCAGGAAATGCTGCAGAGCTTTTTGCACAGCCTGACATTGACGGTGGTTTAGTAGGCGGCGCTTCCCTGAAAGCAGATTTCGGCAAGATCGTTAACTACAAATAGGTTTTAAATGAAAAAGGCGGCAGCATGCCGTAAAATAGCAGAGGGCTGTTCATTTTGGTGGTAATCACTAATTGAATAGCCCTTTGCAACAAGTTGTTCAGGAATGAGGAAGTGTAAATGGAAAATAAGCTGTATCTGGTCATCCCATGCTATAACGAGGAAGAGGTTTTACCGGAAACCTCAAAAAGACTGAAGGAGAAGGTGACTTCTCTGATTACAAAAGGAAAGATTGATGAAGGAAGCCGGATCGTTTTTGTAAATGACGGCTCTAAGGATAGGACATGGGAACTGATCAGTGAGCTGCATAAACAGGATCCGATGTTTTCCGGGATTAATTTAAGCAGAAACAGAGGGCACCAGAATGCCCTTCTGGCAGGCCTGATGACCGTAAAGGATCATGCAGATATGGTGATTTCCATGGATGCAGATCTTCAGGATGATATTGACGCTGTAGATGAAATGGTGGAAAAGTATTTAAATGGCGTGGATATTGTCTACGGAGTGAGAAGCAGCAGGGCTAAAGATACTTTTTTTAAGAAAGCAACCGCAGAAGGTTTTTATAAATTGATGAACTCTATGGGAGCCAATACGGTGTTCAATCATGCGGACTATCGTTTGATGAGCAGACGGGCACTGGAAGGTCTCGCACAATTTGGAGAGGTGAATTTGTTCCTGAGGGGAATTGTTCCCATGATCGGTTATACAACTGACGTGGTCTACTATGAGCGCGGGGAAAGATTTGCAGGAGAAAGTAAATATCCTCTGGGGAAAATGCTGTCCTTTGCCGTAGAAGGAATTACCTCCCTCAGCACGAAGCCAATCAGACTGATCACGGGTCTTGGATTTTTTATCTTTCTGATCAGTATCATCATATTGATTTACAGTCTGGTACGCCATTTTATGGGGGAAACCATTGTAGGATGGACCACTCTGATGGTTTCAGTCTGGGGAATAGGTGGACTGATCCTGCTTTCTCTTGGAGTTGTGGGAGAATATATTGGAAAAATATACTTAGAGACCAAGGCGCGCCCCCGTTTTATCGTAGAGGAGTTTTTGCATGAAGATGCTTGACAGGGCGTCCAGGCATAGCTTATACTAAAGAAGTTCGTAAAAAAGACAGCACTTTTCAGACGAAGTGGTGTCTTTTCTTATGTGATAGTGAGAAAAACCATCTGGAAATAGCGTTTGTATGGTTTGGAGGAAGAAAGGATCATAGCATTATTTATGGAACAGCAGTGGAGTGAAACGACCGGGGAAGAACAGGGTCTTAAATATCAGGATGCAAATATCAGGCAGGAGATCCTGCGTGCAACAAAGGAAATGGGATTTGAAGTGATGACGCCTATTCAGGAACAGGCGATCCCTATTTTGTTAGAAGGAAAGGACATTATCGGCCAGGCCCAGACCGGTACGGGAAAGACGGCGGCTTTTGCCATTCCCATGATCCAGAGGATCGACCCTGAGGTGCGCAGACCCCAGGGGATCATTCTCTGCCCTACCAGGGAGCTTGCCATACAGGCGGCAGAGGAGATCAGAAAGCTGACCAGATATCTGCATGGGGTAAAGGTGCTGCCCATTTACGGAGGACAGGACATCAGCAGACAGATCCGCGCTTTATCCCAGGGAGTACAGATCATTGTAGGTACGCCGGGCAGAGTGATGGATCATTTAAGACGCCATACCATAAAAACAAATGAGATCAGGATGATCGTGCTTGACGAAGCGGATGAGATGCTCAACATGGGCTTTCGCGAGGATATTGAAACCGTGCTCAGAGATATGCCGGAGCAAAGGCAGATGGCTCTTTTTTCGGCCACAATGCCACAGGCTATTCTGGACATTACAGGAACTTACCAAAAGGATGCGGTATATGTAAAGGTCACACCTAAGGAGATTACGGTTGCCGCCATTAAGCAGGCCTATTACCGGGTGGCAAGGAAGGATAAATTTGAAGCCCTTTGCCGTTTGATCGATTATTATCAGCCTGCAAAAAGTCTGATCTTTTGCAATACCAAGAAAATGGTGGATGAGATCACAGGACTTTTAAAGGACAGAGGCTATGAGGCAGAGGGACTTCATGGAGATCTTTCCCAAAATCAGAGAGATACCGTTATGAATTTGTTCAGGGGAGGCAGATGTGCGATCTTATCTGCAACGGATGTGGCTGCCAGAGGAATCGACGTCAGCGGCGTGGATGCTGTCTTTAATTATGATGTGCCGGAAGATGTAGAATATTATGTACACAGAATTGGAAGAACGGGGCGGGCAGGCAGAGCCGGAAGATCCTTTACGCTGATCACCGGCCGGGAGATCTTTAAGATCAGAGAAATCGAAAGGATCTGCCATACCACCATCAAAGAAAGAAAAATTCCGGCGCCCAAGGATATTGTCAGGGTGAAGGCAGGAAAGCTTTTTGCCACAGCCATGGGAGTGATGGAGGAGAAGGATCTGACATCCATCAAGGAAAGGATCCTGGAGACTGCCGCTGAAAATAATTTTGAGATCCTGGAGCTTGCAGCGGCTCTGATGCAGATGAGCATAGGGGATGAACCGGAGGAGATCAAGGAAGAAAAGCCGTTCTTTGACAGGGAAAGAGCAGGCAGATCTGCCAGACAAAGAAGAGATTCCAGAGCTTCCTTCCGTTTCAGACCAGATGAAAGACGCAGGTACGGATCTGAAAGAGGAGAAAGACAGACAAGAGAGGGCGGAAGAGACAAAGGAAGACAGGAGAGAGACAGCAGGAGAGAAAGACAGGACAGAAGACAGAGCTTTGGAAAAAGAGGATTTGAGGAAAGAAGTACAAGGGTGAGAGAGCGAGATGACAGAAAAGGAAATGCGAAGAAAAAAGGAAAATGATGCAGCCAGGCTCAGAAGAAGAAAACACCGTAAAAAAGTTGTTTTCATAGAAAGAGTTGTGCTGATTGTTCTGACGGCTGCGGTGATTGCCACAGGAACCGTGCTTACCATTCGGATGATGCCGGATATTAAGGTGGCAAGACAGTTAAAGGCAGCGGATCAGTACCGGGAGGAGAAATCCTATGAGGATGCGATTGCATCCTGTGAGCAGGCTCTTTCCATTGACTCTGGTTCTGTGGAAGCTTACCGGGCCATGGCAGGTGTTTATCTGGAAAAGGAGGACCGGGAGGCTGCTGAACAGGTATTATATCGCGGCTGGGAAACTACACAGGACGGGAACCTTTTGCAGGAGTATTGCGTATACCTTCTGAATGATGCGGTTTCCGACATCAACAATGGAACCTGCAGCCTGGGAACTCTTGAAAAATGTATCCTGGCGCTGGAGCAGGACAGCGAAGGAGAGGATGTTTACCGGCTTTTGGATGCCTGCTATGAGAGAATATTAAGCGGAGATATTTCCATTGACTGTACGCAGATCCTGGAAGATGGAAGCTGCAGCTTTGTGCGTTATATCAGCCTCTTAGATAGAATGATCGGGGTCTATGAAAAAACCTCAAATGAGGCCTTGGGAAAGGAGATCGCCAAGTATGCAGCCTGGAAGCTGCCGTCCTTTACCCTTGAAGTTTCCCATCTTCAGGAGTATGGCAATTTTCTGCAAAGGGCAATGGGGGCAGGAGGAAGTGAAGAGCTGACAGCGCTTTACGCCTGCGTGGAAAAGGCGCTCTGGGCACAGGAATTATTTGCCCCTGCATTTTCCATCTTTGAATCTGGGGATTTTGCTCCTATTAAGGAATTCATGCAGTCGGAGGATTACCTTGCGGTGCGGGAAGACTTTATAGAAGAAACCATGGAGTATTGGGAAGGACAGACCTACATTCCTGTGAGCAGGGAGAAAGTGATCCTGACCTGCGAGGAGGGAACCTATCATTTCCGGTTTGCTGATTTTGAGGAGTGCCCTGAAACAGCAGGAGTGATCAACATATGGGGAACCAAGCAGCAGGATGCAGGAGTGCCAAGGGTCTGCATTTCCTATGAACCGGCGTCCCGGAATGGAACTTATTTCCCTCATACGATTTATGAATTTGTGTATCTTTACAGCAATGTGAAGATTGGCGGAAACTTTGTTCCACAGATGAATTATCGATTTGAGACCAGAGTGGAGACCGAAGAAGGAACGACCTCCCAGCTGATTGGAGACTGGGGAGGAGAACACCAGTGGGAAATGGAATATTAAAGAAGAAAGCTCTGCGGTCAGAGTAAAATAAAGCGTCCCCAAAAGTAAGACTTTTGGGGGCGTTTTAGACTGCGGAGCTTTTTTATGGCAGCATCTGGGCAGTGTGAAGTCTGTAATATGCGCCCTTCTTTTCCAGAAGCTCCGTTACGGTTCCTTGTTCCACGATACCGCCGTGATCGATCACAAAGATCCGGTCGGCCTTTTGGATCGTGGAAAGCCTGTGGGCAATCACAAAGGAGGTACGGCCCTTTAACAGGGCGTCGATCCCTTCCTGCACCAAAAGCTCTGTGTGAGTATCAATGCTGGAGGTGGCCTCATCCAGGATCAGGATGTTGGGCTTTGAAACCATGGTTCTTGCAAAGGCAAGAAGCTGTTTCTGTCCTACAGACAGGCCGCCGCCACGCTCGGTCAGAACGGTGTCATATCCCTTTTCAAGCTGACAGATAAAGTCATGGGCATGAACGGCTTTTGCAGCTTCTATGATTTCCTCCTCGGTCGCATCCAGCTTGCCGTAGCGGATATTGTCTCTTATGGTTCCGGTAAACAGAAAATTATCCTGTGTCATGATACCCATCTGGCTCCGCAGGCTTTCTATGGTCACTGTCTTTACATCATAGTCATCGATCCTTATGATCCCTTCCTGAATATCATAAAACCGGCTGATCAGATTTACAATGGTGGTTTTTCCGGCGCCGGTGGGGCCTACAAGTGCAATGGTTTCTCCCGGCTTTATGGAAAAGCTGACGTCATTTAAGACCTTGGTGATCCCATCATAAGAAAAACTTACATGTTCAAAGGAAACTGCGCCTTTGATGGGCGGGATTTCCGTAACCTTGGTATCGTCTGTAATAGCAGGCTCTGTGTCCATAATTTCAAAGATACGCTCTGCCGCAGCAATATTGGTAATGATCTGGTTATAGAAATTACTCAGGTTCATAATAGGGTTCCAGAACATTCCGATGTAGCTTCCAAAGGCGATAAAGGTACCGATAGATACCGTGCCGACCCCCAGGATCCTGACGCCCACAAAGTATAAGGCGGCAATGCCGATCCCCCAGGAAAAATCAATGGCCGACCCCATGGCGTCATTCAGGCGCACAGCCCTTACGAAGGATCCCCGGTGTTCTGCTAAAAGCTCATCAAAGGTGGAAATGGTCTCCTCCTGTGCGCCAAAGCTCTGGATGATCCGCATGCCGGACATATCCTCATGGATAAAGGCGTTCAGGTTGGAGGATTTACGCCTGAAATCCTGCCATTTTTTATGGGAATATACCTGTATCAGCCAGATGCAGGCCATCATAAGCGGCAGGCTGCAAAGAGAAGCGGCAGCTAAAACCGGATTTTTAACAAACATGATCACGGCAACCGCAACTACGGTTGTAAAATCCGGGATCAGGGTGGTGACAAAATTGTTCAGCACATCCTTCAGAGAGTTGATGTCTCCAATGATCCTTGCAAGGATCTTTCCGGTGGGACGGCTGTCAAAAAATTGAAGATCCAGTGTCTGGATATGGGTATAAAGCTCCTGGCGGATGGTCACTAAAATACTGTTGCAGACCTTGGCCATGATATACATGCGGAGCTTGATCCCTCCCACCATCAGTACATTTAAGACCAGGGCAAACAGGATCAGGCGGATCAGCCCGGCCATATCACCTACGGCAATGTAAGTGTCCACAGCCTCTTCCAGAAGAAGAGGGTTGATTAAGGAGACCATAACGCAAAAGGCCATAATGAGTAAAACCAGGACGATCTCCTTTTTGTAGGCGAGAAGATAGGAGAACAGGCGGAGCAGGGTAGCAGATTTGCTGACTGACGAAACCTGTTCATCTTCTTTATAAGAATTAAAACTCATGCTGTGAATTCCTCCTTTGGCAGCCCATATTGGGCAACATAGGTTTTGTAGTAAAGGCCCTTTTTCGCAAGCAGGGTCTTGTGATCGCCCCGCTCTGCGATACGGCCGTTTTCCAGGATCAGGATCTCATCTGCATGGCAGACGGCGCTGATCCTGTGTCCGATAATAATTTTCGTGGTATCGGGAAGGTGGCGCAGGGTCTCGTGGATAGACTGCTCTGTTTCCATATCAAGGGCAGAGGTGGAGTCATCCAGAACAAGCACCGGCGTTTTCTTGGCCAGGGCTCTTGCAATGGTAATCCTTTGCTTCTGGCCTCCGGAAAGGCCTACGCCACGTTCGCCGATAACGGTGTCATATTTTTTATCCATTTTCTCAATAAAGCCCTTTGCCTGGGCACGCT
>FR894501.1:0-18283 GCA_000436115.1 Firmicutes bacterium CAG:534 | reverse complement strand
CCAGCTTTACATTTTCAAGGATCGTATCCGAGAAAAGGAAAACGTCCTGCATCACTAAAGAAATGGAGCTTCTAAGCTGTCCAAGGGACAGATCCTTGATATTTACGTCATCCAGAAGGATCGCCCCGTCCGTTGCATCATAAAGACGCTGCAACAGGTAAATAAGAGAGCTTTTGCCTGCACCGGTAGCGCCCATGATCCCTACGGTCTTTCCCGGTTCTGCGGTAAAGGAGATATCGTGAAGGATCTCATGCAGATCGGCCTTGTGGAAGGACACATGGGAAAACTCCACTTTTCCTGTGACCAAAGGCAGGATCACCGGCTGCTCCGGCTCCCTGATAGAGGGCTTTTCATCGTAAAGCTTCCGGATCCTTCTGTTAGAGGCAAGAGCCGAGGAAAAGCTGTTTGTAAGCCAGCCAAGCATTTCCATGGGCCATACAATGTTCATGGAATAGGAGATAAAAGCGCTGAGATCTCCCAGGGTCATTTCTCCGTCCCTGACAAAAAAGCCGCCAAGCAGCAGGATAACAAGAGGCAGAAGCTTGGTGATCAGGGAAAGATAGGGATGATACTTTACAAAGAGCTTTGACTGCTCCATGTTCAGATCATAATATCTTTTGTTGTGAGAGAGAAATTTGGAAATTTCGTACTTCTCTCTGGCAAAGGCCTTGACGGTGCGGACACCGGCAAGGTTTTCCTCTGCAACGGTATTTAAGGAAGCGTTTTCCTCGCTGATCTCTTCATACACAGCGTCCAGCTTTTTCTCCATATAGACGGCAATGGATCCGGCAACGGCCATACAGATGGTGGGCAGGATGGCAAGCTTCCAGTTTAGGCTGTACATACAGAAGAGAACAATGAAAGTGTGGATGCAGACTTCTGTCAGCAGCATTCCCACAAAGGTCAGGCCGTCCCAGATATGATCTACGTCATCCTTAATGCGGCTCATAAGCTCACCGGTGCCGGTGCGGTCAAAAAAGTCCGCACTTAAGGACTGAACGTGGCAGAACAGGTCGCGCCTTATTTGGGCAGCCACCTTGGAACCGGTCAGATCGCAGACAAACTCTTTTGTGTACTGAAAGATGCAGCGCCCAACGCCCACGCCCAGTATGCCTAAAAGAAGCGGCGTCAGCTTGGCCAGATCCCCGCCGAGGATGACGTCATCCACAATATGCTTTGTCAGCTGCGGTGAAAGCATATCAAGCGAAACACTGATGATCATGGACAGGAGCACAAACCCATAAGCAAATTTGTGTTCCCAGATATAAGTAGTTATTTTTTTCATTTCAATGATTCCCCCATTCATTTTGTGTATCATTTAACAGTAATAAAAAACAGCCATGGAAATTACCATGACTGCTTAAAAGGCTGATTGATAAACTGATCTTCCCCGGGTAGTAAAAGACTTAGATGGGAAGATGCCGAAGCAATGAGTCGGAAGGGTAATTTCCTGAATGCTGATATGTAGTTTGTGCGGTGAAAAATAAAAACTGAAATCCTGTCATGGAAATATCCTCCTTTCTCCTAAATTTGAAAATCCTGTTAAAAAGTAAAGTACAAATTTTACCATACTCTTGGAAAATCTGTTTGTCAATCATTTTTTTGGAAAACAGTTTTAGGCTAGGCATAAAAGGAAAAATAGAGTATAATTTTAAACATGATATTAAGCTGGCGGTTTTAGCAGCATAGCTGATCTGAAAGGTGAGGGGAATGGAAGAGACAAGCTACAAAATAGAACGCCATATTGATGCGCTGGATGGAGTAAGAGCGCTGGCAATCATGCTGGTGGCCTGGTTTCATGTCTGGGAGCAGGACTGGCTGACGCCTTATATTGAACTGGATAATACAGTGACCAGATATTTTGGAATTACGGAAAGTAATATCCATACCATCGTCAGATTTGGATTTAATGCAGTGGAAGCTCTGATCATTGTCAGTGCAGTGGTGAATTTCCTTCCCTATGCCAGATCCATTGTGTTTGGGGAAAAGTGGCCTGACACAAGAAGCTTTTACAAAAAGAGAGCCATCAGGGTCATTCCCTCGTATCTGCTGTGTGTTTTTATCATGTTTACATCGGGAGTGATATCAGGGGCTTATGCTGCCCATGGAGGCGTCCGGTTTGCAGTGAAGGATCTGCTTTCCCACCTGACCTTTACCAGCACCTTTTTTCCAAGCGTATATCGTTCTGCCATTATCACAGGTGCGCTTTGGACGGTTCAGGTAGAGGTGATCTATTATATCCTGCTTCCTTTTCTGGCAAAGGCGTTCAGAAGAAGACCGGCGATTACGGTTTTTGTGCTTTGTGCGGTAGGAATGATCTCGGGGAATATTCTGGCCTATCACGCCGGTGATCCCTGGGGAGTGAACAATTTCTGCACAACCTTTGCAGGATCCTATGCCTGTGGAATGCTGATCTGCATGATCTACTATACGGCAAAAAAGGCCGGCGTGGAAAACCGCTATACGCAGATAGCCGGCGTTCTTGTGATGATTGGAGCTGTTCTTTGCTATAATATGATCATGGAGCAGTTTTATGAGGTGTCAAGACCGATCGGGCAGCTTTTAAAGCGTTTTCCTACTGCGCTTACGATCAGTCTTTTTATCCTGGGACTTTTGTTTTCCGCGGAACCTATTCAGAAATTTTTCGGCAATTTTATTTTTAAGTTTATTTGCGTCATTTCTTATAATTTCTATATCTGGCATCAGGCTATTGCGGTTTTCCTGAAAAACCACCGGATCCCCGCCTGGGAAGGAGAAACTCCGCCCAATCAGCTCGGAGATGCAGTCTGGTCCAGGAAATATTCAAGTATTGTATGGCTTACCGCATTGACGGTTTCCATTGTGCTGACGTTTGGCTTTGAACGTCCCATATCCAGATATTTATCTAAAAAAATGAAAATAAGATGAGAATATGGAGAAGAATATGAGTGGTGCGGAAAGCAGAGAAAAAGTGGAATATGCCATTGTGGCTGTGCTCAGTATTTTAATGTATCTGATCCTGATGTGGATTTTGACGGGAAATGGCCTTTTTTCCCATAATACCTATAACAGCTATGCGCTTCAGGCAGAGTCCTGGTGTAAGGGAAGGCTGGATCTGGGACAGAATTACAGCTTTTTGGAGCTTGCATTCTACAAGGGAAAGTATTATGTGTCCTTTCCCCCGTTCCCCTCCTATCTGCTGCTGCCTTTTGCACTTTTTTGGGGAAGCAACACGCCGGATTTCCTTCTCCTCTGGATGGCAGATGTGGTTACCGTTCTTTATCTTTATAAGCTGGCATTATCCTTTAAGCTGTCTCCGAAGCTGTCTACGCTGACGGCAGTTTTTGTTATGCTGGGCACCAATGTGACCTTCAATATGTTAAATCCCTGGGTGTGGTTCTGGGCGCAGACTCTGTGCTTTATGCTGGCGGTGATGGCTGTTTACTATGCGTACCGGGGAAAAGGGGGATGGGCCCTGTTTTTCTGGGCGTGTTCCGTAGGCTGCAGGCCCATGCAGGCACTTTATGTGCCTGTGCTGCTTGTTATTCTTTTCAGAAAGGAAAGAGAAAAATTCCCGGAGCGTTCCTTCTTTCAAATCCTTTGGCATAGAATTTACTGGGCAATCCCGGCAGGGGTTGTGGCAGCTTCTTATATGATCTTAAATTTTCTGCGTTTTGATAATCCGTTTGAGTTCGGGCATAATTATCTTCCGGAATTTGTGGAAGCAGAGCATGGCCAGTTCAGCCTTTTTTATCTTTCCAATAACTGGAAAATGCTCTGGCACGGTATCCAGTTTGATGAGGAAGGAAGGATGATCATCGATCATTTCGGGAACCTGAATTTTATGATCGTCAGCCCCTTTGTGATCTTTGCCCTCTGCATGCTGGTATGTATGCTCCTTAAGAGGCAGTGGAGGACGGCGGGGGCAATGCTTTGCGTGCTTGCCCTGTCAGCAGGGTATCTTCTGGTTACCATGCTGCACAGAACCATGGGAGGCTGGCATTTTGGCAACCGTTATACCAATGATATTCTGCCCTGGATCTATCTGACGGTGGTGTGGGGGCTTTCCAGGGAAGAAAAAATGGGAAAATATCAGGTTCCGCTGGCAGTGTTCGGCATGTGCCTGAACGCAGTGGGACTTGTGATTGTTTATAATGGACTTTAAAGGGGTTTGAAGGGAAACAAGGAGGGGAAGATGGAACTGGATCTGTACCGTGTGACGAGAAAATGGAAGGCCATAAAAAAGACCTATAAGGTGAGTACCATTATTCTGATCGAACTGATCTTATTGCTGATTTATGGTGCCGGTGTTGTTTCCAAAGGAAGCGTCAGCTATTTTTTTGATCAGGGGAAGCTCTTTAGGCAGACAGAGCAGGGAGAGATCTTCGCAAACCGGATCAGTGAAGAAAATGCTGAGAATGAGCGGGAACTTCGGACGACGGGAGTCTCCCTGGAACGGGGGATCTATGAGGTCAGCATACAGTACAGAGCCACAAACGGAGGTACGGCAGAGATATTCGGCCAGACGGTAGACGCCAGAAGTATCTGGGCAGACCGCGTAGGGCTCTCTCCGGAAAAGACGAAAAGTACCTTCCAGGTGTGGATCAATGACCGGACGGACGGGGCCGGCGTCCTTTTCAGGCTCACAAACGGAGGAGAGCTTGAGATCGACAGCGTCCGGATCAAGACGGCGTGGAATTCACAGTTATATCTGGTGGTATGCTTTTTGCTGAAGCTCCTCCTTTTGGATGCGTTCCTGTTTACGGTCATGTATCGGGAGGAACTGCAGAAGCATTCCGTTTGTATCATAGGGATACTGGGCATCACGTTTCTCTGTTCCGTAGGACTATTTAACAGATATATGATTACGGCCCATGATACGATCTTTCATATGAACCGGATTGAAGGACTGAAGGATGGGATTCTGTCAGGCGCTTTTCCGGTAAAGATCCAGCCCACCTGGAATAACGGCTGGGGATATGCAGTGTCTACGCTATATGGGGATCTTCTCTTTCTGTTCCCGGCATTTATGCGGATCATAGGGTTTACCATACAGACGACCTGGAAGACCTTTTTTGTGCTGATCAATCTTGCAACGGCGCTCAGCTCCTTCTATGCGTTTTACCGGATGGGCAGGGATAAATATAAGGCTCTGTTTGCCACTTTGATTTATTGTACGGGGCTTTACAGGCTGATCTGCATGTATACAAGGTCTGCCGTGGGGGAGGCAGGGGTGATGATCTTTTTGCCTCTGGTGATCCTGGGCTTCTGGTACGCTTTTGGGGAGGAACCGTGGCAGGAAGGATACGGAACAAAGCTGATCGCTCCTGTGATCGGTTTTACGGGAATGATCCAGACCCATATTCTGACCTGTGAGATGGCAGCCTTCTTTATCATTGCGCTGTGCGTCTGGATGATCCGGAAGGTGATGTGCCGGAAGACCTTTTTGTATCTTTTAAAGATTGCCGTATTTACGCTCTTGATCAATCTGTGGTTTTTGGTGCCGCTTTTCCGGTATCTGAAGGAGGATCTTATCATTTCCATGAAAGCAGAGATGGAAGAAACCTTCCAGATGTGGGGACTGAGCGTTACGGAGCTGTTTACCACAACGGCATCAAATGCGTACTCCTTTACCTTTGACGATAACGTATCGCTGGCATTTAAATGCACCCTGACTGTAGGGCTGGCATTATGGGGCTGCGCAGTGCTGACCCTGATCCTTTTGTGGAATAAAAGAGTGAAAAAAGGCAGAGCGGCAACGATCTGCTTAAGCTTCGGACTGGTTTCAGCATGGCTGACCACAAATTTATTTCCCTATGATTACATTAACAAGTATCTGCCGGCGCTTGCAGGGATTCTGGCCAAGATCCAGTTTCCTTATCGTTTTCTGGGACTGACATGCACGTTCTTTTGTCTGGCGGTCTTTTTTGCCCTGAAGGAAGTAAACCCTGCAAAGCTGAAGAAATACCTGATCCCGGCAGTGATGCTCCTTTCGGCGGTTGCGGTGTATCAGGGAATGGATTACCAGTATCAGTTTCTTTACGGAGGCGCCTGTGAGACCAGATATGGAACGGGAAATCTGGACACAACAGGGGTGATGACGGGAGAATATCTGTATTTATATTCTTCTACGGAAGTGACAAAATGGGATCAGAATGTGACCGGGGAAGGCGTGGAGATCTCCGGAGTATATAAGAAATATTTAAAAACGGATGTAACATGCAGCGCTGTCTGGGAAGGGGCTTATATTGAGGTGCCCACCTTTTACTACCCGGGCTATGTAGCTGTGGATGATGCGGGGAAAAAGTACACGCTTGAAAGAAGCGGGAACAATAATCGGATCAGGGTGGAGCTGCCGGAGGATTTTGCGGGAACCATTCATATTTCTTATCAGGAACCGGTATATTTCAGGATCTGTGAGATCATATCCCTTCTTGCCTTTATGGGCTTGCTGCTTCATAAGGAGATAGAAGAGCAGATGAAGATGCTGAGAGGAACGAAAAGGGAGAACGGAAATGGATGCGAATAACGGGCCGATCATAAATCTCACATGGAAAGGGAAAAATATCAATCTTCTCAAGGTGATCCTTAGTATTTTGTTTTTCTCTGTAGCGCTGGCTCTGTACGCTTACAAAAAATGGAACGATACTTATCTGTGGCAGAGGGCGGTTTTGTTCTTTGGAACAGGCATTTTCTTTTATCTTGTCAGGCCCTCATCGAAGCTGCATAAGGTGAAAATGAAACAGCTTGAGAAGCCGCATAAAATGATCTGCCTTTTTGTGATGTGCGTAACCTGCCTGACGGCTTTTTTCACAATGAGGCTCAGCGACTGGTGGACGGACAAAGGGCCTGATTATCAGTTCCAGTATGAAGCAATGACGGAAGCAGTGCTGGATGGACACCTTTATCTGGATCTGAAGGTTTCTCCGGAGCTGGCGGCAATGGAGAACCCATATGATTCTGTAAAGCGTTTTGAGGATCAGGTTTCTTATTATTGGGATCATGCCTTTTATAACGGACACTATTATATGTACTTTGGCGTGGTGCCTGTGTTTGTGCTCTTCATTCCCTTTAAGCTTCTTGGAATTACGCTGTATTCCTATCAGGCAACGCAGATTTTTGTAGTTTTCATTATTATGGGAATGTTTGCGGTATTTCGGGAGATCACAAAAAGGATGTACCCCAAAATACCATTGTCCGGGTATCTGGCGGTATCGGTTGCAGCCTCCTGGATCACGGTTTGGTATGCAGTAAAGTATCCGGCTCTGTACTGTACCGCAAATTCAAGCGGCGTCTGTATGGCAGTGTGGGGCTTTTACTTCTGCTACCGTGCATTTGTGATTGATACGCAGCAAAAAAGAAGCATGCTGCATGGAGTGGTGGGAGCCCTTTTGTCTGCCCTTACCTTTGGGTGCAGGCCCACCATCGGATTATCCTGTATCGTATTGATCCCGCTTCTTATTTTTTATCTGAGGCGGTGTGAGAGCATAAAGGATTTTGGAAAAACATTTCTGGCATTTTGCGTTCCTTTTGCTGTGGTGGCGGCTTTACTGATGCTGTATAACTATGCCAGATTTGAAAATCCCTTTGAATTCGGGCAGAGCTATCAGCTTACCATTGTGGATCAGCATGCATACCAGAGCAATCATTTTAAACTGGACAGATGTCTGTCAGGGCTTTTATACCACTTTTTTGGGTATGAGGATGTGAGCAATGTATTTCCTTATATTCATCAGGATGGAAACTTCGTGCTGTTTCCCATCCTCTTAATAGGCTTTAGGAGCCTTTTGCTTACCGGAGAACGGAAAAAGGGCAGCCTGATGGTGAAAGGACTGGCGCCCATGATGATCCTTTCTGTGGCGCTGATCTCATCCTATCATGTGACCTGGGCGCCGGTGGTCTTTCGCAGATATGCCATGGATTTCAATTTCCTTTTGGGATTTCTGGTCATGTTTGGGGTATGCAGCCTGTACTGGAATGCCAAGGATCCTGCCAGGGTTTCCTTCTTTCTTACCCTGCTTGCTGTATATACGGTAGTGATCTGCTTTTTGCTTTTGTTTGTGGATTATGATTACTCGATTGCAACGCATCAGCCGGAGCTGCTAGAGAAGGCCAGAAATCTGGTGGTCTTTTGGAAGAAGTAACAGAATACAAAGATAGGATATTGCAAGAAAAAGGGTTTTTGTGTATAATTCCTAATGGTGAGATTGTTACTAAAATAACAAATTGAAAATAAATTTCAGTAAGGAGACGATATTATGAAAAAACCTACAGTTTTAATGATCTTAGATGGTTATGGGCTGAATGACAGGAAGGAAGGAAATGCGATTGCACTTGCCAACACACCTGTGATGGACAAGCTGATGGCAGAATATCCTTTTGTCAGAGGAAATGCCAGCGGGATGGCAGTAGGCCTTCCGGAAGGCCAGATGGGCAATTCCGAGGTAGGACACCTGAATATGGGCGCCGGCAGGATCGTATATCAGGAGCTGACCAGAATTACCAAGGAGATCCAGGACGGTACTTTTTTTGAAAACCCTGCGCTGTTAAAGGCAGTAGAAAACTGCAAGAAGAATGACAGTGCGCTTCATCTGTACGGACTTCTTTCCGACGGCGGCGTGCACAGCCATATTACACATCTGTACGGGCTTTTAGAGCTGGCAAAGAGACAGGGACTTTCCAAGGTTTATGTGCACTGCTTCTTAGACGGACGTGACACTCCTCCCGCAAGCGGAAAGGGCTATGCAGAAGCTCTTGAGGCAGAGATGAAAAAGATCGGTGTAGGAGAAATTGCATCTGTAATGGGACGTTACTATGCAATGGACAGAGATAATAATTATGACAGAGTAAAGCTGGCATATGATGCTATGACAAAGGGAGAAGGCTTTACAGCAGAAAGCGGCCCTGCGGGCATCCAGGCATCCTATGATAAAGGGGAGACAGATGAGTTTGTAAAGCCCACGATCGTAGTCCGTGACGGCAAGCCTGTTGCGACCATTAAAGACGGAGATTCCATTATCTTCTTTAACTTCAGACCGGATCGCGCAAGAGAAATTACCAGATGCTTCTGTGATGATGATTTTAAGGGATATGACAGAGGCGAAAGAGTAAAGACGACTTATGTCTGCTTCTCTGACTATGACCCGACTATTCCCAATAAGGATGTTGCTTTCCATAAGATTTCCGTTACCAATACCTTTGGAGAGTGGCTGGCTGCAAATCATATGAAGCAGGCCAGAATTGCAGAGACAGAAAAGTATGCGCATGTTACCTTCTTCTTTAATGGCGGCGTGGAGACACCTAATGAAGGGGAGGATCGTATTCTTGTAAATTCTCCTAAGGATGTTGCAACCTATGATCTGAAGCCTCAGATGAGCGCTTATGAAGTATGCGATAAGCTTTTAGGGGCGATCAGGTCAGGAGAGTATGATGTGATCGTGATCAACTTTGCAAATCCGGATATGGTCGGCCATACAGGTGTGATTGATGCAGCAGTGAAGGCCATTGAAGTGGTAGATGAATGCGTTGGAAAGGCAGTGGAAGCGATCAAGGAGGTAGACGGACAGCTGTTTATCTGTGCGGATCATGGAAACGCAGAGCAGATGATCGACTATACTACCGGTGCGCCTCATACAGCACACACGACCAATCAGGTACCTTTCATCCTGGTAAATGCGGATCCTGCCTATACCTTGAGAGATGGCGGCTGCCTGGCAGATATTGTGCCCACTTTGATCGAGCTGATGGGCAAAAAGCAGCCGGAGGAAATGACAGGAAAATCCCTTCTTGTCAGAAAATAGCTGCAGCATTGCAGAGTATCGCAATAGAAGCATGGTATCTAGGACCCCGGAGAAGGATTTCTCCGGGGCATTTTTATGCCAGGCGCTTCTAATGCCGGTTGACAGGAACCTGGGAAGCTGGTAAGATAAGTGTATTAATAATGTTAGTACACTACAAACGGTACGGAAAAACCAGGAAAGGAAGGGCATATGATACTCATAGATTACAGAGATACCAGACCTATCTATGAACAGGTAGTGGAAAAGTTTAAAATGCTGATCCTTAGGGGGGTATTAAAATCGGATGACAAAATGCCGTCGGTCAGAAACCTGGCAGTGGATCTGTCCATTAATCCCAATACGATTCAGCGGGTCTATGCGGAACTGGAGCGGCAGGGCTATGTTTACACCGTGAAGGGCAAGGGAAATTTTGTATCAGACAGCACGCTTCTTCTGAAACAATACAGGGAGGAAATTACGGAAAGATTTCGGGAGATCTGCAGGGAGGCGGCAGCAGCCGGTATTCCAAAAGCAGAACTATCGGAAATTGTGGAACAGACAAAAGGGTAGATCAATGGTCGAAATCAGATGACACGGAAGTGAGGAGAGCTATGATTGAAATAAAAGATGTAACAAAGGCCTATGAGGGGATAAAGGCCGTGGATCATGTAAGCGTGGAGATTAAGGAAAGTACAGTTTTTGGACTGATCGGAACCAACGGTGCAGGAAAAAGTACGATTTTGAGAATGGTAGCCGGTGTGCTGAAGCCTCAGCAGGGAGAGATCCTGGTTGATGGAGGGCAGGTGTATGACCGGCTGGAGGTGAAGAAAAAGATTTATTTTATTTCTGATGATCCCTATTTTTTTGCAAATTGTAATCCCGTGGACATGCAGAAGTATCTTTGCAGCGTATACCCGGAATTTGCAGTGGAGGATTTTTACAGCTATCTGATGAACTTTGGGCTGGATAAGAAGCGGAAGGTCAACACCTATTCCAAGGGAATGCGTAAGCAGCTTGCGCTGATCTGCGGAGTGTGCAGCGGAGCGAAGTATCTGCTTTGTGATGAAACCTTTGACGGACTGGATCCGGTAATGCGTCAGGGAATTAAAAGTATTTTTGCCAGTGAAATGGAAAAAAGAGGGCTTACCCCTGTGATAGCCTCCCACAATCTGAGAGAGCTTGAGGATATCTGTGATCATGTGGGACTGTTACATAAGGGCGGTGTGCTTTTGTCCAAGGATCTGGAGGATATGAAGTGCAATATCCAAAAGGTACAATGCGTTTTTAAGACGACGGAGGATGAGGCAAAGGTCATTGCGGCTCTTGATATTATGAAGAATGAAAAAAGAGGATCCCTGAATGTGATGACAGTCCGGGGCGGCCGGGCGGAGATCATGGCAATTTTTGCAACGGCCAATACTATATTTTTTGAGGCGCTGCCATTATCCCTTGAAGAAATCTTTATCAGCGAAACGGAGGTTGTGGGCTATGATGTCAAAAAACTCATTCTTGGTTAATATGAAAGAAAATAATAAAAGGCGAATCTGGGTATGGGTCATATCCATTTTATGCTTTGTGCTTGCCTATCCGGTCGGTGTTGCGCTGATGATCAAGCAGGCACAGACAAACCTTGACTGGATCAAGGCAGAATACGGAGCGGCGGCAGAAAGCATTCTGCAAAGCAGGCTTTTGGAAAATGTAAAGTATATGATGGGAACCTCCTTCATCCTGATGGGCTTTACGGTGGCCATCGCAGTGATCGCCGGGATCCAGGGGTTTTCCTACCTTTACAGTAGAAAGAAAATTGATTTTTACATGGGAATGCCTGTAAAGCAAAGCAGGAGATTTCTGGTGATCTGGGTCAATGGAATTTTGATCTTCCTGCTTCCTTATCTGATGGGAATGGGGATTAGCCTGCTTCTGGCAGCAGGAAACCAGGCATGCAACGGGGAGATCCTGGCAACGGCGCTACGGGCGTTTGGCATTCATTTCTGCCTGTTTTTAGGGATGTATCATTTATCCATTCTGGCTGTGATGCTGACTGGGAATATGGTGGTGACCGGGTTGGGACTTCTGGTGCTTTGTCTTTATGAGTTTATGGTCAGGGCAGTAGATTATAGCTATAAATCTCTTTTCTTCCGGTATTTTGGAGGACATTTCTATGAACAGGTTCCCCTGTTTTCTCCCATAGGGCTGTATGAAAAGCTGGTGTCGGGAAGCGGCAGGGAAGGGATCATGCTGGCAGCCATGCTGGCGCTTTCGCTGGTCATAGGACTCCTTTCTTATTTTTGCTATTGCAAGCGTCCTCCGGAAGCAGCAGGAAAGGCCATGGCTTTTGCAAAGCTGGGAACCGTCATTAAGATCCTGTTGGTAATTCCTGCAGCCCTTTTTGTAGGAGAAATTGTGGGCGGCGTGGTTGATTTTTATCCCCTGTCCGGCATGGACGGAGTCTGGCATGTGCTCACTGCCATTGTCCTGACGGCAATTCTGGGATGTGGGGTCATCCAGGTAATTTATGAGTTTGACATTCGTGGGGCGCTGCATCAGAAAAGACATATTCTGATCTGTGTGGTACTGGCAGCAGGATGTTTTGGCATCTACCGCTATGACCTGTTTGGATTTGACCGTTTTGTACCGAAACCGGATCAGGTGGAAAGTATTGCCTTTATCCCCAGCACCTATGATGAAGGAGGCTATTCGGATTCATGGATTGACAGGGACAGCCTGAAGCTCATATCCGGCATGGAATATGCAAAAAGGTATATGTACCTGCAGAATGTGGAAGACGTCTGTCTGCTGGCAGATTACTCCATGGGAGAATATAACAAAATTGACCAGGCTGCAGGAGAGGACGAGGAGAATGGCTACTGGTCTTACGCAACCATTCTTTATCGCATGAAAAGCGGCAGAACGGCAGAAAGGGTCGTTTATATCAACATGGAGGATGAACAGTCCCTTGGTCTGTTGGAAAAGATCATAGACAGCAATGAATTCCTGGAGGGCTACAATGTAGCAGCTACAGATGTGCTGGAAAGAAAGATCGAGCAGACGGAAGGCTTTAAGCTGTCATTTCAGTTTGGAAACGGAGTGTATGAAAATAGGCTCAGCGCCCAGGATACCAGAGAGCTTCTAGCAGCATACAGAGAAGACTTAAAGGAAACGGGCTTTCAGGAGAAAAGGCAGGAGGTGCCGGTAGGCGTGCTTTCTATGGAAACAGAAAGCACTTACTGGTATTACGGAAGAGGCAGCACATCAGACTGGTGGAATGTGGGGCTGAATATTTATCCTTCCTATGAAAGATGCATAAAGCTGCTTGCAGAAAAGGACTGCGAGGTAGAAAGCCAGCTGCAGACGGAGGATATTGCCCAGATCGTAGTAGTGAATGAGAATCAGGATGTGGAGCTTTTACGGGAACAGGAGTATCTGTCTGGAGAAGAAGTGATGGTGGATCCCTCCGCAGTGACAACCATGGTAAAGAAGAGTTATACGGGGCAGGAGAAGATCGCCCGGATTGCAGAAAGCATCTATCCGGAGGAGATGGTGGATTACCGCTGGGACAATGGCCCTCAGGCGGACTATGAGATCTCGGTGATCGTATACTTTAAGCCGGGAACCATGATGGATAAGCAATATGGAACAAATGCCTATTACCGCTTTATAAAAGGGACGGTTCCGGACTTTGTTTTAGCGGACACAGCCTATGTGCAGGAATAGAAAAAGAAGGATAGAAATTGTTTCCTGAATGCGATACAATAAGAACATTCCAGAAAGCATTTTAAGAAAAATGGGAGGAAAGGCACATGAGAGTAGCACAGGAGGGAAATAAACTGATCATTTCAAGCGGAATGAGCCAGGTCTTTATTGAACCATGGGGGAAAAATTCTTTGAGGGTTCGGATGACAGGGGAACCTGTTATGGATGGCCATAACTGGGCTTTGACGGAAGAGGTGGAAAAATGCACGCCGGAGGTCACAGTCAGAGAGCTTGATATTACAGATCCATGGTATCAGGGGGAAGAATGGGCAAAGTACCATATGACCGGAAAAGAGTATACCATGATAAACGGAAAAATCACGGTAAAGATCAACCCGGAGGGATGGCTTTCCTTTTATAACCAGAGGGGAGAACTTTTAACCGCCGAGTATTGGAGAAACCGCAACAGGATCAACCGCTATGCGGTTCCCATTGGAGTGGCCGGCAGAGAGTTAAAGCCGATCACAGGGACTTCGGATTTTGCCCTTACGGCAAGGTTTGAGGCATATGATGATGAGAAGATCTACGGCATGGGTCAGTATCAGGAAAAGAACCTGAACAAAAAAGGTGCAGTGCTGGAATTAGAGCACAGAAACAGTCAGGCCAGTGTTCCGTTTATGGTATCAAGCAGAGGCTATGGCTTTTTCTGGAATAACCCGGCGATCGGAACGGTTACCTTTGGGGCAAACAAAACGGAATGGCATGCAAGGTCTACCAAAAAGATGGACTATTTCATTACCGCAGGAGATACGCCCGCAGAAATTCTGGAGCAGTACAGCGCCGCTACCGGACGAACTCCCATGATGCCGGAATATGGCATGGGATACTGGCAGTGCAAGCTGCGCTACAGAAATCAGGAGGAGCTTTTGGCCGTTGCAAGAGAGCATAAAAGGAGAGGGCTTCCCATGGATGCTATCGTGGTAGACTTTTTCCACTGGACCATGCAGGGAGAATTTAAATTTGAGCCAAGAGACTGGCCTGATCCGGATGCCATGGTAAAAGAGCTCAAGGAGATGGGGATTGAAACGGTAGTTTCCGTATGGCCCACGGTAGATGAACGCTGTGAAAATTATGGGGAAATGGCTGATAAGGGCTATCTGGTGCGGAATGACAGAGGAAATGCCTGCCATATGACCTGGATGGGAAATACCACCTTTTACGACACTACAAACCCTGGAGCCAGACAGTTTGTGTGGGACAAATGCAAAGAAAACTACTACAAAAAAGGAATCCGTATTTTCTGGCTGGATGAGGCTGAACCGGAATATGGAACCTATGAATTCGATAACTATCGCTATTATGCGGGACCTGCATTGCAGTGCACCAATATTTATCCGGTAATGTATGCAAAAGGCTTTTATGACGGACTGAAAGCAGAAGGAGAAAAGGAGATCATGAGCCTTGTCCGCTGCGCATGGGCAGGGAGCCAGAAATACGGAGTGCTTACCTGGTCTGGAGATATCAGTTCCACTTTCAGGGCCATGAGAGAGCAGCTTCAGGCGGGGCTTAACATGGGAATGGCAGGAATTCCCTGGTGGACTTCAGATATTGGTGGTTTTATCGGCGGCGACATTAAGGATCCCGGCTTTCAGGAGCTGTTGGTCCGCTGGTTTGCCTGGGGCGCATTTTGCCCGGTCTTCAGAATGCATGGAGAGCGTTCGCCCTGGTATGAAAGAGAACAGGAATTTATCAATGGGGTAAGACAGCTTACCTCAGGGCAGGACAATGAGGTATGGAGCTTTGGGGAAGAGAATTATAAGATCCTGACGAAATATCTTTTCCTGAGGGAGAAGCTAAGGCCTTATGTGAGAAAGTGCATGGAAGCATCCAGCAGAACAGGGGAACCTGTTATGCGTCCGCTGTTTTTTGATTTCCCGGAGGATCCAAAGTCGTGGGAAACGGAAGATGCCTATATGTTTGGCAAAGACATTCTGGTAGCGCCGGTTATGGAGCCCGGAGTCAGCCAGAGACAGGTTTATCTTCCGAAGGGAGCAGAGTGGACGGAAATATCTACCGGGAAGGTATTCCAGGGAGGAAAAGAAGTAGCTGCAAACGCTCCTCTTGATGTGATCCCGGTGTTTACCAGATCAGATGAGGTAAGAGGATTGTTTTAGGAAAGAAGGGAATTGTGCAAACCGCCGAAAAAATTCTTTTCTTATAAGCAGAAAGACCAAAAACGCAATATATTTTTATTATCAAGCGGAAAAATGACGTAAAAAGAACAAAATGGAAAATATTGTTTTAGTACGTCGGAAATATATCATAAAAAATGGAAAGAGACTGTATGGGGAGAAGGAGAAAGCCTGATACAGTCTCTTTTGTTTGCGCAATATAATTTTATTTTTGAAAAAATCCAATAAAAATGAGTTTACATAAAAAGCGAAAAATACGCTGAAAAACGGATAAAAAACGTTTTTATTTAATAGGGCATAATAGTTTTATTTTTGGCTTTGTGAAAATGAACGAATTGTGTTTATGTAGGTCAAAAGTACTTGAAAATATGCCGTTTGCTAGTGTATATTATGTATGAGGAAATGAATTATGGGTCGAACTGTATTTTGACCTTTACTATATTGGATGAACTAATGGGAGTGTTAAGGAGGAATAACATGAAAAGGATGTCCAGGCGCACAAAGAGAATGATCGCAATTATGGTAGCTTACATGATTGTTGTGGTAAACGTCATTTCTGCTTATGCAAATGAAAATCTGGAAGGCAACACGCTGACTTACTCTGAAGAGGAAGTGGTGTCCTGGGAGGGAAGCAGCGGAGACTCAGGTGAAAGCAGCTATGAAGCACCGGCGGTGGAAGAGTACACGGAAGAGGAAAATCAGCAGCAGGAGGAAAGCTCTTATGAAGAACCTTCTTCAGAGGAACCGGTATCCGAAGAGCCTGTAAGTGAAGAGCCTTCACAGGAAGCAAGTGTTCCTGAGACAACCGTTGAAGCTTCTGGCGAGATGAATGCAGAAAGCGGAGAGGAAACTGGCACACCGGAAGCAACAATCGTTCCGGAAGCAGATCCTGCTGCAGAGGCAACTCCTACTGCGATAGCGGAAGCAACGCCCACTGCAACTGCCGAAACAGATGGGAAGGAAACAGCAGCAACGCCTACTCCCACACCAACGGCAACTCCTACAGCAACTCCTACGTTAGAACCCGATGCGCTTGGTGCAGATGAGGCAAAGAGCCCGGTAGTAGTAGAAGAAAGTGTAAGCCCTTCTCCTGTTGCTTCTCCGTCCACAATACCGGCAGCGCTTCCCGAGGATGAAACAGAGGAAGAGCAGGAGTCAGAGGAGAATACTGCAATTAATAATATAGAAGAAACAAATAATGATAGTAACAGTGAGGAAGCACTTGAAGCACTGGTTCCTGCAGAAGGAGAAAGCAAGCAGGAAGCGGTAATACAGGCTGTAGAGCCCGCAGATATTCCGATTGTCCAGGTGGAAACAGAGGATGGCAAGGAAGCATATCTGGTTAATGAAAGAATTACCGTTACAGAGGAAGGCGCCAACGTTGGAAATGCGCTGGTTGACACCTTGTCAGCTCAGGACTCCGTTACCGTAAAGCAGAACCCTACACAGTGTAAGAGTATTATGTACACGGCACAGGTTGCTGCTGCTACGAACATTCTGGTAGAAAATATCAATAGTGCAAGGGCAGTTCAGACTGAGGAAAACAGTGCAGTACCTACTCCCACAGCAAGATCTTATTCTTCAGGGAATTCTGCTGTTGTTAAGGCTTCAGAAATGACGCCGGAGGAAATTGCAAAGCTGAGTGCATGGCTTTCTGCAATGTCTGTAACAAACGGATTTACAGTATATGCTGATAAGGTAAATACTCCTTCAGGAGGAGCACATATTGACGGTAACTTTGCTGTTGATGAAATCGAAGATGGATCCAAGATCTATGCAGGCGGTAACTATCTGGAGGGTGCAGATCTGAATTCAGATGGATATTCCTATGTAAATAGTGGTACCGTATCAAGAGTAAACTCGGGCGAGAAGGTGATTGGATCCCTGATCCTGGGCGAGGATGCCAATATTGAAGACAAATCAGGAAAAACAACCATTATCGAGTCAAATGATGTGGATAAGATCAGTGATTTTGTAAAAGATCATCCGGAATATAATGATGTCATTGACATCGAATCTAACTTAGATAAGATTGCGCAGACCGGTGAAAAGCTGACAGCAATCATGGAAGAAAATGCTGCAAAGGGCGTGGATGACTCTACGGCAGCTATGAATACCATTTATGAAATGTTAAAGGATGGCTCAGTAGGAAAGGATGACATTGTTGTTGCAAACATTGATGTTTCCTTCCTGACCAAGGGAAATTATGGAGATATGCTTACCAAGATCGCCCAGGCAAACGCACAGGGAACAACGATCGTTGTAAATCTGAATTTCAGCGAAGATGCAAAGCAGAATGACATTATCTTGAACCAGTGGGCAAATAACACGCAGATCGCCGGAGCTCAGTATTTAATTTGGAACCTTGGAAATTATGATAAGACTGTACAGGTAAATGCACAGTTTGCTGGTATCATTGCCGGTGCAAAATCGGATGTAATCATGAACCAGAATGTGAATGGTGCACTGATTTCCGACAGTGTTGAGTTTAAGTATGATGGTGCCGAGGTACATGGTAACGGTGATACACCAACCATTCCGACACCTATGCCGACTCCGACCATGACTCCGGATCCGACTCCTACACCGACCCAGGAGCCTACACCGACACCGACCGCAACACCTAGTGCTACACCTACG
>FR894500.1 GCA_000436115.1 Firmicutes bacterium CAG:534 | reverse complement strand
AAAACTCCACTCGCCTCTTTGGCGGTGGATTTTCATTATAGCACCGTATTTAAATGCTTGTCAATATTTTTTTCATAGAATTACGGGTCTACTGGTAAAATCCTTGGTATAAAACAAAAGTACCGCAAATGCGATACTTTTTTATTAGCAGCTAAACGGAGAAAGAGGGATTTGAACCCTCGCGCCGGTTGCCCGACCTACACCCTTAGCAGGGGCGCCTCTTCAGCCTCTTGAGTATTTCTCCATACACTGAATTACGTCGCTGCCAATATTCAGTTGTGCGTTTTAACAACGCAAAAATTATTATACCCAAGCACCTTTTGTTTGTCAATGCTTTTTTGTGATTAACTGGATTATACGGCCATGCCGCAATACTGCCTGATTGTTTCTTCGATCCTGCGCTTTACCTCCGCAGCGATCTCTACTGTCTTCATGTCCTTATACTCTTCATAATATAGAGGCTTCATATAAATCACTTTCACCGTAACCGGCCGGATACTTTTTTCATCAAAGGGTTTAAAAGCATCTATCAGAGCGCAGGGGACAATAGGACATTTTGCCCGGGTAGCGCTTTTAAAACTGCCTCCTTTGAATTCCAAAAGCTGGTTTCCGTTTTTACTCCTGGTTCCCTCCGGAAAAATCAGAAAGTTTTTGCCGTTTTTTACATCCTGGGTCACTGCACTGATCACCTGCATGGATTGTCTGATGTCCTCCCTGTCCATACAATATGCGCCCAGCGCTCGAATGACCTGCTTCAGCAAAATCACATTGGCTACTTCCTTTTTAAAGACAAAAGAGAAAGGGCGGGGGCAGGTGTCCAGCATTGCAAGTACGTCAAACAGTCCCTGATGGTTTGGGAAAAACACAAATCCATCTTCCTTTGGGAGATTTTCAAGTCCGTAAGCCTCTACCGTTACTCTTCCGGCTCTGTTTGCTTTTTTGGTTACCATCTTAATATAGTCAAATGCCTGGGGAAAGCTGATCTTCTTGCTGATACCGCACCACCATATCCTCAACACATAATAAGGAGCCACCCAAAAAAGCCGTAACACCATTAATGCTATTCTCATATCTTCCTCGCCTTATAGCTTCCTATTTTTCCATCTGGTATGCTTTCACAGCAGTTTCATACAAATTGTCGCCTTTGCTGTCAATCACAACAATAACTGGAAAATCCCTGACCTCCAGCTTACGAATGGCCTCCGTACCCAGATCCTCATATGCGATCACCTCTGAGCTTACGATCGCCTTGGAAAGAAGCGCTCCTGCACCGCCCACTGCCGCAAAATAAACCGCACCGTTTTTCATTACCGATTGTCTCACATTTTCGGAGCGTTTTCCTTTGCCGATCATCCCTTTTAGTCCAAGATCCAGCAGCGCGGGCGTATACTTATCCATTCTGCTGGCAGTTGTGGGCCCTGCTGATCCGATCGGTCTGCCTTCCCTTGCAGGTGAAGGCCCCATGTAATAGATCATGTTGTTTTTCAGATCAAAGGGCAGTTCTTTTCCCTCTGCCAGAGTCTCATACATTCTTTTATGAGCAGCATCTCTTGCCGTATAAATGGTTCCGGTAATATAAACGTAATCTCCGCTTTTTAATTCTGCTGCCGTCCCTTCGTCCAGGGGAGCCTTAATATGTCTATCCATAATTTCCTCTTTTTCTTACAGCACTCTCACACAATGCCGGTTTACATGACAGCAGATATTCACTGCCACCGGCAGTCCTGCAATATGCGTAGGATAAGTATTGATGTTGACGGCCAGTGCCGTGGTACTGCCTCCCAGACCTCCCGGCCCTATTCCAGTCTGATTGATCCTGGCAAGTAACTCTTCTTCCATTGCTTTTACATAAGGGATGTGAGATCTTTCATTTACAGGCCTTGTGAGCGCCTTTTTTGCCAAAAGTGCGCACTTTTCAAAGGTTCCTCCGATCCCCACTCCCACTACCATAGGCGGACAGGCATTTGGCCCGGCATCCTTCACTGCCGTTAAGATAGCTTCCTTTACTCCTTCTTCCCCGTCAGCCGGTTTCAGCATAAAAATACGGCTCATATTTTCACTGCCAAATCCCTTTGGCGCCACCGTAATCTTCATGCCGTCTCCTTCTACCAGATCATAATGTATCACCGCAGGCGTATTATCCTTGGTATTTTCTCTGATCAATGAATCCTTCACCACAGATTTCCTGAGAAATCCCTCTGTATATCCTCTCCGCACGCCTTCCTGAAGCGCCTCCGTAAGAGATCCTCCCTCGATATGAACCTCCTGGCCGATCTCTACAAACAAAACCGCCATTCCGGTATCCTGGCAGATCGGGATCATTTCTTCTGCCGCAATCTCCAGATTTTCTTTCAGCTGTCCCAGTATCTGTTTCCCCAAGGGTGCCTTTTCGCTTTGGGCTGCTGCCTTAAGCGCTTCTTCCATATCCGGCGTCAGATAATGGTTTGCTTCAATGCACATTTCTTTTACATTTTCTATGATCTCATCTGTTTTAATCGTTCTCATATAAACCGCTTATCCCATTTCCTATTCTGTGATCAGCTTCTTTATTTCTTCCAGTTCCTTCTCATCAGGCTTTCCGGGCTGATACTTAAAAAGCTCTGCGTCCTGTCTGTATCTGGGAATCAGATGAACATGAAAATGCAGTACGGTCTGTCCTGCTGCTTCTCCATTATTCTGAAGCACATTAAACCCGTCACAGCCCAGTTTATCCTTCATCTTTGTAATCATTTCTTTTGCAAGCAGAAAAGCCCCGGCTGCCTCCTCGGCCGGCAATTCATATAAATTGGGGTAATGCTCCTTGGGTATTACCAGCGCATGTCCTTTAGAAGCCGGTCCCACGTCAAGGATCACCCTGAATTTTTCATCCTCATACAGGGTTTTTGAGGGGATCTCCCCTGCTGCAATTTTACAGAAAATACAATTATCATCCTTTTTCATACTCTATTTTCTCCCTTCTGCAAACACCTTGTACCAAAACAGTTATTAAAGCAGTCCTCCCTCCATAAAGGTAAAGATCTGATCCAGTGTCCGGAGCGTTTTAAAGTCTCCCTTCATTTTCATAGCGCCTGCCATGAACGCTCTCTGAAAGGTCATTCTGGCATAAATAATATCCTCCAGGGTTTCCCTGCTCATCTGGATCTCCACATCTGCTCTGTCTACGCTTCCATAATAATAGCTGTTGGAAGCTCCATCCACTTCGATAATAAAAGGCTTTCCTTTTCCTTCCAGCTGGATCTTATAGGTTGCCCTGAATCCTGCCTGCGGCTTAAAGTGTTCTTTAAATTCCTGAATATATTCTTCTTTTCCTTCTTCTGCTTCGCTTCCCATCAGGTCCCTGAACAGGCTTGTCAATTCCTGTATGTCCTCCTTCTGGCGCTTCACATAGCTGTCATCTGCCGCATACTGGGAAAGCTGTTCCGACTCCTGGGGAGTCAGATCTATATTTTTATTTACTGCAATCTTCTGTTTTACCGCCTGATTACTTGCCGGAAAGCTCGGCATTTTCTGATTGATCGCACGGTACATATTTTCTGCTTTTTTCTCAATGATCTTGTTATAGTCCTCGTTTCCTTCCAGCAGGGACGTATCCGCAATATAGCCGCAGATCCCGCTGCAGGGAAGGCCTCCCAGAATTTCCCAGGCGTCAATAAGGGTAAGCTTTCCTTCCCTTTCTCCGTAGGTAGTAGACATGACAACCGGACTCATGTAAAGCTGGGAGATTTTTTCTTTGTCTCCATAAAACCAGCAGGCATCCAGAAACTGCTGCATATATCCGCCTATTCCATACCATTCCACCGTTGAAGCAAGGATAATCCCGTCCGCAGTCTTTAGGGTCTGAGGCAATGTGGTAATGCTGTTTTTCAATTCATAAAGATTATAGCGCTCCACTGTTACATGAAGCTCTTCCAAAACCTCCTGCATCTTTCCGATGACATATAACGTAGGGTCATCCATCAGCCCTCTTCCGCCATAGTAAATATTGATCTTCATATAGCCCCCGCCTTTCAAAAACTACTACATCTAGTATAAAGCTCTTTTTCCTATCTGTAAACAGCTTTCAGCCTTCCACTCCCTCAGAACGATCACTGGATCACTTCAAAGGATTCCACTTCCTCAAGACCGGTAAAGATCTCAAAGATATCTTCCTTTCCGTACTTTGATGGGATCAGCACCTGACAGCGGAGCTGAAACACATTTTCACCCTTCCGCTCCCATTTAAACTGGTTCATGCTGATGTCATAGCTGCCAAGCTCTTTTGTTACTTTTTCAAAGGCTTCCTTTTCATTTGTGAGAAGAAAAACAGCCTTTGCCCGGGTTGCCTGCTTCACCACCCATAAATTTTTATGAAACAAAGTCTGAATGGACACCACCAGGATTGTGGTTACAATACCAATACCGTACATGCCGGCACCCATTGCCATTCCGATCCCAACCGTAACCCACACGCCTGCAGCCGTGGTAATTCCGCTCACATAACCCTGTTTTCCGATAAACACAAGACCGCCGCCTAAAATACCAAGACCGGTGATAATCCCTGCTGCCACACGGGATACATCCCACGACACCCCTTCTGCCCCCAGGACATCTGCAAAACCGTATTTGGAGATCAGCATCATAAGAGCTGCCGCAAGAGCAATCATAATATGAGTCCTTGTTCCCGCCACCTTGGTGCGAAGCTGCCTTTCGATCCCAATGATCCCTCCGCAAAGACAGGCAAGCAGTATTCTGAAAAGATAAGGCAGCTGTTCTGCTATAAAGGCATTCATTTTCCCTTCCTCCGTTTCTCTCCGTTTCGGAAAAATTTTGTCCCTGTCAGAAAACATAAAACAGGTATTCTGATACTGATTTCACAGCAGATAAAAGTCATTAAATAAGACAATACCACCGTACCCATAAACAAGGCCACGGTTTTATTTCCAACAAAACCATATAAGATATACTGAAACAAAACAACCCAGATAAAATGATAAATGTAAAAAAGGAATGACCTTTTATTCATATAATCCGATGCTTTGTTTTTAAAGTTCAAATATCTTTTCGCCAAACCTATGAAGGCAATTACCATAATCCACTCTGATAGATATTTTGCAATGGTATTAAGAAATAATAATTCCACCTCTGACCAAATAAAAAGATAAACATTTAAAATAGATGCTATTAACCCAGCGCCAAGCAATAGCAGACTATTCTTTTCAGCCTTATTCACTATTTTTTCATCCGCAAACACATAATAGCCAAGCAGAAACAGATATGTATATTCCACCAGGCTTTTTCCACCTATGGAAAGCAGTTCTTTCAACAGAGGCAACGGGAAGCCCAATGCCAGAACCGTCCAGAACGGAATTGCTTTTTCCGGCTTAACCAATATCCTTTTCAATGCCGCAATGATACCAACACTTACAACCGAAATAATAAACAGATATAATAAAAACCAGAACTGCCCTAACGAAAATCCACCATCTGCTCCTGTCAGATCCGTATACTTCGTAAAAAATACCACATAATGCTGCAGAAATCCACCGTCATAAGAATAATTAAATTTATCTGCCAGATATGTCATGATCGGGACTAAAACGATTGTTCCAAACAAAAAAGGAATAAATAACCTTTTCACTCTCTCAATCAGATACTCCTTATTTGTTCTCTTTTCCAAAGCAGATTTCGTGCTTATGCCTGACAGTACAAATAACACCGGCATAAAATAAGGACCGAAAAATACAATAATACTGCTGATCAAACGATTGCCTTCGATAAAAATATAATTGGGTTCCTTCCAAGTATTCCACGCCTGAGCTGTATGATACGGAATAAGTATGAGGAGAGTGATCCATCTTAAATTATCTATGTAATGTTTTCGCATATTTAAGGACATGTCTTCCCACCATCAACTGTAATATTTTCTCTTAGTCTAAATTAATTATATCATAGCAGATGTTATTCCGTATTAGATTTTTTATCTGTAAATAAAATTTAATTTCCCAATCTTAATTTCATCCCCCGGCTCTATGATCTCACAGGCATTCGGCGCTAACCGCATGCCATTTCTGAAGGTTCCGTTCGTGGAATTAAGATCCGTAATGTAAACGGCGCTGCCTGTCTTTGTAAAACGCGCATGCATCCTGCTTACACTCGGTTCCTCCAGTACCATGTCCACTGCTCCCGGCAGCTTTCCCACTGTAAGGGGAAGTCTGGAAAGATCAATGTGATATTTATTTTTCCGATCGGTACCGTACAGTTTGTTTTCGCAGCTTTCCGTCCAGGGTACATAGACCGTATTTCCAACCTCCCGGAGGGAAGGGGCATTTTCCTGATCCCAGTTCTGTATTTCCTGCACCGGTTCTCTTCTCTGTTCCGGACCCTGCTTCCTTTCCTTTTCCCCCTTTGCAAAAAAGGGAAACAGATACCAGGAAACTGCGCACACCGCTATGATCACAATGAGTCCAAAACCCCCTGCAACATAAATCCACTCCCGGTAAGATAGCTGATAGCAGCAGACCACATAAATGAGCAGCCCCATCCCTGCTATACATACTCCTGCTGTCGGCATGAGCTTCTTTAATCTGTTCTCCTTCTTCTCCTCCTGCAAGGGCGGTTCCGGTTCTGTCTTCACCGGCATAAAAATCTCCTTAGGCTGCGTCTCCTCCGGTTTCTTCCTATCATAATCATCCTGAAACCACTTCAGGATCTCATCTAAAACAAACTGCTCCCTTTGAATCAGATCCGCAATGCGGTAAACAGTTTCTACAGCTTCCCCATCTTCTCCATCCACCTTTTCAACCAGAAAGTCAATAAAATCCTGCAAGGTGCCTTCCTCCGGATCCGGATAATATAAAAAAGACGCCTCGCCTGTTTCCACATTCTGAAAGATATACTCAGGAGCCAGCACCAGGCAGCTTTCATCCAGCAGATATTTTTGCAGGGCATCCCCTACCGTCCTTAATTGTAAGAAGAGGCTTTTCAGCTGCTCCATGCCTATTTTTTTCATGGCATACAGGCTTTTCATGCTTTGTCTGGATGTGATCTCATAATAAAGCAGCAATTCTCCATTGATATTCTTTTCACTGACCGGCAGCAGGCCTCTGATCTTATTTTCCGAGATCATTTTTCGCTGATAGACATTTTCTGTTAAAGCTCCGTTATCCTCCATGATCAGATAATTATGTCGGTAATCCTTATAATACCTTACGTTCAGCATACATTCTTTCCTTTCTTATGATCCTGATCGGATTGATATTTTTCACCCGGATCATTATGACTGTTTTGGCGTTTCCTTCCCGGGCCCACAGACATAGCTCCTCCCCCTCCTCCTGCAGACCGTAACTCTCCGCCCGGTAGACGGGATAAGATCTGTTTCTCCTTTGAATTCGTTCCGTAAAATACCCTTCCTTCGACAGCTTCCCTTCCTGCCCGTATATGATCTCTCCATACCCTGACCGGGCCTCTGTAAATCTCTGCGTCCGGAGCGCAAGAAGAAACAGATCCTGGCTGATCGCACATCTGCAGTACAGAAAAAGAGCAGCCAGCAGGATCAGAAGATAGAGAAACAGCACCATAGGCATAATATAAGATGCTTCCAGGGAAAAATATCCCTTCCATTTTCTATGTCCTATTTTCACAACAGAAAAGCCACCTCCAATCCCAGCAGCAAAAAGGGAATAAAAGGCATTGGATCCCTTTTCTTCCGGAAAACACAGATGATTCCCCCTATCCCTGCCAGTAAAAAACTGACAGCAAGTACCCTTAAAACCATTCCGCCACCGATCCACAATCCCAATACACAAACAGCCATACCATCTCCATAGCCAATGCATTCCCTTGTTGCTGCGGAAAGCCAGAGAAGCAAAATACCCGGTATCACACAAAGCAGGGTTTCTTCACACCAGAAATTTCCTGCCATAGCTTTCAGGCACAAAGCTGCCGCAAGCCCAAGCGCTAACCCCTTTCCCGATATTTCTCTTTTCCTGATATCCTCTGATGCAGTAGTTGCCAGAAAAATAAGCCCTCCTGCCTGCATAAGCTTTTCCATAGTGATCTCCCTACCCTGCGCACTTACTGCATGGGGTGTAATTTCCTGCCTGACTGAGAGGAATAAGATGCACCGTTCTTTTAAGAGCAGAACAATCTGAAGCTCCATGATACCTGTTTCCCTGCTCTGCAATATAAAAAACTCCCTTCTTCCCCGGTCTGCATCTCTCACAGGCGCGATATTTCCCCCCATGTTCATTTCTTTCTCCCAAAAGCTGCTGATCCGTAACAGCCCTTACCGGAATTCTCAGATAGGTACAGTCGGCAGATAAATGATACCTGGATCCTGTTTCCGTAACGTAAACATAGCTTTCCTCCTGCCCTATGCCTCCTTCATTCCCCTCATAGCCAACCCAGGCATGTCCATAAAATTCATCTCTGAAATGTACGGTTCCAATGGGAAGGGAAATCAGAAAAGGCTTGATTTCATAGTCTGCCGTAATCCATATTTGTCCGCTTGTCCCTAAAGCGCTGTCTGTTTTTAGCAGAAGTCCTTCTTCTCCACCTCGAACAGGAAGAAAAGGAGCCGTCTGTTCTCTTAAATATTCTTTGATCTGCAGGGTGCAGTCTCCTTCCGTTTTCCTTGTAAATGCGGCATAATTACCGGCCTGGTGAAGCGCTGCCTGCACCTGGGACTGAAACCTGACCGTTTCTATAGTAAGAAGCGTTGTCATGATAAAGAACAGGAACAGCGGAAGCACCATGCTTCCTTCTACACTCATGCTGCCTTTTTGTCCCCCGGCAGATGGGAAAGGCACCCTCTTTGTAAATAGTTTGAGAGAAGGGATTTTTACCATAGACATTTGAATTTGTTTTGGGGTGTTATTTCGATACAAAGAGAGCCCCTTTCCCATCCGCCGGTTTTTCAAAAGTAACCATATTTTCTTTTTACATGAAAGGTCGTCCTGCTGCCGCATGCTATAATCTCTCCCTCCAGCCTTTCAATACAATAATCCATATGAAATCCACTTTCTCCATCACGGAAACGGATATCCATCTCCATGAGATCCATTACCTTCAGGTTCAGTTCTTCTTCCTGTACCAAAAGCAGCATGGCTGCCAGATAGTCGCTGTAAGAAAAACCGTCCTGATCCGCTGTTTTGTACTGTGATCCTCCCAGCACCTTTTCCACAGACATCTGATGAGAGCTTTTCTGAATAGGAATGCGTCCCCCACCATAGATCGTCCGCAGATCCCCGATGGTTTCCAAAAATGCACAGGCATATAAAATGCTTACCGCAACCGGCTTTCGAAGCTCCTGTTTTAAGGAAACCGCCTGCAGCTGATCTGCAACGCCAAGAGCCTGCCCCATTAATCCTTCATCCTGAAGAGCCAGTCTTAAATTGTCAGCAAAACGAATGCGAAGCAGTTTATCTGCCACCCCGCTCATATTTTTGAAGTCAGAGTTTTCTCCGCAGACCAGGTACTCTATCTGTGCCGTCAGAAGCGTTCCCGGCTTAGCGCCCCTGTAATAGCTCATTTTTTCAAAGAGGAAGGAAAAGAAGAGTTCTTCTTCTCTCCTGAACTCCCGATCCTGCTCCTGTTCCTCTATCAGCCTTTCTCTGTGAGACAACACCTTGTCAAGCTCCACACTGACAGGACTGCATTCCGTCAGCTCCGCTTCTGCCAGGTAAAGTGCGTCACTGCCTGTTAATCCATAGACCCAGTCAGCCGGATTTGCCAAAGGCACTTCTTCTAAGATCCCTTTTTCATTTAAAATCCTGGGAAGCTCTATGGCTGAAAGCTCTGCCATAACAGCATCAAATGCTTCCATAGGCTGTGCGGCCTGCAGCGCCTCTATCTCGGCCCGGCAGGAAAAAACCTTTTCTTCTTCCCGCCGTAATCCTGTATCCTCTGCATATAAAACAGCCTGATGCCGCATGGATGCTCCGTTTCCATATGCGGCCGTCTGCACACCTGTAACAGCTGCCTGAATTTCCGAAAGCTTTCCCCATGGCGCATACTTCCGCTCCAAAACAGCAGCCGTATTTTGTTCTATGTAATATTGCAGCCTCCGTTCTACATTTGAAAGCAGCGGCGCTTCTCCCCGATAGGCAGCATCCACATATAAAAGTCCATACCTGTCATAAAGCCCTCTGTGAAATTCTGACAAAACCGCATTCATACCGGTGTCTGCCGCACATTCCAGCCTGAGCTTTTCCGCATTGTAAACCGCTCCTGCTGTCAGCATCAGGATAAATGCCGTAAGAAATCCAAGGGACATTGCCAGAAACACGGTCAGATACCCTTTTTTCATGAAAGGATTTCAGAACTGTCCGCTGAAATTTTTTCAAAGACTGTTCCGGTAAGCTCTGTGATCTGTGTCTTGAAAATCAGCACAAGCCCGATCAGTACCACGATGATCAGTATCATCTCCACCGTTCCCATGCCGCAATTTTTTCTGTTTCTCTGACATAATTCTTTTCTCTTTTTCATTTCACACCATACCTCCTTTTTAAATTGTTCCAAAATCCACATATGCCGGCAAAAGCACCAGAAGCATCACCATAATCAGGATCAAGATCATGGGAAAGAGCAGCTTAGTTCCTGCCTCTTCTCCTTCCTTTCTGGCCTGGTTTCTCTGATCCTCCCTTGCCACATCTGCCTCCTGCTCTAATAACTGCAGCAGACGGTCATTTCCCTGCTTAAGCTGAACGCTTAACAGAAATCCAAGCCTTCTGTACCTCATCTCGCCGCATCTTGCTCCCCACTCCTGATATACCTGTGCCTCCGGCAGCCCATTGCTTAACTGGTTGCATGCAATTTTCATTTCGCTTTCCAGAAACAGCCTTTTCTTTTTTCCTGTTCTCTCTGCATAGTCCTGTGCCACCCTCCCAAAAGCATTTCTGGCAGTCATCCCCGCACAGAGGTACAGCCTTAACCTGCCTGCAAATTCAGGATATTCCTTTTGCAGCTCCTTTAGCCTTTTCCTGTCTGCCTTTTGCAGATCATGATCCATGGCCCTCCCTACAAAAAGACTGGCAGCTCCAAACAGGAGCAGGATAAAGATACTGTGATCCTGTTTTGTTTCCTTCCAGGTCAGCTCCTTTCCTTCAACGGATACAGGAAGTGTAACTATTTCCTTCTGTGCGCTGACTTTATCCATGCTGATCACACTTTCTTCCACCCGTCTGAAAAACAATTCCTCCTCAGAAAGCTTCTCAGGCGCTAAAAACACCTTAAGTGTCAGCTCCTGTTCCAAACCGGTATCCACTTCCCTGACCAGCGCATGTAACGTGACCCATTGTCCCTCGTCTTCAAGACCTTTCCTGTTTACTTTTCCCCTGCTGCTTACCCGGTCCTGATCCGTACTGCTCCAGGAGACCATAAACGGATAATCCTTATAAGCATTTGCAAGCTTCAGATCCTCTGTTACCTCCTGCAGGGTCTGGTTTCCCCCACAGATCAGGGACGGTAATTCTCCTGCAAATTTCCGGTAAAGCTGTTCTGCCTCCTCCCGGGTATAAGCCTTTTCCTTTACCAGGTAAGAAAAGCTGTGATCCCACTCCTTTGTTTTCACGTTCAGATCAACCTGATAATTTCCTGCATCCCACACATTTCTAACCAGCAGGTTCCCGTCCAGCAATCGTTTTTCCTTTTGGCTGCCACCATGTACATACAATGCCGACACAATCCCAACAACGATCAGACCGATCATCCATCTTTTCTTTTTCTTCTGATAGAGCAAAAACATCTGCTCTTTATTTTCATAGGGCCTTAAGCGCAGCAGAATATTTTTTATTTCTGCATGATCCGAAGTTAAACCTCTCATAGCTTTTCCTCTTTACAGTTCAATGGAAACTATTTTATACGACAGGACGTACGCTGCCAGATATCCGCAAAGGAATACGCTCATGATCACTGCGCCCCACAGGGTATGGTACATGCCTGCAAAATAACCCGGAGAAGTAATGTTAATGTAAAACATGATCAGAAACGGCATTGCATTCATGATCTTTTGCTCTAACACTTTTGCACTTAAAAGTACCCTTATTTCTTTTTTGGTTTCCAGCTTTTGGATAATGATCTCTGCGGTTTTTTCCATCACCGCAGACATATTTCCACTGCTTTTGTATGCCACCTCATATACCCTGGCAAATTCCTCGATCTCCGGTATATCCACGTCCTGTCCCATCTGTCTCCACATTTTCCCGAAATCTGTATGATTTTCCATTCCCGTTTTCAGTCTTTGCAGCATACGGCAGATCGTACTCTGCCCTCCATACAGTCTTTTCATATCTCCATACCCTGAAAGAAAAGCATTTTCTGTGGAATAGCCTGCCTTTTGTCCTGTGGAGGCAAGAAGCATCAGCTCCTTAAATTGTTCCTTAACCTCTTCCCTTTTTTCCTGCAGCAGCCTTTTTCTTTCCAGAAAATAGTAAAAGCCGCCTACCGGAATGAGCACCGGAACTGCCCAAAGCTCTTTATAAAAAAAGTAATTGAAAAGACACACCACCAGTACGCTTTTCAGGGCCAGACAGCCCTTTTCCCGCATGGTCATCACAATCAGACCTTCCTTATCCTTCCTGCCGCTTTCCCTTTGCACCCCTCATGGCCCCCTGTCCTTCAAACCGGTATTTTGTTTTCATCTTTACTTCACCCTCGCAAACTTCTGCAGGCTCTGCAATTTCCATAACGCATCTCCTGCCATCCTTTAACCTTCCCAGGTGTACCATTACATCAAAGCCTGCTGCAATTTGTTTTCGGATGGCCATAATGGGCATTTCCATTCCCATTAATACCATGGTCTCCAGACGGCTTACCACATCCCGGACACTGTTGGCATGAACCGTTGTCATGGCGCTGTGCCCTACGTTAACGCTTTGCAGCATATCCACCGCTTCCTTGCCTCTTACCTCTCCCACGATAATCCTGTCCGGTCTCATACGGAGAGCCGCCCGGATCAGATCCCGGATCGTGATTTCTCTGCAACCTTCCACATTGGCATTTCTGGTTTCCATCCTGACCAGGTTGGGAATCCCCTTAAGCTGCAGCTCTGCACTGTCCTCAATCGTGATCACACGCTCTGACGCCGGGATATACCGGGAAAGAACATTTAAAAAGGTTGTTTTGCCGGAGCCGGTTCCGCCGCTTACCAGAATGTTGCATCCCTCCATTACCTTTTCCATCAGATAATCTCTGCATTCCGGCAGCACCGATCCCATTTCTACCAGCTTTTCCATTGTAATAGGCTCTTTTGGGAAACGCCTGATCGTCAGGATCGGCCCATTTAAAGCAATGGGATCAAGCACCACATTGACCCTGGCTCCATCCGACAGTCTGGCGTCTACAATAGGGGAGGCCTCGTTTACCACCCGGTTGCAGCCTGCCGTGATCTGCCAGATCACCTGCTTCAGCTTGTCCGCCGATTCAAAGGAAAAGTCTGTCTGTTCCAGCTTTCCAAACCGTTCAATGAAGATCCCCTCCGTTCCGTTTACCATGATTTCCGTTATTTCAGGATTTTCAATGAGCTCCTGCAAAATCCCAAGCTGACGGATAGAATGAAAAATATCCTTTCGGATCTTTTCTCTGACAGCCAGTTCCAGATAACGTCTTTTTCCCTCTGCCATTAGCTGTTTATCTATCATCTCCCGGATCTCTTCCCCTGAAAGCTGTTTGGAAAGATCCATTCTTTCCATGATCTGTTCCTGTAATATCGTAATCTGTGCTTTATCCATTGAAATCCTCCTCCGGCAGCAGCTCCGGTAAGACCTTCTTTTTTATATAGGCTGCCAGATCTCCGTATGTCAGTTCTTCAAAGTTTTTGGGCAGTTCCCGGAATACCGGCAGCTTCCACTTGGTTGTCTTTGCACTGATGTCGCCGTACTGCATGGTTTCCAGTATCTTTTCATATTGATCGATCTTTGCCATGGCCAGTCCGTCTTCCCGGGTGATCGTATAAATATGGCTGCAGCTCCTGAGCACCTCCCACAGGTCTTGAAGTCCTTCCCCAAGATCCAGGATCAGAAATTCATAGCTGCTGCTCTTTTCAATTTCTCCAAACAGATCAACCCACTGATTTCCCCGGATTCCGGAAAGATTTTGATAAATTTCCGCAGGTGGGATAAAGTCCAGTCCGTTTACGGTTTCCACCATGCTTTGAAGCCGATAGGAAAGCTTTTCCCTTGCACATTCAAAATAATACATCAGATCCGACAGATCTCCTTCATACTGTCTGTTCATTAATTTGGCAAAGCCGGAGTAGGTTTCAAAATTCAGATACAGCGTTTTGTGTTTTCTGGCAAGCATCTGTCCCAGGGTAAGGGAAAATGTTGTCTGGAGACACCTGCCGATAGGGGTATAGATCCCTAAAATCTGCATTTTGGAAAGGCCTGTCCGAAGCGTTATGGGAATGGTCTCAGATAAATCGGTGTAATATTCTAAAATTTGGTGGAAGATCTTTTCACTGGATTGATATTTACTGATATGATGCAGAGCTTTATTCAGATTTTTACCGCTCTCGCTTAAGATGATCATGTGCGGTATATGAAGTGTTTCTACTTTTGGTTCGTAAGCGCTTTCTGCGATCAGGAGGCATTCAATATCTTTGATCCTTTCACAGGAGTAAAACCTTTCTTTGTTGGTGAAAACATAAAGCTCAAAGGGAAGATTTTCCCGTTCACCAATAAAATTCATCAAACGATATGCATAGCTCTCCTCGCCGTCAAAAATCGCAAGGATCTTTTTATCCAATCGTACCCCCTTTTCTGTACATGTGTAAAATGTTCAATTACTGTGCTGATGCTTGGAAGGAATTCTCCCATGAAATCATGATGTGCGCTGTCCTTAAATACAGCCCGTTGAAATAACCTGATGTTTCAGAACGTTCCTGTTTGTAGAACCGATTATATTAAAAAGCCCCTTCCTTGTCCAGAGATATTTTTAAATTTGTTGATTTTTGTTACTATTTTACAATTCTTTTTGCCAATTCATTTTTAAAAGCCCCGCAAACCCTTATGTTTTCAGCCTTTACCGGATGTCAATAAGGCGCTGACGCAGCACCTTTATTTCCTATGATTATGCAGAGCGCCGGTCACCAGTTCATATAAAGATTGACTCCATAAAGCAGCGCCACACCGGGCAATCCTAAAACGCCGCTGGCCAGAAAGGTAACCAGATTATATCCCATACACAGAGAAGGTATTTTTTCTGCCAGAAGGAAATTGACAAAGTAAATGATCAGCATTCCCGTAACGCCCCGAAGGACAAAATTAATGATAAATTCCGCCCTGCTTTTCACAAGACCGATCAGCAGAACAATGACAAGGCTTCCCACGATCAAAATTATTCCCATTTGGTTTTCCATATGCTTTTCCACCCTCCGCTAGAATATATGCCTGTTCTTTTTCCTCCATGACGGAATAAACAATATTTTTTTGTTCATACTCTTTTGAAAGAAAGGTAATTATTGGTTATTCCCGGAATATGATGTAAAAAAGCCCAAGGTACCCCACCGGAAAGAAGGATGTTATGAAAATGTATTTTAGCCGGAGCTGTCAGGTGAACCGCACCCTGTCAGAAGAGGAGATCAAGCGAAATGCCCTGCTCTCTGATCTTGAAGAAACCAAAAAAGCTTTGGAGATCGCCTATGCAGGCTTTGACAATGTAACAGAACCGGATCTGATCGACTGCTACATCTACGAAGTGAATTCTGTGCTGAAGCGCTATAAGTTCCTAATGGAACAGGCAGCAAGGCTTGCCCCGCTGCCTGAAGAAATTCCTCAAAAAAATACCTTAAATACGGAAACCCCGGTTACTTCCCTGATCGTATAGATTTTCCGTAAGCGTGTTCTTGCCATAGGTAAGCCCTGCATACACGGTCTGCGTATTTTCCATAATAGGACCGGATGTATCCTGCTCTCCTACCTTTTCATAAGCATCATGGAGTTTGGACATGATCGCCTTCACATGAACAAGCTCTGTGACGCTGTTTCTGATGTCAGCTCTGGCAAGCTCTCTGTTTGCATACAGATAAAGGGAAAGCAGATTGGATGCCACTTCATATTCAAAATGAAGGGATGACATGAGCTCCATCAGACAGCCCCTTGACTTGCGGATCCCTTCCCGGAATCCTGCCCTGTCCTGTCTGTCATATGCTTCCTTTGCTTCATCCAAATACGTTATCATCATCTCATAAAGGATCACAACAAGCTGTGACTTATTTGCCTGAGAGATCCTGAGCGTAAACTGCTGTTTTAATTCCTTGGTCATAGCCCTTCCCACCTTTTCCTGTTACTGAAGAAGCTGAAGTACCTGTGAAGGTCTTTCATTTGCCTGTGCCAGCATGGAGGTACTTGCCTGGGAGAGGATCTGCATGGTGGTATATTCCGTCATTTCCTCTGCCATGTCCACATCCATAATCCTGGAATACGCGCTGGTCATGTTCTCACTGGTAATATCCAGGGTATTGATGGTATGCTCCAAACGGTTCTGATAAGCTCCCAGCCCGCTTCTCGTAGAGGAAATATACTTAATCGCCCCTGCAACCTTGTCAATGGCTTCCTGCGCCCCTTCCCTGGTGCTCATATCTACGGCCGAAATCCCCATATTTTCCAGGGAAACCTTAGGAATCCTGATCGCTAACTGCTGGCCTTCATTGGCTCCGATCTGGGTATCCATTGCTCCAAAGCCTTCCAGGCTCAAATTCAAATCGGTAAAAGTTGTGGTATTTGTCAGACGGAGCTTGATCTCAAAATTGTCGGCCCCTTTAATGGTGACAATATTTCCATCCACCTGACTTACCTCCGCATCCGCCGGAAAGCCGGTGCCGCCCTGGAAGTCTTTCACCTCCTTGATGGTGCCGTCTGCCTCATATTCTACCTCCATGGAAGTAACCGTATAAACTCCGCTGATAATATCATCACTGTAATAGGTTACCTTTGCATCGATCTGATCTGCATATCCCTTCAGGTCAAAGGAGCCATCCAGGATCTTTTGTCCGTTAAATTCCGTTTCGGAAGCAATTCTGGTGATCTCTTCCTTCAGCTGCGATACCTCAGACTGGATCATAGCCCTGTCATCATCTGTCACGGTGCCTGTTCCGGCCTTGATCGCAAGCTCATTCATACGCTGGAGCATACTGTGGACTTCTGAAAGCGTTCCATCAGCGATCTCGATCACCGATACGCCGTCGCCGGCATTATCCGTTGCCTGATTTAATCCCTTGATCTGGGCATTCATACGCTTGCTCATGGCTAGTCCGGACGGATTGTCCTTTGCATTTACGATTTTCAATCCCGATGACAATCTTGCCAGGGATTCCTGAAGACTGTTATCATTTCTGGTTAATGCATTGTTAGCGGTTACCGCTGATGCGTTATAGCTGATTTTCATGTGTCATACTCCCTTTCTTATTTCCTGCTTCCTGTATATAACCGATAAGATCCTTTGCTGCCCGGTAAAGAACATCTGCTCCCGGCTTCTTTATCCTTCCCTCTGTGTGCTTCCCCGAAAACTCCGCAAGATCGAGTTCCTCACCTGTTGCAAAATAAAAGCTTCCGGCCATGCCGTTTTCCTGCTGCAGACAATCCTGCAAAAGCTCTGTGCTCTCCTTCCTTTCGCAGATACAAAAGCCTTCCAGGCCTTCCTCCGTCATTTGAAGCTGCACCGCAATCTTTCCCATTGCTTCACTGTTCATTGTCACAACAGCCTTGCTTTCTTCCGCTTCCTTATGGATCACCTTTAAGTTGATGGCTGTCAGCTTCCCGCCGATTTCCACGGGGATCTGATAATTTTCTTCCTTCGCCATGGCTGTCATAAAGGAAAGATGCTTACACAGATTGCTCATTGCCCTGATGTCAAGGGCGTCATGATCTCCTTCAAAGCCCTCCCGGGTAAGCTCCTCTTTCAATTCCTCCTGGAGTTTTTCATAGGCTGCCCCTTCCCGGTCTTTGCTTTCCAGTCCTTCTAAAAGCTTTTTCCCGGCCTTCAGGATTTCTTCCTTGGGATCGCTTTTTCCGGCTTTTGTACAGTATTTTCCAAGCTGGCTGAAGATCTCTTCCGGATTTCGCATAAGCGCCGCTGCAGAAAAAAGATGATCCGCCGTTACACTCTGTCCGTAATCAGAAAGCTGTTTTAAAATAGCATCCTCGCATTCCGCCACCTTTCGGATCTGCTGGGCCTCCTGGGACTGGTATTCTCTTTGAAGCTGCTCATCCTGCGCCTGCTCCAAAAAAACCTTCAGTTCTTCCCTGTTTGTTTGCTGTGATAAGGAAAAGCCCCTTTCGATCTGATCGGAAATACTTTCCGTTCCCGTATCTGCCCTGTTAAGACCGCCAAAGTCATCATTGACGGTGTAATCCATATGCTTTTTCTTTGCGGTTCTCACTGCGGAAAGCAGATTTTCAAGTGTAAATCCCGCTTCGCTCTGCCAGATGGCGCCTACTGCCGCATCATCCGTCTTTTCTACCTGATGGATCAGTCTGTAAATACCGATATAAGCGCTTCTTTCCTCTTCTGTGATCTCCTTCTGCTTTTCCATCTGATAAAGGAATTTGCTGTAGGATTCCATTTCCTGTCCGGAGGATTCCTGATTTTGCTGCTCCAGGAAATCAGAAAGCTCAGAAAGCTCCATTTTCATGGGGTTCATACCCTCTCTGATCATGGAAAGCACTGTCCCCGGCTTTAATTCCCTGATCGTGCCGGTAAGAAGCTGATCCATTTTTTTGATCTGATCTATATGTTCTTTACTGATCTGTGCCTGATTGTATCCCAGGATCCTGACAGCTTTTCTGTTTTCTTCATTTACCTCAAGATCAAGATCCTTCAGAATATCATCTACATTCCGAAATGCCTTCCGCAGGGAATCTCCCATATCGGCTCTGGGTGCAGTCCACAGCTTTTCGTAACGCTCCTGCGCCCTTTCATAATCTGCCGCCCTTGTTTTCCCTATTTCATAGGTTTCTTCCAGGGTGCTTTCCGGCGATAACTCACTTAAGATCGCTGCAGGGGAGTTCTTGATCCCTGCTACCGCGCTTAAAGTCTTTTCATATAAGGATGCCTTCTGCATTGCTTCGGCCTTAGAACTTTCTCCGGTAAGCGCCATCTGGTAGCTGCTCTCAGCCTCCTTCAGCTTTTCCACCAGCTCTTCCAAGGGGGCTGTCTCGATCTGAAAGCCCTGACGCAGAAGTCTCAAATTGGCCTGAACCGTCATGGAAAGCCTGATCTCTTCCAAAAGCCTGCGCCCCTTAATATTCTCTGCACCAACCTTCGTCAATTCCTTCGACATTCCAAAGGCTTCCTGTGCAGCAAATAAATTCCGCAGGGTAAAGGCATCGCCGCGGTCCGCTGCCTGGTCCACCGCCTCTTCTGATACCTGTTTGGTCTTTTCAAGCAGCCAGGCTGCCTTTTCATAATCTGTCTGCGTCTTGGAAAGGTCTGCCCTGGCAGGTCTTTTTCCGTCCGCAATGGCTATAGCCGAAAGCTCCAGGAAAAGCTCCGGCTCCATGGGCAGTGCCACGTCATTTATTTTCTCAAATAAACAAAACGTATCTGTATTTAGGGGAATTCCCTTTTCCAAAAGCCATTTTGCATCTGCAAGGGTCTCTTCCGTCACAGTAAATCCTGCCTCTGAGATCACCTTCTCCATCTGTGGCTTCAGCTTCTCATAATCCACCACATCAGGCTTTTCTGCAAAATAACCTGCCGTTCCGTCCTTGTAATAGCCCCTTGCCTGTCTGTCTGCGCCTTCTGTCGCTGAATATTTTGCCATGTACAGATTTTCGGGAGTGGGATCCATCTCATTTTCTACCAGATATCTTTTGGATCCTTCGGTTATGTTCCCTGTCTGCTGCAGAATATCCCATGCCTTACATACTGCTTCTACGTTTTCTCTTGTGAGCGGAATATCCTTTTCGCAGAACTGCTCCTGAAGCTGCAGGGCAAAGCTTTCGCTGCCTGTAATTGCAGTAAGCGCCTCCTGGCTGATGGTATCCGTATACCCAACCACCTCCCTGCCGGAGAGTGCAAGGGCTGCTTTAATATGGTCTACAATGGTGACAACTGTTTCAATTTCCGTACTGCCGGGATGAAATCCGTCCTCCTGAAGCTTTGCAAAATCTTCGTCAGACATACAATTAGACATAACTGCCATATAGTTTCGCCGGGCAGTAATATCCTCCTGCCCTGCATCCAGCATAACCTCTTCTGCGGTCCGTCCGTGACCTGTATAAGCGCTGTTATCCATAACTGTGCCAGAAATGTCTAATGCAAACCCGGAATTTTTAACCTCGCCGGTCTTTTCCGGGGTACGGTATGTAGTTGTCCCTTTGTTTACGTTTGTATATGCCTGAGCATCTTTGATCTGTTTCTCATCCAATATTATATTCATATGTCTGCTCCAAAAAACAAAGGGTAAATGCTTCCTGCATTCACCCTTTATTTCGGCATAACTTTTTCATTCCTTAATACTTTAAAATACAAATACCGTTGCAGCATAAGGCGGAAGATCCAGCGTTATGCAGTAATCCCTGTAATCACAGTTTTCTGCCTCTGCCATGATTTCCTTGGGAACCGTCTCTCCGGTTCCTCCAAACCTCTCTTCCGTACTGCACAAAAGCAGCTTATATTTTTTCTTTGCGGGAACTCCCAGCTTATAATTTTCCCATTTGATAGGCGTCATGTTAATGATGAACATAAGGTTGTTTTTACCGGAGGAATTCCGTCTGTAAAAGCTGTATGTGCTTCTGTCCTTGTCATCACAGTTCAGCCATTCAAAGCCCTTCCAGCTGTCATCAAACTCATACAGGCAGGAATACTTATGATACAGCTTCAGCAGTTCCTTCACATATTCATGAAGTCCCTTATTCAGATCCTCCTGCAGCAGGAACCAGTCAAGCTCTCTTTCCTCGCTCCATTCACGCTCCTGCCCGAAATCCTGTCCCATAAACAGAAGCTTCTTGCCTGCATGACCCAGCATGTAAGCGTATCCACAGCGCAGGTTTGCGTATTTGTCGGCTTTGTAGCCGGGCATTTTATTGACCATGGAGCATTTCAGATGTACTACCTCGTCATGGGAAAGAGGCAGGATATAATTCTCACTGTCATTGTAGCTCATGGCGAAGGTCATGGCATAATGATTATCCTTGCGGAAATAAGGATCTAACTTCATATATTCGCAAAAATCATGCATCCAGCCCATATTCCACTTAAAGGAAAAGCCAAGACCGCCCTCTTCCACATTTCCTGTTACCTTGGGCCATGCGGTAGATTCCTCTGCAATGGTCATAAAGCCCGGATAGGTTCCCCGTACCACCGAATTCAAATGCTTGAAAAATTCAATGGCTTCCAGATTTTTATTTCCGCCGTATTTATTGGGAACCCACTGGCCTTCCTTTTTGCCGTAATCAAGATACAGCATGGAGGCCACTGCATCTACACGGATACCGTCAATGTGATACTCCTTGATCCAGAATAATGCGTTGGCGATCAAAAAGTTCTTTACCTCGTTCTTACCATAATTAAAGATCTTGGTTCCCCAATCCGGGTGCTCTCCCTTTCTGGGATCCGGATCCTCAAAAATACACTCTCCGTCAAAACGTCCAAGCCCATGGGCGTCTGTGGCAAAATGCGCAGGAACCCAATCCAGGATAACGCCGATCTTGTGCTTATGAAGCTTGTTGATCAGATACATGAAGTCCTTGGGTTCTCCGTATCTGGACGTCGGCGCATAATAGCCGGTCACCTGGTACCCCCAGGAGCCGTCAAAGGGATACTCTGCAATTCCCATAAGCTCTACATGGGTGTATTTCATTTCCTTCAGATATTCCACGATCCGGTCTGCAAATTCCCGGTAATTATAAAATCCCTGTTCTTCCGGTCTGGGATGTCTCATCCAGGAGCCGATATGACACTCGTAAATGGCAACGGGTTCCTGATTATAATCCTTCCCCTCCCGTTCCTTCATCCAGACCTCATCCGTCCATTTAAAGCCGGAAATATCCGTGGTTTTCGACGCATTTCCGGGGCGGAGCTCTGCACTGTTTGCAAAGGGATCGGCCTTATACAGCTTTTCTCCTGAGGGCGTTGTGATCAGAAATTTGTAAAGCTCTCCTTCTCCCACACCCGGGACAAACAGCTTATAGATCCCGCCGGGCCCCAGCTTTGTCATAGGATGAGCTGTTTCGTCCCAGCCGTTAAAGCTTCCGATCACATGCACACTTTCTGCATTGGGCGCCCACACACCGAAGAACATGCCTTTTTTTCCATCTTCCACAGAAGGGTGCGCTCCTAACTTTTTGTAAATATCATAATGTGTTCCCTGGGCAAACAGATACTGATCCGCCTCAGAAATAAAAACTTCACCATCCATACCTTAAACCCCCGGTTTCTATTTTTTAGTAATGCATAAAATCCTTCTCACGAAGAACGATCATATCTTCCTCGTCATACCGCTTTCCAAATAAAACATCAAAGAAATGCTTCGGCGTCTTGCGGTCGGCATAATAAATCGCCTCATCCACAAGCTCTTCTATTTCCCCAAGCGTTACCTCATGGTCGCTGGTCTGCATATCCGCAATTCTTGTATGCAGTGCGAGAATTCCAAGCTCGTCAATGGAATATTCCTGTTCAACTGCATATTTCTGAGCATATTTTACCAGTGTCTGGTCATCCAGCGCTTCCACATCCACCCGCAGGTTAAACGCCTCTGAAAGGGCAGGATATTTTTCCAGGTAGGACGCGATATTTGCCTTTGTGTCCTCTAAAAGAACGATCAACCCCTTTCCTTCCTGGTTAAGCTGCTTTAAAAGGCTTTCTGTTGCAGCCTTTTTCATGGAGGCGGCTTCTTCAATGATCAGCGCCCCGCCGGACAGCTTTGCCAGGGTTGCTCCTACGTCCTTTTTATTCATGGTAGCGCCGGAAATCTTTGCAACCTTTCCTGAAAAATTACTGTCAGAAAGCTGTACTTCCTTTACAAGAACCTTGGCAAGGGCGGTTGCCTCCGCACTTTCTTCTCCTGTAACGATCACATTTCCCGTGTAGGAAGCCATGCTGATATTATCAAGCGTTGTAACGATCTGTCTTCTGGTACGTTTGTGATGGATAAAGGGGGCAAACTGCTCTCTTTCGCTGTCTGTCATCTCCCTTACATCTCCGGTCTTCTTCTGCTCGGAAACTTCCTCCTGTGACTCTGCCTCCTCGGTTTCTTCTTCCTTTTCTGAAGCATCCGGTTCCTCTATAGCCTCGCCGGCTTCCTCAGAAACTTCATCCGAAGCTTTATTCGAAATCTCATCCAGAGTCTCCTCTGCAGCCTCCGGCTGTTCCTCTTCAAAGTCCTCTTCCTGCGTATCTTCTTCCGGTACAGACTCTGTAGAAACCTCCTCTTCCTCTAAAGCAGGGATTTCTTCAATCTCTTCAATTTCTTCGGTTTCTTCTAAGACTTCTTTCTCTGCTGCTTCTGCCGGTTTTGTTTTCTCTTTGGCCGCAGCAGGCTCCTGCTTCTCTATGTCTGCAACTTTTACCACCTTGGGACGTTCACTGGCTGCCTTTGCCTTTTCTTCCTTCATGGCTGCAGTGACCATGGCCTTTTCCAGCTCCTCCAAAAGACCTGATTTGGTGGACTCGTCAAAGTCCTCAAACAAAGCGTCTGTCTGCTGGTGAACGCGTCTTCGTATTTCTTCCATCCTCTTGCGTTCATTTTCCTGCTTGATCCGCTCCCACTCAGCCATTACATCTTCTATGCTGAGCTGTCCTGTAATCTGCTTTTCAACCTGCTCCTTTTCAGGAACTACCAATGAGATCTGTCCATCATACTCCTGAGAAAGCATATTATCAAAGCCTGAAGGCTTATGAAACGTCCTGATCACGCCTGTGTCGCTGAGCGGGCTCTTGGAAATTTGAGGAGTAACCGGCACTTCCTCCTGCTTTATGGGCATCTCCTTCTGATCAATAGGGGTAAAGGGCGACTTATCCTCGTTCTGCTTGGCAAGCTTGGAAACCACATCCTCAATATTGACTTCTTCCGTATTGCCAAAAAAGACCTCTTCTGAATTATTCTTTCCACTCAGATCCTCTTCTGTGATCAGCTGCATCTCGTCAGTGTCCTGTCTGAGGGTGGCTGTCTTTTCTTCAGCTTCCGGCTCTTCCTTTTCTGTCTCCTCCTGGGCGTCTGTTGCTTCCGGGATTTCCCCGATCAGATTTTCAGAGGTAACAGGCTCATAAATCTGAGTTTTTTGTGCTTCCTCCGCAATTTTATCTACAGGAAGGTTCTGGGTTTTATTGTTCTCCAGAAATTCCTTCATGCTTTCCGCCAGTTCCTTTTGCAGGTTCAGGGTATTATACTGGCTCACATCCACCGTCTTGACCTGGATCTCATCCTCTTCCTTAGGGGGCATTTCCTGTGTATCGCTGGCAAGAAGGTTTCCCTGAATGCCGAATTCGTTATCCTCTTCCTCTTCTGTTTCTTTGTTTGCCTCCTGCTTGATGGCCTCCTGGTCAGCAGCATAATCAGGGCTGACAGAACCTCCATTCTCCTTCATCTGCTCATACTTAGCCTGCTGCTCCTCACTTAAAGGCTCATGAAGCATTTTCAGTTCCAGGGCCTTTAACACATATCTTCCTTCCCCAAACCAGAGGAACATTTCATTACATTCTTCAACGCATTTGGATTCAAGGCCAACCCTGTGATAAAGGTAAGCAAGCTCATATGCCCACTTTTCACGGTAGTCTCTCTTTTTGAGCTCTTCCAGAACCTCGATCCGCTCCTCTAAGCTGACCTCCTGCGCTTCATAGAGCTTGTACTGCAGAATATACCTGCCGCTGTCTTTGGGCGCAAGCTGCACAAATTCCTTATAATATTCCAGCGCCTGTACGAATTCTCCCAGCTTAATGGAAAGCTCACACAAGGAATACACGATCAGACGGCCTCCTGCATGCCTGTCATAGGCCAGCAGCAGAATATCACGGCTGTCTTCATATCTTCTGTTAATTTTGTATAGATCACTGATGGTGCACAGCATCATAACGCTTTTTACTCTGCGCCAGTCAATGGTATCTGCGATCTTAACGGCTTCCCCGTATTCTCCTTCTGAGATCAGGGATTTTATTTCATCTGCACGGACTTTATATTCATACTTATCCAAGGTAGTCACCTCATACGTTAACGATTTATCTTAGGGCATAATATTCCTATTTTCATCTTTTAAGTTTACCATAGGAAACCCTCAAAGTAAATCAGATAATTCTGCAAACTGCTCAAGCGTCAGCGCTTCTCCCCTGATGGTCTGGCTAAGCTCCATCTGCTCTAAGACGTCATAAACCTGCTGCCTCGTAACCCTTTGTGTCTTTCCGCTCTCAGCTTCATAACAAAAACCGTTTGTAAGTGCATTTGCAAGCGTTTTTCTTCTCTGTCCAAAGGACGCCCGTATCACAGCAAACAGTTTCTTTTCATCCTTTGTCCGCACCGGCGGCTGTTCATGCTTTGTAAGCCGGATCACGGCGCTTCCTACTCCCGGCCTTGGCATGAAACAGGCAGGGGGGACCTGCAAAACAATCTCCGGTCTGGCATAATACTGTACTGCCAGGCTGAGCGCACCATAATCCTTGGTGCCCGGGCCAACCTGCATCCTGTCCGCCACTTCCTTCTGAACCATAATAGTAATGCTGGAAAGGGGCACCTGATTTTCAAACAGACCCATAATAATAGGCGTTGTGATGTAATAGGGAAGATTTGCCACGATCTTAACGGGCCTGCCGTTATTTTTTTCTTCTGCAAGCTTCCTCAGATCTACCTTCAGGATATCCTCATTGATCACCGTCACATTATCGTATTCGCTTAAGGTATCCTCCAGGATAGGGATCAGATTTTTGTCGATCTCCACTGCAACGACCTCTCTGGCGCTTTCTGCCAGATACTGGGTCATGGTTCCGATTCCCGGCCCGATTTCCACCACACAATCTTCTTTCGTTACTCCCGCTTCTTCTATGATCTTTTTTAAAATATTGGTATCGATCAGAAAATTCTGTCCATATCTTTTTTGAAAATTAAACTGATATTTTTCGATCACAGCAGCCGTTGCCGAGGGGGTTCCCAAATATGCCATATTCTATGCCTCTTCCTTTTCACCTATTCCATAAAATTCCATTGCGTTGCGGGCAGTCGCTTCTATCACCTGCTCCTTAGAAATTCCTTTCAGCTCCGCAAGCTTTTGTGCCACAAGATCAATATACGCCGACTGATTTCTCTTTCCCCGAAAGGGCTCCGGTGCCAGATACGGGCAGTCTGTTTCCAGCAGGATCCTGTCAAGGGGAATGATTTTTACAGCCTCCACCAGTTTTTTGGCATTTTTAAAGGTTAAAACGCCGCCAATCCCAAAGTAATATCCCATAGAGCAGTATTCCTCTGCCTGCTCCCCGGCATAGGAATAGCAGTGGATCACCCCTCTGGTTTTTCCATATTTTTTCAGAATTTCCATAGTATCTGCCGCCGCTTCTCTGGAATGGATGATCACCGGCATGTTCAACTCCTGTGCGATCTGAAGCTGTCTGATAAACCACTTTTTCTGCACTTCGCGGCCCGGTTCCTCATAATGATAATCCAGACCGATCTCTCCGATGGCCACGATCTTTTTTCCGGCCGCTTTTTCCTTCAGCCAGTCCATATCCTTTTCTGTTAGATGCTCCGTATCCGAAGGATGCACTCCGAGCGCTCCGTACAGGAATGGATAGCTCTCTGCCAGCTTAAGCGTTTTCTGGCAGGATGAAAGGCTGGCTCCCACATTTACAATAAGCCCTACATTCTGCTCCTTCATTCCCAGAAGAAGCTCATTCCTATCCTGATCAAAGGCAGGATCGTCATAATGAGCATGCGTGTCAAATATCATATATATTCCTCTTTTTTCTCGTTTATTTCAAAAAATCAAAAATTTTTTAAAAAAATGCTTGCAAACCAAAACACATTATACTATAATAACACTTGCGTTGCAAATGATGCAGCAAACAAAATTTGCAAATGCGCGATTAGCTCAGTTGGTAGAGCACCTGACTCTTAATCAGGGTGTCCAGGGTTCGAGCCCCTGATCGCGCACTGTAAGTACCATTTTTGAGGACCTGTGAGCCTTGGGGATGGTGCTTTTTTTCATGCTCTGCTTTTATTTTTGAATATAAAAATTCCCGGTCTCCTTTCGGAAACCGGGAATACTTCTTTATTTTTTGCAGCGATCTCTACTTTTTCTCTGTCAATAATTTTTCAAATTCATCCGCTGGCATCGGCTTATAATAGTAATAACCCTGTACCAGACGTCCTCCCTGGCCTCTTATGAAATCTACCTGTTCCTTTTTCTCCACTCCTTCAGCGATCACTTCAAAGCCGAGATTTTCTGCCAGATGGAGCATAGCGGCAATAACCGCCTTATTCTTGTCATCCAGCTCGCTCTTTAAGAAAAAGCTTCCATCTAACTTGATCACATCTACCGGCAGGGATTTCATCAGGCTTAAGGTGGAAAATCCTGCCCCGAAATCATCCATGGAAATCACAAAGCCCAAATCTCTCATCTGCTTAATGATCGCTACCAGACGTTCCATATCCTGGAAGAAAACACTCTCCGTGATCTCAAGCTCGATCTGCTCGGGTTTTAACCCATACTCGTCGCTCAGGCTCTTTATGTACTGAGGCAGCTCGTCCTGCAGAAGGTGGAGTCTTGATACATTCACAGAGATCAGGGGAACCTGCTCTCCCTCCTGCTGCCATTTCTGCATTAACCGGAAGGTTTCTTTATAAACAAAATTATCAATTTCAAGGATCTGCCCGTTCTCCTCCGCAAGGGGTATAAATCTTCCGGGAGAGATCAGCTTTCCCTCTTTATCAAGCAGACGGACTAAGGCTTCCGCTCCCCGGATCTTTCCGGTCACAATATCCACCTTGGGCTGGAAATATACCCGGAACATGCCCTTTTCAAGGGAATCCTTGATCGTGCGGCTCATGTCGCTCCGCTCTTTATCCTCCAGTTCTACTTCCTTTGAATACATATATGCGCCACCCTCATAAATTTTGTTGAGGGCAAGCTTTCTTGCCTTCATGGCCTTATCCAGGCACTTACTGATGTACTTCTCATCATCCGGCACATTATAAACGCCGCAGAAGCAGTTAATGGAAATTCCCGGAAATCTTTCCCGGAACCGTTTCGTCAAAAGTTCGGAAAACAGCTGCATATTCTTCCGCATCTGTTCTACTGATCTTCTCTTTATCAAGGCTGCAAAGTCATCTCCCTTGATACGGCATACAAGCTCATCATCTGCCCTTCTTGCCGACATTTCCGCTGCAAATGTCCTAAGCACCTGATCTCCTACCTCATAACCGTATTCATCATTGATCCTGGAGAAATCCTGAATCCCGAGAAATGCCAGCCCATACTCCTCATGGTTTCTTCGCAGCATTCTGGTTGCTTCCAGCTTGAACTTTTCATAGGACATGACGCCGGTAAGCTGATCCTCTCCCTTTACCCTTTCCAGAAAAGTGGTAATGTTGGATCTGCAGATAATAACCTCATGCTTTTTCACCTTGGTCTCATTCATATGTGACGCATTCAAGGTGTACCAGTTATCTTCTTCCTCGTCATAATACTCTACCGTATTCTGTCCGGCTCCCTCTTTCAGTCCCTGGATCGGGCAGGCAGGGCAGGGAGTCTCCCTGTTCATAAACGCTTTGTAGCAAAGCTGTCCGCTCCTTGCCATGGGATAGCATTCTCTGGCATAATGGCTCAGAAACTTGATCTGGTGGTCTTCCTCTCCCACAACGTAATAGATCAGCTTCTGCACATCCATTGCCTTCTTGCCCACAATATATTCCATTTCCAGCTCTGCCTTGGTCTGCTTCTGCAGCAGATAGCTGGTAATCATCTTGGTAATACTGGACAGGGTTGCGATCTCCGCAACTCCCCACTTTCTCTTGGTCCAGCTTTCAAAGGTAAGGACGCCTGCCATCTTAGAGCCATCCATAATGGGGAACTGTATGGCAGAAATGGGAACTCTTTTCATCTGTGTAATATCTTTTTTATAATCCTCATGGCCGTCCCTGCCATCCTGAAGGATATTATATTCCACATGGCGGTAATACTGCTCCATCACATACCAGTTTACCTTACCGGTCTGTTCCATCAGCGCCCTGTCATTGCCATCGTCTTCCCTGGACCACCCTGCCGTTACGAAAATTTCATCGCTTCCTTTGTCTCTTTCCAGAAGGATGCTCCGATCCATGCCAAAATAAAGGCTCACTTCTTCAAAGATCTTTTCAATGGCGTAATAAAAATTTTCTTCCGTATTAATGCACTTAAAGGCAAAGTCAAACAGATCCTTGTTGATATTCAGGTAATCCTGCCCTGCCAGAGCCTGATCCTTCTTCTTATGCGCCAACTTCCTGCCTGTCTCCCCCAGAGAGGTATCATAATTCTCTTCCCGGTCAAAGAAGCAGTATTTACTCTTTCCTTCCTTTTTGGCTCTGTAAAGTGCAAGATCTGCGCTGTGATACAGCTTCTCATAGCTTCTGCCGTCTTCCGGGCTGATCGCAACGCCTATGCTGATGCTGCAATGATTTCCTTCCCGCTCTTCCGCAAATCTGGAAAGCCGGATCATCAATTTATTTAAAAGGTTCTCAATGTCCTTTCTGTTGCAGATCCCGGAAGCATAAACAAGAAACTCGTCCCCGTCTATTCGGCCCACAATATCCTTTGCCTTAAAGCTGGTATAAACAATATTAGCAGCCATTTCCAGCACAGAATCCCCAAACACCGTGCCGTAGGCTGTATTTTGTTCTGCAAAATCATCCAGGTCCATAAGAAACAAAGCTCCTGCTTCTTTTGCAGGATCCTGAAGCTTTTTCTCTATCATCTTCCTGGCAACATCATAGTTGTATAAGCCGGTAAGCATATCCCGGGTCACCTCACACTCCAGGCGTTTGTTATCCCTTTTTTCACCGGTTACATCCAGAACCTTGCCGATCACCTTGACAGGAACACCCTTTTCATCATAAATGGTGTTTCCCTCCTGGCGGATCCATCCAAATCTCCCGTTATCACGGAGAATTCTCATTTCATACATGATATGAGGATCCCCCCGGTCCATACTGTCACAATAGGCTTCAAAGACCTGCTCATCCTCCGGATGGATCAAATTCCTTTCCTTCATCTGCTCGCGGTAATTTTCCACAACCAGGTTCGCATCTCTCCATTTGCCTTCCAGCTTGCTGCTCTGGGTAAGGCGCTTTGCCTTAATGTCATACTCCCATAAGCCGCTGTCCTCGCCTTCTAATGCCCACTGCTGCTTCTGACGTTCATTCTTCAGTTGGCGTTCCAGCTCGGCAATCCTTTGTTCCAGCTGCTTCCTATCCTCTATCTCCATTGCTTTCCCTCACATCGATCTTATACAATTCAAAATTGTACTAAAATAGATACACAATCAATATAACATATTCCGCCTTATAAGAGCAATAGGTATTATATCTCCATATGCTGCTTCTTAAACTGCTTGGGGGTTACCCCCTTCCATTTCCGGAAAATCTTGATCAGGTGGCTGCTGTCGGAAAAACCCGTTTCCTGGCTGATATAGCTTAAATCAAAGTCTGTAAAGAGCAGAAGATCCGCTGCCTTGCTGACCCGGATAAATTCAATATATTCCTTACAGGAGCGGCCGTAATACTGCTTAAAATTCTTGGCAAAATAGGAATAGCTCATATTACACATTTCCGCCAGATCCTCCACCCTTATGGCTTCCCCTACATGAGAATCGATATAAGAGGTAATAGCATGGATGGAATTCGTTTCTCTTGCATGGGCTGCTGCTGCATCCGTATTAAATCCGGCGTGTCTCCACAGTCTTATGATCTGCACCAGAAGATAGCAGATCTTATTATGGATCACAATATCGTAGCCATAATCCTGCTGCTCAAGCTCTTTACAGCACTCCTCAAAAATATCAGAAACTACCAGACCCTCCAGCTGGCTTTCCTTAAAAAAGATGCTGGCTTTGGAGCTCTTGCTTGCACTATCCAGAATGACGCGGAGCTTGGGCGCATAGCTGTTTTCCGTATACAGCCTGTTCACGTCAAACTTCAACACATCATATTTCAGCGGAACATTCGTAGCGGTATAAATAGCATGTACGGTCTCCGGATGGAACAGGATCAGGTCTCCCTCCTGGGCCACATAGCTTTGCCCGTCACACTCTACCAGAGCCGTCCCCTCGAGCATATAAAGGATCTCCATAAAATAATGCCAGTGAGGCCTGATGGGGAAGGGCATAGTCGACGTATCATACCGAAAAGCTTCATATGGAAAGTTAAGAGTATCACAATATTCAAACAAATACTGCATGGCGGTCTCCTGAATAGATTTTTACAATTTTTATATGGCTACATTATAGCGGAATTTTTTTCCCGGTGCTACAATTTTTATAACATTCAACAAGTATTGAAAGGACGTAGCCATGCAATTCTTAAAAGGGATCACTTTTGCCCCATTTTGTCCAAAAGGGAGTTTTCTTACAAAAGAAGCCTTTGAGAGCTTTGATCATCTTGCAGAAGGAACCGGTGCAAATTTTATCACCCTGGTGCCCAACGCACTTCAGGAAACCCCTCAGTCAGAGGAGATCGATTTTACCTCTGATGCAACCATTTCTGATGAAGAACTGATCAGCATGATCGACTATATTCATAAGAAGGGGCTGCTTGTTGCATTGAAGCCCACCGTCAACTGTAAGAATGGTACCTGGCGTGCACACATTAATTTTTTTGATAAGGATGTGCCCTGCGAGCCTAAGTGGGGGAACTGGTTCCGGTCCTATACGGAATTTCAGCTTCACTTTGCCAGACTTGCAAAGGAAACCGGCTGTGAAATGTTTATCGCCGGCTGTGAAATGGTTCAGACCGACCGCAGAAGCGAGGAATGGCGTAAGCTGATCGCCCAGATCCGCACCGTTTATGACGGTCCTGTCACCTATAATGCTGACAAATACCAGGAAGACAATGTTACCTGGTGGGATTGTGTCGATTATATCTGTTCAAGCGGCTACTACCCCACTGATGACTGGGACAGGCAGCTTGACCGTATTGAAGCCGTTGTAGAAAAGTTTAAAAAGCCCTTCTTTTTCGCAGAGTGCGGCTGCATGTCCACACGCGGTGCAGGAAAGGTTCCCAATGACTGGACCGTCCGCGGCGAAATTGACCTGCAGGAGCAGGCAGACTGGTATCAGACCATGTTTGAAGCCTGCAGGAAACGTTCCTTTGTGCAGGGCTTCTGTCTTTGGGACTGGGCATGGAAGCAATATCCCCTCTGTAAGGCGGATGCGAATTGGGGATATGATATTTACGGCAAGCCGGCCCAACAGATCGTTAAAAAATATTACGACATGTTTTAATGTCAGTGGGATAACATGATGATTGAAAAATTTACGCAGCCGGAAGAAATCGATCTGGACGAATCGGAAAAGGCGCTTCTTGAGACCTTTAACCGGAATGAAGGCAACAGCCTGAAAATCCTTCTCGGGATCTACAAGGGACATTATGTGAAGCTGTTTTTCTCCATTTTGTTTTTTGCCATAAAGCATTCCCCGGTGTGGATCCTTCCGATCATTACCTCCAACATTATCAACCTTGCAACCCAAAGGCCGGATAATGCAGGCATTAAAATACTGATAAATGTTCTGATCATGTCCTTTTTCGTGGTTCAGAATATTTTTTCCAATTATATCCATACCTGGCTTTATGCCAAAACAGTCAGAAGTGTGGAGCGGGGACTTAGAAGCTCTCTGGTACGCAAGCTCCAGCAGCTTTCCATTTCCTATCACAATGAAATGCAGTCCGGACGCCTTCAGTCCAAGATCATGCGTGATGTAGAGCAGATTGAAACGCTCTCCTCCCAGATCTTTATCACGGTGTTAAGCATTCTTTTAAACGTTATGGTGGCCTTTGGCATTGTCATCTTTAAAAGCATGACGGTTTTCCTTTTCTTTCTTGCCACCATACCGGTTGCCGTGTTCTTAATGGTCACCTTCCGGGGAAAGATCAAAAAGTACAATTCCGATTTCCGCCGGGAAATGGAGGAAACCTCCGTTAAGGTCATGGAAATGGTGGAGCTGATCCCTGTCACCAGGGCGCATGCCCTGGAAAAACAGGAAACCAAGAAAATGGATCGCCAGCTTGGACATGTGGCAGAAAAAGGCTTAAAGCTTGATATGATCCAGACCTACTTTTCCTCTATCAGCTGGGTGGCATTCCAGCTGTTTCAGGTAATCTGCCTTGGCTTTACCGGTTACCTTGCATCTCAGGGGAAGATTTCCGTGGGAGAGGTTGTGATGTACCAGACCTATTTTTCTTCCATTGTAGGCCAGGTATCCAATGTCATCACCCTGCTTCCCATCATCTCAAAGGGGTTGGAATCCGTGAATTCTATCGGGGACATTCTGCTCTGCCATGATGTGGAGGATACCAGGAACAAGAAGAAGGTAAAGAAAATAAATGGCGATATTACCTTTCGCCATGTAGCTTTTCAATATCCTGATGCGGATGCCCCGGTGCTCCAGGATCTGAATTTTCATATTGAACCGGGTGAAACCATTGCCTTTGTAGGAAGCTCCGGCGCAGGCAAAACAACCATTTTAAATATGGTGATCGGCTTTTTGAAGGCCACAGGCGGACAGGTACTGATCGATGGACAGGATATCACTTCCCTGAACCTGCAAAGCTACCGCAGCCATATTGCAGTTGTACCACAGCAGTCCATTTTATTTTCCGGTACGATCCGGGAAAATATTACCTACGGCATGAACCATATTTCTGATGAACAGCTGATGGAAGTGATCAAGGCTGCTAATCTGGATGAGCTGATCGCTTCTCTGCCGGACGGACTGGACACCAAGATCACAGAACACGGAAGCAACTTATCCGGCGGTCAGCGCCAGCGGATCTCTATTGCCCGTGCATTCATCAGGGATCCCAGCATTTTAATCCTGGATGAGGCAACCTCCGCTCTGGATACCATTTCCGAGCGTAAGATCCAGGATGCTATCCACAATCTGGTACAAAACCGTACCACCTTAATTGTTGCACACAGACTATCTACCATAAGGGACGCCCACCGGATTGCCGTTGTAGGCCACGGAGGGCTGGAAGAATTCGGTACCTACGAAGAGCTTATGGCTCTGAAAGGAGAGTTTTATAATATGCAGAGCCTGCAAAGTCTCCAGAGTTAATTACCGCCATTTCCCTATTTTATTATATATCCCCCTAAAAAGGCTGCCGGGTTTTTCTATCCCGACAGCCTTTTACCCTGTACTGATCTTAAAAAGCAATTCCCAGCATTTCTGTGATGATGCCAACCGCCACTCCGATCACATATAATAAAACTGTGATCCTGATGTTTTCCTTTAAATCATCATTCACGCTATAGAGCACCAAAAGTCCAACTCCCTGCCCGGCCAGCAATCCGCCGATCATAGCGCCCGCTCCCAGCACTCCTTCCAAATAGAGCTGTGTCAGCACCACAGAGGAAGCACAGTTCGGAATCAGTCCTACCAGCCCCGCAAGCACAGGTCCTAAAATCGGTTTGGTGGAAATGAAAGAAGCAAGCTGCTGCTGTCCCACGGCTCCGATCAGAAGATTTAAGATCAGGGAAATGATCAGTATAAATCCAAATACCTGAAGCGTATGGCTGACAGCAGGCTGCAGGATCTTTCCTTCCCCGCAATGGCAATGCTGATGCTCACACAAATGGTCTATGCGAAGCTCTTCCGGTTCCCTTTTCCTGGTTCTGCGGATCGCAAAGTCGATCACCAGACCCGCAGCAATTCCCACAAGCGCCTTAAAGGCAAGAATTCTGAACATCGTTGCAAAAGCAACCTTTTCAGAGATAAAAATAGGAAGCATCTCATCCGAGGTGGACAGAAACACCGAAAACAACGTTCCCAGCGTAATGATCCTTCCCGCATAAAGATTAGACGCCGCTGCTGAAAAGCCGCACTGAGGAACCACTCCCAGAATGCCGCCGATCACCGGCCCAAATTTTCCGGATCTTTGCATGATCTGCTGTGCCTGTCCTCCTGCTTTATGCTCAATATATTCCATCACCAGATAGGTGAGAAACAGAAAGGGCAAGAGCTTACCCCCATCTATTAAGGTATCTATCACTGCATCGATCAACATGACTGCACCAAATTCCTTTCCACATAGGTTTCAAAAAGCTTATCCCTTAGTATACCCGTTATCATCGTCTGTGGCAAGGATGATTTTGCGCCTTACTTCTTCAGGATTTTTGCACTGCACGGCTTTTATGCTTCAGGACGCAGATAGTTTTTCTACCGTAATGCCTTTATACCCACTTAGACCCAGATAACCATAAAACTGTTCCTCATCATTTAACAGTGCGTCATAGTCTGCTTCCGGCGAAAAGGTGATCTGATACTTTTCCCCCTTATATTCAAAAGAAATGACCGTAGTCACATCCCTTCTCTCCGCCATCTTCTGTATGATATAATCGGAAATGGCTGTATTTGTCTTTGCATCATAAGTTACCAGCCCATTTTGCGCCGCATCCTTAATGAAACCATACAGATCCTTTACATAAGCCACCGCGCCGGGAATAGGCATCTTCTGCTCTGTCCTTCCACAAAAGCTGCAGCGATAACACTCTTCTCCATCCTCTCCTACACTGGGTTCCTTGGTGGTCACCCACTCCATGTTACAGAGGTGCATCTCCTCCGGCGCCACCACTATCTCCGGCTGATCTGCTACAATCGGCTGAGCTTCCACTTCTTTGGGTGGTGTACTTTC
>FR894499.1 GCA_000436115.1 Firmicutes bacterium CAG:534 | reverse complement strand
TTCTCTTTCATGCAGCCAGCGTATGCTTCTGCATTTTTTCTGCACAGTAGATGTGCTGATAACTAATTGATTGGGGCGGTCTTCTGCCCAATCGGATTTCCCGATCTTACGCGATAAACACGAATCAAGAAGTAATCTCTAAGGCTCCGTCAAACGATTATATATAAAATCAGTACAGCTTCTGCTGCACTGCAGCCGCTTTCATACTAATCAGACAAGAACCCTGCCGCTTTCAAATAGGCGGTGGATTATCCTTGTCTCTGCTTGTGCTTAGGATTCTCACAGATAATTCTGATACGTCCTTTTCTCTTAATAACTTTGCACTTTTCGCAAATCGGTTTTACTGATGATCTAACCTTCATGTTAAACCCTCCTTTCAAAAAAGACCGTTTTACATTATATCATAGTCCTGCCACTTACGCAAGACTTTTATTTATCTCTCCAAATGATCCTTCCCTTGCTCAGATCATAGGGAGATAATTCCAAGGTTACCTTGTCGCCGGGAAGAATTCGGATAAAATTCTGTCTCAGCTTTCCGCTGATGTGTGCCAGCACCCTGTGTCCGTTTTCCAGCTCAACCTGGAACATGGTGTTCGGCAGTTTTTCTACTACAGTTCCTTCAATTTCAATTACGTCAGCCTTAGACATGTGTTGCCTCCTTATTCATTCTCTTTTTAATGGCCAGTTTGATTTCTTCATTATATATCATATGATGATTTTGAAGCTTTTCTGACAGGAAAGCTTCCGGATCCTTTTTTATGATCTGTATATGCTTTGTCTTCTTGCGCTTTGGATTTTCCATGGTTCTTGTTTTTCCATCTGCAAGGAGCACAAGATCCTTTTCCTGCCCCACCACCAGATACATGCGTCCTTTATCATGTCCTGCTTTTGATATGGCAAACATCCCGATCATCCTATCGCCTCGTCTTTCCCCTCTCCTCCGGGAAGAAGTGTGAGGATCTCCGGTTCTCCTTCTGTGATCAGAATGGTATTCTCATAATGTGCCGCCGGGGAACCGTCCATAGTCACTACGGTCCAGTCGTCGTCCAGCCAGCCCACCTTATAGGTTCCAAGGGTGATCATGGGCTCTATGGCCAGGGTCATTCCAGGCTGCAACCTGATTCCTTTTCTCCATTGTCTGAAGTTGGGGATCTGTGGATCTTCGTGAAGACTGGTTCCGATCCCGTGGCCTACCAGGTCTCTGACCACGCCATAGCCAAATTTGGAGCAGTAAGCGTCAATGGCATTGGAAATGTCATGAAGATGCGCCCCAGCCCTGGCATGCTTTATTCCTTCAAAAAAGCTTTGCCTTGTAACCTCAATCAGCTGTTTTGCTTCCTGGCTTACCTCCCCTACGGGATAGGTTCTTGCCGCATCAGAGTGATAGCCTTTATAGATCAGTCCTGCATCCAGGCTTACAATATCGCCTTCCATCAGAATTCTTTCTTTGGAAGGAATTCCATGGACCACCTCATCATTGACAGAAACACAAATAGATGCCGGGTACCCATTATAATTGAGGAAATTAGGCACACATCCATAGCTGCGTATCAGCTTTTCCCCCATGGCATCGATATCCCATGTGGAAATTCCGGGCTCTATCATTTCTCCAAGCTTTGCGTGAACCTCTGCAAGGATCTTGCAGGATTCACGCATGAGTTCAATTTCATGTTGGGATTTAATTGTGACAGCCACCTTAAACCTTGCCTTCCTGCTTAACCCAGAATTTCTGTGATTGCAGCAAAAACATCTTCCATGGGAACAGTGCCGTCTACGCTCTTTAAGATCCCCTTTGCCTCATAAAAATCAATGAGGGGCTGTGTCTGCTTATGATAAACATCCAGACGGTTCTTTACGGTTTCGGGCTTATCATCATCACGAAGCACCAGCTCGCTTCCGCAGGCATCGCAGATCCCTTCCTTCTTGGGAGGAATATGCTCAACATGGTAGGTAGCGCCGCAGGTAAGGCATGCGCGTCTGCCGCCCATTCTTCTGATGATATTTTCATCAGGAACATCTACGTTGATGGCATAATCGATGGCGTCATCCAGCTCTGAAAGCGCCTTATCAAGCACCTGGGCCTGAGGGATCGTTCTCGGGAAACCATCCAGCACATAACCATTCTTGCAGTCGTCCTGTGCAACTCTGTCTAAAAGGATCTTAACCGTAAGCTCATCAGGAACCAGAAGTCCCTGATCCATATATTTTTTAGCTTCCTTGCCAAGTTCTGTACCGTTTTTGATATTTGCTCTGAAAATATCACCGGTAGAAACATGAGGAACACTGTATTTTTCTGCGATCATTTTGGCCTGTGTGCCTTTTCCGGCACCAGGAGCGCCAAGCATAATAATCTTCATATTCTCCTCCATTAAATATAGAGATTAAGGAAAAACCCTGCGGTTTTCCCCTAACCTCTAATCATTCTAGTCGTTCAAAAAGCCTTTGTAATTACGAACCAGCATCTGTGATTCAACCTGCTTCATGGTCTCCAGCACAACGCTTACGATAATGATAAGGCTTGTGCCGCCGAAGGATACGGATGCGCCAAAAATACCGTTAAAGAAATATGGGATAACACAGATCACGGTAAGTCCGGCTGCACCAATAAAGATAATGTAGTTGAGGATCCTGGTCAGATAATCACTGGTGGGCTTGCCCGGTCTGATACCAGGAATAAATCCACCCTGCTTTTTCATGTTGTCAGCGATCTCCAGGGGATTGAAGGTAATTGACGTATAGAAGTAAGCAAAAAAGATTACCAACACAATATACACAACAAGTCCTATGGAATAAACAGGCTCGCTGGGCTTGCACCAGTAGCTGGAATTTAAGCCCTTCAGAATATGTCCCCAAATTCCGGTTCCCTGATATCCGAAGAAGCTGCAGATTACAACCGGCAGCTGCATCAGTGAGGAAGCGAAGATGATCGGGATAACGCCTGCTGTATTAACTTTCAGCGGAATGGAAGAGGTCTGGCCTCCTACCATTTTTCTTCCCTGTACCTTCTTTGCATACTGTACAGGAATTTTGCGGGTACCATCATTTAAGATGATAACCATGATCACCATTGCCAGGATGATTGCCAGGATAATCAGTGTAGCTACAGCGCCAACGGCAATCGCCTTGCCAAAGACAAACTGTTCAAAGAGCTGTGCGATATCCTGAGGAATTCTGGAAATGATATTGATCACCAGCACAATGGAAATACCGTTTCCAACGCCGTTTTCCGTGATCCGCTCGCCGACCCACATCAGGAAAGCACTTCCTGCAGTCAGGGCTGCAATAACGGTGATCACATTCAGGGCATTGAAGTTTTCCAGAAGTCCATTATTGCCAAAGGCGACCGCCATGGCTGTGGACTCGATCAGTGCCAGTGCAACTGTCACATAACGGGTAATTGCCACAAGCTTCTTGCGGCCATCCTCACCATCCTTCTGCATCTCCTCCAGCTTTGGAATTGCAATGGTTAAAAGCTGTATGATAATGGAAGATGTGATATATGGTGTGATGTTCAGTGCCAGGATGGACATGTTTAAGAATGAACCACCCGTAAAGGCATCAAAGAAATTGAAGGCATCTCCCGTCTGCTGTGCAAACCAGGTTGAAAAATAATGTCTGTCTACGCCGGGCACAGGAAGCTGTGATCCTAAACGGATCACAACCAGCATGACCAGTGTATATAAAAGCTTCTTTCTGATTTCTTTGATCTTAAATGCATTTTTTAAGGTTGTAAGCATTACATCACCTCTACAGTTCCACCAATAGCTTCAATTTTTTCTTTTGCGGATGCACTGAAAGCATTTGCCTTTACTGTAAGCTTCTTGGTAATTTCTCCGTTTCCGAGGATTTTAACACCATCTTTAGGATTTTTAACAATACCGCTTTCGATCAGCGCTTCCAGATCTACAACAGCGCCGTCTTCAAACCTTTCATTCAGTGTTCCTAAATTGATACCAACGATCTCCTTAGAGCTGGGGCAGGTAAAGCCTCTCTTGGGGATACGTCTGTATAAAGGCATCTGACCACCTTCAAAACCAGGTCTGGGTGCTCCGGAACGAGCCTTCTGACCCTTGTGGCCCTTACCAGCCGTCTTACCGTTTCCTGAACCATGTCCACGGCCTCTTCTAAAATTATCACTATGCTTAGAACCATCTGCAGGTCTTAAATTTGATAATTCAATACTCAATGCTGACACCTCCTTATCTTATTAAACTTCTTCTACTTTAATCAAATGTCTGATCTGCTGAATCTGACCTCTTGTACACTGATTGTCAGGTAAAGTAATGGTCTTGTTCAGCTTTCTGAGTCCCATGGAAAGTGCGGTAGCTTTTACCTTGGGAACTGCACCGATAGTAGATTTTACTAATGTGATCTTTAACATCTTCTGCTCTGCCATCTCTGTTCCCTCCTTATGCCATGATTTCTTCTAATGATTTTCCGCGCTTTCTGGCAACTTCTTCCGGTGTCTTCAATGAGCTGAGGCCTTCGATTGTTGCAAGAACCACGTTCTGCTTGTTATTGGAACCTAAGGACTTTGTACGGATGTTCTTAATTCCGGAAAGCTCGCACACGATACGCGCAGGACCGCCTGCGATGATACCGGTACCTTCGGGAGCCTTCTTTAAAAGAACGCTTGCGGAACCGTACTTACCAATAAAGTCATGGGTAATGGATTTGTTCTCGTCAAGAGCGATGCTTACGATATGCTTCATAGCATCTTCTTTTCCCTTACGGATTGCTTCAGGAATTTCTACAGCCTTGCCAAGTCCTGCTCCAACATGACCGTTTCCATCACCTACAACAACAAGTGCGGTAAATCTCATGTTACGGCCACCCTTTACAGTCTTTGTTACACGCTTGATAGCAACGACCTTATCGGTTAATTCTAACTGGCTTACATCTATGATATTCTTCATGTTTTGCTTCTTCCTTTCCTAGAATTTCAAGCCAGCTTCTCTGGCTGCGTCAGCTAACGCTGCGATCTTACCCTGGTATATAAAGCCGCCTCTGTCAAAAACAACAGTGTCAATGCCCTTCTCAAGCGCTCTCTTTGCAATTACTGTTCCGAGATATGCCGCTGCTTCAACATTGTTTGTCTTTTCAAGCTGGTCCTTTACTTCCTTCTCAACGGTGGAAGCTGCAACCAAAGTGTTCTGAGCTGTATCGTCAATAATTTGAGCATACATATGATTATTGCTACGGAATACAGCAAGACGAGGTCTTTCAGATGTACCGCTGAAGCGGTTACGAATTTTCATGTGCTTCTTAACACGAACTTTCTGTCTTGATTCTTTACTAACCATCTCTACACTCTCCTTATCTATTTCTTACCAGTCTTACCAACTTTACGTCTGATCACCTCATCAGCAAGCTTGATACCCTTGCCCTTATAAGGCTCAGGCTTTCTCTTGTCTCTGATCTCAGCTGCGAACTGGCCAACTTTCTCTTTATCAATACCCTTAACGATGATGATGTTTTGTCCATCAAGTACCGTCTCGATACCTTCGGGATCGATCATCTCAACGGGATGGGAATATCCTAAAGATAAGGTCAACTTGTTTCCGGATTTTGCTGCTCTGTAACCAACACCGTTTACTTCCAGCTTCTTCTCAAATCCTTCTGTAACACCCTTTACCATGTTGTTAATGAGAGATCTTGTAAGACCGTGTAAGGATTTCATCTTCTTCAGATCATTGGGTCTGGAAACGATGATCTCTGCTCCCTCAACCTTGATCTCCATCTCAGGTGCACACATTCTTTCAAGTGTCCCTTTAGGACCTTTTACAGTCACTTTATTATTTTCTGCAATGTCTACAGTTACGCCTGCAGGGATTGCGATCGGCATTCTTCCTATTCGTGACATGCCCGTACCTCCTATGATTTAGATTAACTATTTACGCTGCTTTTCGTGCTTCTTACCAAATGTAGGCTAATACTTCGCCGCCTACCTGAAGCTCTCTTGCCTTCTTATCAGTTACAACACCCTGGTTGGTGGAAATGATTGCAATACCAAGTCCTCCAAGTACTCTGGGCAGTTCTTCCTTGCCGGCATAAATACGAAGACCGGGCTTGGAAATTCTCTTAAGACCGCTGATGATCTTTTCGTTTCTGTCAGCACCATACTTTAAGGTGATGCGGATGGTCTTGAAGTTTCCTTCATCAATCAGATCATATTTCTTAATGTAGCCTTCTTCCAGAAGAATATCAGCAATAGCCAGCTTCATTTTGGAAGAGGGAACGTCTACTGTATCGTGTTTTGCAGTATTCGCATTACGAATTCTTGTAAGCATATCTGCAATAGGATCACTCATTGTCATTTTATTTCCTCCTGTATCATTTCAATGCAATATCCTGTACTTACAAAGCTCCAACGGAGCGAAGCAATTTACCAGCTGGCTTTCTTTACGCCGGGGATCTGTCCCTTGTAAGCCAATTCACGGAAACATACTCTGCAAATTCCATATTTTCTGAGGACGGAGTGCGGACGTCCACAAACTCTGCAGCGTGTATACTCCTGTGTGGAGAATTTAGGCTTACGCTGCTGTTTAATCTTCATCGATGTTTTAGCCATGAACTTACCTCCTTCTACTTAGCAAATGGCATATTAAACAGTTTTAATAATTCACGGGCTTCTTCATCAGTCTTTGCTGTTGTAACAAAGATAACGTCCATTCCTCTTACCTTATCAACCTTATCGTACTCGATCTCAGGGAAGATAAGCTGCTCCTTGATACCCAGTGAATAATTTCCTCTTCCGTCAAATCCATTAGCATTTACGCCTCTGAAGTCACGCACACGAGGAAGTGCCAGGTTCACAAGACGATCAAGGAACTCATACATCTTCTCGCCGCGCAGGGTTACCTTGCATCCGATAGGCATACCCTCTCTGATCTTAAAGTTTGCTATAGACTTCTTAGCCTTTGTCAGAACAGCTTTCTGTCCGGTAATGGTCTCAAGATCCTTTACAGCGGATTCCAAAACCTTTGCATTGTCCTTTGCTTCTCCAACGCCCATGTTTACCACAATCTTATCAAGCTTGGGTACCTGCATCACGTTCTTGTAGCCGAACTTCTTCATCATAGCATCTATGATCTCATCATTATATAACGTTTTCAGTCTGCTCACGCTTCCAGTTCTCCTTTCCTAGAATTAATCAATCACTTCACCGGTTGACTTAGCAAAACGTACCTTCTTGTCGTTCTCAACCTTGAAGCCTACTCTGGTAGGCTGTCCCTTGTGAACGTACATTACGTTTGAAAGATCAATGGGAGCTTCTTTTTGAATAATTCCGCCATTCTGGTTAGCTGCTGAAGGCTTTGTGTGCTTCGTGATCATGTTAACGCCTTCTACAACAACCTTGCTGTTCTTAGCGTCAACGGAAACAACCTTGCCCTCTGTTCCTTTATCCTTACCGGCGATTACCTTAACGGTATCACCCTTCTTAATCTTTAATGTCGCCATGCCTGTACCTCCTATAATACTTCCGGAGCCAGGGAAACAATTTTCATAAACTGTTTTTCACGAAGCTCTCTTGCTACCGGTCCAAAAATACGGGTTCCTCTGGGAGTCTTATCATCTTTAATGATCACAGCAGCATTCTCATCAAATTTAATATAAGAACCATCTTTACGACGAGCGCCCTTAACGGTACGGACTACTACAGCCTTAACAACGTCACCTTTCTTTACAACGCCGCCTGGTGTTGCATCTTTAACCGTAGCAACGATCACATCGCCAATATTTGCATATCTTCTGGTGGAACCACCCATAACTCTGATGCAAAGGATTTCTTTTGCACCTGTATTGTCAGCGACTTTCAGTCTGCTTTCCTGTTGAATCATGCCAATTCTCCTTCCAAATTATTTTGCTCTCTCAACGATCTCAACAAGTCTCCATCTCTTGTCCTTGGACAGAGGTCTTGTTTCCATTACCTTTACGGTATCACCAATGTGGCATTCGTTGTTCTCGTCATGCGCTTTCAGCTTGTAGGTGCTCTTAACAACCTTCTTGTAAAGAGGATGCTTAACATGCTCTTCGATTGCAACAACGATTGTCTTATCCATCTTATCACTGACCACCTTACCGGTACGCGTTTTTCTCAAATTTCTTTCCACGACTTTATGTCTCCTTTCTTTGACATTCCTGCAACTTCATCCGTCTCAAAGCGGCCAAGCCTTAGGCTTCCTTCTGCTTCTGAGTAATTACGGTCTGAATTCTTGCGATATTCTTTCTTACTTCTTTAATTCTAGCAGTATTGTCTAACTGATTTGTTGCATTCTGGAATCTCAAATTGAAAAGCTCTTTCTTTGCTGCAACCAGGTCTTCTGCCAGCGCTGCAGCGCTCTTTGCCTGTAACTCTTCTACATACTTGTTAGTCTTCATTAGATGCACCACCTTCCAAGTCTGCCTTAGAAACGATCTTGCACTTGCAGGGAAGCTTATGGGTTGCAAGACGTAAAGCTTCTTTTGCGATTTCTTCGGATACTCCTGCGATCTCAAACATAACACGTCCGGGCTTTACTACGGCTACCCAGTACTCAAGAGCACCTTTACCGGAACCCATACGAGTTTCTGCAGGCTTTGCTGTTACGGGTTTATCAGGGAAAATCTTGATCCAAACCTTACCACCACGCTTGATATAACGTGTCATAGCAATACGGGCAGCTTCTATCTGGTTTGATTTGATCCAGCACGGCTCTAATGCAACAATACCATAATCACCGTAACTGATGGTGTTGCCGCGGGTTGCCTTACCTCTCATGGTGCCGCGGAACTGTTTACGACGTTTAACTCTTTTTGGCATTAACATTATTTATCGCTCCCTTCCTGCACTGTCTTTTCTTCATTCTTCTTGGTAGGAAGTACTTCACCCTTGTAGATCCATACCTTTACGCCAACCTTGCCGTATGTGGTATTTGCCTCTGCGAAGCCGTACTCAATGTCAGCACGCAGGGTCTGAAGGGGAATAGTACCCTCACTGTAAAACTCTGTACGAGCCATATCTGCACCGCCAAGACGACNCATATCTGCACCGCCAAGACGACCGGAACAGGAGGTCTTGATGCCAAGTGCGCCTGCCTTCATGGTTCTTCCCATGCAGGACTTCATAGCACGTCTGAAGGAAACACGGTTTTCAAGCTGCTGTGCAATGTTTTCTGCAACAAGCTGTGCATCCTTATCAGGTCTCTTGATCTCTTTGATGTCTACCAGAACCTTCTTGCCGGTAAGCTTGGAAAGCTCTTTCTTGGTAACTTCGATCTCAGCGCCGCCCTTACCGATTACAACACCGGGCTTTGCTGTGTAAAGGATCACCTTTACTCTGTCGGAAGCTCTCTCGATCTCGATCTTGGAAACTCCGGCACTATATAACTTCTTCTTAAGGAATTTTCTGATGTTGTAGTCCTCAACGAGGAAATCAGAAAACTCATCTTCTGCATACCATTTGGAATCCCAATCCTTAATAACGCCAACTCTAAGGCCATGAGGATTAACTTTCTGTCCCATAAATTCTAACTGCTCCTTTCTTATCCTATCTCTCGTCCAGAACTACGGTGATGTGGCTCATTCTCTTCTCAATTCTGTAAGCCCTTCCCTGTGCTCTGGGGTGTACTCTCTTCATTGTGGGTCCCTTATTTGCAAAGCACTCTGCAACATAAAGGTGTTCCGGATTCGGATACTTTGTAGGGTCCTGGCTGTACAAATACTCAGCATTTGCACGAGCGGACTCCAGCAGCTTCTTGATAATGCTGGAAGCATATCTGGGATTATATTCCAAGATACCCAGAGCAGTTTCCACGTCCTTGCCTCTGATGGCATCTAAAACGAAACATGCTTTCTGAACAGACACTCTTGCGTAAGATAACTTAGCGGAAGGTCTGGTATCTTTCTGCGCATTTCTTTCTCTCTTAATTTGGGATCTATGTCCTTTTGCCATGATAAAACCTCCTATCTTACTTTAGACTTCTTCTCGTCTTTGCCGTGTCCTCTGTAGGTTCTGGTTGCTACGAACTCACCGAGCTTGTGGCCAACCATATCCTCAGTTACATATACAGGCACATGTTTTCTTCCGTCGTGTACTGCAAATGTGTGTCCCACAAAAGAGGGGAAGATTGTAGAACGACGGGACCAGGTCTTGATGACCTGCTTTTGTCCTGCTGCATTCATTGCATCTACTTTTTTCAGCAGACTTGCATCTGCAAAAGGTCCTTTTTTCAGTGATCTAGCCATTTTCTTCTCTCCTCCTTAACTATTTGATCGCCTTGCCGTCTCTTCTTCTTACGATCAGCTTGTTGGAAGCCTTCTTCTGCTTACGGGTCTTAAGACCAAGAGCAGGCTTACCCCAAGGTGTGCAAGGGCCGGGACGCCCGATACCGGTCTTACCTTCACCACCACCATGAGGATGGTCGTTAGGGTTCATAACGGAACCGCGAACAGTAGGACGGATGCCCATGTGACGCTTACGTCCGGCTTTACCGATCTTTACGAGGTTGTGATCAACGTTGCCAACAGTACCGATTGTTGCACGGCATACAAGAGGTACCATTCTCATTTCACCGGAGGGAAGACGAAGGGTTGCATACTTTCCTTCCTTAGCCATAAGCTGTGCGCTGTTACCAGCGGAACGAACCATCTGGCCGCCCTTTCCGGGATATAACTCAATGTTGTGTACCTGGGTACCAACAGGGATTGCAGATAAAGGAAGGCAGTTGCCTACTCTTACCTCGGCTTCCGGTCCGTTCATGACCTTCATGCCGTCTGTCAGTCCTGCAGGAGCAAGGATATAGGACTTCTCGCCATCTGCATAGCAGATCAGTGCGATGTTTGCTGTTCTGTTAGGATCATATTCGATACCGATAACAGTTGCGGGAATTCCCTCTTTATTTCTCTTGAAATCCACTGCTCTGTATTGTTTTCTGGAACCGCCTCCGCGGTGTCTTACTGTAATCTTACCCTGATTGTTACGACCGGAGTTCTTTGCAAGTGATACACACAGAGACTTCTCAGCGCTTGTCTTGGTTACTTCTGCGAAGTCAGAACCGGTCATGTTTCTTCTGGAAGGTGTATACGGGTTGTATGTCTTAATACCCATGACTCTTTCTCCTTTCGAGTTCTACATTTATTATCGCACTTGTGTGTGCTTAGTTTCTTTTTTACAGTCCAGCAAAAATCTCAATTTCCTTGCTGTCATCTGTCAGCCATACGATAGCCTTCTTGGTCTTAGCTGTCTTACCGACTGTCATGCCGCGTCTCTTGCTCTTTCCGTCAAGGTTCATGGTGTTTACCTTCTTTACCTTGGTTCCTTCGAACATCTTCTCAACGGCTTCCTTGATCATGGTCTTGTTTGCTTCCGGGTGAACAAGGAATGTGTATTTCTTCTCGCCCATGCCAGCCATACTCTTTTCTGTGATAACCGGCTTAAGGATTACGTCATAATAAAGTACTGATGCCATTATGCATACACCTCCTCAATCTTGGCTACTGCATCCTTGGTAAGCACCAGGGTGTCTCCCTTAAGGATGTCAAATACATTAATGCTTCCTACAAGCTCTGTTTTGATGGAGGCAAGATTTCTTGCAGACATAACAACCTTCTCATCATTGTCAGCCAGAACAACCAGTGCCTTAGACACCTTCAGGTTATCCATAACTGCCTTGAAGTTCTTTGTCTTGATCTCATCAAACTTCAGCTCATCCACTACGATCAGCTTGCCGTCCTGTACTCTGCTTGTGAGAACGGACTTAAGAGCTGCTCTCTTTTCCTTTTTATTTAACTTGAAAGAATAATCTCTCGGTACGGGAGCGAATACTACGCCGCCGCCTGCCCACTGGGGAGATCTGGTTGAACCCTGTCTTGCATGACCGGTTCCCTTCTGTCTCCAGGGCTTTCTTCCGCCACCGGAAACCTCTGAACGGGTCTTAGCCTTCTGGGTTCCCTGACGCTTGTTGGCAAGATGCTGTACAACTGCCATGTGTACTAAGTGCTCGTTAACCGGTGCACCGAATACCGCATCGTTTAATTCGATTGTGCCAACTTCTTTGCCTTCCATATTATAAACAGATACGTTTGCCATCTGAATGGTCCTCCTTTCATCTCTCCGATTTAAGCCATAGTCTTAACTGATTCTTTGATCGTAACTAAAGCCTTCTTAGGTCCGGGTACGGCGCCCTTAACAAGAAGTAAGTTCTTCTCAGCGTCTACTCTTACAACCTCAAGGTTCTGTACGGTTACCTTTACGCAACCCATATGGCCGGGCATTCCTTTTCCCTTGAATACGCGGCTGGGTGAGGAGCAGGCACCATTGGAACCCTGATGACGATGGAATTTGGAACCATGAGCCATGGGACCTCTGTGCTGTCCGTGTCTCTTGATAGCACCCTGGAATCCTTTTCCCTTGGAAATCGCAGATGCATCGATCTTATCGCCTGCTGCAAACACATCAGCTTTGATCTCGCTTCCAAGTGTGTATTCCTCTGCGTTATCTAACTTGAACTCTCTTACATATCTCTTACAGGATACGCCGGCCTTGTCGAAGTGTCCCTTCATAGCCTTGTTTACGCCATGTCTGTGGGCGATCTCCTTCTTGCCGCTCTTGTCTTTGTTCACAACCTTTTCCTTCTTGTCAACAAATCCAACCTGCACTGCACTGTAACCGTCGTTCTCAGCTGTCTTAACCTGTGTTACCACACAAGGTCCTGCCTGAAGTACAGTTACAGGAACCAGAGTTCCGTCTTCGTTGAAGATTTGAGTCATTCCGACTTTGGTAGCTAAAATAGCTTTTTTCATTTCTTTACCTCCATTTGCTTCTACAGCGGGCCCCTATCGGGCCATTCTAGTGTAAGGGGTTTTGAAGAGCAATTATTTGTTCTTCATTTTAATATCAATGTACACACCAGCAGGCATTTCCAGTCTCTGCAGCGCATCAACTGTCTTGGGTGTCGGTGTGATGATATCGATCAGTCTCTTGTGGGTTCTCTGCTCGAACTGCTCTCTGGAGTCCTTGTACTTGTGTACCGCTCTCAGAATAGTAACCACTTCCTTCTTAGTGGGAAGGGGTACAGGTCCGCTCACCTGTGAACCGTTCTTCTTAACTGTTTCGATGATCTTCTTGGCAGACGCATCTACCAACTGATGGTCGTAAGCCTTGAGTGTGATTCTCATTACTTGACTTGCCATAAAAAAAGTCGCCTCCTTTTCGCACTTTATAAAGATGTAAGTACGACAAGCGGTGACTGTACACTCTTCCGTGCGTGTCCTGCCTTTTCTTAAATACGCACGCAGGTCTCCCTGCGCTCTCAGCACGCTTAACGCCGGTGTTTCTGCCTTACTTGGCAGACGATATGTTTGTACAGTGACTTGCCGTCAGGTTCTTTGACCGGAATTCCGGTCTCTTGACATTCGCTCCACGGAAAACCTGCAGTGCCTCTCGGCAAAGCAGCAACCTCACGCTTCTACGCTATCATGCCACAGCATTTGTTAGTATAACTGATGTTTTCTCAGATTGCAAGAGCTTTTTTCAAATATTTTTCATCTTTTTGTTCTTTTGAGGAAAATTCCTCAAGAAAGCCGTTTTATCAGCAGAATTCCCGCATATACGGCAGGCTCCCCGTTCTTCCAAGCGGAAGAAGGGAGAGCCTGTTTTCTTTTACTTATTCACCAATACGGTTCTGCTTTACATCTTCAAATTCCTGCAGCATCTCTTCTGTAGGCGGCGGCGTCAGCAGGCTGACTGCCACAATGCACAGAAGGCTCACTGCAAATCCAACAGCCAGGGAATAAAGTCCCGTAACGCTTCCAATAGTGCTTCCATTTATAATAGGAAGATAATCCCACACGATAACCGTCAGGGCGCCGCTGGCAATTCCCGCAACCGCTCCCTGGAAATTGGTTCTCTTCCAGTAAAGGGAAAGCAGCACCGTAGGGCCAAAAGCTGCACCAAGTCCTGCCCAGGCATTGGATACCAGGCCCATGATCGAGTTGTTGGGATCCAGGGCAATCACATAAGCCAGCACTGCGATCACTACTACTGTGATCCTGCTGATCCGGAAGATCTTCTTTTCGTCAGCATCCTTCCTGATAATTCCCTTTACAATATCCTCTGCCACGCTGGAAGCGCTGACAAGGAGCTGGGAATCTGCCGTTGACATGATGGCTGCCAGAATACCGCAGAGGAAAAAGCCGCCGATCAGGGGCATATGTACGTCTTCGCTGAACAGCTTCATGATCATCTTAATGAAGACCTTTTCTTCCTCACCACCTGTAAGTACTTCAGGATACAGGTAAGCTCTTCCTACAATTCCAATGACCCATGCGCAGGCAAGGGAAATAAATACCCAGATGATCGCAATGGTCTTGGACTTATTCAGTTCCTTTTCGTTGCGGACCGCCATAAAGCGCACCAGAATGTGTGGCATGCCGCAATAGCCAAGTCCCCAGGCAAGTCCTGAAATAATATCTACCGCACGGTAAGGCACGCCGCCGTTGGAAAACAGACTTAAGAAGGCCGCAGATCCGCCGGCAACACCGCTGGCATCCAGGTTGCCGAGCACATTGCCGCTGCCCACAAAGCTGTAAGCCATGATTGGCACAGCCAGAAGTGCGATCAGCATCAGGGTTCCCTGTACAAAGTCGGTCACACACACCGCCATAAAGCCGCCCAAAAAGGTATAGGCCAGAATAACAACTGCGCCAATGGTAAGCGCTATCTTATAGTCTACATTAAATACGGAAGTAAACAGCTTTCCTCCTGCTGCCAGTGCGGACGCTGTGTAAACCAGGAAGAAGATAACGATGGTCACGGAAGAAATAAACAAAAGCACCTTCTTCTTATCGTGAAATCTGTTTTCAAAGTAAGTGGGAAGCGTCAGGGAATTGTTGGCGCGGATGGTATAATGGCGCAGCTTTCCCGAAATAAAAAGCCAGTTCAGCACTGTACCGATAAACAGTCCGATGGCAATCCATGCCTGTCCGGTACCAAGCGCATAAATGGAGCCCGGCAGTCCCATCAGGAGCCATCCGCTCATATCTGACGCCTGTGCAGACAGCGCTGCCACAAAGCCTCCCAGACTTCTTCCTCCTAAAAAGTAATCCTCTGTGGTACTGTTTTTCTTTGCATAGATCGCACCAATCACGATCATCAAAAGAAGATACAGCACAAAGGCCAAAATCACAAATCCAAGTGAATTTCCTGTCATAATATGCCCTCCTCATAGTCGTATTTCTTATTGCTCGTATCTTTATGCACAATATACATGTATACAAATATAAACGAATTAAGGGCATGCGTCAAGTTATTTGTGGGGAGAAGGGGAGATGATGTGTCTGTAACCAGTTAACAAGTCCTTTAACTTACGCTCGCATATTGAGCCAAGAGCACTCGATTTTACTCTCCTTCCTCACTCCTCAATTTCATTCAGAATATAATAACTACCTTTTAACTTTCCTCGCTTGGTTATTACTCCTATATTAACCATCTCTCTTATAATTTTAAGTGCTCTTGATTCTTTTACTCCAAGTAATTGTTGCACGTCTTTATTAGTGATTTTTTTCTCATCCAGTAAAAACTCAATAATTTTAATCTGGTTTGGATTTAATTCATCTATTTTTATCCGTACTTTATCCGTATTTATCCGTACTTTATCCGTACTTTTACTATTTTTTTCTGCTGCTCGATAAAAACAAACTACAAATCCTGATTTCATTTTCCTGAATTCATATCTTACATTCGCTGTCTCACAGGCATCGGCAATGCGTTTTAATCCCGTACCAAAACTCTCTATATCCTTAGAATAATACAAAATTCTTGCAATCTTAGGATTTCTACGAATCGGTCTTTCTGCCTTATCTATAAAGTCTTGTGGGTCATAGCCTTCAGGAAAAGCCAAATTATCTTCGTTCATATTACTACTTCAGCTATATCTTCACAGGACAGTCAAACCACTGCTAAGAAAAATAAATTCTAAAGAATTCGATTTCTTAGCACCTTGATCAAAGAACTTCTGTCTCGCACAAAATAGCAACATTTTTTTGTCAGAACATAGGGTGTCATTTACATTTCAATTAAAGCAAAGGGCATGCGGACGAAAAGTTGGACTGTGTAATGCCTGACATGTTATGAGGTACACACAAGAACAAATATCGACAGCACTTGTATTACT
>FR894498.1 GCA_000436115.1 Firmicutes bacterium CAG:534 | reverse complement strand
AAAGGGAAGCTGATCAGCAGCATACACAAAGGAATTACCATAGCAGAGATAAAGGGGCGAGATAAGTCGCCCTTTTTTCGTCGGATAATTCATTTCTTTACGTTTCTATACTCTGTAGGAGTTAAGGAATACATTCTCTTAAATGTTTTACAGAAATAATCTGTATTACTGAATCCAGTTTCTATTGAAATGGCACTTACTTTTTTTTCTGTATTGGTAAGAAGTAATGCTGCCTTCCTTAACCTGTAGCATATCAGATAGTTGACAGGAGATGTATTCAGTACATTACGAAACAAATTCAAGGCAGTACTGATACTCACTTCCCCAACTTTGGCAATATCCAAAAGAGAAATGCTTTCAGGGTAATTCGAATGTATAAACTGCATCATCATTTGTAACCGTGCAAGTGAGGAAGAATTCACATTTTGAGTTTCTGGGTAACAAATAACATTTGAAGTTATGAGTGCCCATATCTTTTGTAATTGAACAGATATTTGTAGTTCATTTATTTCACCTCTGCTAAACTGTATAAGCTTTTGCATTTCAGACAAAATTTCTTTCTGCCATTCCTGTGAAGAAGAAAAAATGTAATAACCCAAAGATGAGTTCAGAAAGGGTAACACAAATTTCTGATAGATTAAACTTTCTTTCGGAGCAATCAGAGACGGAAGAAAGAGAAAATTTGGAATTACAGCGTCATTTTCGGAATGCATTTTATGAACAACTTTGGAATTAATAAATATTCCCTGTCCCTCGGACATGTCAAAATTATCTTCTCCTACATTAAAGTGAACTATACCGGATTCGATATATACAAATTCAAATTCGGTATGCCAATGCCAGTCAATACAGTTAAAATCATAATCGGTTATGTTATCATCATAGAGTTTGTATGGAAAAAGATGAGTCCCATGTAAAGCAGTTTCCATCAGTGTATCATCGGTTTTTATACTTACAAGCTTTTTCTTTTCTTTCTGCGACATGGCAGTCCCCTCCTGAACAATCTGTTTTACGATATTATACAGCATAATTGCGATATTATATAGTGAAAAATAAACAAAATTGCTATATAGTTCTATTTAGCCGTAAGGAGAAGATAAATGTTTGCACAGGTTGAATTTGGTTTATGTGATGAAAAAGAATGTATTTCTATCATTTTAGATAATGAGGAACAGGTAAATGAATTTATGTTAATGCTTATTGAAAAGTCATTTATAGTGAATTGTGAACCAAGATACTTAGGTGCGTTCTATGAGGGAAGTGTTTGGTGTGGAGATGAGCATTATCTAAGAATAACAACAAAGAGAGTTTAGGAAAAATGATGAAGAATTATAAAAAGACAAAATTGGCGTGTTATTTGGGATTTATTACGCAGGCAGTTGCTGCGAATTTTGCACCTTTACTATTTCTGAAATTTCATACAGATTACAATATTTCACTTGGAAACATTGCTATGATATCAACATCCTTTTTCTTTACACAGCTTTTGGTAGATTTGTTTTGTGCCAAGTACGTGGACAAAATTGGATATAGAGAATGCATTGTTGCTTCTGAAGTATGTTCGGCTGCAGGCCTTGTAGGTTTGGCATTTTTACCGGAAATAATTCCATCTCCGTTTATTGGTATTATTATAAGTGTCATTTTGTATGCGATTGGAAGTGGCTTAATCGAGGTTTTAGGAAGTCCTATTGTGGAAGCATGTCCGTTTGAGAACAAGGAGGCTACTATGAGCCTTCTGCATTCCTTTTACTGTTGGGGAGCAGTTGGAACTATACTTGTTTCGACCGTTTTCTTCCTGCTATTTGGAATTGGCAGCTGGAAATGGCTTGCTGTTATTTTTGCATTAATTCCTGCTATCAATATTATTAATTTTGCAACTTGTCCGATTGAATCATTAGTAGAGGAAGGACAGGGAATGGGAATCAGAAAATTATTTTCAAATCCCATGTTCCTGATTGCCATTGTGATGATGGTCTGTTCCGGGGCATCGGAGCTTGCAATGGCACAATGGGCATCTGCGTACGCAGAATCAGCCCTAGGCTTTTCAAAGGCAGTGGGAGATATTGCCGGACCTTGTATGTTTGCTGTGACGATGGGAATTTCACGAGTGTTGTTTGGAAAAGCCGGTGATAAAATGAAACTAAACAGATTTATGATTGGTTCCGGTATCTTATGTTTTGTATGTTATTTATTAGCGTCATTTTCAGAAAATCCGATCATTGGACTTGCTGGATGTATTGTATGTGGGTTTTCTGTAGGAATCATGTGGCCCGGTACAATCAGCATCTCTTCCAAGGCATTTCCAACAGGAGGAACTGCAATGTTTGCACTTTTAGCAATGGCAGGTGATCTTGGAGGAAGCATAGGTCCAGCCATTGTAGGAAGGGTTGCGGACATGTTTGGAGGTAGTATTCATGTGGGCATGCGCATTGGACTCCTGTTTCCGATTACGTTGTG
>FR894497.1 GCA_000436115.1 Firmicutes bacterium CAG:534 | reverse complement strand
AGCATGGGATGTAACATGGCGGGAGTGGCAGGCAGCCGCGTCATTGATCGTTCCGGACAGAGATTTCTTACCATGATCCTTGTCTGGAGCATTCCCTGCGGATCTACGCTTTCTCTTGCACCTATGCTGGCCATGGTATTTTATGGCCCAATGGGATCTTTAGCGATCATGCTGGTAATGCTTTTTACAACAATAGGATCCTTGTTCTTAGCTTCCAGGATTTTCAGAGGGAAACTGATCAGCGAGGGAGATAAGGGCGGTATTATCATGGAACTTCCGCCATACCATAAGCCGAAGTGGGGACATATCATCAGAACAACCCTTATGAAAGCAAAGGATATTTTCAGCAGGGCGTTTAAGGTTATTACCCTTGTGTCTATTGTATTTTATCTTCTGTCTTATGCATGGTTCGGTACCGACAGTATCCTTTCCAAGGCAGGACAGCTGATCGAACCTGTTACCAGTCAGTTTGGTATGACCTGGCAGATGTTTATGGCTTACATATCTTCTATGGTCACAAAGGAATCACTGCTTGGAGTGATCAATGCATTATATAGCAATACAGATATGGTAAACGCTGCGTTTAATGCAAAATCCCTGGGAATGACGGAAGGCATGATGGCTTTATTACCGCAGGTGATCAATAAGGCACAGGCTCTTGGCTTTATCATGGCCATTGTCTTTAATGTACCCTGTACAATGACGGTAGCAGCAACCTTTAGGGAAAATCACTCTAAAAAATGGATTGCTCTTTCCGTTATCTATTACCTGGTATTTTCCTTAGCTTTAGCATTTATTTTCTACCATATTGGGTTACTGATCTGGCACTAGAACTTTGAATGCAATTCGTATTTCATTGTATGAAGAAATATGATAAAATGGCGTTGGTTAGCGGAAGCTAATCAACGCTTTTACATTTTTACGCCAAAAGGAGCAAGCATATCATTGATTGGAGGTACTTATGAAACATTCATTTCAGGCATGGCTGGTAGGCCATATGTATCATGGAGCCTGTAAGCCTTATTTAAAGGAAAAGGGCGTTACAGGAAAGGCGCTCAGGGAAATGGAAAAAGAGTACAAGTCCATTTTTGCCCGGGCAAAAGAGATTGGAGCCAAAAACATGATTGCTCCTTATGTAATGGGAATTTATTTTATTACAATGAATCGGTGTACCGGACTTTCCGCAGAAGAAAACTATGAAGTATTTTATAAAGGCATTGCACATTCAGCCCTCATTAAAAAGCTTTCCGGTAATGCAGACTCCTATCTGGATGAGAAGCGTCTGCCCACGCGATTAAAGTGGGCAGAGGAAAGCCAGAAAAAACAATATGAAAATGACTGGGTAGTAGATGTGCTTCCGGGAAACGGAGAATATGATCTGGGCTATGACTATCTGGAATGCGGTGCAGTAAAGCTCTGCAAGGATGAGGGATGCCCGGAGCTTGCAAAATATCTTTGCAGATATGATTATCTTCTGGCAGATATTATGGGAATGGAATTAAAGAGAACCGGAACGATTGCAGAAGGATATGATAAGTGCGATTTCAGATATAGCAGGAAGTAAAAAGCCTGCTATTTTCCAGCAATAAGAAATAATGTACAAAACTACATGCATTGCGCAAAACGGTTGACACTTGACCTTTATTAGTAGTACACTTTTAATGTAAACAACAGTAGGTAAACCATGTCAAGGTTTCCTGTTGATAATATTTTTATTTTACCAGAAGGAGGTAAATTTTCATGGCAGAAGCATGGAGAGGTTTTGTGAAAGACGGCCATTGGGATGTAGATGTCAATGTGCGTAACTTCATCCAGAGAAACTACACACAGTATGATGGGGATGAAAGCTTTTTGGAAGGCCCTACCGAAGCTACTGATAAGCTTTGGGGAAGACTTCAGGAGTTACAGAAGGAAGAGCGTGAGCACGACGGTGTTTTAGAGTGCGAAACAGAGGTTGTATCCAGCCTTACTTCTTATGGCCCCGGCTACATTGACGAGTCTATGAAGGATCTTGAGCAGATCGTTGGTCTTCAGACAGACAAGCCTTTAAAGAGAGCATTTATGCCTTATGGTGGTATTAAGATGGCAGAGGAAGCCGCAAGCACTTATGGCTATGAGGTTAATCCTAAGTTCCACAAGATCTTTACTGATTACCATAAGACTCACAACCAGGCAGTATTTGATGCTTACACAGATGAGATGAAGGTTGCTCGTCATACTCATATCGTAACAGGTCTTCCTGATACTTATGGTCGTGGACGTATCGTAGGC
>FR894496.1 GCA_000436115.1 Firmicutes bacterium CAG:534 | reverse complement strand
CTGAAACTTCGATTTGTTGCTCAATTTCGTATTCAAATTATACCATAAAACTTGTGAACAATTCTACCGCAAAGCCCAACTATAAAGGATACTATAAAGAGGCAGCATTTAGAAAACTATATGAAGGAATTCCTGATGCTGATTCCATCATAAAGGAAGCACATGGAATTAGGAATTCTAACCCGCTGTCCCATTCGAGTGCGGAGTTAATCGACAGCGATAAAACATATGCCGACATACTAAAGTCTATCAGTGATTTGGGTTCGCTTGTGGAAAGCAAAGTTAGGGAGTTATAGAGTGGAATGGGAGCGTGGCTTTTGATTTGGGTGCAAAGGTGCATTTTCCTATCACACTTTGCACCGCCGCAATCAAGGGTGCATTTCAAGTCAGAAATCTTGAATTTCAGTCTTTAGACATATAAGAACGGAAGTCTTGATACAAGGCAACCGCGTGAAAAAGTCCAGCGAGACTTTAATGTCACAATTCCTAAACCTTTGTACGATTCATAAGATTTTGTGACATTGTTTGAGGAAATGTGAAAAGGTTCGTTTCAGCCCGTCGTCTTCTGGTTTTGATACCGGTGGACGGCGGGTGTTTTTGATTTCTCATATGTGAATTTTTCATAAAGATTGAATGAAAAGTTAAATTCCGCATGTAAAAGTAAATTCCATACTGAAGACGGGCATGCGGACGAAAAGTTGGA
>FR894495.1 GCA_000436115.1 Firmicutes bacterium CAG:534 | reverse complement strand
CAACAGAGCGTATTACTGGAATTTATCGGCGAATTAATACACCTTTCATAAACTGAGTTTCATTATGTGTTTCATATACAATCGCCTTTTCTTCCTCTGTACATCCAATCAAAATTTTTATCTCGGAATCCTTTTTCATCAAATCAACGATACACATTATAGCGTCAACTTTTCTTTCACCGCTTCCAACCCAAACATCAATTCCCGCACCATCCATAGAAGAGGTATCTTTCAAATATCCATAATCAACTCGATAAATGAAATTAGAATATTTAGGGTGTGCAGTTCCTTTTGGTCTGTCTATCACAATTTCCGAATTATTCACTAATTCATCTAAAGCACACCAAAATTCAGCATTGTAATTATCCACATCATCACCTCACAAAAATTCAAATTCATGCGCGCTTTCAATCTCACCGGAAGACTGAAAGTTTCCTTTTATTTCTTCATAAACATACGAACTTCAACAAGCAAACTAAAAACAAATAAAACCTCGATAATCAACATTGTAACTGCAATTGAAAAAGCCTGAAAAATACATCCAACAATAAGCGAAACTATTGTTATTGCTATTGCAAAAATCCGATAGCTTAACGACTTATATAACCATGAATACGGAAGTAAATGAGCACCAAAAACCATTGCGTAAACCATTACCATTTTATCAGGAACAGCACTAAATACCCACATCACAATTAATAAGTATAAAAACTGGTTACAGGTAAATAAAAATCCAACATTGCCAAGAGGATTGCTTTTATCAAAAATATCAACTTTTAATACTTTACCAATTAGCCAGGAAATCGGCAGCAATGGACACGAACAGCAAAACACAAATAAATTCTCTTTATCTTGTGGTAAATCCAGCATTATCACAATTAGTATCAATAGCCAGATAACAATCGATGCACCGATAAAGGGCAATCCCTTTTTCTGCTTTATTACTATATCATTTCTTAAACTTTCCAAGTCTGTTATGTTTTCCTTAATATTATTCATTTATGGTTCTCCGTTCCTGTTGGTATTGTTGTAATGCGAGAGTATATAACTCGCACTTTTTTTTACGATAACTACCGTAAATCACAAGACAGATAAAATATAGGCACAAGATAATAGAAAAAAAGAGCAGCCATTGATGCAAATAACTTATATCTCCAAATAGCCCTATGCTATAAAAAAACAATATTTCATAGAATGTTATCGCCAACATAAAGATAGTAAGTCTTGCGGTGAAACCAAATCGCCTTATAAACAGCCGGGTAAAAGCCACACAGAATATAAGCACTCCGCCCAGCGTCCAAACAATTGTTTTTGTAAGATTGACAACAGAAATTGTGTCGGTTCCAGATATCCAACTTACAATAAGTTCAAGTATCAGAAACCATGTTACCGCGAAGCATGTTCCATTTCTTAACCATATAAAAAAAGTTTTAAGTTCTTTTTTAGTATTCATAAATATCTCCTAAATAGATAAAAGTGTTTTTATTTGTTTTGCGTAACGGCGTGATATGAAAAGAATTTCACCATTTATCATTTCCGCAGTTATTGAACGATTAAGTTCGGGCTTCAATAATTTAATTTTATTGATATTTACAAGTTGTGATTTTGAAATACGTACAAAATCCTTGTCAGACAAGATTTCTTCAAGTTCATAAAGTCGTTTCTTTATTTCAAGGACCTGCGTCTCGGTATAAAGAAAGGTACGGTTGTCAACGCTTTCAAAGTATAATACTTCTAGAGGAGAAATCAAATAATGCTTATCATTACCAATAGCGTCAAGTTTTTCTTCAAAGGCTTCGATATGTTTTTTTAATTTCATTACACTTGCATCTGCCTTCGGGCATTTTATGATTATTTCAAAAAATTCGTTTATATTTTCTATTATCCGGATATTCATAATGTACCTCCTGTAATTGTCATTATAGCGAGAGCAGCTAAAATTTCCCAGCGAATTTAGGCAAGCGGTACATAAAAGAACTATAAGTGGTCCAGTACTGCAATAAAAAAGCTGATAAAGGCATTTTCACGCTTTATCAGCTTTAGGGCTGAGAATTATTTTTATGACACTACTATAACAAATCCAATATGCTCTATGTTCTTATCAAAATAGAAGAAAATTCAAATTTGCTTATTCCATAAAATTCATTTTATTCGCCTTCAAACTTGCTGGCGGCGAACAGCATTTCATGCTGT
>FR894494.1 GCA_000436115.1 Firmicutes bacterium CAG:534 | reverse complement strand
TGACTGTGTAGTTACGATTGACCACATCGAGTATGAGGTGGACTACCGTTTTGCAAAACAGAGGATCAATCTCCGTTATTCTCCTGATATGGAATCTATCTATGTCGTTGAAGCAGATGGTGCGCTTACCCCGATCCGCCTTTTAAACAAGGTTGAAAACGCGGATATCAAACGTGAAAAACCACGTCTTTATGGAGGTGACGACTAATGGATTATACGATCCGCTATGGTTTGGAATTCAATCCTTTCCTAAAGAATTCCAAAGAAATCTTTGTATCAACAGACGAATCCAAAGAAGTTTTATTCCGGCTGGACTATCTTGCAAAAACAAAGGGCTTTGGACTGCTTACCGGCAGCCCCGGCCGCGGAAAAACAACCGCAATCAGGAAATGGGTACAAACCTTAAATAACTCACAATACAAAGTAGTCTATACCTGTTTTTCCACTTTTAGCCCCAATGATTTTTATCGGAATCTTGCCACGGAACTTGGTGCACAGGCCCACTACCGAAAACCAGATAACTTCCGGGTAATTCAGGAAGAGCTCACAAGGCTCTCTGTTGAGAAAAGGAAAACTCCAGTAATCATCATTGATGAAGCGAACTATATCAGTTCTGCCATTCTGAATGATTTTAAGCTGTTGTTTAACTTTGAGATGGATTCCAGGGATCGTGCTGTTGTTCTCCTGTCAGGACTTCCATCACTTAACGCCACACTTCGCCTGAGTGTGCATGAGCCATTCCGTCAGAGAATCATCATGAATTATGAACTTCCTGCATTTACAAAAGAAGAAGGCAGATCTTATGTCCTCGATAAGCTTCAAAGAGCAGGTGCAACCAGGGCAATCTTTGAAGACGCAGCACTTGAAGCCATCTTAAATGCATCTGATGGAACACCTCGTATCATCAACAATCTATAACTTCCATTTTTTATAGATGCGTAATCTGATAATATGTTTGTACCACCTAATGAGGACGAATTTGAAGTTCCTCTAAACAATGCTGAGTAATCTACGTTACTGTTGTATTTATTTGTATAATCACTAAAACTATTTATTTCTGACATTTAACCAACCTCCTTGTCCTTCTCAGCATCCATGCAAGATTTATTTCATTAACAAACCTACAGTTTCACATCAACATTATGTCCAACAGGTTCTGAAGTACTAATGTTTACACCATCTGGTATTGCATCCACCGTTTCCTCTGAAACTGAATCATTCGTATCAACTGTAATATCCTGATTTTCTCCGGTTGCTTCTGATTTTTTATCTTCATCAATCTTGTCATCTGCATTCTTCTTTTTAGACTTATCTTTATCCTCAGTCTTTGAAACCTTCTGATCTGCCTTTGCAGCTTCTTCCATCTTCTTATTTGCATCTGCAAGTGTGGATACCTGTGCCACTGTTGCCGCCTGAGCCTTTGCTTGTAAATCAGCCAGTTCTTCCTCTTTCTTTTCTGTACTTGCTCCTCTACCTTTATCCATCTTAATTTCAGATTCCAACACACCTGCTTTGCCTTCCATTTGTGTTGCCATACTACCCTGTACCTTTGCCTGTTTCATAGAGGAATCTGCGGAAATCATCGCCTGCATACTTGCCTGTGACAGACCTGCACTCTGATTTCCTGATTTCGGAGCAGTCTTTCTGCTGTCTCCAAGCATATCATCCATAGATGTTTTTTTCGTCTGCTGCTCTTTTCTCTGCTCCATCTGATGCTGTCGTAACTGCTGATTCAGATTATTGATCTCCTGCTGTATCTCCTGTCTTTTCTTCATCTTATCTTCAATAGAAAGTTCCTCATTAGAAGATAATTCCTGCAACTTTTTCTGTGCATTTGCTATCTGATTCTGAATATTTTTGCTGACAGAATCCATCTGGGTAATTCTTCCTGGACTTCCTGCCTGAATACCATTATTTGCTCCACTAATACCATTTACTGTCATCGTTTTGTCCTCCTTGATAAAAAATTTGAAATCCGTTTCTTATAAATTTGCATTACACGACTTCTTATTTACTCTTTCGGCATCTTCACATTTGAAAAAAAGTCAGATGTTGTGAACCGACCTTTTTTTGTTGTGAAGCAGCATATTTTCATCTCTATTCGCACAAAAAAAGCACTAAATATCTTAGTTTCAAAATTCAAGATACTTAATGCTTCTTGTCTCTATTCCACCTGTAACATAATACTTAAAATTACTTCCTTATCCACCTGCTCCAAAGATATATCTCCCATATACATTTTGGCAACCCGGCGAATATTATTCAGACCGATACCATGCCCTTTACCTGACTTTGTTGTTTCTGGCAGATCGCTGTCACTATAGTTTAACTCCCCCTGATAGCTGTTCTTTATGGTTATCATAAAAATACTGTTTTTTCGAAAAGAATAAATGCTGATATACGGATCATCTCCACTTACATTTTCCATGCAGTTATTCAGTGCATTATTCATGATCACACTCATGTCAAACGCATTCAACTTCGTATTCTCCGGATAATAAAGATCGGATGTAAACCGAATCCGTTTTTCTTCTGCTTCTCTCATTTTTTCCATTAAAATCACATCAATTACCGGACTTCCTGTCTTTATTTCTGGAGATACATCATTCCACTCCTTTTGCAAATGCTCCATATATTCTGCAGCATCATCCATATTATTATGTGCCACAAGATGTTCCAGTATCTGTATATGATTTCCCATATCATGGCGCAAGGAGCGGATATCCTGATACAACTTTTCTACTTCCCCTATATGTTTTTCCATATCACTGACCTGATTTAACACAAGCTCCTGTTCAAACTGTTCCTCCTGTGCCACCTTCCAATTTTGAAACATCACAATCATAACAAGAATTGCAATGATAGAGATAAGATAATGCAAAAAACTCAAAGCACCATAAAATCCATAGGTATCAATCAAATTCTTTCCTGTATCCTTTTCATATATGTTCAAATAGTATTGCAAAATTCCATACCCGGTAACCCCTACAAGAGAAGGTATCATTAACAGAACCATCTCTTTGATACTCATTTCGTCTTTTTTATACACAAATGCTTTATTAATCAGCCATACCCCACCTGCTATAAAAACAATGCAGAAAATTAGATTTAAAATTCTGGTTCCTACATATAGTCCGTATTGTAGCCATTCCCTGCTTGCAATCGTATTTTGAAAGACGAAAACCTTCGTAATAAGGTCATCCAGTCTGGCTGCCATTGCAACCGCAAGCCAGCGAAGGGAAAAGAAAGTGACAGCAAGAAATATTTTCTGGTATATGTTCCTTCTATCTTCTGCATACATCACAATAAATGCTGCCATAATGCCCATCATATATGCAGAAAAATTGTCTATCTGTGGTGGAACAATGTATAAAACAAGCATTACTGCAATATAAACAGTACTTACTGCAATGGCTTCTTTTTTCTTTTTCATATATGGACGAACGAAAATACCAAAACATATTCCTGTAATAATCAGAACTGCAATAACAGAAACATTCGATGTAATCATCCAGCATTTTTCTACCAAACTCATCCTATCCTGCTTCCTTTCCTCTGATTATATTTTAAGTATTGCTTTACAAACTCAGGATAATTCTGTTTGGCTATCATTGCAGTTCCGTTTTCTAAAGTTACACAATTTGCATCATATTTTACAACATATTTAAAATGAACAAGATATGCTCTATGTGTCCGAAAGAAATCCGCTCCTGCCATATCACATAAATCCTGTAATTTTCCATAATACTCAATATCAGCATTTCGTGTGTGAATAATAACCTTTCTATTGAATACCTCCGCATACACAATATCACGCAAAAAAACTTTTATATGACTTCCTGCCGACTGTATCATCATATATTTATCGTCATTTTCGTTGGAAGAATTTTCTCCGATCGTTTTTATTGCTCTTTTCACAGCTTCCTCAAATTTGTCATCTGAAAAAGGCTTAACCAGATAATGAAATGCCCCAACATCAAATGCCTGAAAGACATACTCCTCCACCGCTGTAACAAAAATCAGAATCATGTCCTTATTATTCTGGCGAACAATTCTTGCAGTTTCCATTCCGTCCTTTCCCGGCATCTGAATATCCATGAAAAGAATATCTGGTTTGAATCCACTTGAAATCAAATCATCACCTGATAAATATTTTTCTACAACCGCATCCGGTAATAACTTTTTTACTTTTTCTTCTAATATCTGCCCCATGGATTTTTCATCATCACAGATAGCAATTCGCATAGTATCACTTCCTTACCCATAGATATACTTATTATATCGGAAAAGAGCAATCTATATCTGACTCCAATGTTGTGAAACAACCTTTTTTTGTTGTGAAATAGGAAAAAGCAGATAGATTGCTACCTACTCTTTCCATAAACCTTTATAAACTTGCTTCCTGACTCTTGGTTTTTGTTTTCTCTGGTTCTACCTTTTCCTCCGCTTAGAGCAATACTTCCCACACCACACAATCCTGCACCGGAAGCTCTGCTTACAGTCATGCACACACTTCTTGCACTGATCATTATACTGTATCCTGTTCTTGTCATTCAAAAAGAACACCCATGCTGTAGTATTTATGGATGCAATCCACTATCACGTCCGCAGTGAAGGACGTATTGTAAAACGTGCGGTTTACATTGCCCTTGGTATCGACATGAATGGGAAAAAAGATGTCCTTGGAATGTATGTTGGGGAAAACGAAAGTGCAAAGTTCTGGCTTTCTATCATGAATGGA
>FR894493.1 GCA_000436115.1 Firmicutes bacterium CAG:534 | reverse complement strand
GCATTTTTGTGAAAACAGAAATGTAGTTTTCTTTTTAAAATGCAGTTTTTTCTTTAAAATGGTATTGACAGAAAGAATGGCAGTGGTATAATACAATCAAACATATGAATAATTGTTCATATGAAAGAACTTGAAATATAAAGAAAGAGGATAAGACCATGAAGAAAACTTATAAGATTGATGTTGACTGTGCAAACTGCGCAAACAAAATGGAGGAGGCTGCCAAGAATACAGCCGGTGTAAAGGATGCAACCGTAAACTTTATGACACTGAAGATGATCGTTGAGTTTGAAGAAGGAGCAGATCAGGGAGCCGTTATGCAGGACGTATTAAAGAACTGCAAAAAGGTGGAAGATGACTGCGAGATCTTTTTATAGAGAAAGGCTTAGGCTTTTGGAACGGAGGAGCGTATGAATAAAAAGCAAAAAAAGGTATTGATCCGAATAGTGATCTCTGCAGTTTTGCTGGTGATATTATCTCAGCTTCCCATAGAAGGATGGCTGCGGTTTGCACTGTTTATGATTCCGTACCTGATCATTGGTTATGACATTTTGAAAAAAGCAGGAAAGGGCATCATGAACCGTCAGGTCTTTGATGAAAATTTCCTGATGGCAGTAGCAACCGTAGGTGCAATTCTTTTGGGGGACTACAAGGAAGGCACAGCGGTTATGCTCTTTTATCAGATTGGGGAACTGTTCCAGAGCTATGCGGTCGGTAAGAGCAGAAGAAACATCAGTGAGCTGATGGATATCCGTCCGGATTATGCCAATGTGGAACGGGACGGAGAATTGGTTCAGGTAGACCCGGACGAGGTAGAGATCGGTACTGTGATCCTGGTAAAGCCGGGAGAAAAGATCCCCATTGACGGTGTTGTCACAGAGGGAAGTTCAAGCCTGAACACCAGCGCTCTTACAGGGGAAAGCCTTCCCAGAAACGCCAAGGCTGGCGATGAAGTGATCAGCGGCTGTATCAATATGACAGGGCTTTTGAAGATCGAAACCACCAAGGAATTTGGGGAATCCACCGTTTCCAAGATTTTGGAGCTTGTAGAAAATTCCAGCTCCAGAAAGTCCAGATCTGAAAATTTCATTTCCAAATTTGCAAGAGTTTATACGCCGGCTGTCTGCTATGGTGCAGTGGCCCTGGCAGTGCTTCCACCTCTTGTAAGGATGCTGTTTATGGGACTTCCTGCTGATTTGGGCACCTGGATCTACAGGGCATTGACTTTCTTGGTCATTAGTTGTCCCTGTGCTCTGGTCATCAGTATTCCGCTTAGCTTTTTTGCAGGGATCGGCGGAGCCAGCAAGGAAGGTGTTCTGGTGAAGGGCTCCAATTATTTAGAGACGCTTTCCCAGACGAAATATGTTGTTTTTGACAAGACCGGAACCATGACCCAGGGAGTGTTCGAGGTCAGCGGGATTTATCCGGAAGGACTTACGAAGGAAGAATTGATTGAGGCGGCAGCATATGCCGAAAGCTTTTCCAGCCATCCCATCAGTAAAAGCCTTCAGAAGGCTTACGGCAGGGATATTGATAAAAACAGAGTCAGTGATGTGACGGAGATCAGTGGAAAGGGCGTTACGGCAAAGGTAGACGGCAGACTGGTAGCAGCAGGCAACGGAAAGCTGTTAAAGCATCTTGGCATTGCTTATACAGAATGCGATCAGATAGGAACTCAGGTCTATGTGGCTGTAGACGGTGTGTTTGCAGGCTGCATAGTGATTTCTGACCTTTTGAAGCCTCATGCCAAGGAAGCTATTGCGGCACTGAAAAAGGCCGGTATCACCAAAACAGTTATGCTCACAGGAGATACCAAAAAGGTGGCGGACAGTGTGGCCTCTGAGCTTGGGATCAGTGAGGTGCACAGTGAGCTTCTTCCCGCAGACAAGGTTACCCGTGTGGAAGAGCTGCTTGCACAGAAGTCGGAAAAGGAAAAGCTTGCCTTTGTAGGTGACGGTATCAATGATGCGCCGGTGCTTTCCCGTGCAGATATCGGAATTGCCATGGGAGCTCTTGGTTCAGATGCGGCTATTGAGGCGGCTGATGTAGTACTTATGGATGATGATCCGCTGAAGATTGCCAAGGCTATCCGGATTTCCAGAAAATGTATCCGCATTGTCTATGAGAATATTTATTTTGCCATTGCCATTAAGATCATCTGCCTGTTCTTAGGAGCAGTAGGTGTTGCCAACATGTGGGTTGCAATCTTTGCAGATGTGGGAGTTATGGTGATCGCAGTTTTAAATGCCATCAGGGCATTGTTTGTGAAAAGGCTTTAGGGCCTGGAAGGAGAAAGTATGGCAGAAGCAGGTGCAGCAAAGACAAATGCAGCTAAAGCAGGCTTGACAAAGGCTGGCGCAACATCACAGGCGGCCGAGGCCGGAGCAGTTAAGGCAGGCATGACAGGAG
>FR894492.1 GCA_000436115.1 Firmicutes bacterium CAG:534 | reverse complement strand
ATTTGTGTTCAGAGAATTATCAATAATGTGGTGATGTGTTTTTCGCCAGATAAAAAGAATTATGATGAGAAAGATAGTTTGACCGATAAGGAGCGACTGGCAGATTGGGCAAAGCAAGTGTACGATTTTCTTTTTGATAATTATGCAATTTCCAGTATTTCCATTCTTGGGGATATGCAAAATTATCAGGCAAAAAGTAATTCCGTATATACGCAAAAGGGATTTTCTATGGCTATCCGAAATGATATTGGAGAAGAAAATAAAAGAATACTGGCGTTTATGCTTACATCAACTATGCAAGTTGCCTTTTTGTCAGGTAGGTCGTCCAAGGAGATTCTAGGGTATGACCTTACCATAAAGGCAGAACGTGATAGATATATTGATACACTTGTAGAATTGCTTTTTATTGGAGCACTTGGTATGGCGGAGGGAAGAAATGAGAAAAAATAGATTGTATTTACTATTGCCGATACGTTCTTTGATGTTTATTGCTGTATTTATTATTATTTCCCTAATGTCGGGAGAAAAGTTAGAGAATTTATTTCATTATAGTTTTATTCCGTTGTTATTGGATGGCAGATATATCATGTATCGCTTTTTGTCTTTTTTACCATTAACGTTATGGATTTGCTACTGGTATTACAAAAATAGAAATCCACTGCCTATTATGATTGGACACGGAATCTTAAATGTAGCAACAGCAGTTAATATCTTAGTTACTTCAGCAGTTCCGAGTGTGTATGAAATGATGATGTAAATAAAAGGTCGTTTGGAGGGAAGAATGTGAAAATTTTAATTATAAATGGAAGTGCACACAGAGGAAATACGTGGAAGTTAGTAGAACAGGCAAAAAACTGTTTAGTTGAGAGCCAAAAAGAGATTGAATTTGACGAAGTGCATTTAATTGAAGAAGGTTTGCCATTTTGTATCGGATGTAGTAACTGTTTTCGAGTAGGACATGAAAAGTGTCCACATTATAATGTTATTGGTAAGATAATAGAAAAAATTGAAACTGCAGATGGCATTATAATTGCCACTACCACATATAATATGCGAGAAACTGCATTATTAAAAAATCTATTTGACCATTT